>DAITAC010000138.1:6855-8920 GCA_036824465.1 Burkholderiaceae bacterium
AACCTGGTCGCGCAGGGCTACGCCGACATCGACGTGCAGTTGAAGCGTAGAGCCGATCTGGTGCCGCGTCTGGTCGAGGTCGTGCGCGGCTACGCCGCCTATGAACGCGCCACGCTGGAGGCGGTCGTGGCGCTGCGCGCGCAGGCGCAGCAGCACGCCGCGCAGGACAGCGCGCGCGGCACGCACGCCGAGCGCTTCGCGGCCGAGTCGCAGTTCGGCGGCGCGCTCGCGCGGCTGCTGCTGTTGCAGGAGAACTATCCGCAGCTCAAGGCCGACGCGGGCTTTCGCGACCTCGCCGACAAACTGGTCGAGGTCGAAGACCACCTGCAATTCGCGCGGCGCTTCTACAACGGCGCGGTCAAGCAGTACGTCACAAGGCTGCAGACGTTCCCCGACCTGATCGTCGCCAGGCTGTTCGCCTTCCGGCCCGCAGCGTTCTTCGAGAGCGACGAGCGCGGCGCGGTCGAGGTGCGGCTGTGAGGCGGTTCCTCGCCGGCTGTGCGCTCATGCTGGCGTGCGTGGTCGCCGCCGCGGACGAGCGCATCCTCGACTTCGCGTCCGACATCGCGATCGGCGCCGACGGCGGGCTGGCCGTCACCGAGACCATCGTCGTGCGTGCCGAGGGCGCGAGCATCCGGCGCGGCATCCTGCGCGACTTTCCGACCGAATACACCGATCGCGCCGGCAACAAGGTGCGCGTGCCGTTCGACGTGGTTGCGGTGAACCGCGACGGTGCGCCCGAGCACTACGCGCTCGAGACGCTGGCCAACGGCGTGCGCATCCGCATCGGCCGCAGCGACGTGCTGCTCGATCGCGGCGAGCATCGCTACGAGATCCGCTATCGGACCGCGCGCCAGCTCGGGTTCTTCGGAACGTACGATGAGCTGTACTGGAACGTGACCGGCAACGGCTGGACCTTCGCGATCGACCGCGCGAGTGCGCGCGTGACGTTGCCGCAACCGGTGCCTGCCGCGCAGTTGTCCGCGGAGGCGTACACGGGTCCGTTCGGCGCGCGCGGCAGCGACTACACCGCACGCGTGCTCGATGGCGGCGCCGAATACGAGACCACGCGCCCGCTCGCGCCGTATCAAGGGCTCACGCTGGTGCTCGCCTTTCCCAAGAGCCTGGTCGCGCCGCCGTCGGTGCTCGCGCGGGCGCGCTGGTTCGTGCAGGACAACGTCGGTGCCGGCGTTGCGTTCGGCGGCGTGCTGCTGGTCTGGGCGTTTCTCTATCGGCGCTGGGACCGCATCGGCCGCGATCCCAGGCCGGGGCCGCTCTTTCCGCGCTACGAGCCGCCCTCGTTGATGAGCGCGGCCGCGGTGCGCTTCGTCGACCGCATGGCGTTCGACAGCCGCTGCTTCGCGGCCGCGCTGCTCGGGCTGGGCGCGCGCGGCTACCTGAAGATCAATCAGAGCGAAGACGTCTTCGCGCTGACGCGCACCGGCCGCGAGGTGGCGTTCGGTACCGGCGAGAAGACGATGGCCGATAAGCTCTTCGGCGGCAGTCAGGCCACGCAGCTCGCGAAGAAGTACGACCCATCGGTCCAGGCGGCGCAGCGCGAACTGAGCGAGGCGCTCGAGCACCAGTACACCGACGTGCTGTTCAAGCGCAACCGCACGCCGCTCGTGCTCGCCGGCATCGGTGCCGCCGCCACGATCGCGGCTGCAATCGTGCTCAACGCCGCGCTGCCGATCGTGATCGGTACCGGTGTCGTGCTCGCATTGGCGCTGCTGCTGTTCGCCTATCTGATGCCCGCGTACACGCAGCAGGGGCGGCGGCTGAAGGACGAGATCGACGGACTGCGCCTGTACCTCGGCGTAGCCGAAGGCGACGCTCTGGCGAAGATGCAGACGCCGCGCCTCACCCCCGAGGAGTTTGCCGGCAAGCTCCCCTACGCGCTCGCGCTCGGTGTGGAGAAGACGTGGGCCGATCGCTTTGCCGCGGTGCTGGGCGCTGCCGCGGTCGCGCAGGCGGTGTCGAGCTACTACAGCGGAAGCAACGCCACATCGATCGGCGATATCGGTGCACTGAGCGACAGTCTCGGCGAACTCGGCTCCACCGTCAG
>DAITAC010000139.1:0-8895 GCA_036824465.1 Burkholderiaceae bacterium
ATACCGATGCCGACGGCGGTGGTCGTGGCGACCAGTCCGAGGAAACCCCAGAGCACGGCAAAGTGGGTCGGATGCAGATGGTCCTTGTAGGTCGTGCGCGTGCCGGGCGCCTGCGTTTTGCAATCGGAAAACCGCCGGTGGCGCAGGATGGTCAGGATCGTCTGCACGAGTGCCGTGCTCGGTCGGCCGCCGAGGTTGCCCGCTGCTTGTGTCATCGCCCGCCAATAGCGCACGCCGCCTGCCACCGCCCCGAGGACCGCGAGGCCGACGAACAACGTCATGATCCCCTCGACGTAAAGGATCGGAATGAACTTGGAGAACACGACGCGCCCCTCGGGGAGTCTGCCAAGTCGGCCGAGCCAGCCCAACAGAGCGAGGAATATCAGGGCAGGGAACGCAAAGAGCAGCGGCAGGTAGCGGGGATCAGCCAGCGCCCGCCCCATGAACGCGGGCACGGCATAGTGAGCGCGGCTCGCGTCTCGGAGTGCCGCCATGACGTTGGCCGGCTTCGCGTCGCGGGGACAGTAGGCGGTGCATGTCGCGCACTGGTGACAGAGCCAGATCGACGCGCTCGCCAGCGCCCGCTCCCGCAGCCCCCACTGGACCCAGATCATCTCCTTGCGCGGGAACGGGTTGTCGGGTGTCGACAGCGGGCACACCACGGAGCACGTGCCGCACTGGTAGCAACGCGTGAGATCGCCCGCGTCGAGCGCGAGGATCTGGCGCTTGAATGCGAGGTCCGGCGTCGCTAGCACAAGTGGCCTGTAACAGTCGATTCGAGAGGGAAAGGCGCACCAGCGCGAGCCGAGTGCGCGAAGCGAGCCGCGTCGCGTAGCCGACGCATACGCGCAAGGCGAGCGACAAAGCAATCGGCCGCGCCGGCGCGCAGGGCACGCGCGAATTCGCTGTTACAGGCCACTAAAAGCCTTTCATCGGGTTCAGGCCGACGCGCTTGATCACATCGACGAACTCCGCGAGCCGGTCCGGCAAGGTGTCGAATTCCGAGATGGCCACCTCCATCACCTGCGCGCGCTCGGGCTCGAGCATCAGCGATGACAGCGTCTCGCGGACGTTCGTCATCCGCGTGGCCAGGAGTTCGCTGCCCTTGATGAAGTGGCACTGGTAGTCGTCGCCGGGCTTGCAGCCGAGCATCAACACACCGTCGAAGCCGCGCGAAAACGCGTCGGCCGCCATGACGAAGTTCACAGACCCGAGGCAGCGCACCGGGACGATGCGCAGCGAGGCGGGAAGCTGCCGGCGGTTGATCCCGGCCATGTCGAGCGCCGGGTAGGCATCGTTCTCACAGGCGAAGACCAGGATCCGTGGTTTCTCCTCGTCATCCTCGGGGATCTCGACGGCCTTGATCATCCCGGACACCATGTCGACCGAGTAGTCGTCGAACGAAATGATCTGCACCGGACACGCACCCATGCAGGTGCCGCATCGTCGGCAGCGGTTGGTGACGACGAACGGCGTTTTCTTCTCGGGCAGCAGCTCGATCGCGCCGAACGGGCACTCCTGGCTGCAGCGGCCGCAGGACGTGCACTTCTGCAGCAAGAAGCTCGGATAGGAAAGATCCCCGACCCGCGGGTGCACCGCCGCGCCGGCGGCGGCCTTGACGGTCGACTGGATCGCTTTCAGAGCCGCGGCCGTGCCATCCATGGCGGCGGCTGCGAGATCCATGGGCTTGCGGACTGCGCCCGCGGAATAGACGCCCGTGCGGCGGGTCTCGAACGGAAAACAGATGAAATTGGAGTCAGCGAAGCCATAGCGCGACAGCGGCAGCCCCTGGCCCTGCAGGTACTGCAAGTTGAGCCCCTCGGACTCGGACGGCACCGGCACCATCCCACTGGCGAGGACCGCGAGGTCCACCTCAAGCTGGATCGCCCCGCCGAGCGGTGAGTCAGCGAGATCCACGAGAACGCTCGCGCCCGCGCCCGCGGCGACCCCAGTTACCCGGGCCCGCGTGAAGAGGACGCCCGGATCCTCCTGGACGTGCCGGTAGAAGTACTCGAACTGGCCCGGCGCCAGCATGTCGCGATAGATGACATACACGGTCGAGTCGGGAACGAGCGACCGGACATAGGCAGCGTGCTTGAGCGCAACGAGGTGCGTCACGTGGCCGCTGTACTTGATGTTCGTCTCGTCCTCGTTTCCGTCGCACAGGAGGATCGCGACCGACTTGACCGCCTTGCCGTCCGAAGGGCGCCCGAATCGACCCGTCCCTGCCATTGCCTCGAAGGTGACGTTGGTCACGACGTTCGGATGTTTCCCGAGTCCATAGCGCTCGAGCTCGGGGTCCGGAAGCGGTCGCCAGCCGGCCGCCCACACGATGGTGCCGGCGCGCGAAGTCAGGATTTCACCATCGCGCTTGATCGAGACCTCGAACGCCCCGGGCTCGCCGCGGATCGTCCCGACCTCGGTGGAGGTGAGGACCTCGATGTCCGGGTGAGCTTGGGCTTCCCGTACAAGCGCCTCCACGCCGGTGACCTCCAGGTCGTGATACGGCGCGCATTTCGGGTACTGCTTGACGAGCTTCGCGGCGAACCCGCCGAGCCGCGCTTCCTTCTCCACGAGCGTGACGCGCGCGCCGGCCTTCGCCGCGCCCAGGGCTGCGTGCAGCCCCGCCATGCCACCACCGACCACGAGCACGGTCCGCTCGCGCGCTTCCGTGTACGGCGCGGGGAGCTTCTGCTTCTGCGCTCTGACGATGCCCATCCTGAGCGAATCGTGCGCCAGGCTCTGGGTCTCATCGTGCCCCGGCGCATGGCTCCACGCCACCAGTTCGCGGAGGTTGACCCGCTCGACCGTGGCGCCCGGCAAGGTGAACACGTCGGTGTTGACGCGGGGCGAGCAGGCCGCCACGAGGACTGCGTTCACGCTGCCCTGGGCGATGTCTTCTCTGATGCTGCGGACGTCCTCGAGGCAGAACGCGGCGGAGGTCTTCACCACCGCAATCCGCTCACCGTGCGCAACCTGCGCGAGCTTTTCCTGGTCCACGCACTCGCCGATCCCGCAACCGCTGCAGAGGTAGACGCCGAGCTTCCGGTCCATTTGCATTTACCTCGGTGCCGCGCTGCGAATCGTCTGGATGGCGAAGAGCGCCGCCGCCGTTGCCTCCTGCGTCGCGGTCGCGACGTCCACCGGGCTGCGTGCACAGCCCGCGGCGAAGATCCCGGCCGCGGCGTCCGGGACGACGAACGCGTCAGCATCGAGCGTGAGGCCGGCGGTCTTCGACACCGTGCCTTCGATGCTGGGCACCATGCCTGTCGCGAGCACGACGAGGTCCACCGTCAGTCTCGTCTTCGTGGCCGCGAGGATGTCCTCGGCTTCGACGATCAGGTCGCGGGTGGCCGGAACCTCCTCGATCCGGGCCACCTTGCCCTTCATGATCGAAACGTTCGGGTCGCTCTGGACCTTCTTCGAGAAGTATTCATAGGTCCCGGGAGTTCGCAGGTCAATGTAGAAGATGTGCGCCTTGGCATCGGGGTTCTGCTCGCGCAGGTACGTGGCTTCCTTGAGCGAGGCGAGGCAGCAGATTCCCGAGCAATAGCCGAGGTGGTTCACGTCCCGCGAACCCGCACACTGGATGAACGCGGCGCTGCGCACCGGCTTGCCGTCGGAGGGGCGCTGGATCTTGCCCCGCGTGGGGCCGTTCGGCGCGGCCAGACGCTCGAGCATCACGTTCGTGATGACGTTCGGGTAGCGGCCGAAGCCGAGGTTGTCGATGCGCGTGGCGTCATAGGGCTTCCAGCCGGTGGCCATGATGACGGCGCCGACCTTCAGCGTGACGGTCCGCGGCTGCATCGCGAGGTCGATCGCGCTGTACGCGCACGCCGCGACGCACCTGGCGCACTCGCTGCCCTTGCACGCTGTACCGTCGATCACGTACTTCATCGGCACGGCCATCTCGTGCGGAAGATAAATGGCCTTCGTCGTCCCCATGCCGTAGTTGAACGAATTCGGCCGGCCCACGGGGCAGACGGCCACACAGGCGTTGCACGCCGTGCACCGGTCGTTGACGTAGCGCGGATGAAGCACGATCGTCGCGTCGAAGTTTCCGGGGCCGCCCTCGAGCTTCTGCACTTCCGCAAGGGTGAAGAAGCGCACGCGCGGTTCCTTGCGGATGCGCTGGAAGTTGATCTCGAGTCCGCAGTACGGCGGGCACAGCTTCGGGAAGTACTTGTTGAGCTGCGCGACCCGGCCGCCGAGATAGGGATTCTTCTCGACGATCGTGACGTCGTACCCGGCCTCCGCCGCCTCGACCGCCGCAGTGATGCCGGCGATCCCCCCGCCGACGATCAGGATGGTCCGGTGGACCGCACGGACCTCTTCGCCCGCGTCTGTCATCAGCGGCCAGTCCCTTCCAGCCCCTGGCGGAAGCGCGTCGAGGTGTCCCCGCTGCCCCAGGTTTCAAACAGACTTCCGGTCCGGGTCACGGACGATCTCCACACAAGCGGATCGAGCAGTGGCACGCGGATCTGGTCGACGATCTTCTGCGCATCGAATAAGCCATGTTACTCGGCGGTGCCGGCGTGGTCACGGCTGACGATGAAGTAGCTGCAGCTGGAGTTCGGGCAGAACGCGGCGTGGAGGACCGCTTCGCGTGGGCTACCGTATTGGCGTGCGAGCCTCTGCTCGTTGTTACGGGCGAGGAAATAATCGCACCTGAAGGTGCGCTCACGAGGGACGAAGCAGGGAGATAACGATGACGCAAACGACCGATCTGATCCGCGGCCGCGAGTTCGAGCCCGACCCACGGTTTCGTCATGCACCTCCAGAGTGGACGCCGGAGGCGGCGACCAACATCGCGCGGCAGGAAAACCTCACACTGATCGACGACCATTGGGAAGTGATGCGCGGGCTGCAGGAATTCTTCGCCCGCCACGAGGACACGCCGATCACGCTCCGCGACCTGCACGACGCGCTCGACGAGAAATTCCACCACAAGGGCGGCGTGAAATATCTGTACACGCTGTTGCCCGGCGGGCCGGTGGCGCAGGGTTGCCGTCTGGCCGGGCTGAAACCTCCCGGCGGCGCGGTCGATACGAGCTTTGGCAGCGTGGCGTAGCGCGACGCGCTGGCAAGCCGCAGTCATGTCAGCGCGAGGTAGCCGATCAGCGCCACGCCGAGCAGCGAGATCAATCCGTTGAGCCAGATTCCCACGGATGTCCGGTAGCCGGGCGGGATCTCGACTGGCCGCAGCGACGCCAGCGCGACGCGGTATTGCGCGATCGACATCAAGGCTGCCAGCACGCCCAGCAGGATGAAGCCGATGCCGACCCAGAACGACACGCGATCCAGCGGCGGCGCTGCCAGTGTTCCGGGCCCATGCGTCACGAAGCGCAGGAATAGCCCGAAGCGCTCGATCACGAAACCGAACGCCATCAAGCTCAGGCTCGTGCGGTTCCACGCGAGCAGCGTGCGTTCGGCGGCAAACAGCACGCGCGGATCATTGAGGTCAGACATGCATCGAACTCCTGGAGCGGTTGCTGTGGCGGTTGCGTACGCCCCTGATTACGGCGTGGGCTTGAGGATGCGGATTGTGCGACGCTGCTGGCTTGAACGACAGCGGACCGACCCCAAGTCCGCGGCTGCAGCGATCCACGGAGGCACCCATGTTCGGTCCGATCACTATTCCCTTTGGCGTGAAACTGCTGTTCAACACCATCAAGCTCAAGCCGGGCGTGACCTACGACGACGTTGAACTGGCGCTGGCTGAGATGTGCAATGTGGTGAAGGAAGCGTATGGCGGCGACAAAGGCGGCTTCGTTGCCGGTCAGGTGTTCCGCTTCTCGGGATTCGTGTCCGCAGAGGGATCGCTCGGTCCCATGAGCGGGGCGAACCACGACCTGGTGATCGTGACCTACTGGCGATCGTTCGAGGAGCATGAGCGTTCGCATGCCGATGCGGCCTTCAGGGAGAAGTTTGCGGCATTGGCCGAACTGAGCACCGAGACGCACGAGCTTGGGTACGACATGATGTGGCAAGGGGAGCCGGAAGCGGCGACTGCAAAAGCGGCGGTGAGCCCACAGACGGCCTGATCCGCCGTTCGCGCTTCAGCCGGTACTCCACGCCCGCGGACGACGCATGCCGGCGATCTTGCACGCCTGTTTGACATAGCCGTACGGGAACAATTCGAACAGCCGCTGGCGCGCGCCATCGCCCAGTCCCGCTTCCTCGGCGAGGAACCAGATCACGAAGCGCGCATCCGGGATCAGACGGTGCTCGTCGAGATAGCGGCGCATGTAGCGCAGCACCTGCCAGTGTTCCTGCGTGAGTTCGATCCCTTCCCTGCGCGCGAGCGCCGTGGCGACGGCTTCGTTCCAATCATCGGGGTCGATCAGGTAGCCCTCGTCGTCGGTGGCCGGAAGCGCGCCGGTTTCCTTTTGCAGCGGCGCGTTCACGATTGCATCTTCAGCGAGTCGTACTGCTCGTCCTGTGCATCGGCCAGGCGCGCAGCCATCTCCTGCGCCTCGCGCGCCAGCCGCGCTTGGCGGGCGGGCAGGCGCTTCTCGGCGACACCGGCGCGCACGGGGATGGTCGTCTCGGCGAACAACGCCTGGCGCAGGAACCGCATCGCGAAGGCGAGCGCCGCGCGATCGTCGTCGGCGACCTCGGCCAACGTTTCCGGCTCGACCTCGAACGTCGCCGCGAAAGATTCCGACGCGACGAAGCGGCGGAAGCCGTCGAGGTCGTAGCTGGCGAGGAAGAAGAGTTCGAAGCTCCTTGCCGGCGGCGTGCCGACCGTCGGACCGCTGGAGCGCTTCTTCAGCACGATCTCGCGCCATTCGCGGTTCGCTTCGTCGTAGACGTCCACGCGCTGTTCGGCGCGGTACTGCGCGATCGTCTGCTCGTGCGGCTCGTCGTGGCCGAGGCAGTGCGGCTCGCGCACGACGAAATAGGTGTCCTCGACCTGCGACGAATCGGTCTTGCGCAGCGCGACCGTGCCGAGCGCGTAATAGCGGCACGCCGCCGGACGGTCGGCGTAGATGCCGCAGCCAGCGGGCGTCAGATGCACGCAGGCGGTCGAACCAACCTGTCGCGCGAGCTTCAGCCCCGGCATGCCTGCGGCGTCCATCGCGAAATCGACCGTGTAGCGGTCGATTGCCTCGCGTGTGCCGATGCCGAAATGGCGGGCCATGCGCGCGATGTCCCAAGGTGTGAGCAAGATGTCGATGTTCTCGCAGCACTTGTTGAAGCAGGCGATCGCCTTGTGGCAGCGAAAGCGAAACGTGTCGTTCGCATGCAGCTGCACCGGCTCGACGGGCGAACTCGGCAGCGGATCGTGGACAGGTTCACTCATGGCGGCGCGTGATTGTGGCGGCGAACGAGGCGGAAGGTCCGGCCCCGTTTGGCAGTTCAGCCGACGTGCACTTTCACTTGATGAGCTGCACGTACGGGACCTTCTTGATCGCCCACTTCTTCGTTTCGCGGTCGTAGCGGGAGTTGACGAAGCACTTCCAGTTTTCGTCGTCGATGTAGTTGTGGTCCATCCGGTAGTAGAAGCCGGGATAGCGGGTTTCCTCGCGGAACTGGATGTGCTTCATGTGCGCCTCGGCGGCCACGATGCGGTGAAAGTTCTCCCAAGCGCGCAGCAGTTCGTGCAGATCCTTCGCGCGCATCTTCAGCGCGTCTTCCTTCAGCATCTCCAGCTTCTGTTCCGCCATCTGCAGCAGCTTGCCATTCGTGCGGTAGTAGGTACCGACGCCGGCGACGTACTCGTCCATGATCTTCTGCAGCCGGAACTGCAGCATCTTGGGCGTGATGTAGTGCGGATTGATATCAATCGCGGTGGTGTAGTTCTTGTGCTCGAGGAACGTGCGCACCGGGCGATAGACCTCGTCGACCAGGTCCTTGGTGTCGCGTTCTGGCGTCGGCTTCCAGTCCTTGTTGTCGAGCGCGAATTTCACCATCGCCTTGGCGGCAATGCGCCCCTCAGTGAAAGAGCCCGAACTGAACTTGTGGCCGGAGGCGCCCACGCCGTCACCGGCGGTGAACAGGCCCTTGACGGTAGTCATGCTGCGATAGCCCCAGCTCCATTCCTTGGGCACACCGGGCAGATCCGTCGGACCCGACACCCAGATGCCGGCGCAGCCGGAGTGTGAGCCGAGCAGATACGGCTCGGTCGGCATGATTTCCGACGGCGTCTTCTCCGGCTCGATGTTCTCGCCGGCCCAGATGCCGCACTGGGCGATCGTCATGTCGAGGAAGTCCTCCCACGCCTCCGCTTCGAGGTGCTTGACCTCCTTGGGCGTCATGTTCTCCGCGAGCTTCTTCATTGCCGCGGGCGTGTCCATCATGATCGGGCCGCGTCCGGCGATCATCTCCTCGAGCATGATGTGGTTGCGCAGGCACGTGCCCGGCACGCCCAGACCATACTTTCCAAAGCGCTTCTCGTCCTTGATGATGTCACCGCGCAGCGCGTTGTAGTCCTCGCCGAAGCCGTTCATCACGTTGGCCTTGAACAGCAGGAACCACGCGCCCACGGGGCCGTAGCCGTCCTTGAAGCGCGCCGGCACGAAGCGGTTTTCCATCATCGTCATCTCGGCGCCGGCCTCGGCCGCCATCGAGTAGGTCGAACCCGCATTCCACACCGGATACCACGCGCGACCCGTGCCTTCGCCGACCGAGCGCGGGCGGAACACGTTGACCGCGCCGCCGCACACCAGCAGGCAGGCCTTGAACCTGTACACGTACAGCTTGTGATCGCGCACCGAAAAGCCGGCCGCGGCCGCTACTCGGCTCGGATCGTTCTTGTCGTTGATCAGCCGCACGATGAACACGCGCTCCTGGATGTTGTCCATCCCGAGCGCCTTCTTCGCGGCCTCGGCGACGATCCACTTGTAGGACTCGCCGTTGATCATGATCTGCCACTTGCCCGAGCGCACCGGC
>DAITAC010000055.1:0-28086 GCA_036824465.1 Burkholderiaceae bacterium
AACGCCGAGCTTCTTCAGCATCCATCCCAGCGGACAGAAGTTTGTCAATCCGTACTGGAAGAGGTTCGCGCCAACGAACGCGGTGAACGCGAGCCACCATTTGGACAGGAAGATCGGGCTCGCCTCGATGCCAAGGGCGAGCGACAGCAGGATGAAACTGCCGGCGAAGATGTGGACGTAGCGGTCGACGGTCATGTCAGGCTCCTTGCGCTTCGGGATGAGATGAAACATGCAGGCGCGCCGCTTCCTTGTGGTAGCTGGCCGCGTAGTACAGGACGGGGATGACGACCAGGGTCAGCATGGTCGACACGAAGATTCCGAACAGCAGCGAGATCGCCAGCCCGTTGAAGATCGGATCATCGAGAATGAAGAGGGCCCCGAGCATTGCCGCAACGGCAGTCAGCACGATCGGCTTGGCGCGCGTGGCCGCGGCGTCGATCACGGCTTGCTGGAAATCCGCGCCCTCGTCGAGCCGTTGATGAATGAAGTCCACCAGCAGGATCGAGTTGCGCACGATGATGCCGGCGAGCGCGATCATGCCGATCATCGATGTCGCGGTGAACTGCGCGCCGAACAGCGCGTGCCCCGGCATCACACCGATGATCGTCAGTGGAATCGGCGCCATGATGATCAGCGGCGTCAGGTACGAGCGGAACTGTGCCACCACCAGCAGGTAAATCAGGATCAGTCCGACCCCATAGGCAATGCCCATGTCACGGAACGTCTCGTAGGTGATCTGCCACTCGCCGTCCCACTTCAGCCCGAATGCGGCGAAGCGGTCCGACGGCTGCGCGATCCAGTATTCGGCGAGCGGCAGTCCGCCAGGCGTTGCGAGCTTGGCGATGCGGCTGCGCATCTCGAACATTCCATACAGCGGCGAGTCGGTCTTTCCCTGGCCGCCAGCCACGTCGCCGACCACGTACACGACCGGCTGCAGGTCCTTGCGATAGATCACGCGCTCCGCAGGCAGCGTCACCGGCCGCACGAGTTCAGCCAAGGCGATTTCGTTGGGTTGGCCCCCGTTTTGGCCGCCGGGATCCTGGCCGCGCAGCTTGAGCTTCAACACATCGTCGAGCCGACCCATCTTCTCTGGCGCCAGCGCCACACGTACCGGCACCGCGTACTTGCTCGTGCCGTCGTGCAGCGGCGTGATGTCCTCGCCCGCGAGCGCCAGCCGCGCCGTGCGCGCAACCTCGGCCACCGCGATCCCATACAACGCGGCCTTGGCCGCATCCACACGCAGCACGATGCGTGATGCGGCGTCGAGCGTCGTGTCGTCGATTGCGACGATGTCGGGCGTGGCCTCAAACACGCCGCGCACCTGCTTGGCGAGCTTTATCTGCGCGTCGTAGTCAGGCCCGTAGATCTCGGCCACGATCGGGCTCAACACCGGCGGGCCGGGCGGCACCTCGACCACTTTGATATCGGCGCCGTTGCGCCTGGCGATCGCCTGCAGCGCAGGCAGCACGGACTGTGCAATATCGTGGCTCTTGCGGTCGCGATGATGCTTGTCGACGAGATTCACCTGCAGATCGCCGACCTCGCCGCCCGAGCGCAGGTAGTACTGCCGCACCAGGCCGTTGAAGTTGATCGGCGCAGCCAGGCCCGCGTACGACTGCACACTCGTCACCTCCGGCAGCCGCGCGACTTCAGCGGCCAGCTCACGCAGCACGCCGGCAGTGCGCTCGACTGCCGTGCCGGTCGGCATGTCGACCACGACCTGGAACTCGCTCTTGTTGTCAAAAGGCAGCATCTTCATCACCACCAGCTTCAGCGGCGCCAGCGCGACCGAGAGCCCGATCGCGACTGCGATGCCAAGCCACAGTTTGCGGCGGTTCGCCTTCCCTGCCTCACCGCGCAGGAACGGCGTCATCACGCGCGCGAAAAATGTCGCGAGTCGCTGCGACAGCTTGTCGGCGGCGGCGGGCGCATGGCCACCTGCGTGCTTGTGCAGCAGCCTTAACGCGAGCCACGGCGTGATGATGAATGCGATCGCCAGTGACAGCAGCATGCCCATTGACGAGTTGATCGGGATTGGCGCCATGTAGGGGCCCATCAGACCGGTGACGAACGCCATCGGCAGCAGCGCGGCGATCACGGTCAGCGTCGCCAGGATGGTCGGTCCGCCAACCTCATCGACCGCGCGCGGAATCATCTCAGTCGGCGCGGAGTGGTCAAACGCCGAGCGGCGGTGAATGTTCTCCACCACGACGATCGCATCATCGACCAGGATCCCGATCGAGAAGATCAGCGCGAAAAGCGACACGCGGTTCAGCGTGAACCCCCATGCCCATGACGCAAACAGCGTGGCCGCAAGCGTCAGCACCACGGCCGTGCCCACCACGATCGCTTCGCGCCGCCCGAGCGTGACCCACACCAGCGCGACCACTGACAGCGTGGCAAAGATCAGCTTCTGGATCAGCTTGTTGGCCTTGTCGCGCGCAGTCTCGCCGTAGTTGCGCGTCAGCGCGACCTGGGTGTCGGACGGAATGACCTTGCCTTTCAATTGCTCGATGCGCTCCAGCAACGCATCCGCGACCGTCGCCGCGTTCTCGCCCGCCTTCTTGGAGATCGAGATCGTGACCGCGGGCGATTCAACGTACTGCTGCGCGCCGCTGGTATCGATGTTCGCGCCGTGCCACACGAAGTGCGTCGGCGTGTCGGCGCCGGCTGTCACCCGCGCGACATCCGACAGGTACACGGGGCGGCGCGCATTGGCGTCACCCGAGACGCCAACCACCATCTGTGCCACGTCGCGGGCGGAGTCGAAATATTCGCCAGTGCGCACATCGACCGTGCGGTTGCCGCTGACCAGAGCGCCTGCCGGCGCCGACGCATTGGTGGCGCGCAGCGCGCGGTCGATATCGATGACGGTGATGCGGTGAACGGCCATGCGCTCGGGATCGAGTGTCACGCGCACCACCTGATCGGGTCCGCCGAGGGTCTGGACCTCGCGTGTGCCGGCAACGCGCTTCAGTTCGATCTCGAGCGCGTGCGCAATCTTCGCCAGGTTTTCGGCCGTCGCGTCGGCGCGCGTGCCGTGCAGAGTCAGCGTGACGATCGGCACATCGTCGATGCCCTTCGGCTTGACAATCGGATCGGCAACCCCGAGGTGTTTCGGCAGCCAGTCGCTGTTAGCACGCAGCGTGTCGTGCAGCCGCACCAGTGCGGCGATGCGGTCCTCGCCCACCTTGAATTGAATCGTGAGGATCGCCATGCCGGGCCGCGTGACCGAAAACACGTGCTCGATGCCGGTGATCTGCGAGATCACCTGCTCGGCCGGCACGGTCACCAGGTTGTGCACGTCTTCACTCGCCGCCCCCGGGAACGGAATCAGCACATTGGCCATCGTGACATTGATCTGCGGCTCTTCCTCCTTCGGCGTCACCAGCACTGCGAACACGCCGAGCAGCAGCGCCACCAGTGCCAGCAGCGGCGTGAGTTGCGAAGTCAGAAAGGCGCGCGCGATGCGACCGGAGATGCCGAGCTTTTCGCTTGCAGTGGCAGCCGTGCTCATCGTGTCTTCAGCAGCGGGTTCAGTTGCACACGCTCGCCGGCCGCGAGGCCCGCCAGCACTTCGATCTGGCCGCTGTCGACCAAGTCGCCGACGCGGATCTGCCGCAATTGCGGTTTGCCATCGGCGCCGATCAAGTACGCGGCCGTCAATTCGCCGCGGCGAATGACCGCGTCGGCCGGCATCACGAGCTTTTCCGACGTTCCGGTCGGGATCAGGATCTTGACCGCGGTGCCCGGGACGACACCTGCCGGCAGCGTGCCGGGCAGATCGGCGCGTACTTGCGTCGACAGCAGTCGTGCATCCGCGGCGGGGAGAACCGTCAGGTGCGTGGCGAGGATCGTCTGATTCAACGTCGGCAGCAGCACGCTTGCCCGGTCGGCATGCGCCACGCGCGGCAGCACAAACTGCGGCACGCTGCCCACCGCGCGCAGCGCGGCCGGATCGTGCACGTCGAGCATCGGTTTGCCGGGCGCGGCGAGCTCGCCCAGCTCCATGAGGCGGCGCGTCACCACGCCGTCGATCGGCGAGCGCACCTCGGCAAAGCTGCGTGCTGTGATCGCCTGCGTGTTTCCTGCGCGCGCGGCGTCGACGACCGCTTGCGCTGACTTCATGTCCGCGTCCGCCTTGTCGAGCGCCGACTGGCTGAGAAAGTTCTGCTTGACCAGGCTCTGGGTGCGGTCGAAGTTCAGTCTTGCCTGCACCAGCGCGGCATCTGCCTGCGCCACGTTGGCCCGCTGCCCCGCGACCTGCGCGTCGGTCTCACGCGGGTCAATGCGCGCCAGCAACTGACCGCGCTTGACGCGATCGCCGGCATCGACGAAGAACTGGGTGACCCTGCCCGAGATCTGCGCCGACACGGTCGCCTGCCGGACGGCTTCGATCACGGCGTCGGCCGCGTACACGTCGGCCACCGAGCGCAGTTGCACCACCGCGGAGGCTGCGCGAACGGTATTCACTTGATTGTCCGCCGGTGGCGCGCTCTTGCCTTGCGCGTTCAACAATCCGCCCACGGCGAGGGCGGCTGCGCCCACGCCCACGGCGGCGATCAGGAACTTGCGTTTCATGGCGGGAATCCGGTTCAGCGAAATCTTCATTGACCGCATGATACCCCCAGGGGTATACGGACGAGTGCCTCGGTCCGCCCTGTGTGACGCAGCTCACATGTCGCGCCGCCACTGGCGCACGTGCTTTCGCGCCGCGGTCAGATCGCCGCGAGCACGCGTTGCAGGCGGCTCTTCACCTCGGCGGCAAGCGGCACCACCTCGGGTCGATCGACCAGGTTCAGCACCGCGTCTGGATCCATGAACTCGACCTGGACTTTGCCCGCCTCGTCCTGGCGCACGACGACGTTGCACGGAAGCAGCAGGCCGATCGAGGGCTCGGCCGTGAGCGCGCGATGTGCCAACGGCGGATTGCACGCGCCGAGGATCCTGTAGGGGGGCATGTCGTGGCCGAGCTTCTTCTTCAGCGTCGCCTGAACGTCGATCTCCGTCAGCACGCCGAAGCCCTCCTTCGCGAGTTCTTCGGTCACCTTGCGCAGCGCCGCGTCGAAGTCCAGCGCGACGGTCTTGCCGAATCCGTATTTCGTTTGCGTCGTCATTGCCTATGCCTTTTCCTTGAGCTTGGCGATCCCAAGCGCGTTCATCACATACTTCTCGTACACCGGCTCCGAGGTGCCCTTCTTCAACTTGCGGATGAAGTACTTCTCGAAGGCCACCTTGGCAAGGTGCACCCACCGGCCCTTGCTGAACCAGTTGACGTTGCGCGGCGGAATCTGCGGCAGGGCGACAAATGCGATGCCGGTATCGCCCATGTCGGCCAGGCACACCGCGTTCCACGTGGCCCTGTGCGACGGCGCCTTGCCGTCGATCGCATCGCGGATGTTGTGCGCGGCGGCGGTCACCATCGACTCGATCATGTAACCGGTCTTGGGCGCGCCGGTAGGCACGGGCGTCACCTCCACCGGCGGGATCGCCACGCACACGCCAACGGCGTAGATGTTCGAGTACTTCGGATTGCGCTGGTATGGATCGATGCTGATGAAGCCACGCGGATTCGTCAGGCCCTCGATACCGAACACCGCGTCCACGCCCTTGAACGCCGGCAGCATCATCGAGTACACGAACGGCAGTTCGTGTTCCTTCTTCGGCTTGCCATCCTCGTCGTGCTCGGTGACGAGCATCCTGCCGGCCTCGACCCTCGTGACCTTGGCGTTGCAGATCCACTTGATGTTCTTCTCCCGCAGCGCCGATTCGAGCATCGTCTTCGAATCGCCTACACCGCCAAGCCCGAGGTGCCCGATGTATGGCTCGCTGGTGACGAAGGTCATCGGCACGCGATCGCGGATCTTCCGGCGCCGCAGATCGGTTTCCATGATGAAGCAGAACTCGTAGGCGGGTCCGAAACACGACGCGCCCTGCACCGCACCGACGACGATCGGACCGGGTGCCTTGACGAACTGGTCCCAGGCAGCGGCCCCCTTTTCCGCGTGATCGACATGGCATACCGACTGCGTGTGTCCGTTGGGTCCAAGGCCCTCGATCTCCTCGAACGCGAGCTTCGGTCCGGTGGCGATCACCAGGTAGTCGTAGGTGAGGCTCGCGCCATCATTCAGTTCGACCCGGTTCTCGGATGGATGCACGCGCTTCACGCCGCGGCCGTCGTAGTCGATACCTTTCTTGCCGAGACACGGCGCGATCGCGAACTCGATGTCCTTGCGCTTGCGCCAGTGCACGGCGACCCACGGGTTCGACGGCACGAAGTGATAGTTGTCGCCCTGACCGACGACCGTGACGCGATCCGCGGGACGCAGCAACTCCTTCATCTCGTACGCCATCGGCAGGCCGCCCAGGCCCGCACCCATCACCACGACATGCGCCATCGCCGCCTCCTTCGCTGATTCGTCGGCCGCCGCAGACCAACCGCGCCGATCAGCCCGAAAAGCTTAGAAGCGATACACGGCGGGGTATGTGACCCGGGTCACGATCGGGGTTGAGCAAGCGCAGCCTCAGCGCCAAGGCTCGGGGAGCTGGGCGAGTTCGGCCAGCGCCGCCTCGCTCTTCAGCGTGAGGGCTTGCCGGCGATGCTCGAGGGCACTGCGGGTCGATTCGAGTTCGGCCGACCTCGGCGCGAGTTCGGTCAGGATCTCCTGCGCCACCGCAATGTCGTTGAGTTCGCCCAGGACATCCTGCAGGTCCGACAGCCTTGCACTGAGTTCCTTGATCGCACCGCGCGCGAACGCGCACGCGAGCACATCAGTCGCATAGCGCAACCGCTTGGCAAGAATGCGGACGCGGTGCTGCTGCGCGGCCGGCAGCGCAACGAAGAACTGCGCGGCCTTGAGCAATCGCCGGTATGCGCGCCGCAGCGACTTGGCTGCAAACGCCTGCAGCGCGCCCTCCATGGCCGCCGGTGTCTCCGCCCACTGCGCAAGTTGCACCGCGAGGACGGCAAAGCGAGCGCTGGCGAGGCTCGCGCGCGCGTGCTGCCGCGCCTCGGCGCGTCGCCGCGCGGCGGTCGCATGCAGCGGGCTCGAATCTGGCATCGAAGACGGTGCGAACGTCGGCAGCGTATGCAGGACGATCACGTCCCAGTCACGCGCGCGCCCCAGTTCGCGACCGATCCAGCGCAACTCGATGGCCAACCGCTGCGGGAACTCGACCTCGTCCTTGAACAACCGGATCGCCGAGCGCATGCGGCGCACCGCCACGCGCGCCTGATGGACGAACTCCGCATCGTCACCCTGGCGCAGGCCATGTACGTTGGCGAGCAGAACGTCGGTTCCGGTACCGATGATCGCGCGCAGCGCCACGCCAGCGCTCATCCGCGCCCGCAGCGGTGCGGCAAAGACCTTGGCAGCGGCCTTGGTCGGCGCGACCGCCTGACCAAGAGACAAGCCGACGCCGCGCGCCGCTTTCGATTCGCCAAAAGGCAGCAGCGGGATCGCGCTCTGGCGCGCGCCGATCAGATCGAGCGCCAATGTCCACAGTGCGGCCGCATCGCCCGACTTCAGTTCGAGTTCGAGTTCGAGAATCGGCGCCGTGCGCTCGCCAGCGACGATTTCGCCCTCATCGAGCGCGATCTCGACCGTACCGTCCGGCGTGATCCACTGCGAACGCGTAAACCGGGTGCGAAAGCGCGGCTCGATCTTCAGTGCCGGCTTCGCGCGCAGCAAGGCTTCGAGCGGCGTGCCGGCAAAGCGCGCAATGTCGAGTCGACCGCGCTGCGCCGGCATTTCCCATTCGCCGCGACGCGACAGTGCGGTTGCGGCCATTTGCGTCTTCAGCGTCTGCACCCAGCGCCGGCCGGCGCGGCGCACGCGCAATGCCATCCCGCGCCGTGCCAGCGCAAAGTCCGCCGTGTCGTGATAGATGGTGTCGAACTGCTGCGTGACGCGCGGCCCGCTGCGATCGAGACGTGCGCGCAGTCGCGGCACATCGTTCGCCGCAACAGCAAGCTTCAGTTCGGTTTCAGTCGGAGCGCTCATGCCGCCGGGCCCGGGGCAAAACGGCCAGTCTACGAGCGCACCCGCCAGCGCCTCAGCGCCAGGCCGATCCGCGCACAGTCACCGGGTTCTTCCCCTTGTTTTCCCACATCAGGCAATACTCGTCGGCAGCCGACGCGCGGAACTGATCGCCGAAGCGACGAACGCCGGCGCGCCTCACCGGATAGAGCACTTCGCTTCCGCGGTGATGATGAATATTGAAATCGACCAGCCCACTCGCCTTGAAGCGGTAGTGCAACCCGGCGCCCGCCTCGAGCTTGACGCAGTGTTCTTCAAACTTTCCCGGCGCGATCGCCAACGACAGTGGAGCCGCGGCAGCCGACAGCGAGACGGTGAGCGCAAAACCGAGGAATGCAATCGGACGGATAACCATCGAGCGGGTTCAACCGGCTGGCTGTTACGCAGAAGGCAGGAACTTGAGCGACAGCGTCTTCCCGTTTCACGAGTGATTCGGGCTTGGCTTTGTCGCGCAAGTGGGCGACTCCTCAGAAAGTCCGAACATCATAGGACCTTTGCGTTCGGGAGGACGATGCACGGAGGCCAATGCCAGGACCACCCGCGCACCGCTGCGGATCGACGATCACTTGCCCTTCCCAGTCTCATTCGAATCGAGCTGAGCCCGGTTGTGATCTCGGCCCATCTTCATGCTCTCGGCGTGACGCTTGGCGTTGGCGTTCACCGCTTCGGCATTGCTTCTGTTAGGCGTCACCTCCTGCTGCGCGGTCGAGTGGCTCGCGCCGCGCTTCATCGCCGCCTCGTGTTCGCCGCGCATGCGCATCGTCTCGACCGCGTCGCTCCTGCGGGGCGATGCCAGTTGCGCGGCCGCGTGGTCCTTGCCCTCCTTCATCGCTTTCTCGTGCGCCGCAGCTTGCGCATTGGTGCCTTCCTGCGCGAACGCGGGAGCGGCGATTCCGACGCCGACCGACAGCGTCAGAGCCGCAATCAGCGCCGCGATCTTTAAATTGCGTGTCATCGTATGCCTCTCATTTCAAGTGATGTCAAAAGGCCGCTGACGCGGATCGGTCGATTGCGCCGGCGGGCGCCCTCTCGAGCCTGGCCGTTACGCTCCGCGATAGATCGACGCATCGGCTAAGGGTGCGAAGCTCGGTTTTGTGCTGTGATCGATGCCGTCCACGCACACGAGTTTGTTGCCGACGAACTCGTACTTGTGTCCGTCATACACCCAGCCCTTCTCTCCACCAGCAAGTCGCCAGCCCGAACGCTGCGCGGCGTCGGCGGCAGCTTGAATCCGATCCTGCGCCCGCTTCTCCACGCGTGTCAGGCTGCTTGACACATACCGAAACTTGTAGCCCGGCTCGCCGCCGACGGGGACGAAATGGACCCCCGCCATCGCGGACAGCGGCGCCGCAGCGGCACCGATGAATGCAAGGACGAGCAGCAGTTTGCGCGTTGTCATGAGAACCTCCATTGAAAGCAGTTGCCAAGGTTGCGTGCAGGTCCCGCTCTGCACAGTTCGAAGTGTCGGCGCGCGGGAGGCACAACGCGCTGACACTGCAATTACAAATCGGGAAGCCGTGCCTGCGCGCGTCGATCATGCAACGGCCAATCTTTGCGCGCCGCCGGATGACCGAAACGTAACGGCACGGTCAGCATCGGGTTGTCGACAGCGCGCCAATATGAAACCGCAGTTGCGAAAGGCGGCGCGCATGGCTTGTACGGCATTCGTCTTCCTTCCGCTCCCGCAAACCCGATCATTTGAAAGGAACAATCATGCGTACCGCCATCGCTTCCGCATTTTTCGCGCTCGGCATCGTCGCTACACCGCTTGCGATTGCGCAGGACGACACAAAGGAGATCGCACTGAAGGACGGCACCACGCTGCAGATCTACAAGGACGGCAAGATGAGCATGCGCGATGCGCGCGGGCGCGTGCACAGCATGAAGGAAGGCGTGCAGATGGAAACCAGCGACGGCAAAGTGATCGTGATGCGCGGCAATGAAATATGGCGCAAGACGACCGCCGAGCAGTTGCGCGCAGAGTTGTATCGCGGCAAGTGATCCGTCGTCCGGACACCGCTTGACGCGGCCGACCGCGCACTCACGCCGCTCCGTGACGCCCGGCGCGAGGGTGTTCTGCCGCGTCCTGCGCCCTCTGCCGCACGCACCAGCGCGCATGCCAGCGGCCGAGCGAGCGCGATCCAGCTCGATGCGCGGGCTGCAGTGTTCCGTCGAGCACTTCCTTCGCGAACGCGGCCACGCACTCGCGGCGTCGCGTTTCCGCGGTCTATGTATTGCCGATCCGACCGGCGACAAGTCTGAACACGCCACCATCAAAGAACAGCAACCCGCGCACCTGAATCGTGCTGCCGTTGGCAACCGTGGATACACCTCGCAGTTGCGTGCCGCTTTGCTGATAAACGGTCACCGTCCCCGCGCCGGTCAGCTTCGCGAACGCGGCGTCCGCCGGCAGCGTGAGCGCGAAGCTCGCTTGCGAACCGCTTCGGCTGTAGCCCGACACGATGCCACGCAGGCCCTGTTCACCGAGCTGAATCGAGGCTGCGGTAAGCGTGCCGCCGCCCATCATTCCGCCCATGCCGCCGCCCTGCATCATCTGGCCGGCGCTGAACGCTTCGACGCGTTGGCCCCTGTTGATATTTGAACGATCGAAGCGCGGCGTAAACGGCAGGTTGCTCGTGTCGACGCTGCCGGCGTCGATCGAAAATTGCGTCGTGCCGTCGATGTTGACCGTTGTCGTCCCCGCAAGATTCGCCTGCATCATGCCGTTGCCGATGCCGTCCTGCATCACCAGCACCAGTTGTGTCGTCGGACTGCCCGTGAGGCTTGTCACCAGCCCGGCGGCCATCGCGCCGCCGGCGCTCATCCGCGACTGCACGCGGGTCGCCATCCAGCTTCCATCCGGCTGCAGCGTCGCGTCGATCGACACCAGCATGCTGTTGCCCATCATGCCCATGCCCGTCATGCCCGCGAACTGCGTGCCCGCGTCGGTCATCAGCGCAACGCCCGTCATCCCCTGCATCATCGTCAGCGCGAACGCGTTGCCACCGACGCCGCTCATTGTTCCGCTCACCACGCCGGTCAGCCCATGCATGCCGCCGTCCTCCGGATCGTGGCTGCCGGAGACAAACGGATTCATGCGCGCGCTCAGTGCCGGCGCCATGCTGACGTTGCCGCCCGCATCAATCGCAATCGATGCTGCCATGTTCATGTCCAGGTTGACGACCATCGGCGTGGATCCGACCACAAGCGGCGGACTGAACATCACGTTCGCCGTCATCGGGCCGGGCAGGCTCTTCTGCACCGGTTGTCCCGTTGTTGGATCAACATAAGTCATCGTCGTTGCACCGAACGTCATCGTCGCGCCGGTGTAGCTACCCTGAGGCACGCTGGCGATCGTCAGCGGGACTACGGTTCCCATCAACTGCATCATCTCCATCGATCGCGGCGCGGACAGAGCGGTTACGGAGCCGCCACTTGTGCTTGTCAGCGAAACCGCATTGATCGTTACGCCGACCGCAAGCAGACGATCCGCCGGATCGTCGCCAAGGTTGATCTGGACCGCGGTATTTGACGGCTGCGGATTGGGTAGCGTCGTGCCCGAACCGCCGCCGCCGCATGCCGTCAGAAGCGCGGCCGCGACGCATGCGAGCAATGCAATGTGTTTCATCACTTTCTCCATGAAAAAGCGACGCACTGTCGGCTGATCACACAACCCCGAAATGCGAGTTGTTCGCGATCAATCCGTGGCGCGCCGTAGTGAGGCACCCCTCAACGCGAATGATCCCGGCTCGCGCGCGATACGCGCGTGATGTGCATCACACCGACACCCACCGGTTCACGGGAGCGAACGTCGACGCGCCGATGCGCTTTCGATACAAACGTAATGGCGTTGTCAGCGCGCTGTCAGAAATTACACATTGTTGCCCCGACTCGTGGGCGAAAGCGCAACTCGAGCGACGGAAAAAACCGTACAGAACTGAGGCCGGCGCGCGACTTTCTCGCCGCACGACGTCTCGCCCAGACGGCGTAGCGCACTTGCCATGACAGGCTTGCACACCGCCACGCCGTGGATTGATTACGACGCGCCGAGGTGTTCACCCGATTGACGAGGACTCACCATTCGCCAGAACGCGAGCGACGGCACGACGACCCACTGCGCAAGCGGCGCGAGACCGGTCCCGAGCCAGGGGAGTCGCGGCATGATGTCCGCGTACGCCCACGTGCGCCGCATCTCGACGTTGAGCCACTCGCTGTAGATCGTGTACAGCAAGCCAATGGCGATGGTGACTACCACTACGCGAGCGAAGCGCCGTTGCGGCCACCCCGAACCGCCGACGACAATCACCGCCATCAAAAGGGCGCTCATGCCGATCATCACATCGCCCGCCGTGCAGTGCAGAACCGAGAAGGCAATCGCGCGCGGCGCCGCGGTGCGCCACAACGTGTAGAGCGGCAACTGCGCGATCTCCCACAGGAGGTTGCCCAGCAGCAGAATTGCGCTGTAGACCCGCAGCGCTTGCAGCCAGTCGCGGCCGTCTGCCGATTGCATCTTGTCCACCTATGCGGAGCGAAGTCGTAACGCGTTGCCGACTACGCTCACCGACGAGAAGCTCATCGCCAGTGCCGCGATCAGCGGTGACAGCAGCAGGCCGAAGAACGGATACAGCACGCCGGCCGCGATCGGCACGCCGAGCGCGTTGTAGACGAACGCAAAGCTGAGGTTCTGCTTCATGTTCGCGACGGTCGCCTGCGACAATTCGCGCGCGCGGGCGATGCCGCGCAGGTCGCCCTTGATGAGCGTGACGTGGCTCGCGGCCATCGCCACGTCGGTACCGGTGCCCATCGCGATGCCGACATCGGCGGCCGCAAGCGCCGGCGCGTCGTTGATGCCATCGCCGGCCATCGCCACGCGCCGTCCCTGCGCCTTCAGCATGGCGACAAGATCGGTCTTATCCTGCGGCCGCACCTCGCCATGGAATTCGTCGATGCCGAGTTTCTGTGCGACAGCGCGTGCGGTTGCCACACCGTCACCCGTCGCCATGATGACGCGAATGCCGGCGTGCTTGAGCAGGCGCAATGCGTCGGGCGTGGTGTCCTTGATCGGGTCGGCCACGGCGATCATCCCCGCGAGTTGCCCGGCGCTCGCGACGAACACCACGCTCGCGCCCTCGCCACGCAGTTGTTCGGCCCGCTGCTGCAGCGGTGCCACGTCGATCCCGATTTCACGCATCAGCACTGTGTTGCCGACCGCGATCGCCGCGCCTTCGACATGGCCCCGCACGCCAATGCCGGTCGCCGACTCGAAGTCGGCCACCTCCGCGATGCCCAGATTGCGCCGGCGTGCCTCGCCGACGATCGCCTCGGCCAGCGGATGCTCGGAACCCTGGTCGAGACTCGCCGCGGAACGCAGCACCTCATCTTCGCTGAAACCGGGCGCCGCGATCACGGCGCGGAATGCCGGCCTGCCGACCGTCAGCGTGCCAGTCTTGTCGACGATCAGCGTGTCGATCTTGCGCAGATGTTCGATCGCTTCGGCATCTTTGAAAAGCACACCGGACGTCGCGGCCCGGCCGGTCGCCACCATCACCGACATCGGCGTAGCGAGCCCCAGCGCACAGGGGCAAGCGATGATCAGCACCGCGATCGCGTTGATCGTGCCGTAGACCCATGAGGGCTCGGGTCCGAGCAGGCCCCAGACGACGAAGGTCGCCAGCGCAATCGCGCCAACCGTAAGCACGAACCAGTACGACACCACGTCGGCCATGCGCTGCAGCGGCGCGCGCGAGCGTTGTGCAGCGGCGACCATCTGCACAATCTGCGACAGCACGGTTGCGGCGCCGACCTTCTCCGCGCGCATGACCAGGCTGCCGGTGCCGTTGATCGTCGCGCCGATCACGCGGTCGCCGGACTGCTTCTCCACCGGAATCGGCTCGCCTGTCAGCATCGACTCGTCGATCGACGAGCGACCATCGAGGACCACGCCGTCAACCGGCACCTTTTCGCCCGGCCGCACGCGCAACCGGTCGCCCACGTGCACGTGCGCGAGCGGCACATCCTCCTCGGTGCCGTCGTCGCGCAGCCGGCGCGCGGTCTTGGGTGCGAGCCCGAGCAGCGCCTTGATCGCGGCCGACGTCGCCGAGCGCGCGCGCAGTTCGAGCACCTGCCCAAGCAGCGTCAGCGACACGATCACCGCGGCCGCCTCGAAGTACACACCGATCCTGCCGTGCGCGATGAAGGACGCGGGAAAGATCTGCGGCGCGATCGTCGCCACCGCGCTATACAGATACGCGATGCCCACGCCGGTGCCGATCAGCGTCCACATGTTCGGGCTGCGATTCAGCGACGACTGCCACCACCGGACAAAGAACGGCCAGCCGGCCCACCACACCACGGGCGCGGCGACCACGAGTTCAATCCAGCTCTGTGCAGCCGGCGCAAACCATTGCACGCGATGGCCGACCATCGCCAACAGCGTCACGATCACTGTCAGCGGCAGCGTCCACCAGAAGCGATGCGTGAAGTCGATGAGTTCCGGGTTCGGACCTTCTTCCAGTGACGGCATCTCCGGCTCGAGCGTCATGCCGCAGATCGGGCAGTTGCCCGGCTGCGGCTGGCGGATCTGCGGATGCATCGGGCACGTGTACATCGTGCCCGTGGCGGGCGCGGCCGGTCGCGCCGCTGATGGCGCAACGCCTGCCGCGACGTGCTCATGTTCGTGGTGATGCGTATGCGTTTGAGGGTCGTGCGCCGCATGCTCGTGCGCCTGCGCATGCGCCGCATGGGCGTCGTCCTTGCCGTGCGCGCAGCAGGCGTGGTCGGCGCGCGAGTCGTGTTTCGATGGGGCGCTTGCGGTTCGATCGAGCATGGAGATACTCCCGTTTGATTGGGTGTGAGCGCAGCCTAGACTCCGTACTCGAGTACGGAGTCAAACTGTGGAGATACGCGATGACCGACTTCAGCATGACGATCGGCGGCCTGGCCGCCGCCGCCGACGTCAATGTCGAAACCGTGCGCTACTACCAGCGGCGCGGACTGCTGCCCTTGCCCGCCAAAGGTGCGCGCGGCGCCGGCAGCGTACGCCGTTATGGCGCCGCCGAGGCGGCCCGGCTGCGCTTCATTCGCCGCGCGCAGCAGCTTGGTTTCACGCTGGAAGAGATCGGCGAACTGCTGCAATTGCAGGACGGCACCGACCGGCGCTCGATCCGTCGCATCGCCGGCCAGCGGCTGCAGCAGATCCGGGAACGTGTGCACGACCTGCATCGCATGGCGTCCACGCTCGAACATCTGATTCATGACTGCGAACACTCGGCGCGGCGTCCGACGTGCCCGATCATCGACTCGATCGAAAGCACGGGCAAGTGAGGCCATCGCGGTGAATTCGAATCCGCAGCGCAGCGCGCTCAAGCGCAGCATCTGGGCCGCGGTCCTGCTCGCCGTCGTGCTGGCGCTGCTCACTGCCAGCCATGATTACCTGGGCGGCCATGTGTTCTCCGGCGTCTGGGTCGCGCGGCTGCGCTGGATCGAGCTTGTACTCGCCGCGTTGGCAATCGTCTGGCCCGGCTGGGCGCTGATGGCGCGGCTGCGCGCGCGCGAGTTCTTCAGTACGCCAGCGGCCGGCATGATGGCCGCCCTTGCACTCTTCTGCTATGGCCTGCTGGCGGTCCTTATCCCCGACCTGTGGCCTCCGGCGTGGCGCAACGCGGATGGCGCCGTCGCGATGCGTTTCGAGCTGGTGGCAGTCGCGATTGGACTGGCGCTTGCCATGGAACTTCTGCGCACGCGCAGAAATCCTCGCGCCTGACGCGCGTGTTGTGGATTCATCACGGCTGATCATCACCACGCTCGCTTTGCAAGTCGAGGTCCGGCGATGAAGTGCGGCCCACTCATCGCGCAATGCTGCGCTGTGGTCGGCGCAGTTGCGGGATGAACGCCGGAGTCGCCGCTGCCCACGTTCGATACACGTCACCGAAGCGGCCTTCGATCTCGCGTTCTTCGTGGCGCGCCAGCCGCACATACATCACGACTAGGATCGGATACATCGCCATCGTCAGCAGCGTCGGCCACTGCAGCAGAAATCCGGTGAGGATCAGGACGAAACCGACGTACTGCGGATGACGCACGTGCGCGTACGGTCCCTCAGTCGCCAGCCGGCTGTCGCGCTGCGCCGCATGCAGCACGAGCCATGAGCGATACAGCAGATAAAAGCCCGCCGCGATCAGGATCGTGCTCAGCACGTGGAACGGGCCGAAATGCGGATTGGCGCGCCAGCCGAACAGCAATTCGGGCAGATGTCCGGCGTCATGGCTGAGAAGGTCGGCCTCCGGAAAGCGCGTCTGCAGCCACCCTGAGAACAGATAGATCGTCAGCGGAAAGCCATACATCTCGGCAAACAACGCGACGACGAAAGCGGACCAAGCGCCGAAGGCGCGCCAATCGCGCGTCGACGCCGGCTTGGCAAAGCTCAGCGCGAACAGGACGAACACCGCGGCGTTGATGGCGGCGAGCGCCCACAGTCCGTATGCCGGGGCCTGGTTCATCGCATCACTCCTTGTGTGAAATTTCGCCGGGACGGCTCGACCCATGGCCGGCATGACCGCCATGCCCGTGATGCATGAACAGGTGCATCAGCGGACAGGCGAGCAGCAGCAGGAACGGCAGCGCGCCGAACAGATGGGCGCGATGTTCGAGCACCAGGAACGTCAGCGCGATCGCCAGAAAGACCCAGAAGATCCAGAGGTGGCGGATACGCGGCCCGGGCGGTTGTTCGGCGCCGGGCTTCAATTCGGATGGCTCAGGTTTCATCATGATGACCTCTTCAGCGGGCCGGCATGCGGTACTCGAACTCGGCGCTCGTCCGCGGCTGGCCCGGGCGATCCACCTCGAACCGGATGCGATAGGTATCCGGTCCCGACAGCCGGAAGAAATTGCCGAAACTTGCGGCGCCGGCGATCGTCATCGGCTCAAGCCGCCTGCTGGTCGCGGCGCCGCCGAGCGGCGTCACGATCGCCCTCGCCCGTGCCGACGTGATGCGCTCGCCGGTGACCGCATCGAACAGCGCAAGCAC
The DNA here is from genome assembly GCA_036824465.1 of Burkholderiaceae bacterium. Lineage (GTDB taxonomy): Bacteria > Pseudomonadota > Gammaproteobacteria > Burkholderiales > Burkholderiaceae_F > JAKOQB01. The sequence goes on from DAITAC010000055.1 coordinate 17,065, forward strand.
GATGTGGCTGGTGTCGTTCGGTCCGCCGTGCATCTTTCGCTCGGGATTTTCGCCGGGGTACCGGCGCAACAATTGCGCCGGAACGACACCGTAGTGAAAGTCGAGCCCGTCCACGATCTGCGATTGCGCGCGCGAAGGTTCGGCAGCGAGCGCGCCGTTGAACAGGACGGCAAGCGCAACCGCGGTGACCCCGGTCCCTCGCCGCGACATGGCACCGGCTTTCAACGTCCCGCCGTTCTTACGTCGACGATCGTTCGACCGTCAGCCGGTTGCGCACCAGCGCGAACAGCGCGCCCATCAGGAACGCCCAGACGGCCAGCACTAAGGCTGCATAGATCGCGCCACCGATCGAAAAGCCGCCGCCGACTGCGAGCTTGCGGAAGTCGAGGCCATGAAACAGCGCATTGAGAAATCCGATGGCCGGGTCCGTGAACACGACCCAGACGAGCGTGCAGCCTGCGTAGCCGATGTCGACGGTCAGTGCGAGCACGGCGCCGAAGCGCAAGGGTGCGAGCGTGTGCATGCGTGCCTCCTTTGCCTAGAGCGCCGGATCGATGGTCCCGCTAACAATCAATCCAGCGGCAGACATGTCGGCGCGAGAGTCAGTTCGCCCCGCACTGGCAGTGCGGCGGCGAATCGGGCCAACGCGCTACTTCTTCATCATCATGCCCGGGCCGCCCATCATCATCATGCGTTCGCCGTCCATCATCTGCCGCATCATCTCGTCCATCACTTTCAGATGCTCGTCGATCCATTCGCGCATCTGTTGCGGCGTGGCGTCGGGACCGGGGCGGGCCGAGCTCATCTGCTTCATCATCTGGTCCATCAGCGCCATGTGTTCCTGCATCAGCTTGTCGCGCTGCGGACCCTGCATACTCTGTGCAGCATCAAGCTTGCGGCGCGCCTCCTGCGAACGTTGCATCAACTGTTTCTGCGCCTCGTCTGGCGCGGCGTAGACGAGCATCGGGCCGGCGAGCGCAAGCGCCGCCGCCACCGCGAGAAATGAACGTTTCATGACTTACTCCTTTGCGTCACCCCGGCAGCGCACCCGCCGGGACGGCGAGATATGCGCGTGGGTGTTCTGCAGGCCAGTATCGGCGCGCCGGCCAAATCCACGCTGACAGCGGGATTACAGAAGTGTCATGTTTGCGCTTCGACAATAAGCGGGTTCCGTTGGCCGTCGTGAGCAAACCGGGCTGACAAAAATGTAATCTGCGTGTTACCTGCAAGGCACCGACGATTGCCTACCCTCATTTGATCCAAGGCGCGCGACGGTTACACGCGCACGCCCTACTACCTCGGAGCACATGATGAGAATCCTGGTCGTCGAAGACGACCCGAAAACCGGCGACTATCTGAAGCGCGGATTGACCGAAAACGGGTTCGTGGTCGATGTCGTGCGCGATGGCATCGACGGCAAGTTCTACGCCACCACGGGCGACTACCAGTTGGTGATCCTCGATGTCGGTCTGCCGAAGATGGACGGCTGGAAGGTGGTCGCCGACATCCGCAAGCAGAAGGACACGCCGGTGCTCTTTCTGACCGCGCGCGACAAAGTGGAAGATCGCGTCAAGGGTCTCGAACTCGGCGCCGATGATTACCTCGTCAAGCCGTTCGCGTTTTCCGAACTGCTGGCGCGCATTCGCACCGTTCTGCGCCGGGGCAAATCGGTCGACCCCGAGGTGTTCAAGGTCGCCGATCTTGAACTCGACCTGCAGCGGCACCGGGCATTTCGCGCCGGCAGCCGCATCGATCTCACCGCCAAGGAGTTCACATTGCTGGCGCTCTTCATGCGGCGCACGGGCGAAGTGCTGTCGCGCACCTTCATCGCCGAGCAGGTGTGGGACATGAATTTCGACAGCGACACGAACGTAGTCGAGGTCGCGGTCAAGCGGCTGCGTGCCAAGGTCGACGACCCATTCGAACACAAGCTGATTCACACGATCCGCGGTGTCGGCTACGTGCTCGAGGATCGGGCACCGCAATCGTGACACAGCGGCGCACGGGGAGCGACTCGATCACAGCGCGCCTGGCGCTGCTGTTTGCCCTTGCGCTCGCCACCTTGTCGCTCGCCGCCGGTGGCTACCTGTATCACGCGCTGACGCTCGACCTCACCAGCCGCGACGAGAACGAACTGCACGGCAAGATGGCGCTGGCGATCGAGGCGCTGACCCGGCTCGATTCACTCGAAGCGGTGGACACGCGCAATTCCGAGCTCGCGCACATCGTCGTCGGTCACGACCGTCTGACGTTGTATGTCACCGGCGCCGACGATCGCTTGCTTTTCGCCACTGGGCATCCTCGCATCGCCGCGAGTGCGCGTGCGGCGCTGCTGGAATCGGCACAACCGCAGATGTTTGCGACCCATCCCGATTCGGTGCGTGCGCTCGGCAGCCGCGCGGCCCTGCGCTCCGGCGCAACGGTGGCGCTTTTCATCGAGTCGAACACTGCAGAAACAGACCGCCTGCTGGCGGGCCATCTGCGCGAGATCGTTTTGGCAGTGCTGTTGAGCGCCGTGCTGGGGCTGGGCGCGGCCTACGCAATCGCCCGCTCGGGGTTGCGCCCGCTGCGCGAGATGGCCGACACCGCCAAGCTGATCTCGGTCGAGCAACTGGACCAGCGCCTGTCGGTCGAGAGCGCGCCGGCCGAACTGCGCGAACTGGCCGGCGCATTCAACGCGATGCTGCAGCGGCTGCAGGATTCCTTCACCCGCCTGAACGAATTCTCGTCGGATCTGGCGCACGAGATGCGCACGCCGATCAGCAACCTGATCGGCCATACCCAGGTCGTGCTGTCGCGTAACCGCAGTGCCGATGACTATCGCGCCGCGCTGGAATCGAACATGGAGGAATTTGAACGCCTGTCGCGCATGGTCGGCGACATGTTGTTCATTGCCCGCGCCGACAACGCGCAGACACGAGTGACAAAGCTGCCCGTCGATCTGCGCGCGGTTGCGCTCAAAATGCAGCAGTTTTACGAGCCGATCCTGGCGGAAAAAGAGGTCTCGCTCAGCGTCAACGGCGATGGCCGCATCGACGCCGAGCCGCTGATGATCGAGCGCGCAGTCAGCAACCTGGTGTCCAACGCCGTGCGACACGCGGAACAAGGCAGCGAGATCACGATCCACATTCAGGACGGGCAGCGGGCGACCACACTGGAGGTCAGCAACCGCGGCCAGCCGATACAACCGGAAGTGAAGGGCCGGCTGTTCAGCCGCTTTGCGCACGCCGACACCGACGGCCGCTCCGACGGCATCGGCCTGGGGCTGGCGATCGTGCAATCGATCATGAAACTGCACAACGGCGCAGTGACAGTCGACAGCAGCGCGCACGGCGAGACGCGGTTCGTGCTGTCGTTTCCGCCGTCCGGCGCGGATGCGCGCGCTGCGTAGCGATGGGGTTGAATGGCGAGGGGCTTGCCCATGGACGGCGTGCAAATCAGCCAAGCGAAGCCGCGCGCGACGGCGCGCGAACGTCACTCTTGACAGGAACAGCGGCGCGCAGGCTGCAATGAATCCAAGCGGGGTGTGCTGTTTCTTGCAGCACATCTTTGGTGGCGCCACTTCCCGGGTAGATGCCTTGGGAGCAGCGTTCGATGGCGCCTGGTCGAAGTCGATCGTTGAAGCAGGGCTGTGTTCGCTGCCGCACAGACCTTGGCAGTATGTCCGCGTAAATTGCATTGACTAGTACGAATTCCGAAGTTTCTTGTCCTGCACTGCAGGCAGCTGCAGCGGTTGAGGAGGCCCGCGGAGGCTGGCTCGCGTTGTCCGGATTCACCGGGTAGCGTGATGTCCGCTCGGTTTCGCGCGCCCTTTGCCAAAGTGGTCCACTGGTTTCATCGTTTCGCTCGGAGGATTTCATGAAGACCTTGCTTGCTATGTCTGTTGGTACGGTGCCTCTGCTGGTCACCGGTGTGGCTTTGGCGCAGCAGACCGGAAACATGATGAATGGCGGCATGTGGGGCAGCGGCTGGATGGGCGGATACGGCGGGATATGGGGGCCGCTCCTGCTTGTCGCCGTGGTTGTCGGCGTCGTGGTAATGATCATGCAGCGAAAGGGCAAGTGATCGAGTTCGAGAGGTCCGCACAGCAGTGCGAGGCATTTCGAATCGAGAGCATGGCCGCGCGCGAAAGATGGGGTTGGCGAATCCGCCCCGAGAACTCTTGGGAATTGGGGTCACCGAGTGGTCGGTACAGGTTCGCGGTGACAGCTGCCGCCGAAAAAGGCTCCGCGGCAATGCTTCGCCAGCAGTTCGCGTGATGCACATCAGGCTTAACGATTTCCGTTAACGCCGCTCGATTTCAGGGAGGTATCAACATGTCAAGTAGCCACTACAAGGCACTGGTCGGCGCGAGCATCCTCGCTTTCGCAGGGTGCGTTTTTGGACAACAAGCGGCCGTGCCAACGCCGGCAGCCGCACCGGACCTTCAAAAACAGATCGACGCGGTAAAGGCCGTCGTCCCGAAGTTCGCGATTCCGATGCGCGAGGTTGGCGACCGGTTTCAGAATATGTACTTCGCAGCCCAAACCGGGAACTGGGCCCTTGCGGCTTACATGTCGAAGTACATGAACGGCGCGATGACTCCGGCCTCGCTCACCAAGCCCGCCGAGTACAAGGTATGGAAAGGCTTTTACGAGGACACGTTCGCGCCGGTTCAAAAGACGATCATGGCTAAGGACCTGAAGGCTTTCAACTCGGCCTACACGAGCGTGATCAAGAACTGCAACGAATGCCACAAGGCGATGGGCTACGGTTTCATCAACGTGGTGAAGCTGAAGGTGCCGGCGGACCAGGGTATTGACTACGCGACGATCAAGTCCGAGCCGACTGACGTCCCGAAATGAGCTGACGAGCGCAGGTCGGCGTCGTGGCATTGGTCGTCAAGGAGAAGGCAAGTGAACGTAGATGCGCAACAGAGAGTTGTGCATGAGCTGCGCCCAGACACCATAGCCGACTGTTGATAAGTTACTTCATCGCCTCAAAGAAACCGTGCCTCGCTTGTTGCGCCGCCATCGAAAATTCCTCACCTCCACGGTCCTTGGGCTGTGGGTGTTTGCGCTGTTCGCCGGTATGGCGAACGCGTGCAGCTGGGATGGCGTCACCGCGCTTCCGCACCAATCGACCATGGCAGTACACGCAGTTGGCGACGCCATGGACGGCGATATGGCGCCGGGCTGCGAGGAATTCCGCAGCAATGACCTGCCGTTGCTCAGCGTGCTTCAGCTGGTCCAGGAGCCGACCGCAGGCCTCGCGCTGTTAGTCGCAACCCGCCCCGACTTCGGCTTCCGGCCGATTCCCGCGCCGCTTTTCCGATGGGCGCACAGAGCACATCCGCCACCGGGTGTGCCATTTTCCCTCCGCATCGTTCGCCTCACGTTGTAAGCCGCGGTCGCGGCTGAGCACGTGTCCGTCGCTCGGCCGGCGCGCGCCCAGATTTTCCTGGACGTTGCTGCCCTCAGGGCTTGCGCGTCCAGCGCCTGTAGTTCAATCGTTTCACCTGGAGATCCACATGAAGAAATCCGTCGCAATTGCTATTGGTACCACGCTTGTCCTTGCCGCAGGTATGCCCCTGGCGCAGGACGCGAAAGCACCGGCGTCAAACCCCAACGCCACCGCTGCGCAATCCCACTCGTCCATGAATATGGGCAGTCAGATGGGGCAGATGGACGAGCGCATGAAAACCATGCAGGCGCTGCACGACAGGATGATGAGCGCCACCACACCCGAGGAGCGCCAGAAGGTGATGGACGAGCAGCGGAAGGAAATGCAGGGAGGCATGGTCATGATGAACCAGACGACACAAGGCGGCGCCATGCCTGGTGGAATGGGCGCCAGCACGATGGGTCAGAAAGGCAAGCCCGCAGACGCCAACGCGCAGATGCAGATGATGCAGAAGCGCATGGACATGATGCAGATGATGATGCAAACAATGGTGGACCAGCAGGCAATGATGGCCGGCCCCCGGAGCATCGACGCTGTGCCCAAGAAGTAACAAGCGATCGAGCTACCGATGTCTGCACGTTGCGCAATGGGCCAACGATGGGCGAGCAACATCGCCCATCTCCCTGCGCAGCGATGCCAGTTTGCGTACCTCCCTGCCTTACGACTTGAGTCTCGTTGGCAAACAGGAATAGACGTGGTGTTGCCGAAGTTTTCCGACGCATGACTGCTGGGAGAAACGCATGGCTGTAGCGAACGACCCGAAAAAGTGCAGCGTGCTGCGAGCGGCACCGCGAATGATGCAAATCCTGCGCGTGCTCGCCCGACACAAATTCCTGGGAGCCTTGCTCGGCAGGGGACATTGGCCGCCGCCGAAAGCGGTACGGGAAACGTTCGAGGAGCTCGGGCTGGTCTTTCTCAAGTTCGGACAAGTGCTCGCGTTGCGGCGCGACCTGCTGCCGGACGCCTACATCGACGAGCTGGAGCGGCTGCACGACCAGTTGCCGGCGATGGGCATTGACGAAGTGCGCGCGACGGTCGAAGTCGAACTGGGCGCCCCGCTGACGACGTTGTTCTCAGCGTTCAGCGAAACGCCGCTGGCCGCCGCCACCATCGCCCAGGTGCATGAGGCGACGATGCAGGACGGGCGTCACGTCGCCGTGAAAGTGCAACGGCCCTGCCTTAAAGAAACAATCGCGACGGATATCGCGGCACTGACCAGCCTGGTAGCGCTTGGGGAAAGGCTCATGCCGCGTCTACGCGCACTTGACCTCCCGGTGGTGGTGAGCGAATTTGCCAGCAGTCTGAACCGGGAAATCGATTTCAGCCGCGAAGCGCGTTCCATCGTGCTGTTTCGCGCCGCGCTGGCCGATGTCTCCGACCTCTGCATTCCGGATGTCGTGGCGGAGTGTTCGAAGGGAGCCGTGCTCACGCTGGAATTTTCGGCCGGCGAACGGATCGATCAGTACGCCAAGCTGCACCCGGAAGCGATGCCGCAGGCGATGAACACCCTGGTGCGGCTGATGCTGCAATCGATCTTCGAAGAAGGGTTGTTTCATGCCGACCCGCATCCGGGCAATGTGTTCGTTCTGCCCGACGGTCGGCTCTCCCTCCTGGATTTTGGCAATACGGGCGAGCTCGACGAGCCGATGCGTGAATCGCTGGCACTCCTGCTCGAGGCGGTCGAAAAAGGCGACGCGCGGGCCGCCACCGAGGCCTATCTCGAATTGGCACCAGCGAGCGAAGGCGTCAACCATGCAGCGCTGCTGGTGGACATGAAGGCAGCGCTCTATGAAATCCGCAGGGCCAATTCGGCGGATGTCTCGGTCTCGGCTGCGTTCGATTCACTGATGAAAGCCGGAAGCCGAAACGGGGTACACAATCCCAGCGAGTTTGTCCTGCTGACGCGTGCTTTCGTCATCCTGGAGTCGATGATTCGCCAGCTCGCCCCGGACCACAACTACATGCAATCGTTTCGCGAAGAGATCTCGCGTCTGACCGTGCAGCATTTCTCACCGGCGCTGATAAAGGAAAAGACAACCAAGCTCGCGCGCGAACTGGAGCGCTTGATGATTGATGCACCGGGCGACACGCGACGCGTCCTCCGACGCATGGCTGAAGGCAATCTGGGCCGACTTCCGGGTTTGGAGGCCCTGGGCGGTCGCTTCAGCCGCAATCTCGAGCGGCTCACAAGTGCCATCGCTTTCGCGGCTCTCGTGATTGGCGGCTCGATGCTGTTGATGACTCCGATGGGCGGCTGGCACGACATTCCCGGCCAAGCAATGCTTATCAGCGGGCTTGCCGGCATGCTCCTGACCGGTATTCGTGCATTGCGTCGCGATTCTGGAACCATGGCACTTCACAGACGAGGGGGAACTTCAAACTGAGCAGTGCTCTCGATACTCCGCGATGCGCCGAGCCGCTGCTGATCGAGCGCACAGTCAGCAACCTTGTGTCCAACGCCGTGCGTCACGCGCGCCAGGGCAGTGAGATTGCGCTCCGCATCCAGGACAGGAACGCGGCGACCACGCTGGAAGTCAGCAACCGCGGCCAGCCGACACCGACGGACGCTCCGACGGCATCGGCCTGGGGCTGGCGATCGTGCAGTCGATCATGAAGCTGCACAACGGCGCGGTCACGGTCGACAGCAGCGCGCAGGGCGAGAGGCGGTTTGTGTTGTCGTTTCCGTCGGCCGGCGCGGACACGCGCGCGGCACAGCGGCGCGGGGCATTGCGAGGGCGTAGCCCGGCGAGCTCACCGTTTGCTCGGCTTCACAAGGCGGCCGTTCGGCTGTATCGGAAGTTCGCAGTTCGGCCGCAAGCGGCCTGATTACTGACGGTTCCAGTTCGACCCGCCTGCCGTCATCACTGGAATGGGACGCTTGTCAGAGCCCCGAGTTGGCCGGACGGATGCCGATAAGGCCAATCACGTCGGTCCGAAATGCGCAGCTATGGCGCATGCGCATCGCGCACCGAGTGCTCCAACTCGGTAAATGCCTCTTCCACGTACGCACCCAAGCGTTGCAGATTGGGCAGCTCATCGGTGGCGATCAAGCCAAAGTAAAGGTCGCCGGCATAACTGAACAAAGTGATGTTGAGCAAGTTGCTCGGCGGCAGGGTGCTGATGGGATGCATCTCCTCCATCCTTGCGCCCTTGATGTACAAGTGCGTCTTGGGGCCAGGCACGTTGGAGACCAGGGTGTTGCCCATGGGCGGCAGGGTATTGCTCAGTTTCAGCATTTCCGCAATCTGCGCCACCAACCCGGTGATGATGGTGTAGGACTCGATGGCTTCGGGCACGACGCTGTCGATCATCGTGCGAACGTTGCGCAGCGAAAAGCCGATGTTTCGCAGCCGCACATAGGGATCGTCGGTCGGCGTCGACAGTTCCACCTGGACGATGCCGATCTTGTTGCCCGTCGTCTTCTCGCCTTCCTGCCGCAGGTTGACCGGCATCTGAATGGTGAGCGGACGCCTGAGTTCGACTCCCTGATCGCTCAGGTAGCGACGCAATGCACCGTCCAGGCAGGTCAGCGCGACATGGTTGACCGTGGAGCGAGTGCGCTTGCGAATCTGGTCGACGCGCTCCATCGAAACAGCAGCGGTCGTGAATTGGCGACCCGAAGTCACCTGTCCGGTCAGCGGGGTCCTGGCGCTGGATACAAAGGGCAAGGCAATGGCATTCTTGGTGAGCCTGACACTTTCCAGCAGCAGCATGGCGGCCAGACGACCGATGCCCAGGAAACGAAGGCTGGCACCTGTCACGTTGTTCCACACCGACTGCATCAACTCCGTGGTGCGCTTCTTGCGCCTGCCGGCATACCCGTCGTGCTGGATCGTCCACAAAGGTTTCAGCTTCCGATCACCGGGCGATTGCGGCAGGCTTTCGGCGATCCAGCGCGTCATGGTGACGCCATCGGCATAGGCATGGTGAATCTTCTGGTACAGCGCGAAGCGTCCCGCGGCCAGCCCGTCGATCACGTGCACCTCCCACAGCGGGCGCGTGCGGTCCAGCATGGGCTCGTGCAGTTTGGCGACAAAGTCGTACAGCGCCTGTCGATCGTTGTGCCTGTTGGAAAGCTTGTGATAGAAGACATGCCGCTTGAGATCAACCGCGTCAGCTTCGAGCCAGCGGGGCACTGCGCTCAATGAGAAATTGATGACGCGATTGAACGGCGGCCTGACATCGGTGAACGTCAGGAACTCACGGTACAGATTCCTGGCGAAGGCGGCGGTGGACTTGGCCGGCCGTTTGCAGATCAGCAAACCGGCAACGTGCTTGGGACTTGCCTCGGTCTCGGCGATGAAGAACGCAAGATCAATCAAAGACAGTGTGCTCATCCGGTTCACTGCGGCTCGGGCACTGGATTGCTTCATTCTGCGCCATTGACGCGATCGCGCCGAAAGCGACTTGAGCCACTGTGCGGATCTTGCAGCAAGCCGCCCGACAAGCCGGCATTGCTGGCGCAGCAAGGCCGGGCGAACAATTCAGGCGGACGACTGCAAGGCCCGCACGGGCGTCAGAAATGACTCATTGCTGATTCAGCGCCAGCAGCCTCCGTCAAAACCCGATCGTGGCCGGTCGCGTGCGGGCGCCACCGGCTGCTCCCCGGCGTCCGTGTTGAACGGCAGCTTCACGACGAGCAGCTGCGAGGTGCGAACATGCGCTTTCGACCCATTGGGAGCGCTCGGGGCAGCCGGCCCCAGTGTCGGCAATGCGATGGTCAACCGATCCTCAGCTTGCGCCAGGCACGGACAGGACCCGGCCAGGAGCCGGCAACCTTCGCTCGACTGTACGAACGGGCAGTCGCGCAATGGTGCGAACGCAAGAGAGGCCGCACGCGCATTTCCCTTGACCATCTGAGGTTGGCGGCGGATCTTCGCCGCGCCTGACGCGGGTGACCTCGTTCAGTTTTCCGGGAACCGACGACTCACAGCACGTAACACAGGATTGCGACGTAATGGGTGGCGCTGCCCGCGATCACGAACAGGTGCCAAATACCGTGCGCATGGGTGACCTTGGTGTCGAGCGCATAGAAGACAATGCCGAGGGTGTAGAAGAGGCCGCCGGCCACGACCCAGGCGAAACCGGCCGGGCCCAGCGCCTGCAGCATGGGGAGCAGGGCCACCAAAGCTACCCAGCCCATCACCACATAGATCACCACGGACAGGATTCGCGCTCCGTTCCTCGAGCGCAGCTCTTGCAGGCTGCCGATCAGTACGAGCGCCCACACCACACCGAGCAGCGACCAGCCCCAAGGCCCGCGCAGCGTCACCAAGCAGAATGGAGTGTAGCTGCCGGCAATGAGCAGATAGATGCTCTGGTGGTCTAGCTCGCGCAGGATGTTCTTGGCGCGCCCGCGCGTGCTGTGATACAGCACCGACGCGGTGTAGAGCAATACCAACGTCACTCCATAGATCGAGACGCCCACCACCTTCCACGGATCGCCACCTATTGCCGCCAGCACCACCAGTACGATCGCGCCGGCAAGCGCCGCGGCGGCCGCGACCAGGTGAGTCAACGCGTTGAACTTCTCACCGTAGTACATGGGCTTGGCCGCGCGTGAGCGAAGCGATGCGTGCG
>DAITAC010000056.1:0-28069 GCA_036824465.1 Burkholderiaceae bacterium
TGCGCTCGTCCTCCGACGCCGGAATCCGTCCGCCGGTGAACGGCAGTGGCGGGTCGGGAATTCCGCTCATCACATCGGCGTTCACGGCGTCGACCTAGCGCACCGGCGCAAGCGCGCAATGTTCAACCTGACGCTGCTGGCGCATGGATTCACAGCGGTCGAATCCGGCGCGCGTGGCGCAGTTGAAGCGCAATCCGCCCGCGTCGGACCGGGTGCATGACGCCGAGACCAATTCACGCTCAAGCTTTTCGCTGGCTTGAGTTGGACGGATCTGCGCCTTTGCCACAGTCATGGTCGAAGCAGAGGGTGTCGGCGCAACGGACTGCGGCGTTCGGACCGCGCCACCGACCACCGATGCCGGCGGTGACCCCTGCGGCGCCTGCGCTCCCATGGCACCCCAATTGGGCGTTGCGGACGCTGGCGCTGATCGCTCCATCTTGGGGAAGCCCTGCTGTCCGACAGCGGCGTGCGGACTCGGCTGGCTTGACCCTGCACCCGCGGCTGCGAGAGCCCCCAGCGCACCGACCTGCAAAGCGCTCGGCCCATCGGCGCCCGGCTTGTTGAGAGTCTTGCTGGCCACCTTCGGAGCGGGTGGCGGCGGCGGTGGTGAGCTTGCGCCAGCCTTCTTTGAGAGTTCCGCGGCAAGCGTCGGATCCACCGTTTTGGCGCTCAGCGGCAGCTTCGCTTTCTGGACCATCCCGGGCCAGTCGTAAAGCGGGCCCTTCTCAACGACCTGCTGCGCAGAAAGGACCACGCAGGACGAAGGTCCCAGCCACGGGTCTTGGGTGCATTTCAGGCGGCTGGCGAATTTTCCTTTGACATCGCCACTGAGCAGGAACGTCTCCTCCGCCTCCTTCGTCTGCTCGTCCCACCTGCCCTTGCCCTCGATCCAGATCGTTGCAAATACAACACTGGTGCTGGTGCTGGAAAACTCGAGCGGGGTCGTGTCCAGGTTGAAACTGACATCGCTCGTCTTCTTCGTCCCGACTCCCTGAACGATGCCTTTGAATGCGTACCCGTGCTTTGCGTCCGCCGGGACGCCGGTCGCACTCGTCAATTGCACCTGACTCCAGGAAAACGTCGCCGAATGAGCGTCCGGCGCGACAAGACCGAATAGTGCTGCGATCGCCACTGCGTGAATTCGGATTCGTTCCATCGCTTTCCTCCGTTTCCAGGTTGTCTGCGCGCGGTGCAACCGCACTTGCCGCTACTTCAACTTCACTTCGTTCTTGTTGAGCAGCGATCCGTCCTTCGAGTCGATCGACCAGGTAAGGATCGTGTCGCCCATGACGTTGATCGACCACAGGACCTTGGGCTGTGTCGTTGCTTTGCCCATCAGCGTCAGCCCCATGGCGATCGAGTCGTTCGCTTTCAGGCCATGCTTGCGCGCGGACTCGAGCGCCTTGTCGCTGTCGATGAACTCGCCGATCGAGTCGACCGAGGTCGTTCGCACGTCCGGCTCGATCTCGACCTTGGTGTCGCGCGCGGTGACGATCGCGCTCTTCTTGGCCTTCGGCGAGTAGACGGTGTAAAGCCACGAGCTCGACTTGCCGTCGGCCTTGGCGCTCAGGGTCGAAACGTGAGTCACCACCGCGTCGGATTGCCATTTCTGTGCCGCCGCAGTCACCTCCTTCAGCGCCGCCTTGGCCGTGGACGCGGCCAGTGCGGGCGTCATGGCCATCAGTGCCAGCGTGATGGCACAAGTCCAGCGCAGCGCGAACAGGAACATGGCATTTCTCCTAATTGGTTGACTCAATCAACGCAGCCCGCGCACCGGTCGCTCTTTCGCGGCCGTGAGCGATTCGAGATAACGGATCAATTCGTTGATGCCGCCCATTTCCTGCCGCTGGCCGTCGCGCTCGATGACGATGTGCCATGCGCCATCCGCCTGATGCAGATCGACCTTCATTGCCGTCACATTTGATTCATTCATTCTTGGCAGTTCTCCGCTCATTGCCTACGCCGCGACGCGGTTGCCCGGCCTGCTATTGCGGTTTGGAAGGTGCGACCGCTTTCTTGCTTACGTTCTTCTTCTTGGGCTTCGATGGCACCTCCGGCTGCGGATTCAGCGCCTTCGGATTGGCCGCTTCTGCAGGGTTCGGCGCGACTTTGAGTGCCGAGCTCGCGCCCTTGGGGGCGGCAGCCGATGGCCTTGATGGCACCTCCGGCTGCGGATTGAGAGACCGCAAGTTCTGCGGTTGCCGTTTCTTTGCCGCGAGGTCCGGATAAGGATCCTGTGCCCAGCCCGGTGCGCTTGAAGACAGCATGACCAGGCCGAATACCATGACTGAAAGAAGACCGATCTGGGACGTTGCCATCTTTGCTCCTTGATAGCTTGGCGCCTGCATCGCCGACATGTCCGTGAATCGGAACCGCTTCATACGGTTTCAACATGGACCGACGTAATGCCTGCGCAAGTTAGGCCGCTTGCCGTTACAGCAGCGCCACAAGGCTGATGCGTCAGCGTTACAAGCAGAGAGGGTGAGCGGCCGCTTCCGTCGCGGCCTCAGCAAGTCGGCTCAGCGCGGCAAAAGCGCCGCCAAGTCCTGACTGCAGCGTTCGACGTCGCCAGTACGGCCGTCCTGCTTCAGCCGCTCGATCAGCGTCTCCAGAAATGCGCGTTGCAGCGGCAGGCTGCCGATCTCACGTGCTTCTCGGCTGGCGGCCTCGATCCGATCGATTGCACCCGACAGGTCGCCCTGCCGGAACGCGATCTCAGCACTGGTCGACAACGACAGCGCATGTCCGCGCCGGTAACCGGCACGCTCCGTCGCGGCAAGCGAGAGGTCACACAGCTCTTGCGCACGCGCGAGGTCTCCGCGCTCGATGGCACATTGACAGAGCCAGTAGGCGCAGTTGGCGTACTTCATCGGCGAGGCTTCGCGATAGCGTTGCAGCGCCTCCGTGAGGTTGGCTTCGGCCTCGTCAACTCGCCCCAGCGCCTTCAGCGTCGCGCCGAGTTCGAGCAGCAGCGCGGCCTCGCTCACGGAGTCAATGCGGCCGCGCAGTTGGTGAAGTGCGCTCTGCGCTGTTTGCAGCGCGACCTCGTAGCGGTCGTGTTCGAAATGATCGACAGTCTGCTTGACCGCCAGCTCGACCTGCATCGATGGGTCGTCGCCCTCTGTTGCAAGCTGCGCCATGGCCGCAAGCGCGGACTGCCGGCCCGTTTCGTCGCCAAGATTGCGGAATACCTCAATGCGCGCAGACTCGATACGAAACGCCTCGGCGCCATTGGCGCCATCGGCGAGCGCAGCGTCGTACTGCGCCAGTGCCTCGGGCAAGGCGTATATGCGCGCCGCGGCCTCTGCTGCGCGAATTCGGTGCCGTATCGCTTCGCTGCGGCGCCCGCCCGCTTCCAGATGTCGCGCCACGTCGGCCGTCGGTGCGCCATGCGAATCCATCGCGCCCGCAAGGCGTCGATGCAGCAGCTTGCGCCGCTCGGCCGTGAGCGCATCGTCGAGCGAGCGGCGAATCAGGTCGTGCGCAAACCGATATCCGCCCACGGACTCGATGAGAACGTTGGCGTGAACAGCGCGGTCGGCAGCGTCGACCAGTTCCAGTTCCGACAGCGCCGTGCAGGCGCCGATCCAATCGAGCGCAAAACCATCGCCTGCAAGACTGGCAGCCTCGAGCAGGCGACGCACGCTTTCACCCAGTCGGTCGATACGCCGCAGTACGGCCTCGCGCACGCTCGGCGAGATCGGCAGTTCGCGGTAGTCCTCTGTGTCCTCGTCGTACGGTGTCGCCCAGGTTCCCTCCTCCCGCCATAGCACGCCCGCGCTGAACAAATCGCGCAGCGATTCAAGGATGAACAGCGGATTGCCTGCTGTGGCGGCGTGCAGCCTGCGCGAGAACACGTGCGCGCCGGGGCTGCCAGACAGCGCCCGCACGAGGGTCAGCACCTCGACTGCGGTGAGCGGCGCCAGCGGCACGCGAACGAGCAGATTCTCGCGCGTCAGTGCATTGAGTGCCGCACGCACTGCGGTGTGCTCGCCGACTTCGTTGGTGCGCGCAGTGGCAAGCAGGCGCACGCGGTGCGCGCGGCGTGTGACGTGAACCAGCAATTCCGCGCTCGCACCATCAAACCATTGCAGGTCGTCGAACAACACGCTGCCACCATTGGCCGCCGTGAGCAGCGCGACGGTCAGGCCCTCGAGAAAGCGACCGCGTGCCTCGGCGGCTGGCAACTCGCTGCGTTCTTCGCCGCCGGACATGGTGGGTAACAGCCGAGCGACCTCTTCCTGCCAGACCGGGTCGAGGCGTTCGAACCACGTCGTATCCGCGCGCCACGCCTGCAGCAGCGCCTCGGCAATCGGATAAAAGGGTGTGTCGCGCGAGATCTCGTGCCCTTTGATGCGTAACAGCTTGCCGTCCGCGCTGCCAAACTCCTCCGCCAAGCGGCTCTTGCCCACACCGGCCTCGCCTTCAATCAGTGCGAGTTTTCCGGCTGCCTTGCCCAGCAGCATCCAAGCCTCATCGCGGCCGATCAGCGGCGCCCGAAGATCGGGCGGCTCGGCCTGGCTCGTGACGTGCAGTGACTGTTCCTGCGCGAGCTGAATACGGCGCGCCAGCGCAGCAGTCGCCGGCAGAGGATCGAGTGCGAGTTCCGTTTGCAGCAGCGAACGCAGATGTTCGTACTGTGCGAGTGCCGCGCCACGATCGCCGAGCAGACTGAGCAACCGCATCGCCTCGCGGTGATGCGTCTCCTGCAGTGGATCCTCGTCCAGCAGCAAGCGGATCAGGCGCAGGGCACCGTCGAGATCACCCGCCGTTTCAAGTTGTTTGGCGTGCTCGGCCAACGCGGCGCGCCAGGTGCGCGCGAGTGCTTCGCGCTGCGTTGCGAGCCAGTCCATGAAGGCACCGGCACCTTTGACCTCGAAGCCTTGCAGCAGTGGGCCGCGATACAGCGTGGCGGCCTGCGCGAAATCGCCCTTGGCGGCAGCCGCGTCGAAATGCGTGACGTCGACCTCCGCGCCGGAATGCAGTGCGAGTTCATCGCCGCTCACCGCGATCCATGCACCAGCGGGATTCGACTGCAGTCGGTACAGCTCCTGCCGCAGGTTGCGGCGCGCTTCGTCCTCCGGCTGCTCGCTCCACAGCAGCGCCGCCAGCCGGCCACGCGGCGTGGCTCCAGCGAGCGCCAGATACGCCAGGAGTGCAAAGGCCTTGCGTGTGGGTAAAGTGATCTCTTCGCCCAGCGCAACTCGCGGCAAGCCAAGCAAGTCCAACGCGAGCTGCGCTGCCAAGGAAGCCTCCCGCCGTTCGGCATCGATGTGCCGAACCTCTGTCTCGTCGACAGCTTACGGAAGGGAGGCGTACCGCCACAAGGCGGCAGACATGATCGGTATCAAGAAATCAAGGGAACAGCACAAGTATCAGTGACCAAGGATCTTCGACAGGAAGTCCTTGGTGCGATCGCTCTTCGGGTTGTTGAAGAACTCGTGCGGGTCGTTTTCCTCGACGATCTGACCCATGTCCATGAAGATCACGCGATTGGCCACTGCCTTGGCGAATCCCATCTCGTGCGTGACGCACAGCATGGTGATGCCGCCCTTGGCCAGCTCGATCATCACATCGAGCACCTCCTTGATCATTTCCGGGTCGAGCGCGGAGGTGGGTTCGTCGAACAACATGATCTTCGGTGTCAGGCACAACGCGCGCGCAATCGCCACGCGCTGCTGCTGGCCGCCGGACAGCTGCAACGGGTATTTGTTGGCCTGTTCGGCGATGCGCACGCGTTTCAACTGCGTCATCGCGCGCTCTTCGGCGTCTTTCTTCGGCAGCTTGCCGACCCACATTGGCGACAGCGTCAGGTTCTGAAGCACGGTGAGGTGCGGGAACAGGTTGAACTGCTGGAACACCATGCCGACTTCCTTGCGGATCTTCTCGATCGCCTTGACGTCGTCGGTGAGCTCCGTGCCGTCCACGACGATGTGGCCCTCCTGGTGTTCCTCGAGCCGGTTGATGCACCGGATCAGCGTCGACTTGCCCGAGCCCGACGGGCCGCAGATCACGATCCGCTCGCCGCGCGCCACGTCGAGGTTGATGTCGCGCAGGACGTGGAAATTGTTGCCGTACCACTTGTTCACCTTGTCAAACTTGATGATCGGGTGCCCGTGACGGGCCTGATGGTCGGCGGCTTGCTTGTGGTCGGTCATTGCATAACCTCGAGAGGACTCCCCTCTCCCCCTGTGGGAGAGGAGAAATGCTTTAGCGCGTCTTGCTCACGTTGACCTGCTTCTCGATCCACAGGCTGTAGCGCGACATGGCGAAACAGAACACGAAGTAGATCGCGGTGATGAAAAGATACCCTTCGATCTTGAACGGCCGCCAGTTGGCGTCCGAGTTCAACGCCAGGCCGAGCGCGCCGGTCAGTTCGTACAGCGACACGATCGTCACCAGCGATGTGTCCTTGAAGATGCCGATGAAGTTGTTGACGATGCCCGGGATCACCAGAGCGAGCGCCTGCGGCAGCACGATCTTGCGCTGGGTCTGCCAGTACGACAGCCCGAGCGATTGCGCGGCCTCGACCTGACCCTTGGGGATCGCCTGCAGGCCGCCGCGCACGATCTCCGCCATGTAGGCACCGGCGAAAAGCGTGATACCGACCAGCACGCGCAGCAGCACATCGATGGAAATACCCGGCGGCATGAACAGCGGAAACATGAAGCTCGCCATGAACAGAACAGAGATCAGCGGCACGCCGCGGATCAGCTCCACGTAGATCACGCAGAAGGTGCGGATCGCCGGCAGATTCGAGCGGCGTCCAAGTGCGATCAGGATCGACAGCGGAAAGGCGAAGATGATCGACAGCGAAGCCAGCATGATGGTCAGCGGGAGCCCTCCCCAGCGATCGGTCGGGACCACCTCGAGCCCCATCACACCGCCATACATCAGTGCGAAGAAGGCCGCCAGTCCGACGATCCAGATCGCGCCAAGCCAGGGTTTCCAGAACGCGCGCATGCAACTGACGATCAGCATCCCAAGCAGCAGCAAGGTCGCCACTTCGGGCCGCCACTGCTGCTCGAACGGGTAGCGGCCGAAGATGATCAGCCGATACTTCTCTGCCACCACGCCCCAGCAGGCGCCGGTACCGCGCGCCTGCTGGCACAGTTCCGCATTCGGCTGAAAAATCGCCTGCAACAGCGTCCAGTTGAGGACGCCCGGCGCCCAGTAGACCAACAACGCACCGAGCAACACCGTGGTCAGCGTATTGCGCCAGCCGCTGAACAGGTTGCGTTTGACCCAGGGAACGAATCCCTCGAGTTTCACCGGCGCCTGGCGTGCCGCGATGGGCTGAAAGAGGGCGCTCATCTCATCGCTCCTTGATCGCCGAGCGCTTGTTGTACCAGTTCATGATCCCCGATGTGGACAAGGACGTCGTCAGGTACACCAGCATGATGATGGCGATGCACTCGACCGCGCGCCCTGTCTGGTTGATCGCGGTGTTGGAGATCGAAACCACGTCGGGGTAGCCGATCGCCACTGCGAGCGACGAGTTCTTGGTCAGATTCAGATACTGGTTGGTGATCGGCGGAATGATCACGCGCAGCGCCTGCGGCAGGACCACCATGCGCATTGCCTGCCCGCGTGCAAGGCCGAGTGAGCTGGCCGCTTCGACCTGGCCGTGCGGCACCGAGGCGATGCCCGCGCGTACCACCTCAGCCACGAAGGCGGAGGTGTAGAACACCAGCCCCAGCAGCACGGACATGAATTCCGGCGTGACGTTGCCCCCGCCTTCGACCGCGATTTCACCCGAGCCCGGCAGATTCCACGCCGTCGGCGCGCCGCCCAGCAGCCAGCCGGCGAATGCAAAGACCAAGATTGTCGCCGCGGTCGGCCAGAAGATACGCGGCACTTTGCCGGTCTCTTCGAAACGCTTCATCGCTCGCCGTCGGTAATAGATCGCCACGATGACGCCGAGGCCCGCGCCGACCAGCGCGAGCAACTGCCCGAGCCCCCACACCGGCATCGGAAACGCGAAGCCGCCCTTGCTGAGAAAGAACAGGCCGAGAAACGACACCGGCTCTTCCGGCGCGGGCAGCAGTTCGGTGAACATCAGGTACCACATCAGCAGCTGCAGCAGCACCGGAATGTTCCGAAACAGCTCGACATAGCCGTAACACAGGCCGCGCACGATCGCATTGCGCGAAAAGCGGCCGATGCCGAGCATCGTGCCGAGGATCGTGCACAAGACGATGCCGACGATCGCGACGCGCAGCGTATTGAGCACGCCGACGAGAAATGCCTTCCAGTAAGGGTCGAGGGCGTCGTAATGAATCAACGTCTCGCCGATATCGAAACCGGCAGCGCCGCCAAGGAAGCCAAATCCACTCTGGATTCCGCGCACACGCATGTTCTCCATCGTGTTGTGCGCGAGGAACCAGATCGCCCCGGCGATCAGTCCAATGGCGACAATCTGATAGACCACGCCGCGAAAGGCCTGGCTGCGCCACGACCAGTCGCGCCGCTTGGGCGGAGTTCGCCCGGGCGGTGTCTGCGACATGCTTGTCTCCTCCGAGGAGAGGGTGTTATCTAGTTGTTGCTATGCAAAGCGGATGCCACCGCAGTCGCTTTGCATAGCAGCCTGCGCCGAAGCGCAGGCTCAAGCGGCCACCCCTCTCCCTTGGGAGAGGGGTCCGGGGGTGAGGGAGAGTCCGACCTCCGCGCTCGCGCGCCCCGGTTCGCGTCAGCGAACCGGAGGTGCGTACATCAAACCGCCCTTGCTCCACAGGCTGTTCACACCGCGCGGCAGCGCCAGCGCCGACTTCGGTCCGACATTGCGCTCGAAGATCTCGCCATAGTTGCCGACCGCCTTGAGCGCATTGACCATCCAGTTCTTGTCGAGCCCGAGCAGCTTGCCGGTGTCTTCGCTCTTGCCGAGGATCCGCAGCACGACCGGGTCCTGGCTCTCGGCCAGCATCTTGTCGACGTTGCCCTGCGTGATGTCGTATTCCTCCGCCTCGACCAGTCCGAACACGACCCATTTGACGATCGCGAACCACTCGTCGTCGCCGCGTCGCACGCTCGGACCGAGCGGCTCCTTCGAGATCAGCGTCGGCAGGATGACGTGGTCGGCGGGATTCTTGGCCTGCTTGTTACGCGTCGATGCCAGTCCCGACGCATCGGTCGTGTACGCGGCGCAGCGGCCGGAGAAGTAGGCGCCTTCCGCGGCTTCCAGCTTCTCAAACACGACCGGCTTGATGTCGAGCTTGTTGGCGCGCGAGAAGTCGGTCAGGTTCTTCTCGGTCGTCGTGCCCGATTGCACGCACACGGTCTGGCCCTTGAGGTCCTTGGCGGCCTTGACCTTTCCCTTGACCGGCACCATGAAGCCCTGGCCGTCATAGTAAGTCGTGTTGGTGAAGTGCATGCCCAGCGACGCATCGCGTGTCAGCGTCCAGGTGGTATTGCGTGAGAGCACGTCGATTTCGCCCGACTGCAGCGCGGTGAAGCGCTGCTGCGCGTTCAGCGGCACCCACTTGACCTTGTTGCCGTCGCCGAGCACCGCGGCGGCAATCGCGCGGCATACATCGACGTCGAGTCCGGACCAGTTGCCCTGGCTGTCAGCGGCCGAGAAACCGGCCAATCCGGTGTTCACGCCGCATACGACCTGGCCACGCGCCTTGATTGCGTCCAGCGTCTTTCCGGCGTGCGCAGGGGTTGCAATTGCGCCGACTGCCAGGGCCGCGGCGCCGAGCAGCGCTTTAGTGATTGTCTTCCTCATTGGATGGACCTCCTTCTTCGATGATTGACCGGCAGCGCCGGAGCCGCGCGTCGACGCGTCGGGGTCGGGCAATCTACCACCCGGACAGACCATGCGGCAATTTCGCCGGCGGCCAAGGGAAGGCTCGTTCGGCTTGCGCAACGCGCTGTGCACTGCAGCAGTGCGAGGCTGCCCCGACATCGATCAAGCTCGCCCCGACTCGGCGCGCTGTTTCTCCTTGCAACTGAGTCGGTTCGGTCGCGCGTCCGGACGCGGGAATTGCGCAGCTCCCCTTC
Organism: Burkholderiaceae bacterium; assembly: GCA_036824465.1. GTDB lineage: Bacteria > Pseudomonadota > Gammaproteobacteria > Burkholderiales > Burkholderiaceae_F > JAKOQB01. Next base: position 10,000 of record DAITAC010000056.1, read on the forward strand.
GGTCAGCAAACCGCGCCACAACGCCGGTTCGGCGACCCCGCGATTGGTCCTGACCGCCTGCCTGGCGCTGTCGCTTTCTGCCTCTTGGCCGACACGACCGGCCGAGGTACTCACGCACTGGTGAGTACCTCTGTGCCCGGAGTAATCCCGTTGGTGTCGCAATCCACGCAAGTGCAGACGCGGAATCGGTGCACGGCTACTCGGCGGCCGCGGGCTCCGCCGGTTCCCGGTCGCGCTGCTGCTGCAACGACCACATGCGCGCGTAGCTGCCATTTGCGTCGAGCAGATGCGCGTGGGTGCCGCGCTCGATGATGCGGCCGTGATCCATCACCAGGATCTGGTCGGCATTGACGATCGTCGAGAGCCGATGCGCGATCACGAGCGTGGTACGGTCGCGCGCGATCTCCTCCAGCTCGGCCTGGATCAGGCGTTCCGTCTTGCTGTCGAGCGCCGACGTTGCTTCATCGAAAACGAGGATCGCGGGATTCTTCAGCAGCGTGCGGGCGATGGCCACGCGCTGCTTCTCGCCACCCGATAGCTTGAGCCCGCGCTCGCCGACCATCGATTCGTAGCCATCCGGAAGGCGCGCGATGAAGTCATGAATGTGCGCGCTGCGTGCGGCGGCAATCACCTCGTCGCGCGCGGCGCCGGGACGCCCGTAGGCGATGTTGTATTCGATCGTGTCGTTGAACAGCACCGTGTCCTGCGGCACGATGCCGATCGCGGAGCGCAGCGAGCTCTGCGTGACGCTTTTCACGTCCTGGCCGTCGATCAGGATGCGGCCATCCTGCACTTCGTAGAAACGGAACAGCAGTCGCGCCAGCGTGCTCTTGCCGGAGCCCGTCGCGCCCACGACGGCGCAGGTGGTGCCGGCGGGAATCGTGAAATCAACATCGAACAGTACCTGGCGCCGCAGGTCGTAGCCGAAGTTCACGCGCTCGAACCTCACCTCGGCCCCGCTGATCTGCAGCGGCCGTGCATCCGGCCGGTCGGCGATCTCGCGATGCGCGTCGAGCAGGCGGAACATGCGATCCATGTCGGTCAGCGCCTGTTTGATCTCGCGGTAGATCACGCCGAGGAAGTTCAGCGGCATATAAAGCTGCAGCATGAAGCCATTGACCAGCACCAGGTCGCCGATCGTCATCCGCCCTTCGGCCACGCCGAGCGCCGCGCGCCACAACATCAGCGTCAGCCCGAGCGCGATGATCAGCTGCTGGCCGCTGTTCAGGATGTTCAGCGACTGCTGGCTCTTGATCGCCGCCCGCTCCTGCGCCGACAGCGTCGAATCGTAGCGGCGCGCCTCGTAGTCCTCGTTGTTGAAGTACTTGACCGTTTCGAAGTTGAGCAGGCTGTCGACTGCACGTGACGATGCCTTGGCGTCGAGTTCGTTCATCTCGCGCCGGAAGCGCGTGCGCCAGTTGGTGACCGTGAACGTGAAGCCGAGATAGATCACGAGGCTCGCGGTAACGATCACCGCGAACCAGATCTCGTAATGCCACAGCAGATAGCCGATCACCATCGCCAGCTCGACAATCGTCGGCAGGATCGAATACAGCGTGAAGCTGATCAGCGACGAGATGCCGCGAATGCCGTGATCGATCTCGCGCGTCACCGCGCCGGTGCGGCGCTCGAGGTGAAAGCGCAGGCTCAGTGCATGCAGGTGGCGGAAGGTCTTCAGCGCCAGCGTGTGCACGGCCGCCTGCGTGACCTTGGCGAAGAAGAACTCGCGCAACTCGGTGAACACCGACGTGGCCAGCCGCAGCAGGCCGTAGCCGACGATCATTGCAATCGGTATCGCCACGATTGCGCCGCGCGGCGCCTGGGCGAACGCATCGACGATATTCTTGAGCAGGATCGGCACGCCGACCACCGCCGTTTTCGCGGCGATGAGGCACGCGACTGCAAACAGCACGCGGCCCCGATAGGCCCACAAATAGGGGATCAGTGTGGCCAGCGTCGTCCAGTCGTCCCGGTGCGCGCCGGGTTCGAGCGGTGCGCTCGGGGCCTGGCCTGGGTTGGAGCGCATTCCGCGCATCGTGTTCTATACGGACTGACGTGAGTGGGAAACGCGCGCGACTTGGCTACGCTCGGAAATCATCCTGCCCCGCGCGCGTCGTCGATGGAAGCGCGCTGGGTTCGACGCGGATTATCTCCCGCCTGAAGAAAGGCCTGCTTGATCCATGCGCTATCGGAACAAGGTTTACGTGATCACCGGCGCCAGCGACGGCATCGGCGCCGAACTGGCGCGCCAGCTTGCGCGCCAGAAGCAGAAGCTTGCACTTGCGGCGCGCTCGGCAGATGCGCTCGAGCGCGTGGTCGCTGAATGCCACGCGTTCGGCGCGCAGGCGATCGCGGTGCCGACCGACGTCACGGTCGATGACGACTGCAGGCGGCTGATCGAGCGTGCACTCGAGGCATTCGGCAGCATCGATGTGCTGATCAACAACGCCGGCATTTCAATGCATGCGCGTTTTTCCGAGATCACGGACTTTTCCACCTTCGAAAAGCTGTGGCGCGTGAATTGCCTCGGCACGATTCACTGCTCCCGCTACGCGTATCCACATTTGCGCGCCAAGCCGGGAAGACGCGGCGGGCAGATCGTGGGCATTTCATCCCTGGCGGGGAAGGCCGGCGTGCCGGGCCGCACTGTGTACTGCGCGAGCAAGTTCGCGCAAAGCGGATTTCTCGAGGCGCTGCGCGTGGAGGCGGAAGATGACGGCATCACGGTCACGATTGTCTATCCCGGCGTGGTCGATACGGACACCCGGCGCCACGGATTGAATGCGCAGGGCAACATTGCCGGTGTATCGGGACTGGATGAATCGAGCGCCATGCCGGTGGGCGTGTGCGCGCGGCTTATCATCTCTGCCATCCGCGGACGCAAACGCGAGTTGGTGATGACGGCAAAGGGAAAGATCGGCCTGTGGCTGAAGCTGATCGCGCCGCGGCTGGTCGATCGCCTGGCGCGCGGGGCGATTGCGAGAGAGTCCGGATGAACGCCTGACCCGATGTCTGAACGCGATTTCCTGCCGGAAGGCAAGCCCATGCTGCGCGTGATGCCGATGCCGGCCGACGCCAACATTCATGGCGACGTGTTTGGCGGCTGGATCATGTCGCATGTCGACGTCGCCGGCGCGATTCCGGCCGCGCGCCGCGCCGGCGGCCGCGTGGCGACGGTCGCGGTCACCAGTTTCCTGTTCAGGAACCCGGTGTTCGTTGGCGATCTGTGTTCTTTCTACGCCAAGGTGCTGAAGACCGGGACCACTTCGATCACGGTCGATGTCGAGGTTTATGCGGAACGCAACCGGCTCGAGGCCGAGGTGGTCAAGGTGACCGAAGCCACGCTCGTCTACGTGGCAACGGGCGAAGATCGCAAGCCGCGTCCACTGCCACCGTTACCCGATGGCGCTTGACCGTTAGTCATCAACGACTCGCGACCGTGTACTGGTTGCGGTCGGCGTCGGGATCGCGGTAGTCGGCACGCAGGTCGATTGACCGGTCGGGGTCGCGCGGCGCGGCGAGCGACGAGGCAATCGGCCAGCCAGGCGCGCGAGCCCACGCCAGTTGACGGTTACACGCCACCGGCACCGACTTCCCCTCACCCTCAACCCCTCGCCCTCTGAGAGAGCGGTGGGCGCAAGGGGAAGTCGGTGATGGCATTGAACGCCTCGTAATACAGCCGCACCGGGGAGCGACGCATCTCACCCCTCGAGCGCGGGATGCGATGGGAATAGTCGGTCGACGCGGGCTGTTGTTGACGATATCGGGCCGAGGCCACTTCGGGCGTAATTACGATTCGTGCGCCTCGTAGCGGTTGATGCGAAGAACACTCGACAAGCCGGGGGCGGACGAAATGCGCGACTGCAGGCGTTTGATCGGCGACGTAGCGTCAATTCGGGGCGGCAGTTCGACACCGGCCAGGCGCGTGCAGGCATCACTTAAGGGCAGCGTGCGCGGCTGGTATTTGATTGTTGCCTTCGTTGTCGCTTTCAGTCACGGCGTTCACGCACAACCGATCGTTGGTGGTGAGGAGACGCTGGCCTCTGATCGCCCCGAGGGCTGGGCGATGAACTACCTTGTGGCGCCGACGTTCAGCACGGCGTTCGGTGAAGTTCCCGCGCTCGCGCCGTGGCGCTGGAGCCTGGCAACGGAACTCGGGCACATCCCGCGCTTGAGCGACGCTCAACGTCGAGTCGGGTTCGACGGCACCAAGCTCGAGGACCTGAACAAATCTCCGGTGTTTGGCAGGCTACGTTTTGCGCTGGGTCTGCCGTACGGCGCGGTTGCAGAACTCGCCTACACACCACCATTGGAAATCAACAGGACGCGCAGCCAGGACCTTTTCGCGCTTGCCCTGGGTCGCCGACTGCTCGAGCGCGATCGATGGACACTGTCGGCACGAATCTTCGCGCAAAATGGATCAGTCAAGGGCGACATCACCTGCCCGGCCGCACTCGCCAACGTTACCGATGCGGCACAAAACCCGTATGGATGCCAGGCGGCGTCGCGCGATCGCATGACGTTGAACTACTACGGCGGGGACGTGACGGCCGGCTGGACAGCAGCGGCGTGGCATTGGCATTTAGGCGCGGGCGCCGTCCGCACCGAACTTGACGTGCAGGTCGATGCAATAACCAATGGCGTTCGCGATCGTTCGCGACTGTTTGCCCGTGACGTGCTGCCCTATGTCGCACTCGGCGCGCGCTACGACTTTGACCAACGCTGGAGCCTGGCGACGGAGCTGATGCATGTCCCGTTGCAGGTACGTCGCAGCCCAAACGGTACACGCGAAAGCGACCCGCTGACCAGCCTGCGTCTGCAATTGCGCTATCGCAGCGACTGAGGAGGCAGTCGCCTCGCCCGAATCCGCGCGGCCAACATCGCGCCTACGCGCGACCGCGGCTTGGGAATGCGCACATCGAGATGCGTGTTTACCCGTTGATCGTGATGGCGTCGTCATCATTGCTCGCAGCGCCGGAGCAGTGTGCGGCGAATCAAGTCTGCGAGATCAGCGCGCGGCGCTCACTCGCGGTTTCGCTCGCGTAACCGAGCACACTCGGAGGCCCAAGATGGATAAGTCGCGCAGACAGCTATTTTCAAGCGCAAGCGGCGGCGCGCTCGCCCTGCTGCTTGCCTCATGCGGCGGAGGTGGAGACTCCTCGACGCCTGCGCCGCCGCCACCACCGCCACCAGGCCCGCTTTCGTGTGGGGCAACTGCCATTTCGGCCAACCACGGGCACGCATTGACGATTCCCGCGGCCGACGTGGATTCCACGGTCGCCAAGACCTACAGCATCGCCAGCGTTGCCGGTCACGACCATAGCGTGACGCTGACGCCCGCCCAGCTCGCACAAATCAAGGCGAAGAATTCGATCACGGTCGCGTCGAGCATCGGCGGCTCGCCCAGTCACACACATGACGTGACCGTCAACTGCTCATAGCTTCGCCTCAATCCACGCGCCCACCGCAAGCAGCTTCGCGTCATCGCCCGGCCGCGCAACGACCTGCATGCCGAGCGGGAGTCCAGCCTCACCGACTCCATACGGAATATTGAGTGCCGGACAGCCGAGCAGCTGCCATGGCCGGTTAAACAGCGGATCGCCAGTCGAGTCGAGCCCCTTCGGCGCCTCGCCGGGAGCGCTGAAGGTGAGTACCACGTCGGCCGCGCCGAACAGGCTTTCGATCGCCGCCGCGCACGCGCGGCCCAACTGCAGCGCTTCCAGATAGTCGATCGCGCGCAGTGCACGACCCTGCTCGATCAGGTCGATCAGTCGCCGCGACAGCTTGTCGCGGCGGTAGTTGAACTCCGGTCCGAGCGCGCGCGCGGTCTCGTACACCTGCACCACCCGCTGCGCCTCGAACAGGCCGTCGAAGACACGCGGCCAGGTGAGTTCGGTGTGGCGTGCACCGCGATGAAGCAGCTGCTGTGCGGCTTGTTCGAGTGCCGCGCGCAGCGCGGGACTCGCGAGCTGCGACTGCGGTGTGCCGGTCCAGGCAATCGTCGGCACGCTGCCGCTGGCGATGAATTGAGACGGCACGTCCTGCCATCCCGGTTTCAACGCCAGCACCGATGCCGCCAGCGCCAGGTCTTCAACCGTCTGGGCCAGCACACCGACCTCATCAAGTGTGTCGGAAACCGCTTTCACTCCAGCGCGCGGAATCAGGCGCGGCGACGGCTTGTACGCGGCGACGCCGCAGTATGACGCCGGACGAATCACCGAGCCCGCAGTCTGCGTGCCAAGTGCCAGCGGCGCAAAGTGGGCAGCGATCGCCGCTGCGCTGCCGCTCGAAGAGCCGCCCGGCGAGTGCGCCAGGTTGTGCGGATTGCGTGTCGGCCCGGGCGTGAAGTTCGCCAGTTCGGTCGTGACCGTCTTGCCGATCACGAATGCACCGGCGTTGGCAAGCAGCGCGACCACGGCGGCATCCGCCGGCGGACGGTGCGAGGTGTAGATCGGCGAGCCGTAGCCGGTCGGCATATCGGCGGTGTCGATCAGGTCCTTGACCGCGACCGGCACGCCGTGCAGCGGACCGCGCCGCGCGGAGTTGGCCTGCAAGCGGTCGAGTTCGCGCGCAATGCCGAGTGCGCGATCGGCATCGAACCAGGCGAACGCCTGCACCTGGCGCTCGCGCGCGTGAATCGCATCGATGAAAGAGCGCGTCACGACTTCGCTCGTCACTTCGCCCTCGGCGATCATCTTCGCCAATCGGGTGGCCGGCAGGCGATGCAATGGTTCTTTCATTTGCTGTCCCCTGCCTGTCTCTCCTCTGCCAGGTCGGGCGGCACGCCGCTGCCGCCGACAGAGTCATGCGGTTGACATCTCGTCGCATCGGTTGCGACATCCCGGCCCGCGCCGCCGCGACGGCTTTCAACCGGCCGATCGAGTAGCTTCGTCGCCTGCGCTGCTTCGACGCGCGCGGTCGACTCGTTGCCGCCGACGGGCGAAGCGCCGTTGCCTGACTGCAATGGCTTGGCCACCGCCGATTGCGCCAGGACGACCGTCGTCGGTATCGCCGCGCCAGCCGACAGCGCGGCCGATTGCTTCAGAAAGCGGCGGCGCGCAGGGAAGCGATTACGTTGATTGGTCAATGCCGGCTCCTTGAGGTGCTTCGCGGGCCAGCCAAGGATAACGCGCGCGGCAAGGCAGCCTTCAGGTGCTGTGATCGCCGAGTGGCCCCGGCTCAATCCGCGCGCTCAGAAGCGGTAACGGTAAGTGAGTCCAATGCCGACATCGGCGCTGGCATCGGCAAATCCACCGGTGGCGTGCAACTGCCACCGGCTCGGTCCGCTGGTGCACGCGCCGTAGACGGTGACTTCGCGCAGTGGTCCGAGCCGCGTCAACGGCTGTCGATAGTCGTAGAAGGCGCCGACCTGGCAGCGTTCAAGCATGGGCGTGAACGCGCCGATTTCGCCGTACCAGGGATCGCGATACGGTTTGAAGCCGGACGGATCACCGGTACGGCGGTAGCCTGCGTGGCCGAACGCGGTGGTCTGTGCGACGTTTTGCAGCAGTTCGAATTGAAGCGCCACGTCGGTTGCGCCGGTACCGAGGCCGCGATTGACGTCGCCGGTGGCCGTCTTCACTTTCAGGGTCAGATCAACGCCGGTCGATGCACTCGTATACTCGTGCAGTTCGTATGACAGCTTCAGCCAGACATCGCCCAGCCCGCGCTCGGTGACTCGCTGCCTGCGTGGTTGCGGATTGACCGAGCCGATCCCGGGCAGCACGGTTTCGAAACTCGAAACCACCAGCAGCGGCGCCTGCATTTCGCCCGTCCACCGCCCCGCGCGATGACGGATCACGAACGGCACGTTGGTGATGTCGGTGCGATCGGGTTCGCCGTATCTTCCACTGGTGCGCTCGACCGTGACCTGCACGTCGGTGCGGCGGTCCTCCTCAAGGTCGAGCGCGTTTACGTCACAAGCAAAGACGGCCCACCACGCGCCGGTCAGGCCGCGCAGCAGCGGTCTCATTCGCCGTCGTCTCCGGTGGCGCCGCGCGCGCGAAGGTCGAGCTTCTCGAGCCGATAACGCAGCGCATCTCGAGTGATGCCGAGCAGGCGCGCCGCCTGCGTCACGTTGTCGCTCGCGAGTTCGAGCGCACGCGTGATCGCGTTGCGTTCGAGCTTTTCGAGATTCAGATTGTCGGCGCCCGGTCGCACAGTCGGCGCATCGGCGGCGCGCGACTCGACGAAGGACAACTCGCGTTGGCTGATGACATCGCCGGTCGTCATGAGTACCACCTGCTCCATCATGTTGCGCAGCTCGCGCACGTTGCCTGGCCAGCTGTGTTTCAACAGTGCCGCCTCCGCATCCGGCGCAAAGCGCAGCCCCGGCTTGCGATAGCGCGCGCCGTGCGCCTGCAGGAAGTGCCGCGCCAGCAACAAGACATCGCTGTCGCGTTCGCGCAGAGGCGGTACGCGGATATCGACGATGCGCAGGCGGAAGAACAGGTCGCTGCGGAACTTGCCCGCGTCGACCATCGATTCCAGAGAGCGATGCGTGGCGCTGATGATCCGGACATTGACGCGTTGTTCACGCAGGCCGCCCAGGCGACGCACGCGCTTTTCTTCGAGCAGCTTGAGGAGCTTGACTTGCGTTGATGGCTCGGCCTCGCCAATCTCGTCCAGAAACACGGTGCCGCCCTCGGCAGTCTCGATCAGACCGGACTTGCGCGCCTGGGCACCGGTGAAAGCGCCTTTCTCATAGCCGAAGAGTTCGGCCTCAATCAGCTGCGCCGGAAGCGCGCCACAGTTCAACTCCATAAAGGGCTGGTCGCGCCGCAGGCCATCGAAGTGCAGCGCACGTGCAACGAGTTCCTTGCCGGTTCCGGTCTCACCGGAAATCAGTACCGCGGGCGCCTCGGCATCGGCGAGTCGTGTCTCCGACTCCAGCACCATGCGGATGCGGCGCCGCAGTTCCCGCATTGGCGCGGACTCGCCGATGATCTTGTCGACACCGCTGTCCTGCGCCTCTCGTTGCGTGTAGTAGTCGAGCGCGCCGACCAGCCGCGACTGGCTCAGAAGTTTCTCCAGCAGCAGCTTCAGTTCAGACAACGCGAGCGGCTTGGTCAGATAGTCGACCGCACCCGCCTTCATCGCGCTCACGGCAAGTTCAACATTGCCGTGCCCGGTCATCATGACGACCTGCACCTGCGGATCCGCCTTGCGGATACGCACCAGTGTCTCCAGACCGTCGATGCCCGGCAGGTTGTAGTCCAGCAGTACCACCTCGGGCCGAAAGCGATCGATCTCGGCCAGCCCTTCCAGCCCCGAGCCGGCGATGCGTACGTCGTATTCAAGGCGCTGCAGATACGTGCTGAGGTTGCGCGCCAGAGTCACCTCGTCCTCGATGATCAGCACGGCTCGTCCCATCCTCGTCTGCTCCATCTCACGCCTGGTGGCGCTGCACGACATAGGCTCAGATTGCGCGTACATCGGCGTCCTGCCTCTCATGTATGACTGAATGAATTCGAGGAAAGAACGCACGTCGCCGCCTTGCGCGAGGAAGGGTTCGCGTTTTCTGGGCGACGTGCGTCTTTCGTTGCGACATGGTCAGCCGACTTTCTCTGGTTTCTGCGGTTTCTCGGGCTTTTCCACTTCGAGTTTCGCCAGCAGTGAGCCCTGGTCAGCGACGCCCACCTTCTCCGGTTTCTGCGGCTTCTCGGGCTTTTCCACTTCGATTTTCGCCAGCAGCGAGCCCTGGTCAGCGATGCCCACCTTTTCAGGTTTCTGCGGCTTCTCGGGCTTCTCGACTTCCGCCCGCGCCTGCGAAGGGCTGACCGGGGCCATGGCGGCGGAGGCCGCAATACTGAACGACGCGAGGGCCGATGCGACTGCGATTGCAAGTTGACGAGAGTTCATGACGGGTTCCTTTCAATTTGGAGTCCTGACGACCGTCGCGCTGTGGCTCGACGATGCGCCATCGACTGCTCCAGATTGTTCGATGGCTTGCCCTCTGCAATGCAGAGTGCGTGCCAGCGCTGCCTGCAATGAAAAATCAATGACTTGCGCTGTTGACCCGCGATTAAGGTCGCACGCGCTGCGCGAAATCCCGCGGTCCATCGGGGCACTACACCCAATGTTCGCCGCACTCATCAGACCGGCAGAAGATGTTGAACGAAGCATTTGCAGTTCGATCCGACATCAGTGCGCCGTGGGCGCGCTTGATGCAGAGTGCCCGTCAGGCCGCGTCACCGCGCCCAGCGCGACATCTTTCGTGCGGTTCGATTCATTTGACTTCGCCGCGGGCAACATCACCGTCACGCGCGTTCCTCGGCCTGGTTCGCTCGTCATCTGCACGCTGCCTCCCAGGCGCGACACCGTACGGCGAACCAGCGCCAGCCCCATGCCAAGACCGCGCGCCTTGGTCGTGTAAAAGGGCTTGAAAACCTTGTCGATATCGGAGGGTGCAACGCCCATGCCGCTATCGATGACCTCGAGCGTTGCCGCGCGCGGTGTAGCGCGCGCCTCGATGCGCACGTTGTCGCCGACGCCAGTGGCCTCCAGTGCGTTGGCAAGGATCGAGTTCAGCACCTGCATCACCAGTACTGCGTCGGCGCGCACGGCCGGCAGATCATCGGCGAGGCCGACGGTGAGTTGGGTGCCGCGCGCTTGAAACTGCGCCTCGAAGTGCTCAACGACCTCGATCACTGCCTTGCGCAGATCGGTGGTGGCAGCGGCGCCGCCGTCCAGGGCGTCGCTTGCGTAGCTCAGAATCGTGCGCACCAGCCGGTCGATACGATCGACGTTGCGTACCACCTCCTGCGCGTCCTCGCGCCGCGCTTCACCAATCTCGATTTGCAGTTCGGCCGACGACCGGATCGACGCCAGTGGATTACGGATGCTGTGCGCGACCGCCGCGGACATCTCGCCGACCAACGCCAGCGCCTCAGTCTCGACCAGGCGCGAGCGCTGCTCGCGCAGTACGCGGTTGGCGCGCACCACCAGCCACAGCAGCGACAGGTACAGGAACAGGCCACCGACGATCGCAGAAGCCCAGACCATCCGCGTGCCCTCGTGAATCGTCCTGAACAATGCGCGCGGCACCTTGTACAGCTCGACCACGCCGATCAGCCGCTGTCCCGCGCTGTCGTACACGGGCAGATAGTTCTCCACGTAGTCCACGCGCTCGGCGCCAAGCAGCATGTGCTCGGGTTTGTCTTTCAGTTCATCCGCAATCGAGCCGCGATTTACGACGACCTCGCCCGTCAGCGCCTCCTCCAACTCGTCGTTACGCTCGAAAACGCGGCCGATGATCGCGGCATCGCTGGACCAGAGCGCACGACGGTCCGGCGTGTACACGTTGGCGCGCAGCACGTCCGGTATTGCGGCGATGTGGCTGAAGAACTCCGCAAAGGCGGACGCACCGCCGGCTTCGCCGCGCTCGAAGTACTCGGCCACACGCTGTGTATTGACGATGCTCTGCACGAACTCGCGGCTGACGGCGGCGTCGCGGTCGAGCATGTGATGCTCGAGGAAGCGCGTCATCACCAGAGCCACGCCGACGCTGAAGACGATCACCGACAGCAGGCTGGTGACGGAAAACCAGCGCAGCAGGCTGAAATCGGGGCGCTTGAGGCTGACGATCCAGACCGGCATCGCTGTGTCGCGTGTGTGAGTGTGGCCCACATGAATCGGCGCAGCGCAGGCGCTGCGCCGATTCCGGCCGTTTAGTTGCGCACGCGGCAGATCGCATCAACGATCGGGGTGACGATCTGGCCACTCGAATTCTGGATCGCGGCACGAACGCGTCCGTCGACGATGAAATTGCCCGAGACTGCGGTCGCGCCCTGCGCGATGTCGTTGGAATTGCTGTCGAAATCGAACTGGGCCTCGTCGCCGACCGCCGCCCGAAAATTGCTCATCGCGGTCTTGTCGCCCGACGCGACGACGGCGCTGTAGGAACCCGCGGCAAGGTTGCTGCCGTCGACGGAAATCCTTGATCGGTTGGTGCGCTTCTCGCAGGAGACGCGCACATCGGCGGCAGCGGCAGCGAAACTGACCAGTGACAAAGCTGCGATCGCGGCAGCAGTGAGGTTGCGTACAGACATGGTGTGACTCCTTGGATGGATTGGAGGGATCGAGATGCGTCGGCCCGATCAGTTATCGAGCTGTCCTCACAGAGCGCAGCGCCTGCGCCCTGATACATCGATGTCAGAAAGGCGGGATGCGCATCAACCGGTGAGACGAACGAAGCCCGGCGCCCTCGCGGGCGCCGACACGTACTTCCAACCGGGAACGAAAGTCAGCGCGGGCAGACCGGGTCGACCGGCGCAACGCCGGTGACCGCCGCAGCGGCATCGATCTGCCGCTGCGTTGCTCCGCAAAGCGCGCTGGTGGAGCGCGCGAGGTAACGCACAAGGTCCTTCGCGGACAGCGCAGGCTGCTGCCCGCGCACCAGCGCAGCGGTGCCGGCCACGATCGGCGCGGCCATCGACGTGCCGCTCCAGGTACCGAAGCCGCCGCCCGGCACTGTGCTCGTAATGCCATCACCCGGTGCGGCGACCCTGATCCACGATCCGTAGTTGCTGAAGCCCGCCAGTCGTGCGTTGTTGGCGCTGGCCGCGACCGGCATCAGTCCATACGCGCCTTCGGCGGCCGGAAACTGCTGTTCCGACGAACTCGCGCCATTGCCGGCGGCCGCGATCACGACCGCACCGCGGCTGGTAGCGCAGCGCTGTCGGTCGTCGTTGTAGCCGGGATCGCTGAAGGTGGCGACATCGGTCGGGCGATCCAGGAACGAACACGACGCCAGCCGCGCAATCGAGTCCATGATGCGCGTGCGGCTCAAGCTGCCGAGGCTCAGGTTGATCACATCTGCGCCGTTCTCGGTCGCGCGCAGGATCGCCTCCGCAAGCACCCACGCATTGCCCTGACCTTCGGCGTCAAGAACTCGCATCGGCATGATCTGGGCGCCCGGCGCGACGAGCGCGATCAGCCCGGCCACATGCGTGCCGTGCCCGAAGCCGGCATTCACCGAGCTGCCGACTTCCGCGGGAGTCGTGTCGCCATCGACGAAATCGAAGCCTGGCAACAGTCGGCCCTGCAATACGGGGTGATCGAGGTCGACGCCGGTGTCGAGCACCGCCACACGCACGCCGGCACCAGTACTGAATTGATGCGCTTGCGCCAGATGGATCGCCGGTGGCGCCCATTGCGCGGCATAGGCGCCCGCCGTGCCGATCGCCCAGACGAAATTGCGGCGCGCCTCGGGCGAGCTGTGGACGAAGTTGGGCTCCGCCTGCAAGACGGTGATGTCCTTGCGCAGCGCCGTGATGGTGTCCTTGACGTTAGCGGCAGGATCGATCAGCTTCAGACGGAAGATCGGCCTGGCGCCGAAACTCGCGAGCTGACTGAGTTGGTACTTGGTAAGCAGATCCTGCAGCGCCGCGGCCGTGGTCAGTTGAACCAGGATTTCGCCCGGCACCGCCGGATCGCTTCCGGCCAAGGCGCGCGCCGGAAGGCCCATAGCGAACAGCGTCGCGGCCAGCGCGACGCCAAGGCGACGGGAAATGCGCGCAAGCGGCGCACGGAAGGGCAGCATGGAAGACACCCCTGATCTTATGGTTCTGATGGGCTACAGAGGGCGGAAGCCATCGGCTGATACAACGGTGTCTGCACGCATGCGCCGCCGCCAGTGCAATGTTAAACGCCCGCAGGCCGCCGTTTATTCCCTGGTCGACAGCAATTCGTGCGCTACCACCCGCCAAACAGCGTGAAACCGGCCCAGAAGTACGGGTGCCGATGCTGTTCCCGCAACGCGTTTTGGGACAAAGACAAGGATCTGGACGGTGAACAGCCACGTCTCAGCGCCGCGTAAAAGTGCGTCATGAATTCGGCCGTGGTGGCATCGTCGATCGGCCACAGGCTGGCTATGATGCGCGCTGCCCCCGCCAGCAGAAACGCCCGCACCAACCCCACCATCTCGTCGCCGTCGCCGCTGTCGCCCAGCCCGGTCTCACAGGCGCTAAGCACCACGATTCCAGGACGCAGCGTCAGTTGCTCGACCTCCTCGGCGGTCAGCGCGCCGTCGTGCAGATGCAGCGCCGAGAACATCGGATTGTCGCCGCGGAACTGCGCGTGGCACGCGAGGTGGATGACCTCGGCCGCGCCGGCATGCGCGCGCAGCGCATCGGTCGTAGCCTGTTCCCCGACGAAAACGGTGCAATCGGAAAACAGGCCGGCGACAGAACGGGCTTCACGTTCGGCGTGAGGCAGTGACGCGGACTCACCGAGGGCAAGCGCGCGCTGCGGAATTGAGGCCCTTCGCAGACATCCATGCAGCGCGATACGCGCGCTGGGTGCCGTGGCCAGCTCAACCGTCTCGACCAGGAACCTTTCGCCGTCGTTCAGCGCGCCGAAGGGCAACCGGGCGAGTTGCCCATGGGGCACCACCACGATTCTGCGAAACGGCGCCAGCGCTTCCTGCAGCGGCGCCCACAGCCGTGCGTGCAACTGCCGCATCCGCTTTTCCGTCCGCAGGCGCAGGCTGTCCAGATGCTTTGCCACCGGTGTCGCGCCGAAACGCAGCGTCTCGATCTGAAAGCGCGCCGAGTCGATGGCCTGCAGCGTGTCGCGCCAGCCGGCCAGATTGCGATGGACAGTGATTCCATCCGCGGTGGCGATGCAGGCGAACAGCTCGTCGTCGATGACCCCGTATTCGATCAGCGCCCCGTCCGCACCCAGGGCCTGGCACAGGCGCGCCACATCGAGGTCGTTGTCGAAGGAGATGGAGTCGCGACTTGCGTTCGACGCCAGCCGATGCCGTCGAACGCGCTCAAGCAACTCACGCTCGGTTTGGCGCAGCTCCTCGACCAGCGCGGCCGGCGATGATGCTTCGTCCTGCGCGCGTCGTAACCGCCGGTACAGCCAGTTCAGACGGCGGCGCAGCGGTTGCAGATCCGGATCGCCTCCGCTTGCTACAGGCTGCGTCATCCGCTCGGCCAACGTGCGGGCGCGAAACCGTTCCAGTTGCTGCAGCACCTGCGCCGCGCCGTCCGGTGTGGCCGACCGCATGTGCGCATCGAGCGCCATGCGGAGCAGTTCGCGGAAGGGCAACAGGTGATCGGCGAGGAACGCGCTGCGAATTTCGTCGCCCGGCAGCGCGCGCCGCTGGTCCTCGAACAGGTCGATCGCGGCCTGGAACGCTGCGCGCGCGGCAGTAGTGTCCGACTTGGCCTGCGCCACCAGCCCTGCGCCGGTCAGGCAGCGCAGCTGCACCGGCAGCAACTGCTGCGTGCGTGCCGATTTGAGCGTGGCGTCGTACAACGCGCGTGCCTGTTCGACGTCGCCGACATGCAGAAGCGCCTGCGCGCGCACCGCATCAGCACGCGCGCTGCCATCAGCAAGAGCCGCCTGCTGGAAACCCTGTGCCGCGTGCGCCGCCAGCCGCACCGCCTCGTCGTCGCGTCCGTCGGCAATCGCAAGTTCGGCGCGCGCGAGATCAACCGACGCAGCGCCAACGCTATTGCCCTGCGCGATGAACAATGTGGACGCGCGTTCCAACGCGGCAATGGCGACGATTGGCTGTCCCTGCATCGCGTGCGTTCGACCCAGCTGCGCGTGCGTCCACGCCTGCTCGCGCGGCATGTCGAGCGCTTCGAACCGGCCCAGGGCCTGCCGGAACAGTGCCAGCGCCTCGGGCAGCAGGCGCAATTCCAGATACGCGTCGGCCAGCAGCTTTTCCGCGACGGCGAGATGCTGTGGCAACGAGAGTGACTCGTACTGCCGGCGCGCACGTTCCAGGCCGGCAAGCGCGTCGCGATAATTCCCGCGCACCAGTTGCAGCAGTGCAACCGATTCGTCGACCTTGGCGCACAGCACCGGGAAGCCGCGCCCTTCGGCGCGCATGCGGGCGCGTGCGTACATGCGCATCGCCTCATCGAAGTCACCGGTCATGGTCAGTGCGTCGGCCAGACCGATATCGGCCATCACCGAATGCTCGCTGTCGCCGACACGCGCGGCCAGCACGGCGGCTTCGCGGTAACAGCGTGCAGCCTGCGTGTAGGCGTCCTGCCACATGTGCAGGCTGCCGAGGTTCAGGCTGACCCTGGCCGCCGCGCGCAGATTCTGCTGAGCGAGGAATTCGCGCTGCGTGCGCTCGGCGCACTCGGCCGCCGCTGCGTGCTGACCCAGCATCGACAACGCCATGATCTTCGGCACCTGCGTTTCGGCGGCGTGCTGCGCCTGGCCGAGCGCGCGGAACTCGTCCGCGGCAAGATCGAAGCTCGCCATTGCGTCCGCCATCCGACCCTGCGCGACCTGCGCGATGCCCGCGGTCCACGCCACCAGCGCAACGATCTCGCGCGCTTGCGCGCCGTTGGCATCGCTCTCGCCGAGGCGGCGCAATGCGTCCGCAGCGTCGGCGGCGCGGCGCGGTTCGCTGCTCCACGCCGCATAACAGGCGTCCTTCAGCGTCCACGCCAGCGTGCATCGCTGCTCGCCGGTCAACCCGCCGGGTGGCAGCGCCCCGGATTCGATCAACTGCCGCGCAAGTTCGGCGGCGTCGAAGTTCAGATCATCCCGATCGATCGCCCACCTCGATCGGCGGAAGCACGATTTCATCGCCGCCGACGTGCACGGTCAGCAGGTAGCTGCCGCGTGCGATGCCCTCGAGCCGGAACTCGCCGAGCGCATCGAGCGCGGCGACCTTTGCCACTGCGCCGACGGACTCGGCCACGAGCCTGACTTCGCCGGCTTCATCCGGCCCGAGAATCTGGCCGGTGAGCGCGAATCCATCGTTGGACGGTGTGATCCGTAGATCGAGATCGCGCCCCATTGCGCTGAAAAGCAGATGGTGGGCGTCCGACGGCAGCGCGCGCACGCCGAGCGCGGTCGGCTCGACGGTCCAGCTGTCGAAGCTCAATGCCGCGGTGATGCGTCGGACGATCGCCTGGAGCGATAGCGGCTTTGCCGTCTGCCACAGGTCGATCGCGGCGCGCACCAGCGCCGGCGGCGCGTCCGGCATCGCCGCGGCTCTGCGCGCCAGCGCTTCAAACTCCTGGTCGCCGAGTTCGTGGATAGGTTTCATCGGACATTGCCTGCGATTGCGTTACGCAACAGAGCGGGCTTGCCGCGCCAAAATACATTGTCTCATCCAGCGAGCGCGCGCAGCTTTTCAATACAGCGCGAACGGGTCGGACCGATGCTTCCCACCGGCATGGCCATCCGGCGGGCCACCTCGTCGTAAGGCACGGAATCGTCCTCATCGCGGAACAGCAGCAACAGCAGCTCCCGGCAACGGGAATCAAGCCGCTCCAGCGCCAGTCGGACCTGATTGACCTGCTGCAGTTCGATCAGCGCCTCTTCGGGCAGCGGCGAGTCGTCGGCAACCTCATCGACTGCACGCGCGCCGTCCTCATCGTCCGTGGGCGTCAGCGACACGGTGCGCCGCCCCTTGGCCGACTGCGCGATGGATTCGCGCTTGGCGGTAGTGACGATCCAGGCCTGCAGCCGTTCCGGCTGCCGCAGGCGCGGCAGATGCTCAATCAGCCGCGCGAATACGGTCTGGAAGACATCGGCGGCCGCATGCTCGTCCAGTCCGGCGCGACGCACGATCGCAAACACCAGGCGCTGGTAACGGCGCACCAGCGTCTCCCACGCCGTGCCTTCGTCGCGCAAGCAGCGCGCGACGAGTGACGCGTCATCTTCGTCAGTCGGCCCGCCCACGAACCGTCAGTTCAGAGAAACAAGTCCGGCAGCAGCTGCTTCGACCCCGGCACGACCGAGTACTTCTCAAGGTCGGTCGCGCCCGCGCGCTTCAGCACGTCCTCATCAATGAAGAAGTTGCCCGTGTTGATGGCCGCGTCGAGATTGAGCACCGCGTAGGCCGCGTCGGCCATGATGTCCGGCGTGCGGCAATGCTCGGGCTTGATACCGGGAATCATCTGCAGCGCCGCGGTCTGGATCACCGTGCGCGGCCACAACGCGTTGACGGCGATGCCGTAGCTGCGGAATTCCTCGGCATGACCGAGCACGCACATGCTCATGCCGTACTTGGCCATCGTGTACGCCACGTGCGGCGCAAACCAGCGCGGTTGCATGTTCAGCGGCGGCGACAGCGTCAGCACGT
>DAITAC010000232.1:0-2665 GCA_036824465.1 Burkholderiaceae bacterium
ACGACGGTCCTGCTGAAGGACTTGTCGGACTACGGCAACGCGGCGGCCAATCCCATGCCGAAGAACAAGATCGTCTTCGACGTCGCGCCGCAGTCCCTCGCGTTCGAGACCAATTCGGCCAGCGAGCGTATGTACTCCCTGATGAACCACGAGCTGATACACGTGGTGCAAGGAGACATCGCGAACGACGAGGACTTGCGCTGGCGCCGGTTCTTCTTCGGCAAAGTCACTCCGCAACCGCAGAATCCCGAATCGTTGCTCTACAGCTACCTGACAGCTCCCCGCTACAACGTCCCACGCTGGTGGCTGGAAGGCGGCGCCGTCTTCATGGAGACATGGATGGGGGGCGGCCTGGGTCGTGCGCAGGGCGGCTACGACGAGATGGTTTTCCGGGCAATGGTGCGCGATGGCGCCCGTTTCTACGACCCGCTGGGATTGGAGTCGCGTGGAGTACGCGTCGATTTCCAGGTGGGCGCGAATGCGTATCTGTATGGCACGCGGTTCTTCACCTGGCTTGCATACACTTACTCGCCCGAAAAGGCTGTCGAGTGGATCAGGCGCGATGAAGGGAGCAAGCGCAACTATGCCGACCAGTTCAAGCACGTGTTTGGCCTTCCGCTCGAGCAGGCGTGGCAGGAATGGATCGCCTTCGAGAAGGAATTCCAAAGGCGCAATCTTGCCCAGGTGCGCGAACACCCGATCACGCCGCATCGCGTCCTGACTCCGACGGCGCTTGGGTCCATTTCACGCCTGTACTACGACGAATCGAGCGGCACGCTGTACGGCGCCTTTCGCTATCAGGGCGTGGTGGAGCACGTCGGCGCGCTGAACACGCGCGATGGCGCCGTCCGGCGGCTTGCCGACATCAAGCGGGCCATGCTGTACCGGGTCGCCTCGTTCGCCTATGACTCGGCAAGCGGAACGGCCTTCTTTACGAATGACAACCTCGCGCTGCGGGACTTGATGGCTGTAGACGTCAAGACCGGCGAGCAACGGATGTTGCTCGAGGACGCTCGGATCGGCGAGATCGTCTTCAATCCGGCCGATCGTTCGCTGTTGGGCGTCCGACACAACAATGGGCTGGCGACCCTCGTGCGCGTCCCCCACCCGTATACCGCCGGGTGGCAGGACCTGCATGGGTTTCCCTATGGCGTTGTTCCCTACGACCTCGACATTTCGCCGGATGGCCGTCTGATGTCGGCGTCGGTCGCCGAAGTCGGCGGCGACCAGTACCTTCGCGTCTGGGCTCTCGAAAGAATTCAAGCAGGAGACATGCGGCCGCTGAGCGAATATCGCTTCGGGCAGTCTGTCCCGGAGAGTTTTGTGTTCTCGAAGGATGGGCGCCACCTTTATGGCAGCAGTTATTACACCGGTGTATCCAATATTTTTCGTTACGAGGTCGCGACCGGTGCTGTGGAAGCAGTCTCAAACGCCGAATCCGGTTTCTTTCGCCCCGTGCCGCTGGCCGACGGGCGTCTGGTGGTGCTGACCTATACAAGCGAAGGGTTCGTACCGGCGATCATCGAGCCGCGGCCGTTAAAGGACGTTAGCGCCATCAAGTTTCTCGGTGCGGAACTTGCGAGCAAGCATCCCGTTGTGACGACCTGGCAGGTTCCACCGCCGAGCACGGTCGACGACGCGAAGCTGATCACGGAGCGCGGGCCCTACGTTCCCCTGCGCAGCCTTTCACCGGTCAATGCCTACCCGGTGCTTCAGGGCTACAAGAACTACGTTGGCGCCGGCTATCACGTCAACATTGAAGACCCTCTTTCCTTCGGCAGCATTGGCATCACCGCCGCCTACACCCCATCGACCAGTCTTTCGAAAGACGAGCGCACCCACGTCAACATCAAGTACCACTACCTCGAATGGCGCGCGGGTTTAGCGTGGAATCGCTCCGACTTCTACGACCTGTTCGGACCGACCATCCGCAGCCGCCGAGGTTTTGCCGCCACGCTCGGATACGACGACCTGTTGATCTACGACGAGCCGCGCAAATTCGAGTGGAAGAACGATATTGCCTTCTACAACAAGCTGGACGCCCTTCCAGCCTCGCAGAACGTCGGCGCAACGTTTCCGCGCTTGCTGACAGCGCAGACGGGGCTCTTCTACACCGACGTGCGCCGCTCGCTGGGGGCAGTCGATGACGAAAAAGGCTGGTCAGGAAACGCCGTGCTTAGAGCCAATCAAGCCGGGGGCAAGACCATCCCACAGCTGCGCGGTGACCTCGATGTGGGCTTTGCATTGCCCATTGCGCACTCGTCGATCTGGTCGCGCAATGCGGCGGGCGTCGCGAACGGCGAAAGCAGTAATCCGTACGCAAACTTCTACTTCGGCGGCTTCGGCAATAACTACGTCGATAGCCTCTCGATCAAGCGCTATCGCGAATACAGTTCATTCCCCGGCTTCGGAATCGACGAGATCGGTGGCCGCAGCTTTGCGCGCACGATGGTTGAATTGAACCTGCCGCCGGCGGTGTTTGAATCGATCGGCACGCCGGGTTTTCACCTGAAGTGGTTGCGACCGGCGGTCTTTGCTTCGGCCTTGTGGACCGACCCAACGAATTCGTCGCTGCGCAGCCGTTACAGCAACGTCGGCGTGCAGGTCGACTTGAGCTTCAGCGTCCTGCACTGGTACGACATGACGCTCTCGGCCGGTTACGCGG
>DAITAC010000140.1:0-4756 GCA_036824465.1 Burkholderiaceae bacterium
CTTTTCATGCGACTCCATCAGGCCGGTCAGGAAATCCTCGGTGCCGGCATCGCCGGCGTCATCCGCGATTTCGGTGTCGGCGCGCAGCTGTCGGATGATCTGCTCGTGATCCGCCAGCAGCACGCGAAGCATCTCGGGCGCGGACAAATGGCTCGACGCCTCGGGCAGCCGAGTCAGCTTCAGGAAATCCGTCATCGAGCCAGCGGCCATGCCGTCAAGTGCGCGTGCGCGCTCGGCAATCTCGTCGACCGAATCATCGAGCGCCTCGTATTGCGCTTCGAAGAACTTGTGCAGTTCCGAGAAGTTGGGACCGACGACGTTCCAGTGAAAGTTACGTGTCTTGACGTACAGCACGAACTCGTCGGCGAGCAGCCGGTTCAGCACGTCGACCATGGTCTTGCGAGATTTGTCCGACAACCCGATGCCGTTCGCGCTCGCCTTCTTGCCGTTGCCTTTGCTCATTGCACTCTCCTTGATTGCGATGAGCGAACCTTAGCGCGGCCAGCCGCCGCGTGCATTGAGAAATTCCAATCGGCGCGATAGCTGCTAACTCTGCATCAACCCGGAGTCGGCGGCAGATCGAGCTTGGTCACCCCGTGCAGCGGACACTTGAGTATCGCCTGGCGCAGCGCCTCGATTGCGGGCACACGCGTGAAGCTCTTGCGCCACGCCAGCACGACACGCCGATCGGGCACGGGGGCCTTGAACGGCACGTACGCGATCAGCGAGTCGCGCCGCACTTTTTCCGGCACCGAGGTCTGCGGCAATACCGTGAGGCCGAGGCCCGACGCCACCATGTGCCGAATCGTCTCCAGCGAAGAGCCCTCGAACGTCTTCTGGATGCCTTCGGTCGAAGTGGAATAGCGCGAAAGCTCCGGACAGACTTCGAGCACGTGATCGCGGAAGCAGTGACCCGCCCCGAGCAGCAGCATCGTCTCTTTCTTCAGATCCTCACTCGCGATCGACTTGCGCGAGTGCCAGGGGTGCTCGCGTGGCATCGCGACCATGAACGGTTCGTCGTAGACCGGCTGGATCATCAAGCCGGCCTCGGCCAACGGAAGTGCCGCGATCGCCACGTCGATCTCGCCGTCCTTGAGCATTTCCAGCAGCTTGCCGGTGTAGTTCTCGTTCAGCAGCATCGGCATCTGCGGCGCGTCCTTCAGCAACTGGCGCACCAGCGACGGCAAGAGATACGGGCTGATCGTGTAGATCACGCCAACCCGCAGCGGGCCCGCAAGCGGGTCCTTGCCCTGCTTGGCGATTTCCTTCACGCGACCCGCCTCGTCCAGCACACGCTGTGCCTGCGCGACGATGCGCTCGCCGCTCGGCGTGCACGTGACATCGTTGCTCTTGCGCTCGAAGAGCATCACGCCCAGCTCGTCTTCGAGCTTCTTGATGGCGACCGACAGCGTCGGCTGTGAAACGAAGCACGCCTCCGCAGCGCGACCGAAGTGACGTTCGCGGGCGACCGCGACGATGTAGCGAAGTTCAGTCAGTGTCATGCGTCGAGAAAATCTTCCCGCCCGGCGAGCCAACGCTGCGCGTGTGTGCGCGCGACCCCGGGTTGTTCCAGCAGGAGCCGCTGCGCCACGTCGCGTGCGCGCTCGACCAGCGCGGCGTCACGCTCCAGGTCCGCGAAGCGTAGCAGCGGCAGACCGGATTGCCGCGCCCCGAGGAACTCGCCCGGCCCGCGCAGCTGCAGGTCGCGCCGGGCAATCTCGAATCCGTCGGTCGTTTCGTAGATCACCTTCAGCCGCTCGCGTGCCGTCTCCGACAGCGGTTCGTCGAACAGCAGCACGCAGAAGCTCTGTTCGGCGCCGCGGCCGACGCGCCCGCGCAGCTGGTGCAGCTGCGCCAGCCCGAACCGCTGCGCATGCTCGATCACCATCAGCGTGGCGTTGGACACGTCGACTCCGACCTCGATCACGGTGGTCGCCACCAGCACGTCGATCTCGCCGCGCGCGTAGCGATGCATGACCTCGTTCTTCTCGGCGGGCGGCATCTGGCCGTGCAGCAGACCCAGCCGCAGCTCGGGCAACAGTGCGCGCGTTTCTTCGTACATCTGCGTCGCGGCCGTGAGGTCGACCGTCGCCTCGGCGTCTTCGTCCTGTTCGACCAGCGGGCACACCCAGTACGCCTGGCGTCCGCGCGCGACATCCGCGCGCACACGTTCGAGCACCTCGGCGCGGCGACGGGTCGACACGAGCTTGGTCACGACCGGCGTGCGCCCCGGCGGCATCTCGTCGATCACCGAGACGTCCAGGTCGGCCAGGTAACTCAACGCGAGCGTGCGTGGAATCGGGGTGGCGCTGAGCATCAGGAGGTGCGGGATGGCACCCTCGGGCGTGGCCAGGTCACGCAATGCAAGGCGCTGAGCGACACCGAAGCGATGCTGCTCATCGATGATCGCCAGGCCCATCCTCGCGAACCTGACGCCCTCCTGGATCAGCGCATGCGTGCCGACGACGAGCTGCGCCTCGCCTGATTCGGTGTGCGCATTCGCGGCGCGCTTCTCGGCCGCCTTCAGCTTGCCCGCAAGCCACGCGGTACGTACGCCGAGCGGATCAAGCCACTCGGCCACGCGACGGAAGTGCTGCTCGGCCAGGATCTCGGTCGGCGCCATCAGCGCGACCTGGTATCCGGCCTCGATCGCGCGCGCCGCCGCCAGCGCGGCGATCACCGTCTTGCCGCTGCCGACGTCACCCTGCACAAGCCGATGCATCGGCGCGCTGCGTGCCAGGTCGACCTCCACTTCCGTCCACACGCGCTGCTGTGCGCCCGTCAGCCTGAATGACAACGCCGCGCGCAGGCGCGCCACCAGATCGCCCTGCCCCACCAAGGACGGTGCCCTGCGTTGCGCACGCTGTGCGCGAGCGATGCGCAGCGATACCTGCTGCGCCAGCAGTTCGTCAAATTTCACCCGCTGCCACGCGGGATCGCGCCGCTCGATCAACGCCGCGGCATCGGCCTGATGAGGCGGCTGATGCAGTCGAAGCAGCGCTTCGCGCAGCGGCGGCAAGCCAAGCTCCCTGACCAGCGCGGCCGGCAGTGTGTCGACGATGTCGACATCGCGCAGTGCGCGTTCGATGCGCTTGCGCAGCCATGACTGCGGCACGCCTTCGGTCGTCGGATACACGGGGGTCAGGCTCGATGGCAGCGCCGACCCGGCGTCCGCGGCACGCACGCGTGGATGCACCATCTCAATTCCCATCGAAGCACCGAGATGCGCAGCGCGCACGGTGCCGAATGCGCGCACACGCCGGCCGACCGCGAGGCTCTTCAACTGCGACGGATAGAAATGCAGGAAGCGCAGCAGCAGCTCGCCGCCGTCATCGATCAAGCGCACGTTCAATTGCCGGCGGCCGCGATAAGCAACTTGGGACGCGGTGATCTCGCCCTCGACCTGCGCGTCCGTGCCCGGCTGCAGGTCGGCGATCGGCGTGATGCAAGTTTCGTCCTCATACCGCAGCGGCAGATGAAGCAGGAAATCCCAGTCCGTCCGCAGTCCGAGCCTGACAAGCCTGGCTTGCCGTGACCGGAGATCGGCGATCGGTGATCCGTTGCGCGCGCCAGCCTGACGCGTCACGCGAGCCAACACGAATCACCAGGGATCGGAAGTCGAGACCGAGTCGAGGATCACAGGACCAGCACGGCCTCGACCTCGAACTGCGCGCCCTTGGGAAGACTTGCCACGCCGACGGTCGAGCGTGCCGGGAACGGCTGCGGCACGACTTCGGCCATGATGTTGTTGGCGATGGCGAACTTCGACAAATCGGTCAGGAACAACGTGAACTTGACCGCGTTCGCCAGCGACCCGCCTGCCGCCTGCGCAACCGCGGCCAGGTTGCTGAACGCCTGCCGCACCTGGGCTTCGAAATCGGTGCTGACAAGCTCTGCAGTCTCGGGATCCAATCCGATCTGCCCAGAAGTGAAGACCACGAGCCCTGTCTTGACCGCCTGCGAATACGGTCCGATCGCCGCGGGCGCCTTTCTGGTTGAAACGATTTCCTTGTTCATGGGATGGCTCCGTCGCTGAATGCCCTTGGGGATCAGGCCAGTCTAACAACGGAGGGACCAGAAAAAGAAAGCGCGGGCACAACTGGGGGAGAGCTGGCCCGCGCATGCCCCTGGCGGGGCGTCGGAGGAGACAACAAAAATTAGAGAGACGCACCGCCCGAAAGTTCCATCGACGAGGCTGTCCTGGCCGGGCGTTGCGCTGTAACGACCACGCGATCGAGCTGCACAACCACTGCATCATCTTCGCTGAGCACCAGGCCCGCGGTCTGAACGCTTTTCTCCGCCGCGGCGAACAGGGCGGCATTTACCAGCAATGCGGCGGCAACCCCAGCGACCCGCGTCGACGCTTTGGTGGTGATCATGGATGGACTCCTGCTTGCTTGCGATCGCCCCATGCCGTCGCGACAGATGGGACTGTAGGCAGGTCAGGAGGCCGGTGCGACCGCTGTGCGACAAAGTGATGAATCCGCGCCATGAAGTGCATGAACGCGACATCATCGGCGTGAACGGCCGTCCCGACACGATGAAAGCCCCGGAAGCACCTGACCCTGAGCGAACGACCGATTGCGTTCGGCCAACGTCCTGTCATAGTCGCTGCTCACGCAACGACTCGTCGCGACCGTGATTCTATTTCTCGATTTCGATGGTGTGCTTCACCCTGACCCGTGCTTCGACGCGGAGCGGATGTTCGAAAAGGTGCCGCGCCTGGCATCGGTGCTCGATGAGTTCCCCGAGATAC
>DAITAC010000140.1:4856-8785 GCA_036824465.1 Burkholderiaceae bacterium
TGTTGCATCCGGCGCGCGAGCAGCGGTGTGGCGGAGGGATCGAGGACCACGAAGTCGCCTTCCTTGCCGCGCTCGAAGTTGCCGAGCAGATGGTCCAGATACAGTGCCCGCGCTGATCCGAGCGTGGCGAGGAAGAATGCGCGCAGCGGCGCCAGTGTCTGTCCGGCGAGCTGAGCCACCTTGTACGCCTCGCTGAGTGTGCGCAACATGCTGAAACTGGTTCCACCGCCGACATCGGTGCCGATGCCAACCCGCGTGCCACTCGCCGCCGCCGCATCAAGATCGAACAACCCCGAACCCAGAAACAGGTTGGACGTCGGGCAAAATGACATCGCCGCACCGGATTGCGCCATGCGCGTGCGATCGGTTTGGTCGAGATGGATGCAGTGCGCGTACACGCTGCGAGCACGCAGCAACCCGAAGCGGTCGTAGACGTCGAGGTAGCTGCGGCTCCACGGAAACAGCTCGCCGACCCAGGCGATCTCGCTGCGATTCTCAGCCACGTGCGATTGAAGATAGACGCCGGGATGCTCGTCGAGCAGCCGCCCGGCCAGCTGCAGTTGTTCCTCGGTCGAGGTCGGTGCAAAGCGCGGTGTCACCGCAAAAAGCTGCCGGCCCCGTTCATGCCAGCGCTGAATCAGTTGCTGGCTGTCTTCGTAGCCGCTGGCCGCCGTATCACGCAGGAATTCCGGGCAGTTGCGGTCCATCAGCACCTTGCCGGCGATCATGCGCATGTTGCGCGCCGTCGCGGCCTCAAACAGCGCATCGACCGAGGCCGGATGCACGGTCGCGAACACCATCGCCGTCGTGGTGCCGTTACGCAGCAGTTCGTCGAGAAAAAACTCCGCAACTTCGCGTGCGTGAACCGCGTCGTCGAAGCGCCGCTCGGTCGGGAATGCATAGCGCTCGAGCCACGCAAGCAACTGTTCGCCATAGGCGGCGATCATGTCGACCTGCGGGTAGTGCACGTGCGTGTCAATGAAGCCGGGCACGATCAGCCGGCCGCGGTAGTCGACAACGCTTACGCCCGTCGGCAAGGTCTTGAGCAGCGTGCATGCATCGCCGAGCGACTCGACCAACCCATCGCGCAGCAGCAGCACGCCATCGTCGAAGTACTGGTAAGAACGCTCCCCGGCATGCAGCGGATCCTCGAGGAAGTGCAGGATCGAGCCGCGGAACCCCTGCACGCCGCGCGTGCCGGCCTGGCTCTGCTGGATTGGCGCGGTCATCCCTGCCCTACTTGGTTGACCCACCCTGCGCAACCCAGGCCGCGATCAACGCACGTTCCGCATCGGTCATCCCGGTCAGATTGCCGATCGGCATATAGCGATTGGCAACCGTCTCGGCCACTTTCTGCAGATGCTGCGTGATCTGCTCGGGTGTCTCGAGCGTCACGCCCTTGGGCGGCTGCGCAAACCCTTCCTGCTTCGGCGTGGCGGCGTGACAGCCGACACAGCGATCGTTGATCACGCCTTGCACCCTGGCAAAGCTCACCTTGTCGCCACCACCGCTGCTCGTTTTCGGCGCGATCCAGATCGCCACGCCGGCAAGCAGAAGCACTGCAATCGCCGGCAGCGCCGGCATGACCTTGTGCTGGTGGCGCAGCACGAAGAACTGCCGGATCAGCACGCCCGCCAGCATGATCAGTCCGAGCACCAGCCAGCCTTGCGGATGGCTGTAGGTCATCGGGTAGTGATTGCTGATCATGATGAACAGCACCGGCAGCGTGAAGTAGGTGTTATGCACCGAGCGCTGCTTGCCGATCGCACCGTAGCGCGCGTCGGGCATCTGACCGGCGCGGATTGCGGCGACCATCTTCTTCTGGCCGGGGATGATGTGGAAAAAGACGTTGGCCACCATCATCGTGCCGATCATCGCGCCGACATGGACGTAGGCCGCGCGCGCGCTGAAGACATGGAACAGTCCCCACACACTCGTCATCACCAGGATGAGCACGATCGCGGCGAGCAGCGAGTCCCTGCCGGCAAGCGCTCGGCACAGACCGTCGTACGCCAACCAGCCACCGGCGATCACGCCGACGCTGATCGCCACTGCGGTCGCCGGCGCGAGCGGCATCACGCTCTTGTCGATCAGGTATGCATTGGCACCGAACCAGTAGATCAGCGCCAGCAGCCCCATGCCCGAGAGCCAGGTCGTGTACGCCTCCCACTTGGACCAGTGCAGGTCGTCGCTCAGAGGCTCGCCCTTCGGGCCGGTGAGGAACTTCTGGCTGACGTAGAAACCGCCACCATGCACAGCCCACAGTTCGCCGTGCATGCCGCGCTTCACGTCTTCCGGCTTCTTCGGCGGCTTCAACGAGTTGTCGAGCATCACGAAGTAGAACGACGCGCCGATCCACGCGATGCCGGCGATCAGATGCAGCCAGCGCACCAGCAGGTTCAGCCAATCGAGAACGTACGCTTCCATGGTTCAGTTCTTTCGGGCGCAAGTTGCCCTCTACCGGCCGGAACTGCCGGTCTGCGGAGCACTAATTGACCGAAGACGCCTGTTTCATCACAGAGACACAGGGGGTGATTTGTCCTTCTCCGTGTCTCCGTGTTGAATACGCTTCTCTTGATCAGGGACAGTCGTGTTCAGCTCTTTGGCAGCTGGCTTGCCACGCCCTCGACGTAGTAGTTCATCTTGCCGAGTTCATCGTCGCTCATGTTCTTACCCGCAGCGATGACCTCTTTGCCGGCCTGGTCCTTGACGGGACCGGCGAACGGATGGAACGTGCCAGCCTTCAAGCCCGCTTCGATCTTCGCGACCTCTTCTTTCACCGGCGCGGGAATCGCGGGATTCAGAGGAGCCAGCCGAATGAATCCGTCCTTCACGCCGCCCCAGACGTTGCCGGTCTTCCAAGTGCCGGCCAGCACTGCGTTCGCGCTCTTGATGTAGTAGTCACCCCAGTTGTGCGTGGTCGCGGTCAGGTGCGCCTTCGGGCCGAACTTGCTCATGTCAGAGTGGTAGCCGAAGGCCATCGCGCCGCGTGCTTCGGCCGCCTGCACGACCGCGGTCGAGTCGGTGTGATGGGTGATGATGTCCGCCTTCTGCGACAGCAGCGTGTTGGCAGCCTCGCGCTCCTTGCCCGGGTCATACCAGGAGTTGACCCAAACCACGCGCACTTCGGCCTTGGGATTGACGCTGCGCGCGCCTCGCGTGAACGCATTGATTCCCTGCAGTACTTCGGGGATCGGGAAAGCCGCGACATAGCCGAGCACATTGGTCTTGGTCATGCGACCGGCGATCACGCCGCACATGTAGCGGCCTTCGTAGAAGCGCGCGTTGTAGACACTGAGGTTCTTGGCGGTCTTGTAACCGGTCGCATGCTCGAAGGTCGTGTTCGGAAACTGCTTGGCGACCTTCTCCATGTAGTTCATGTAGCCGAAGCTCGTGCCGTAGATCAGCTTGTGGCCGCTTGTCGCCAGTTCGCGAAACACGCGCTCGGCATCGGATCCTTCCTGCACGTTTTCGATGAACTTGGTCTGCACCTTGGCACCAAGCGCCTTTTCCATTTCCTTGCGGCCAACGTCATGCTGGTACGTCCATCCGGCATCGCCGACCGGGCTGACGTAAACGAAGCCGATCTTCAACGGCTCACCGGCCTTGGTTTGCGCCAGCGCCGCGAGGCTCGTGCCTCCCAGCGCGCCCGCGGCACCTGCCGCTTGAATCAGTTGTCTGCGTGTCAGCATTGCGTGTGTCTCCTCAGGATCGGTTGGTATGCCGGCGCCTCGGCCGGGCGTTCGGAACAACGTTGCTCGCCTTGATTTGGACTACTTTCACGCATCGGGTCGATACGGCTGACCCAGTGAAGCCGGCGAATGCAGCCGGATCGTGCTCTGATTGCGCGAGATCAGCACCAGCACGATGATCGTCGCCCAGTACGGCAGCGAAGACAGGAACTGCGCCGGGATGTTGATCTGCGCGCC
>DAITAC010000057.1:0-27728 GCA_036824465.1 Burkholderiaceae bacterium
TTCGGGGTGGATGCCGGATTTCATGAGTCCTCGCTTCGTGCGGTCGCCAGTCTGAGCCGTCGTCAAACCACGTGCCGGGCCGGAAAAGCCGAGGATTATCCGGGATTTGGGTTAGACGAGCAAACGCAAGCCACTTCCGAGAGCTCTCCCGTCCGGCGCTTGCAAGCGCCGGTCGTTCGCGCGGCCGCTCATGCCGCAGGGCATGAGCGGACGACCCCGTGCTCACCCACCTCTTCTCATCATCTCGAAGAACTCGGCGTTATTCTTGGTCTGCCGCATCTTGTCGAGCAGGAATTCCATCGCCTCGATCTCGTCCATGCCGTACAGCAGTTTGCTCAGGATCCCTTCGTTCCGCATCAATGCTCGGTTCGGCAATCGGCCGCCGCTCGCACCGCAAGCGGTAACCGCAACGCCGGGCGCAGCAGTGTCACCAAGGACCGCAATGCACTCCGTTTGGTTTGGCCGCTGAGGCGATCCAATCAAACGTGACACAGATTTGCGATCAACTCCTGCTGCTCCGTCCGCTAGATTCCCCCGGTCGTGGTGACGAGGATCGTGCCGCTCTCGCCGACGGCGACTGCTGTGGTGGGGTTGATGAACAGCACCCCGTTGATGCGTCGAACTGTCAGGCGCGGCAACGCCCGCCACGTCTGGCCAGAGTCCATGGTGCGCGCGATCCCGAAACCAACCGCGATGCCGATGTTCCCGCCGTTGAAGGACACACCGCGAAATTCCGAAAATCCTCCGGCTGCGAAGTCTCCGGCGACACCAGTCCATGTCAGGCCGCCGTTGGTGGACCGAAAGCCGAGAGATCCGCCGCCAAGCGCGATGCTCGCGCTCGGGCCGGCAGTTGTTACGCTGAGCAGGTGCGGTGTACCAGTACCACTCGTCACCAAAGCCCACGACTGGCCGCCATCGGCGGTCCGAAGTATCGTGAAGAACTCGCCCACTGCCACGCCGTTCGTGGCTGAGGAGAAGGACACCGCATTCAGCGTCGATTGCGTGACGCTCGGGATAGGTACCCACGACTGGCCGCCGTCGATGGTACGCAGCATCGTGCCGGAAGTTCCAACCGCCACTCCCGTGGACGGACTGGCAAACGATACGGACCGAAGTGCGACACTCGCAGAAAGTCCGCTCGATATCGGAGCCCATGTCTGTCCGGCATCGTTGCTGCGCAAGATGGTCCCGACCTCGCCGACGACGATGCCCTCAGCGGCCGTGGCGAAAGCGGCACCAAGCAGGTTCGAACTGGTGCCGCTCGTGACGTGAGCCCACGCTTGGCCACCGTCGACGGTGCGCAGAAGCGTGCCCGCGTCGCCGGCGACCATGCCGGTCGACTGGTTGCCGAACGCAATCGCGCGCAGGTCGGCATTGGTTTGCACTCCGCTTGACAGCGCGACCCACGAGAGTCCGCCGTCGGTGGTGCGCAGGATCGTTCCGCTTTCACCGACGGCCACGCCGGTCGTCGCATTGACGAAGGCGACACCGCGCAGCGCCGCCGTGGTGCCGCTTGAGGCTGCGGCCCAGGTCTGGCCGCCGTCGCCGCTGCGCAGAATCGTTCCCGCGGCACCGACTGCGATGCCGACGTCACTGCCAGTGAACGAAACCGCCGCCAGCGCCTGACTCGTTCCGCTCGCAATCTGTGTCCAGGTCTGGCCGCCATTGCTCGAACGCCGGATCGCACCGGAATCACCCACCGCAACACTCGCTGCGGTACCAGCAAATGCAGCACCGCGAAACCCGATCCCACCTCCGATCGAGTTTGAATCGCAGGCGATGGTGGTGTCCTGGAAGGAGATCCACGTCTGTCCGCCGTCGGTTGTGCGTCGAACGACGCCGCACTCGCCGACCGCAAGGCCCGTCGATGCGCTTGCGAATGTCACTGCGTTCAGACCGAGTTGCGGCGGCGATGAATCGAATTGCCAGGATTGACCACCGTCGTTCGTGCGGCGAACGCTACCCCAGGCGCTGACCGCGAAACCCGTCGACGCGGTCACATATGCAACCGCATTGAGCCGAGGCTGGAATGTCCCGCTGGCAAGGTAGAACCAGGTTGCTCCGCCGTCGGTGGTGCGCAGAATCGCTTCGGCTGCGCCCACTGCGGTTCCGTTGTTCGCATCGGCGAACGCAACCCCGTAGAGATCCTGAGGGAAGAAATTCAGAGTGACGACCGTGGCGGGCGACCAAGTTTGACCTGAATCTGTCGAGCGCAGAATGGTGCTCCTGTCGCCCACAGCCACCATCACGGTCTCGCTGACCCGCGCGATGGCGTTCAGGTTGTGTCCCAGTGGTCGGGGGTTGGCCCAGCACCACCCGCTTTCGGAGGGGCCGGAACAGATCTTGGATACCACTGGTGCCGTGTTGACGGTCAACTTGGCCACCGCGCTGTTGACGCTGCCAGCGCTGTTGGTGGCTATGACCCGTAAACGCTTGCCGTCGTCCGTCGTGGTGAGCGTCGGCGTGGTGTAGGACGATGATGCGGCGGCGGGGATGTTGGTCCAGTTGATGCCGCCGTCGATCGACTGCTGCCATTGCAACGTCGGTGGCGGCGTGCCGGTCACGGTGACAGAAAACGTCGCGCTTGCGCCGACCAACGAGGTCTGATCGGCCGGCTGCGCGGTGAACGCCGGCGCGGCCAGTGCCGGCGTGACCGTCAGTCGCGCGGCTGAACTTGTGACGCTGCCGGCGCCATTGCTGACCACCACGCGATACAGCGTATTGGTCATCGCGCTGGTCGTGCTGGCGATCGCGTACGTGCTTGTGCTGGCACCGGCAATCGACGCAAACGAAACGCCATCGCTGCTGGACTGCCACTGAAACGCGAGCGGAGCGCTGCCGACGGCAGACACGCTGAAACTAACCGCTTCGCCGGCGGTGACGCTCCGATCCGCGGGTTGGGCGGCGATGCTCGGTGCGGTAAACGACTCACCGCCACTACCACTGCCACCACAGGCAGCGAGCAGGAGTCCGAGCACCGCGACGACGCACAGACCTCGGCTCACCGCATAGCTCGTTCGATCGATACGAACATCGAGGAGAAACCGCAACCACCGCCCGTTCATGCGCCACCTTCCCGCAAGGGCAACGGTCGTTGGCCGAGTCTGGATGACCGCCACCCGCAAAAGCGAGAGGCAGCATGGCGCGAGTCCGGCGCTCTGAAATCGGCGCAGTTCAAGGCATCACCCCTTGGCCCCGTGCTTCGCGCGGAAGCTGTAAGTGAGGTTCCATCAGCGGTTCGATCGACTTCGTGCTCAGGAGCCGTCGGCGCAGCCGCGCGTTCGGACTTGCGGCTTTCGGGGATTGCTCTGGCCCTGTTCTTGCAAGTAAGGGCCGTTCGCACGACCACTCATGCGGGCCTCAGTCTGTCGACAGTTCACCGGTCCGGCGCTTGCAAGCGCCGGTCGTTCGCGCGGCGACCGATCTGGACTTCAGGCTGCAGGGATCTCTCCGGGCGATTCGCTTGCAAGCGAATCGCCGTTCGCACGGCCGCTGATGCCGCAGGGCATGAGCGGACGACCCCGTGCTCACCCACCTCTTCTCATCATCTCGAAGAACTCGGCGTTGTTCTTGGTCTGGCGCATCTTGTCGAGCAGGAATTCCATCGCCTCGATCTCGTCCATGCCGTACAGCAGTTTGCGCAGAATCCAGACCTTCTGCAGGATCTCGGGCTTCAGCAGCAGTTCTTCCTTGCGCGTGCCGGAGCGGTTGACGTTGAGCGCCGGGTAGACGCGTTTTTCCGCAAGCCGGCGTTCCATGTGGATTTCCATGTTGCCGGTGCCCTTGAATTCCTCGTAGATCACATCGTCCATGCGCGAGCCGGTGTCGATCAGCGCGGTGGCGATGATGGTGAGGCTCCCACCTTCTTCGATATTTCGCGCGGCGCCGAAGAAGCGCTTGGGCCGCTGCAGCGCATTGGCGTCCACGCCGCCCGTGAGCACCTTGCCGGAGGCCGGCACTACCGTGTTGTAGGCGCGCGCCAGGCGTGTGATCGAATCGAGCAGGATCACCACGTCCTTCTTGCTCTCCGCTAGCCGCTTGGCCTTTTCGATCA
Organism: Burkholderiaceae bacterium; assembly: GCA_036824465.1. Taxonomy (GTDB): domain Bacteria; phylum Pseudomonadota; class Gammaproteobacteria; order Burkholderiales; family Burkholderiaceae_F; genus JAKOQB01. Next base: position 4,055 of record DAITAC010000057.1, read on the forward strand.
CCATCTCGGCCACCTGCACGTGGCGCACGGCAGGCTCGTCGAAGGTGGATGCAACCACCTCGCCCTTGACCGAGCGTTGCATCTCGGTCACTTCCTCCGGACGTTCGTCGATCAGCAGCACGATCAGCACGACGTCCGGATGATTGGCGGCAATCGCGTGCGCGATGTGTTGCATCAGGACGGTCTTGCCGGACTTCGGGCTCGACACGAGAAGGCCGCGCGCACCCTTGCCGACCGGCGCGATGATGTCGACCAGGCGTCCCGTGATGTTCTCCTCCGCCTTGATCTCGCGCTCGAGCTTCAGCGGCTCGTTGGGGAACAGCGGGGTCAGGTTCTCGAACAGGATGCGGTGCTTGGTCGATTCCGGCGACTGGCCGTTGACCTTGTCCACCTTGACCAGCGCGAAATAGCGCTCGCCATCCTTCGGTGTTCGGACCTCGCCCTCGATCGAATCGCCGGTGTGCAGGTTGAAGCGGCGGATCTGCGACGGCGAGATATAGATGTCGTCGGTCGACGCCAGATAGGACGTCTCCGGCGAGCGCAGGAAGCCGAAGCCGTCCGGCAGCACTTCCAGCGTGCCGTCGCCAAAGATTTGCTCGCCACCCTTGGCGCGTTTCTTCAGGATCGCAAACATCAACTCCTGCTTGCGCATCCGGTTGGCGTTGTCGATTTCGAGCGTGCCTGCCATTTCGAGCAGTTGCGAAACGTGCAGGGCTTTGAGTTCGGAGAGTTGCATGATGATCAGGTGGGGTGAGTGGGGCGCCGTTGGGACCTGCGGGGCGCCCGCGAGGAAAGAGGCCGGGGTCGGGCCGCAGGCCCGACCTTTTCCGACCGTTCAGATATTGCTATCGATGAATGCCGTCAGTTGCGATTTTGAAAGTGCGCCGACCTTGGTGCCGACCACAGCGCCGTTCTTGAACAGCATCAGCGTCGGAATGCCGCGGATGCCGTATTTGGCGGGCACGGCCTGGTTCTCGTCGACGTTGAGCTTGGCCACCGTCAGCTTGCCCTTGTAGTCGCCCGCGACCTCGTCGAGGATCGGCGCGATCATCCGGCACGGGCCGCACCATTCGGCCCAGTAGTCAACCAGCACCGCACGGTCCGACTTCAGCACATCCTGCTCAAACGATGCGTCGCTGACGTATTTGATTTCCTGGCTCATTGAGGGTCCTCTTGGCGCACACCTTGGCGCACAGAAACAAGGGAAGAGATGGGGGCTTGGAGCGATCCAGACAAGCCTTTGCGCAGCCCTGAAAAGCGGGGCGGCAGGCTTGAGACGATCGGGATGTTAGCACTGTGCCGGTCGTTTGCACGTCTTTTCTGTCCCGGGCCTGACGCGAACGGGTTCATACAATCCGCTCATGCCGCTTGAACGCCAGCTCATCGCCGCGGACGCGCAATTCTGGCCCGTGGCCGCGCGCTTCGTGACTGACTTTGCTGCGCGCTGCGGCAGCGCGGCGAACCAGCTGCATGCGATGACCTGGCTGGTGCCGAGCGGCGCGCATGCGGTGCTTGCGCGCGCCGGGCTGCGCGAGGCGATTCGGGGCGCGGCGTTCGTGCCACCGCGGATCGTGCCGCTCGCGCACTGGCTCAGGCAACCGCTGCAGACCGGCATCGCGGCGCGTGCCGAGCTGTTCTCGGCGTTGCGTGGCAACGCGTGGGTGCGCGAATCATTCGGCACGCAGCCGGTGGCGTTATGGGCGCTCGCCCGTGGCGTGGCGCAGCTTTGTGATGAGCTGACCTGGGCCGCAGTGGCTGATGCGGACGCTTTCGCCGGCCGCCTGGAGGCGAGCCTCGCGCGACATTACTTTCGCCGCGCGTCGCGCGCATTGCAGCCGCAGGCGCAACTCGTGCTGCAGTTATGGCGCGCACGTCGTGCAGATGACAGCGTCGCGCGCGCGCTGCGTGAGATCGAGGCACGCGCCGGCGCGGCAGAGACGCCGCTCGTCTATATGGCGGGTGAGGCTCTTCAAGGCTGGGAACAGGCCTTCCTGCAGCGCTATTCGCAGCGCGCGCCCGTATTGTTGATCGAACCCGACGTGGCGGCGACGCTGGCTGCGCGCCCCATGCTCGCTGCCGCATGGCCGGAGTTGGCCGGCGCTGATACCCGCGTGCCGATGGCTGTGCGCGCGGACGCGGTTCAGGGCAGCGCGGCCCCACTGGCCATCGTTCGTGCAGCGTCGCTTGAAGAAGAAGCGACCGCAGTCGCGCAGCAGGTGCTCGATTGGAGGCGTGACGGCGTTGCATCGATCGCGCTGGTCGCGCTGGACCGGCTCACGGCGCGGCGCGCCCGCGCGCTGCTCGAGCGTGCGCAGGTCAGTGTGCGCGACGAAACCGGCTGGAAGCTTTCCACGACCAGTGCGGCCGCATCGGTCATGCGGTGGCTCGACCTGGTCGCCGACGATGTCTACTGGCGCGACCTGCTCGACTGGTTGAAATCGCCATTCACACTGGTCGATCGGGACGGCAAGTCGCACGAGGTCGCCATCATCGAGCGCGCCATCCGGATGAGCAGCACGTTGCAGGGCGCGCGCGCAATCAGGCGAGCATTGGCGAGTCTGGCCGAGCGGGACGCGGCCGCAGAAACTCAGAGCGCAACCGATCTGCTAAGCCTGATCGAAACGCAGGCGCAACTGGCACAGCGCGCAGGCCCGACACTTGCCGCCCACCTGCGGGCACTTGGCGCCGCGCTGGCGGCGCTCGGCATGCGCAACGGGCTGGCGACTGACCCCGTCGGCGCGGCCGTGCTGCGCGGACTCGACGCGCTCGAAGCCGAACTTTCCGGCGTGACCGGCCGCGCATCGCTCGCGGACTTCCGCGCTTTGCTGGCCGAGCGTTTCGAGGAAGTCGCGTTCGTCGATCGGCAGATCGATTCACCGGTAGTGATGGTATCGCTCGAGGCGACTCATCTGCGCCCCTTCGACGCTGCGCTGCTGATCGGTGCCGATGCGCAGCACCTGCCCACTGCGCCATCCGAGCTGCTGTTCATGTCGAATGCAGTGCGCGCCGAACTGGGGCTGATCACTGCCGAGGCTGCGCTGCGCACGCAGGCCGCGCAACTGGCGACGCTGCTGGCGACCGTGCCGCGCGTCATTGCGACCTGGCGCACGCATCGCGACGATGAACCGAACACGATTTCGCCGCTGCTCGAGCGACTGCAGTTCGTCGCGGCGCGCGCCGCAGGCGATGACCTCGTGCGCGGGACCACGCCGCACGAGTTCGAGGCTGAAGGTGTTGCCCAGCATCGACCGGCGCCGAGCGCGCCGCGGTTGCTGCCGACGTCGATCTCGGCCAGCCAGGCGCAGAGCCTGGTGAACTGCGCGTATCAGTTCTACGCGCGTCGTCTGCTGCAACTGGCCGAACTCGACGATGTGATCGAGATGCCTGACAAGCGTGACTTCGGCGATGCATTGCATGAGGTGTTGCGACGGTTTCATCGCGAATGGGGCGCGGTCGATTTCGGCACGCTTGATGGCGCACAGCTTGCTGCGAGTCTTGCCCAGCACGCCCGCGCGGTTTTCGAACCGCAGCTCGAACGCACGCCCGGGCTGCTTGCGTTCCAGCATCGCTTCCTCGGACTGATCGACGGCTACATCGAATGGCTGCGCGAACACAGCAAGGAAGGCTGGCGCTGGCAAACCGGCGAGGAAAAGCTGACGCAACAGCTCACGCTGCGCGACGGACGTGAAGTCGAGCTGCGTGGCCGTATCGATCGAATTGATACGCGCGCCGACCACGACGTGCGCGTGCTCGACTACAAGGCGCGCGCAGCGGATGTGCTGAAGAGAGAACTGAAAGCGGCGGGCGAAGACATCCAGCTGCCGTTCTACGGTTTGCTGCTGGCGCGGCGCGCTCAATCAGCAGCCTATGTCAGTTTCGATCGTGCCAGGGAAGGCGAGGGCGGCGTGCACGCTGTCGAGCCGCCCCATCCGTTCGCTGAACTGGTGGACTCCGTCGGGACCCGCCTGCAATCCGATGTGCAGCGCATCGCTGACGGCGCGCCGCTGCCCGCAATCGGCGTCGACGCCGTGTGCGAACACTGCGAGATGCGCGGCCTGTGTCGCCGTGATTTTTGGGAAAGAAGCGGAGATGACGAGGAAGACGCCCAATGAGCGACTACCTCGCCGACGATCGCGCGATTGATGGAACCGAGTTCACGCGTCGCGCGTGCGATCCGCATGCGAGCGTCGTGGTCGAAGCGTGCGCCGGCAGCGGCAAGACGTGGCTTTTGGTGAGCCGCATCGTGCGGTTGTTGCTGGCCGGCGCCGCGCCCGGCGAAATCCTTGCCATCACCTTCACGCGTCGAGCGGCCCAGGAAATGCGCGCGCGATTGCTGAAGGACCTGCGGGACCTGGCGCGGGCGAATGATGCAGAGGTCGTGGACTTCCTGCAGCAGCGCGGCTTGGCCGCGGCCGAGGCGCGTTCCGCAATTGAGGCCGCGCGCAGTCTGTACGAGCGGGTGCTGACCGCGCGCGTGCCGCTGACCATCGAGACTTTTCACGGCTGGTTCTGGCAACTGATCGCGCGTGCGCCCCTGGGCGCCGGCGTTCCATTCGCCCCGGTCTTGCTGGAAGCGGCCGATCGCGTGCGCGCCGACGCCTGGCTGCACTTCAGCGCCTTGCTGGTTCGTCCTCAGCACCTCGCCGAGCGCGCCGCGTGGGAGTCGCTGATCGACGATGTCGGCGAAAGCGCCGCGCGCAAGCTGCTGGAGCAGTTTCTGCAAAAGCGGGCAGAGTGGTGGAGCTTCGCGGCCGGCGATGAGGACAGCGCCGTCGCGCGCGCACTCGCGCCACTGCGCGTTGCCGGCGAGGACGACCCGCGCACCGGCATCCGGACGCCTGACTTCGCCGACGCGGTTCAATCGCTGCTTGACCTCTGGCTGTCGATCGATCACCCGGGCAAGCTGATCGGCGAAGCGATTGCGCGGGCGCAGGCCTGGATAAGTACGGTGGCGGCCGATGCGGTGCAGGATTTCAATGACGCTTGCCTCATCGTTCTGACGCAAAAGGGCACGCCGCGCGACATTCTGCTGCCCGAGAAGATCGGCAAGAAGCTGCCGGTGCCGGCGGAGCGTTATGCGGCTGCGCACGCGCGCGCGGTCGAAATCCTCGAACGGGTACGCGCGGCCCATCGCACCTGGCGCGCGCTGAAGATGAACGAGGCCGCGCTCGCCTGCGGACGCCTGCTGATCGCCGCCTACCAGCGGCTGAAGGATCAACAGCAGGCGGTCGATTTCACCGATCTCGAATGGCATGCGCATCGGCTGCTGGCCGATCCGGAAAATGCCGCGTACATGCAGGTGCGGCTGGACGCGCGCTACCGCCATATCCTGCTCGACGAGTTCCAGGACACCAATCCGCTGCAGTGGCAGGTGCTGCAAGCGTGGCTGGATGGCTATGGCGAGCTTGAAGCGTCGCCCGCGACCGATGAATCCGGCGGCCGGCCGAGCGTGTTCATCGTCGGCGACCCCAAACAGTCGATCTATCGTTTCCGCCGCGCGGAGCCGCGCGTGTTTGCCGCTGCGCTCGAACTGTTGCAGCGTGACTTCGGTGCCGCGCATCTGCGTACCAACGTGACCCGGCGCAACGCGCGGTCGGTGATCGATGTGCTCAATCTTGCGCTGCCGGGCAACAACCCGCTGTATCAGCCACAGAGCACGCGCGCCGATGTGACCGGTGCCTTCGTGCTGCTGCCCTTGATGCGGCCCGACGGGACGCCCGCTGCGGGTGCGGACGCGCTGGGCATCGAACTGCGCGACGTGCTGACCGTTCCGCGCGTCGAGCGCGACAGCGAAACGCGCTATCGGGAGGGCCGTGTGTTGGCCAACGAGATCGCACACTGGGTGGCTAACGTCCGCGTCGACGAGAACGACGGCACACGCGCCGGTCGCTGGTCGGACGTGCTGCTGCTGGTGCGCCGGCGCACGCACCTCGCGAAGTACGAACGCGCGCTGCGCGACGCCGGCGTGCCCTTTGTCAGTGATCGGCGTGGCGGACTGCTGGCCACGCTCGAGGCCGATGACCTGACCGCATTGCTCCAGTTCCTGACCGCGCCCTTCGCCGACCTGAAGCTTGCGCATGCGCTGCGCTCGCCGATCTTCGGCTGCGGCGACGCGGATCTGATACTGCTCGCTTCAACCGCCGGTGCGAGCTGGTGGCAGCGCCTGCAGGCATTGGATGACACGGCATCGACCACCCTCGCGCGCGCCCGGCGACTGCTGCAATGGTGGCTCGATCTTGCCGGTGTGCTGCCGGTGCATGATCTGCTCGACCGCATTTACTTCGAGGGCGACGTGCGGCGCCGGTACGCCACCGTTGCGCCGGCGGCGTTGCATGCGCAAATGCAGGCGAACCTCGATGCCTTCATCGAACTTGCGCTGGCCATTGACGCCGGCCGTTATCCGAGCCTGCCGCGTTTCATCGATGAACTGGCGGGGCTGAAGCAGGGTGCGGCCGATGAGGCGCCGGACGAAGGCGCGGCGAGCGTCGACGACGCCGTCCGCGTGATGACGATTCACGGCGCGAAGGGGCTGGAAGCCGAGGTCGTTGTGCTGGCTGACGCGCACGCGAACCCAGCGCCCGACGGCGAAGGCGTGCTCGTTGTCTGGCCGCCGCAGGCGAGCGCTCCGCAGCACGTCTCGCTGGTGGCACGCGGTGCCGATGCGGTCGATCCGGCTCGCGCCGCGTGGTTTGCCCAAGAAGACGCGCAACGCGTTCAGGAAGACTGGAACCTGTTGTATGTTGCCGCCACTCGGGCAAGGCAGGTGCTGATTGTGTCCGGCTCGGCGCCGGCTAAAGGCACGCTCGAAGCCACCTGGTACGCACGCCTGCAATGTGCCGCGCACCTTTCAGCCGGCGCAGCCGAGGTCCAGCCGCGGCCTCCCATTTCTTCGATTCGCCTTGTGCGTGACTTCCTGCCCGAGCCGCTTCCCACCGGCACTCGCATCGCCGCGGCGCCGGATACCGAAGCGCTGCGGCTGGGACGCGCCTGGCACTCAATGCTTGAGCAGGGCGACGCCGGATCGATTGACGCCATCGCGCGTGAACATGCGCTGACGCGCGAGCAGGCCGAGCGTGTCTCCGCTGCGGCGGCGCGCGTGCACGCCCGGCTTCCTCAATTCTTTGTCGCCGCGGCCGAGGCAGAACTCGAACTTGTCGCTGCCGATGGTGAACTGCTGCGCGTCGATCGTCTCGTCGAGCACGACGATGCGTTGTGGATCATCGACTTCAAGTGGCGCATCAGCGACGCCGAACGGGCGCAGTACGAAGCGCAGGTGCGACGCTATGCCGAGGTGCTGCGCGCGATCCGCCGCGACAAGCCAGTCAGGACAGCGCTCGTCACCGCCGGCGGCGAGGTGATCGAAGTCGCGGTGTAAGGCGTCGGGGTTGCCTGTTGTCGCGCCGAATTCCGCGTGTCTTCTGTCACAATTCCCGCACAAGAATTGGAGGAGCCCACCATGATTCAAATCGCTCGCGTGCTCGCCGTCGTTGCGCTGGCCGTCGTCTCGTCTTCCACGTTTGCCCAGGACTGCAAAAGCCGCGGCGACCTCGATCCGCTCTACTGCGACGATAACGGCGACCTGGTCGCCGACACACCAAAGGACGCCAGGAAACTCAAGAACCCCAACACGCTCGTATTCACCTATACCCCGGTGGAAGATCCCGCGGTGTACGAGAAGATCTTCAAGCCCTTCACCGACCACCTTGCGCAGTGCACTGGTAAGCGGGTGGTCTTCTATCAGGTGCAGTCCAACGCCGCCGAAATCGAAGCGATGCGTTCCGGGCGGCTGCATGTCGGCGGCTTTTCCACCGGCCCGACCGCATTTGCCGTCAACATCGCCGGGGCAGTGCCGTTTGCGATCAAGGGCTATGAGAAGGACTTCCAAGGCTACAACCTGATCGTGATCGTCAAGAAGGACAGCCCGTTCCAGAAGCTCACCGATCTGAAGGGCAAGAAGGTTGCACACACCTCGCCGTCGTCGAACTCCGGCCACATGGCGCCGATGGCACTGTTCCCGAAGGAAGGGCTGGCGCCCGAGAAGGACTACAAGATCATCTTCTCCGGCAAGCACGACCAGTCGGTGATGGGTGTGAACTCGGGTGACTATGACGCGGCCGCGGTTGCTTCCGACGTGTTCCACCGGATGGCGGGCCGCGGGCAGGTGAAGGAAGAGAATTTCCGCATCATCTACCAGAGCCCGAAATTCCCGACCTCGTCATTCGCGTACGCGCATGACCTCGAGCCGGCGTTCCGCGACAAGATGGTCAAGTGCTTCTACGACTATCGCTACACCGAGGACATGAAGAAGGCATTCGACGGCGCCGACCGCTTCTATCCGATCAACTACAAGGAGCACTGGGCCGTCGTGCGGCAGGTCGCGGAGGCGGGCGGCGAGAAGTTCAACAGCGCCGCCTACGAGAAGGAAAGCAAGCGCGAGGAAGACGCGCGCAAGAAGGCCGCTGAAGAGAAGAAGAAGTAGGAGCGGCCATGCGAACGCTTCGTCTTGCGCTGGCGACGCTCACTGCCGCGTTCGTCTTGCCCGCGTATGCGCAGGACACCTGCAGGAATCGCGGCCAGCTCGACACGCCATTTTGCGACGACAACGGCGACCTGCTGGCCGACACGCCGAAGGACCCGGCGAAGCAGAAGAACCCGGACACGCTGTTCTTCACCAACTCGCCGCTCGACGATCCCGCGGTCTTCAACAAGCTGCTGCAGCCGTTCATCGATCACCTGGCAACCTGCACCGGCAAGAAGGTCCGCTATTACGACGTGTACTCCAGCGCGGCGGCGATCGAGGCGATGCGCGCAGGGCGCATGCATCTGGGCACGATGTCCTCCGGCGACACCGCGTTCGCGGTCAACGTCGCGGGCGCCATTCCCATCGGCATTCGCGGCGACGCGAGCGGTCCGCAGGGCTACCAACTGTGGATGATCGTGAAGAAGGACAGCCCATACCAGAAGCTTTCCGATCTGAAAGGTAAGCGAGTCGCACACACCACGCCGTCGTCGAACTCGGGCAACCTCGCGCCGCGCGCGCTTTTTCCTGCCGAGGGATTGGTACCGGACAAGGACTACAAGGTCTTTTTCTCCGGCAAGCACGAGAACTCGATCGCGGGCGTGGCCGCCGGCGACTACGACGCCGCGCCGATCGCGCACGACATCCTGGTGCGGATGTCCGAGCGCGGCGTGTTCCGGATGGACGACTTCCGCATCATCTGGAAGAGCCAGAACTTCGCACCCGGCGGGCTTTCGATGGCGCACGATCTCGCGCCGGCGCTGCAGCAGAAGATCCGCGAATGCACGTACGCGTTCCGCTACCCGCCCGAGATGCAGAAGGGCTTCCAGGGCGCGGACCGCTGGCTGCCGATCGACTACAAGAAGGACTGGGAACTCGTGCGTCGCGTGGCGCAGGAAAGCGGCCAGAGCTTCACCCGCGCTGCTTTCGACAAGGAAAAAGCGCACGCTGATTTGGCAAAAGACGCGGCGTCGAAGAAATGAGTACGGCGCTGGCCGTGCGCGGCCTCGTCAAGGAGTACGTGCGGGGCAAGCGCGTGCTCGACGGCATCACGCTGGACTTCGCGGCGGCCGGAATGACCGCGATCATCGGCGCATCGGGCACCGGCAAATCCACGTTGCTTCGCTGCGTGAACCGGCTCGTCGAGCCGACTGCGGGCGAGATCCTCTTCGGCGGACGCGACATCGCACCGCTGAAGGGCCGCGAACTGCGCGAGGCACGGCGCGAGATCGGCATGGTGTTCCAGGAGTACAACCTGGTCGAGCGCCTGACCGTGATGGAAAACCTGTTGTCGGGCCGGCTCGGCTACGTGCCCGCACACAAGGCGTGGCTGCGGCGCTTTCCGCAGCAGGACATCGATCGCGCGTTCGACCTGCTCGATCAGGTGGGGCTGACGGGCTTCGCCAACCAGCGCGCCGATGCGCTGTCCGGGGGCCAGCGCCAGCGCGTCGGCATTGCGCGCGCGGTGATGCAGAACCCGAAGTTGCTGCTTGCCGATGAGCCCACGTCCTCGCTCGACCCCCGGACCTCGGTCGAAATCATGGAACTGCTGTGCGAAGTGGGCCGCCGCCATGCGATTCCGGTGATCGTCAACATGCACGACGTGGATCTCGCGCGCCGCTTTGCCGAGCGCATCATCGGCATGTCGGGTGGCAAGGTCGTGTTCGACGCAACGGCGGCGGAACTGAACGATGACGAACTGAAGAAGATCTACGGCGGCGCGTCGTGGCTGGCTTGACTGCACCTGCGGCGCGTCTCGCGTTCCGTCCCAACTGGTGGGCGCGCATCGGCTGGGTGCTGCTGGCCGTCTATGTGGTGTATGCGTTCGGCCGGCTTGACTTCAACTGGCCGCGCTTTCTGGTAGGACTGGACAATGGGGCCCGCTTCATCGGCCGCATGCTGCCGCCGCGCATTGCGCAGCCCGATTCGCTGCTCAAGGGCCTGACAGAGTCGCTCGAAATTGCGGTCCTTGCTTCGTTCATCGGCATCATGCTGTCATTGCCGATCGGTCTGTTCGCGGCGAGAAACCTCATGCCGACGTGGGCCAGCTGGCCGGCGCGCGCACTGATCGCCGCGGCGCGGTCGTTTCACCCGGTGATCGTCGCGATCATCTTCGTCAAGGCGGTGGGCTTTGGCGCACTCGCCGGCATCTGTGCGCTGGTGCTCGGGTCGATCGGATTCATCGGCAAACTCTTTGCCGAGGCGATCGAGGAGATTTCACTCAAGCAGGTCGAGGCGATCCGCGCCACCGGCGCCTCGTTCATGAACGTGATCGCCTTCGGCGTGATGCCGCAGGTGTTCAGCCGCTTCATCGGCTTCTCCACCTACCAGCTCGATTCGAACCTGCGCAATTCGACGATGGTCGGCATCGTCGGCGCCGGCGGCATCGGCGGCACGCTGTTTTCTGCATTCCAGAGATTCGACTACGACTTCGTTGCCGCGATCCTGCTTGCGATCATTGCCATGATCATGGTCGGCGAGGTGCTCGCGACCTGGGTGCGCGGCGTTTTCCTCGAGCGCGGCAAGGTCGACGAAGAGTGATACGGAGATGAACGCCGCGCTCGATCACGTCGAGGCACGCACCTGGCGGCGCTTCACGCCGCGCCAGCGGCTGGCGCGCTTCGCGATCTACATCGTGATCGTCGCGGCGATCATCGCCTCTGCGCGTACCGTCGAGGTGATTCCGGAATTCCTGATCGACGCGCCCGAGCAGGTGCAGGACCTGCTGCAACGAATGTGGCCGATCGCGTGGAGCCACTATCCAGGCGGCGTGCACGACGCGCTGATGGAGACGATCCACATCGCCACGCTTGGCACGATCTTCGCGATCGTGATGGCGCTGCCGATCGGGCTCGCGGCCGCCTACAACGTGGTGCCGAGCCGCACGGTCAACTACATCGCCAAGCTGCTGCTGGTGTCGAGCCGCTCAGTCAACTCGCTGGTATGGGCACTGCTGTTCGTCGCGATCTTCGGTCCCGGCGCGCTCGCCGGCACGCTCGCGATCGCGTTTCGTTCGATCGGCTTCGTGGGGAAACTCTTCGGTGAAGCGCTGGAGGAAGCCAACCGCGGCACGATTGAGGCGCTCGAAGCCACCGGCGCACCATGGACTTCGCGCCTGGCATGGGGCTACTGGCCGCAGGTGAAACCCGCGTTCTGGTCGATCGCGCTGTTCCGCTGGGACATCAACGTGCGCGAGTCCGCCGTGCTCGGCCTCGTGGGCGCCGGCGGCATCGGCATGGCGCTCGATACCGCGCTGAACCTCTTTCAGTGGAACCGTGTGGCGATGGTGTTGTTCTCGATCTTCGCGGTGGTCGTGATTGCGGAGATCGTGGTCACCCAGATTCGGAAGCGGATTATCTGATCGGTGGGTGGCCGGCCCCGGCTGCAGGCTCACGGCGCGAAGACCACACCGAAGCGCTGACTGGTCAGTCGAGGATCGCGCGACTTGACCCGCACCGGCCGACCTTCAAGGATCTCGAAGCACCGTTCGAGCGTTTCTTGCTCCAGGCGTTGCATCGCTTCGTGCGTGTAGAAGGTCAGATGGGGCATCAGGATGACGTTTTCCATCTCGTACAGTGCGCTCAGCGGATGGTCGTGGCGGGTCAGGGGTTCCTGGCCGTAGACATCGAGCGCCGCACCGGCGATCGTGCGCGCCGTCAACGCGCGCAGCAGTTCGCCTTCGTCGACGATCGCGCCGCGCGACACGTTGATGAGGAACGCGGAAGGCTTCATTGCTTGCAGTTCGCGCGCGCCGATCAGATGGTGCGTTTCGGCATTCAGCACGCAGTGAATCGAGACGAAGTCGCATTCGGCGAGCATCGCGCGCAGGTCGGTCCGCTTCTGCACGCCGGCCCGTTGCATGTCGGCCCCACTCACGTACGGGTCATAGCCGAGGACGGCCGCGCGGAATCCGGCAGCCATGCGTGCCATGCTGCGGCCGATGCGGCCGACGCCAATCAGGCCAATCGTCTTGCCTGCGATGTCGGACGCGAGCCATTGCGAGGTTGGCCAGGCCCAGCCGTCGGACTGCATCGCGCGGGTGAGCGGCATCAGCTTCTTCGCCATTGCAATCAGCAGCGCGAACGCGCCCTCGGCGACTGTCTCCTCGGCGTAGGCGGGCACGTTGACGACTGGAATCCGCCGCGCCTTGGCGGCCTCGATGTCGATGGCGTCGATCCCCACGCCGTACTTCACGATGCCGCGCAGATTCCGCGCCGCTTCGATCACGCGCGCGGTGATCGGCGTGTAGCACATCAGGACGATCACAGCGTCGCGCGCCGCTTCGACCACCGCGTCTTCGGTGATGCCCTCGGGCAGCAGCACCAGTTTCGCCCCATGCGCACGCAGCGCCGCGTCGATGCGCGGGCACTCGAGTTCACGGTCGGTACGGAGGATCTTCATCCGCTGCCCCCAACGTCAGTCCTTGTAGCCCTCGATCTCGATCCAGAGCTTCTGCTCGTCGCCGACCGCGGTCAGGCCGTACTTCATGCCGAAGTCGGAGCGCTTGATGACGCCACTGGCGTTCGCGCCGCACATTTCGCGTTTGTTGATCGGGTTTGCACCGCAGCGCCAGTGCTCGATGGTCAAGGTCAGCGGCCTGGTCACGCCGAGCAGTGTCAGGTTACCTTCGATCGATACCGGGGCGTCACCCGTCCACACGAACCTGGTCGATTTGAAAGTCATCGTCGGAAACTCCGCCACATTGAAGAAGTCGACCGTGCGCAGATGTTCATCGCGTGCGCGCGGGCGGCTGCCCCTGTCGTTGTCTCCCGTGCTGATCGACGCGGTCTGCACGGTGATCTCGACCGATCCGGTCTTCTTCGCCGGGTCGAGCGTGAATTTGCCGGCGGTCCTGTCGAACCGGCCACGCATCTTCGACATACCGAGGTGATCCACCTCGAAGTGCACGTACGTGTGCAATGGATCGATCGAATAGGAATCGGCAGCGGCGGCCGGCAGGCAGGCAAGGCCAAGCAGAGCGACGGGCAGCAAGGCGCGGCAGGACATCGACATGTGGTTCACCTTGAGAGGAAAGTGAGTTGCAGGAAGCAGGGCGATCTCAACCGGCGTCGCTTCTGGAGCCGAAGTAGGCGGCGGCACCGGCCGCAGCCATAGGAATGGAAGCCAGCAGCGCATGAATGACGGCGCGCCGCCAGACCGGCGCGCGGATCGCGGCGGGAATGCCTGCCGCGAGCGGCACCAGCGCGAGCAGCGCTGCGGCATACCACTGCGAGTGCGCGAGGATCATCGCGCCCGACGCGATCAGCCCGGCGGCAACGGCGCCGGGCAGCGCCAGCGTCGCGCCGGCGGCACGGGTTTGGTTCGCAATCATCATCACCAGCAGAAACGCACCCGCGCCGGCACCGATGGCGATGCTGTACTGGCCGAACAACGCCGACGCACCCAGGATCGCAAGCACGCCGGCGCCGACTCCGAGCATCAATATCGCCGCACCGCACGCGATCGGGCGCGAAGCCAACCCTGCGTCGAGATAGCCGACCAGCCATGCGGTGAGCAGGACCGCAGTCGCGCCCTGCAGCCAGGCGTCAGCAGGCGGTTTCAGCGCGAGCACCGGCCAGAAGACCCAGAGCGTTGCCAGCGCCGCGGCGAGCGCGAGCATGGCTGAACGCAATCGGCCCGGCTTCAGCGTCAAATCGAGCGCGATTCCGAGCACCGAGGCCAGCAATGTCAGCAGCACGAGCTTGCGCGTCGCGGTCAGCGGGTTGAAGCTGAATCCCGACACCAGCGCGACGACGGTGGCAAACGCAGCGGTGACCGCGACACCGCCCAGCCGCGCGCGACCCAACGCCAGCATGACGATCAGGCCGACGACGAACGGTGCGCCGCCGGCCTGAACTGCAGGGTTATCGAGAAGATATTTCATCGACCTGCATGTATGGCGTGTCGCCGACAGGATCAGCGCCGAAGGTGCATGATCAGGCGAACAGCCCGATTGTTTGCGGCCAGCGCGCGTTGTCGCAGTATTGCCGATTCGACGACGGTCTTGTGTCATCGCTGCCGGTTGGCACTAGCCCGAAAGGGCGATAGCTCGGCGCAATCCGACGCGTGGAGTTCTGAACGCCATCAAGGCGCGTCACGCAAATTCAATCAGCAGCGGCTGATGATCCGACGCCTGCGTGTCGCTGTCGACGCGGAAGGCGCGCACGCGGTTCAACAGATCGGCGCTGACGAAGATGAAGTCGCAGGTGTGCGGCGCCGGCCACTGCTTGCGGTCGTAAACGCCGTTGGTGTGCACGTGCGGCTGGCCGGGATGCAGGTGTTGCCACGCATCGACGAACGCCGGCGTCTCCTCATTGATCGGCGCTTGCAAGCGCGCGTGCAGCGGATCTTCGGGCTTGAAGTTGAAGTCCGCCGTGAGAATCGCCGCCGTCGCTTGCGCGTATGAATGGAACGGCCCGTGTGAACTGTCGCGCACGAGGTCGCGCGTCGCATGGGCGCAGGCCTCGGCGTGGCGCGCGCGGATCGCCTCGACCTGCGCCACGCGTTGGGTGGCGGAGAAGTACTCCAGGTGCGTGGTCATCACGCGGATCGGCCCGAGCGGCGTGTCGAGAGTCGCCTCGATCAGCATGCGCGACATGGTCTTGGCCTGCGGGTCGCTCGGCCACGGCAACAGGATGCGCAGCGCCTGCAACACCGGGTAACGGCTCAGGATCAGATTGCCGAACGCCCGCCGCGAGCCATCGGGCGCGAGTGCATCGACCGCCGCGCCCGGAATCGGCGTGAAGCCGGGCAGAAGCTTCGCGAGGATCTCGAACTGGTTCTCGCCCTGACTGCCTTTGAGCGCAGGAAAGTTGGCTGCGACTTCCTGCAGGCACAGCACGTCGAAGTCGGCCAGCGCGCGCGCATGCGCGACGATGCGCGCCGGGTCGACGCGGCCGTCGCAGCCGCGACACCATTGAATATTCCAGGTGATGAGCTTCAAGGGATCTCGTCTCTATCGAGTTGCGCCAGGCGTCAACAGCAGCGGTATTGCAGCAGAATCAGGCGTGCGTCGCGGTGCTGATGTACACGGTCCCGGTGAAGCCAGAGACGATCTGCCCGTCGCCGCGCCGCACTTCCACTCGGTACACCGCCAGTTTGCGCGAGCGCGATACTTCCTCCGCGGTGGCGGTCAGCGTCTCGCCGCCCTTGGCTGCGACATGGTAGGTGATGTGGGCGTCGATGCCCGCCGCGATATGTTTGCGCGAATTCGCCGCCAGGCCAAAGGCGGTGTCGGCGAGCGAGAAGATGACGCCGCCGTGGCAACTGCCGTTGAAGTTGAGGTGCTCTTCGCGCAGCGTAAGCGTCACCCGTGCACGTCCCGGCCCGGCGTCAACGCACGCGATGCCGAGCGACCGGACAAACGGGTCGGCGGCGGCAAGGCGCTTGACCAGCGCGTCGCTGCTGGTTTCGGCCGCGGTGGCTGGGCGTGCTGCCAGTCGCTTGGCCTTGCCGGTGGCCTTGCAGTGGGCATCGGCCTGATCGACGAGCGCAGCGACTCCCTCGCCTTTTGTTCCAACGGTTCGCAACACCGGAACGGTCCACGCGGCCGGACGCCGCAGTTGAAGCATGTCCTTCAGTTCGCGCGCGGTCGCCTCCGCGCCGGGGAGATCGGCCTTGGTCACCACCAGCAGGTCAGCGATCTCAAGGATGCCGGCCTTGATCGCCTGCACGTCATCACCCAGACCGGGCGGGCAGGCGACGACGCGCGTGTCGGCGATGCGCATGATCTCCACTTCGGACTGGCCCGCGCCGACTGTTTCGACGATGACCGTGTCGAAGCCGGCCGCGTCCAGTACGTCGACGATTTGTCCGGTGCTGCGCGACAGCCCGCCCATGTGCCCGCGCGACGCGACCGAGCGGATGAAGACGTTGGGGTGCGCCCCATGCTCGCCCATTCGCACCCGGTCGCCGAGCACCGCGCCGCCGGTGATCGGGCTCGATGGATCCACCGCCACCACGCCGATGCGACGACCGCGCGCCAGCAGTTCGCCCAGCAGCGCATGAATCAGGGTGGACTTGCCGGCACCGGGCGCACCGGTGATACCGATGACGTGGGCGTGCCCCAGGTGAGGGCGGATGCCCGCGGTCAGCTCGGCGGTGCCCGGTGCGCCTTGCTCGAGCACGCTGATCACGCGCGCAATCGCCGCGCGGTCGCCCGCCAGCAGCCGGGGCAGCAACGCAGTCGGTGCTGTGTCAGTTCGGCTCAAACGATGGCCTGCACGTGGCCGAAGCCCAGCTCGCGGCGCAGCGTGGCGCAGATCTCGCCATGCGTGCAGCCGGCCTCGGCGGCCTGAACCACACGGCCGAAGATGTTGTCGTTCGGATCATTCGCGGCGCGGGCAAGCTCGCCCAGCGCACGTGCCACGTCAGCCTGCGAACGCTGCGACTTGAACCGCGCAAAATCAGCCAGGTGTGCGCGCATGGCCTCGGGGTCGGGCCGCGTGTTGATCGGACGCGCCCTGGGATCCTCATCGACCTGATAGGCGTTCACACCCACCACCGTCTGCTCGCCGCAATCCACCGCCTGCTGAAAGCGCAGCGCCGACTCGCCGATCATCCGCTGCACCAGCCCGGATTCCACCGCCTCGTACATGCCGCCGGCGTCATCGACGATCTTCATCACGCGCTCGATTTCGGCCTGCATCTGGTCGGTCAGCTTCTCGACATAGAAGCTGCCGCCGAGCGGGTCGATCACGTCGGTCAGGTGCGCCTCCTCACGCAGGATGTTCTGTGTGGCCACCGCGATGCGCGCGCCGAACTCGCTCGGGCACGACAAGGCCTCGTCGTAGGCGTCGGTGTGCAGCGACTGCAGTCCGCCGAAGATGCCCGCCATCGCCTGCACCGTGACGCGGGCGATGTTGTTCAGCGGCTGCTGGCGGGT
Organism: Burkholderiaceae bacterium; assembly: GCA_036824465.1. Taxonomy (GTDB): domain Bacteria; phylum Pseudomonadota; class Gammaproteobacteria; order Burkholderiales; family Burkholderiaceae_F; genus JAKOQB01. The sequence continues at coordinate 21,457 of DAITAC010000057.1, forward strand.
CAGGTCCACGCCCGAGGTCTGCGCGTGGAACTTGAAGCGGCACGAACGCGGGTCCTTCGCGCCGAGGCGCTCGCGCGTCACGCGCGCCCAGATGCGGCGCGCGGCGCGAAACTTGGCGACTTCCTCGAAGAAGCTCACGGAGACGTCGAAGAAGAATGTGAAGCGCGGCAGGAACTGGTCCGGGTCCATGCCGCGGGCGATGCAATCCTCGGCATTCTGGATCGCGCTTGCGAGCGTGAAGGCGACCGCTTCGGCTGGCGTGGCGCCGGCTTGCTGCATGTGCTGGCCCACCACCGACATCGGGTTCCAGCGGGGGACTTCGCGGTTGCAGAACTCGATGTGGTCGCCCAGGATGCGCCGCACTCCCGGCAGCGCGATGCGGAAGAACATGTGGTTGGCCACGTAGTGGCTGAGGTAATCGCTCTGGTTCGAGGTGCCGCTGATGGCGCTCCAGTTGACGCCGCGCTTGCGCGCCGTGGCCAGCAGGAAGGCCAGCAGCGTGAACGGTGACGGATCGTTCATCGCACACGAGGTCCGCGCCAGGTCCACGCCCGCGAGCGCGCGATCCATGTGTTCGGCGGTGTTGATGACCGCGCCGCAGGTGCCGAGCAGTTCAAAGTGCGACTCGTCCATGTCATAGCCGCGGAAGACCGAGTTGCACGGGATCAGCGAGACCGCGGTCGTGCCCTGCGCGAGCAACGCCAGCAGGCGCTCGTTGTAATCCGCCGGCGTACCAAGCCCGATCAGTTGCCGCTGCGTCCATGTGCGGCCGCGGTGCATGGTGGCGTAAATGCCGCGCGTGTACGGCGGCTGGCCGGGCAGGCCAAGGTCTCCGGCGCGCGCTGCCGGGTCAAAGTCATGCGCGGTGTATAGCGGCTGGATCGGAATGCCCGACCGATTGCTGATCGCCCGGTCGCGGCCGATCTCCTGCGCATACTGCCGCTGCCACAGTTGCTCGGGGTCGCGGGTATCCAGCAGGCTCGGATCCAGGGGCTTGTTCATCGTCGTCGCTTTCGAAAGAGGTTCAAACCGCTGCGCGCCGTGCACGAATGGCAGGGGTGATGTTAAGGATGTACTGCGCGATGTCCTGCAGTGGACTGCCTGGATGGAACACGCGTGACACGCCGGCATCGAGCAGCATCTGTTCGTCTTCATCCGGCACGATGCCGCCGACGATGACCGCGGTGTCATCGAGTCCCGCGTCGCGCAGCGCCACAACCAGCTTGGGCACGATCAGATGATCGGTCGCCAGCGAGGAGATGCCGATCACGTCGACATCCTCTTCGGTGGCGAGTTTCACCACCGCGGCGATCTCCTGCCAGGGCGGTGTGTAGATGACTTCCATGCCGGCGTCGCGCAGCGCGGCCGCGACCACGCGGCTGCCGCGGTCGTGGCCGTCGAAGCCGATCTTGGTGATCAGCACCTTGGGGCGCATTTCCTGATTCATGTCCTGATTCATGCGTTGGCCTCCTGGCCCTGCCGCAGCAGGGTGATGAAATGTCGTGCGATCGTGCGCGGCGTCTGGCTGCCGCCGGGGCGGTACCAGGTCTGCGACCAGTTGAGCGCCCCCAGCAGCATCAGCCGCAAGGCGCGCCGGTCGGTGCGGCGCGGCAGCGGCAGGTCCTTGATCAGGGCGGTAAGCAGCGTTTCGTATTCGTCGCGCAACTGGATCAGGCGGCGGTTTGCGGCCGGCGCATCGGCCGGGCGCACGCGCACCACCACCTGGGCGTAGTCGTCGTCGTGCAGGATCGCCTCGAGGTGCGCCACGCAGGCGGCCTCCAGCCGGTCCCACGGATCGGTCCGTCGCTCGACCGCGGCGCGTACCGCCGCCGAGATCTGTTCCACGCCCTTGACGTATACCGCCGCGAGCAGGTCTTCCTTGGTGGCGAAATGGCAGTACAGCGAACCCGGCAGCATGCCGACCGCACGCGCGATGTCGCGCACCGACGTGCCCTCGAAGCCGCGCGCGCGAAACAGGCGCGCCGCAGCATCAAGCATCTGGGGCAGGCGGCTGTCGGAATGCAGGATGCGTGCGGTCGCCATCTGGGCCGGAAGTTTACCAAACGATCGTTTGTTTGTAATTACGGGCGACGCGACGGGTCAGCGCCTGCGAGCAGCCGGCGGCAGGCTGCAGGTCGGATGGACTATTCCGTTTCCCGTTCAGAACGGCACGGACCGTCCTCCCGGCGCGGGCCGGACCCAGGTTGGGTCATTGCGAACTGGGCTCCGGCCGGCGCCGGGGCAAGAGTTTGCTCTTCGCGCCATGAACGCCAAATGGAATCAGGCGAGGTAAATGTCCAGATTGGCGGTAGGATTGTTCTGGTTACGAGGGCGCGATTGAATTCATTCCCGTGCCGGCCAGGAGAAAGGCACGGTTCATTGAGGTTTGTTTTTCGACTAGTAAAAAGAAAGGTAAGACATGAACCCAGCGGAAAAGGCAATCAGAACTGAGATCCAGCGTCGCGAAAGTGAACTTGATGCGCTGAGGAGAGCGCTCGCGGCACTGACGGGCTCGGTGATCGGGAAGGGCAAGGGTAATCGCAAGCCGAAAACCGCGGCGCAGAAAAAGGCGCTCAGCCTGGCGCTGAAAGCAGCCTGGAAGAAACGCAAAGCGGCAGAGAAGAAGGGTTGAGTATCGGAGGCATTGTTCCTCCAACTTTGTCGCAGGTAACGAATCACCATCGTTCCGTCACCTCATCTACAGGTACGGGGCGTCCACCTGCATCTCCCTTGCTCGTGGAAGTGGCTGATGACGCTGATGCGCAAGGGCCTTTGGACCCGCCTGAAGTTGAGCATCCGAAGGCGCAACAGGCCTCGGCTCGAAGCGGCACTGCCTCTACTGATTGCACTTGTCGCCAGCGCGGCTCCCGCAAGCGACAACGCTGTTGATTTCATCATCGGCGCGTCGACGCCCAGCCCAAAGCCGTTTCTGCGCAACGGTGCGGCGCTATGGGCAGTGCTGCCCGATGATGATGGCTATCGACTCGCAGGACGCGTCGCCCAGGTCGAGACGTTCGAATACAGGAACGCGACGCGCGGCGACGGGACATTCACTGGCCAGCGTCTTGTTGGCCCGGGAGCGGACCGCGCGCTGATTCACCTCGCAGGTTCGATCGGACTGCGTGAAGGCCCGGTTACTCTCGAAAGAAGCAATCACGTCCTGATCGAACACACCCTCGGAGAGGAAAGGACGCCCTCTAGCCCTTTCACGTACAGACTCGGAGAGCGTGTCTTCCGCATCAGTGCCGAGGTCGAGCCTGCTGATCGCGGCTACCGGAGACTTCGCGTCTTCTTTGAAGAGGGGCAGAGACGCCAAGAACTTGTTTCCAGCAGCGAAGCCACCGACCCTTATGCGCGATTGGCCTGGATCGGCGATATCGATCGCGACGGGCTGCCGGACTTTCTGCTTTCCGTGCGCTCGCACTACCCGGCCGTTGCGCACCGGCTCTACCTGTCGTCATTCGCCGAGGCGGGGCAGCTGTGTCGACAGGTGGGGACAGTCGTTGAAGACCTTGATTGATCGCATGTGCGACTGCTGCTGAGTCGGATCGATCGACGCGCTGTCGGGCATTCCCGCGCAGTCGTCTTGCAGGGTTTCCCTAGAACTGGATCTCGAACCGATACCCTTTGTACTTCAGCACCGCCGACTTGAGTCTGATCTGCTCGAGGGAAAGGTCGGCCGTCAGCTGGTCGTTTTCGCGGAAAAGCTGGCCGTTGATGACGAGCGATCGGTTGGCTGCATTGGTCGAATACATCGAACCGCCGAATGTCAGCGCGGGCAATTGGGACCGGACGCTTTCCGGGAGCTGTTCGCGAGCGTAGATGGGGGGCTCGGCCTGCGGTGAACTGGCGGGTTGTTCCGCCTTTGTGTCGGATCGCGTCGTCGATTTCGGCTCGGCGGACGTTCTTGCCGGCACCGCGCGATTCTCGTTGGACGGCCAGGGTGCTGGTTCGGCAATAGGGCGTGGTTCGGCAGTGGGCTGCGGTTGGGCCAGGGTCGGCGGCGGTGTGATGGGGGCGACCGGTCCAACGGAAGCAGCAGGCGCGACGGGTCGTCCCGCGGCCGAAGACTCACTTACCTGGCGCGGAGCTTCGCGACCGACGATGTACCAGGCAAGTGCAACGAGAAGCCCGACTGCAATGCCGATTACCGTCCAAAGCCAGGGCTTTGCCCCGGGCTGCATTGGGGCATCGACCGAAAGCGGCGGTACTGGCTGCGAGTGCAAGCCCGGCACCGAACCGCGCTCGCGTTCCGAGTCGGCCCTGCGCAAGGCGTCGAGGATCAGGGACACGGGACTATTTCTCTTTCTGCAAGTGCGGCTCGTCGACGCCGATTACGCGGTTTAACTGCATCAGCGTGACCGGGCCGGCAACACCGTCCGAAGGCAAGCCCTGCGTCAACTGAAATGCGTGTATCCAGCCTTTCAACGTCGCATCGTCGAACCGTGATCGATTCGGCTGCGGATCGCCGCGCGCGGTAGCTAATTGCTGTGCAAGCCACAGTGCGCTTGGCCCCGATCGGCTACCGACGATGGTGCCGGCATAGTCGGGTGGCACACGCCAGAAGGTCGTGAATTCGCCGCGCCAGTAGTCGGCCAGAGAAACCAGTGAGACCGTCCGCTCGGCGCCGCCTATGCGCAGGGTCGCGGCCTCGTTCGACAGGCTGCTGAGCATTGCGTAGGCCGCGCGGTTGTTGCCATCGCGCAGGGTCAGAATGCCGGGGCGGTCCAGCTGCCTGATCAGCGCGAGCGTGCTGTTGCTGCTGCGGAAACACCGGACCTGCTGCCTTTGCGCGGCAAGACACGGATCGCCCTCGCCCAGTGAGACATCCCACGCCCGCGCCAGGTCCTGCCACGATTCCTTCTCGGCACCCGTGAGGGACGCGAATCCCATTGGCAGATCGAATACCGCCACCTCGGCTGCGGCGGACTTGGCTGGGACGGCAATGGTCGAGTCGGTCACGACACTGGCGTCCGCCGACGGCGCCGTCATCGCAGCCCGTGATGCGCTCGCTGTCGCAGCTATTTCGGCCGGTGTCGTGCCGCGCTCTGCACGATCCAGCACAAGCGTCAGCGCACCCACGAGTGCGGCGCCCAACGCAAGACCCAGCCCCAGCAGCGCCGGGCGTTCGTAGCGTGAACGTCTGATCGCACTGAGGTCGGACTCGTCGAACACCTCCTGCGCCGCCTTGTCGATGGTGCGAGGATCAACGCTGGTCTTGCCCTTCGCATACGCGCCCAGCAGCGCACGATCGCACAGCAGGTTGATGCGCCGCGGCACGCCGCGTGAATACCGGTAGATACGCCGCAGCGCCTTGCCGTCGAACGGCATCGGCTGGGTCAACCCCGCAACCGCGAGGCGATGGCGCACGTACTGCGCAGTCTCGACCTCCGCCAGTGCCTCCAGGTGATAGCGGGCGATCACGCGCTGTGCGAGCTGCTGCATTTCGGGCTTGGCGAGCATCGCACGCAGTTCCGGCTGCCCGATCAGAACGATCTGCAGCAGCTTGCGCTCGTTGGTCTCCAGGTTCGTCAGCAGGCGGAGCTGTTCAAGCACCTCAGCCGACAGGTTCTGCGCTTCATCGATGATCAGCAGATTTCTCTGTCTGACTGCGTGCGTCCGCAGCAGGTATTCGTTGAGTGCATCGACGTAGTCCTTGACCGTCGCCACTCCGGGGCCTTCATGCTGGTACGCGATACGGAACTCGGCGCACACGGATTTGAGCAACTCTTCGACCGTGAGTTTCGGATTGAAGATGTAGGCGACGTTGCAGCGCGCTGGAAGCTGCTCCAGGAAACAGCGGCACACGGTGGTCTTGCCGGCGCCGATGTCGCCGGTGAGCACGACAAAACCCCCGCCGCCGCGCACCCCGTACAACAGATGAGCGAGTGCCTCGCGGTGCCGCTCACTCATGAAGAGGAAACGCGGATCCGGCGCGATGGAGAAGGGCGGCTGATTCAGACCGAAGCGGCGCGCATACATGACGCGAAGGATACGACCCCGGGGCGATCGCGTGTCCGACGCCGGCCTTTGCAGCGTCATGCAGTCGTCAGTCGAAGATCCGGGAATCCGACGAACGCGTCTGACGCGATCTTCAGCCTCTGGGGTCGTTGTGCTCGCGCGCTGATCCTGGGCGCAGGGCGCCCGCGGGCCATTCACGATCGGGAAGGGACAGGAGCTGCAACGACATCCCGGCGGTGCCGCGTTCTGCGGGCAACGGTCAACGCGCGGATCGCTGGCGCGTTGTGGCTGCCTACCGCTCACGGGGAGAT
>DAITAC010000058.1:0-8559 GCA_036824465.1 Burkholderiaceae bacterium
CCCATGATGGACTGGACAGATCGTCATTGCCGGTATTTCCATCGCACGCTGTCGCGGCGGGCGCGCCTGTACACAGAGATGGTGACTACCGGCGCGCTGCTGCACGGTGACATCGCGCGCCATCTCGACTTCGACCCCGCCGAGCACCCGGTCGCGCTTCAGCTGGGCGGCAGCGAGCCGGATGAACTCGCCCATTGCGCACGACTGGGCGAGCGCTGGGGCTACGACGAAATCAACCTCAACTGCGGCTGCCCCTCGGAGCGCGTGCAGCGCGGATCGTTCGGCGCCTGTCTGATGGCCGAGCCGGCGCTCGTCGCCGACTGCATCAAGGCGATGCGCGACGCAGTGTCAATTCCAGTCACCGTCAAGCACCGTATCGGCATCGATCGGGGTGAGAACTACGGCTTCGTGCGGGACTTCGCCGGCGCGCTCTTTGATGCCGGCTGCAACGTCTTCATCGTTCATGCGCGCAATGCATGGCTCAAGGGGTTGAGCCCCAGGGAGAACCGCGAAGTGCCCCCGCTGCGCTACGACATCGTGCATCGGCTCAAGCGCGATCTTCCGCACGCGACGATCGTGATCAATGGCGGATTGCGTTCTCTTGCCGAGGCGCGCGCGCAGTTGGCGTCCGTCGATGGTGTGATGCTCGGCCGCGCGGCGTATCACGAGCCCTACCTGCTCGCGCGGGCCGATTCACTGCTGTTCGCCTCGACGGCACCGGCGCCGTCCCGCGAAGACATCGTGCAGGCCATGTCTGCCTATCTCGCGCGGGCGGTGGCGCAGGGCGCGCACCCGCGTGCGATCGTGTGTCATATGCTGGGTCTTTACCAGGGCCAGCGCGGCGCGCGTAACTGGCGCCGCATGCTGAGCGACCCCGTCTTCCTCGCACGCGAGGGCGGCAACGTGCTGGCGGCTGCGGCATTCGCCTTCAAAGCGCACGAGCCGCTGCCCGTCTGATCACTTCGCCGCGCCGCACTCGAGTTCGTAGTTCTCCTGTGCTTTCTTGAGCCGGCGCTTCGCGTCGGATGCGCGATTCAGTGGCACGGCTGCCACATCGTCCTTCGCTTGCTTCACGCGCATGTCAAGCCGCTTGCACGTGCGAGCGCGGGCCTCAGCGCGAAAGCGGTCCGTCTTCTGCGACTTGGCAGCGCGGACTTCTTCAGCCTTCCTGTCGCGCTCGATGCGGTCGAGGGCCTTCGCATCGGCGCGCGCTCGCTCGGCCGCGGCCCGCTGGTCCTCGGGCGCGGGCCGGCCGGGCGTGCCAAGCGTGCGCACCTGTTCCGTGCCGGGCGGACAGTTGGCCTGCGCATAGGTGACCTTGCCGTCAGGGCTCTCGCATCGAATCGCCTGCGCATTCGCGGCGCTGCTCAGCAGAATGGTTGTGGCAAGCAGTAAGGATTTCATGGTCTCCCTTCTTCCGGCACCCTCGTTCAGATCACTTTACCCGGATTCATCAGATTCAACGGATCGAGCGCTGCCTTGATGCTTCGCATCAGCTGCAGTTCGATCGCCGATTTGTAGCGCGTGATGTCGTCACGTTTCAGTTGCCCGAGGCCGTGCTCGGCGCTGATCGATCCACCGCATCCGAAGACCGCATCATTGACAATACGGTTGATCTCGGCCTGATGCTCGAATGCGATGGCAATCGGCACGCCATCCTTCGTGCCCATGTTGTAGTGCAAGTTGCCGTCACCGAGATGGCCGAAGGTCGCCGGCTGGATCCACGGAAAGCGCGCAGCGAGCTTCGCATCCGTCGCTGTGACGAAATCCGGAATCGCTGATACCGGCAGGGAAATGTCGTGCTTGACGTTGCCGCCCGCGCGCGCGTGCGCTTCCGGGATGCCCTCGCGGATCGACCACATTGCGCGCGCCTCGCTGATCGACTTGGCGACGACGGCATCGTTGACTTCGTTGGCTTCGAGCGCCGGGCCGAGAGTTGCCTCCAGGCGCGCGGCGGCGTGCGCGGAACTTTCGTGGTCGGACAGTTCGAGTAGCGCAAACCAGGGCGACGCCAGCGGCAGCGGCAACCGCACGTCGGGAAACTCGCGTGCGAATCGGCGCAGGCAAAGATCGGACATCACCTCGAACGCGGTCAACTCCGGTCCGGCCGCAGCGCGGGCGCGATCGAGCAATGCGAGTGCTGCCTGCAATGATGGCGTGGAGGCGAAGGCGGTGACCTGGGCCGCCGGCAATGGATAGAGCTTGAGCGTCGCCGCGGTGATGATGCCGAGCGTGCCTTCGGCGCCGATGAACAGGTGCTTCAGGTCGTAGCCGGTGTTGTCCTTGCGCAGCCCGCGCAGTCCATCCCAGATCGCGCCCGACGGCAACACCACTTCGAGACCGAGTGTCAGGTCGCGCGCGTTGCCATAACGAAGCACCTGCGTACCGCCCGCGTTAGTCGAGAGGTTGCCGCCGATGGTCGCACTGCCTTCCGCAGCGAGCGACAAGGGAAACAACCGCCGCGCCGCACGCGCCGCCGCCTGGACCTTCTGCAATATGCAACCGGCTTCAACCGTGATCGCATCATTCGCGGTGTCGATTGCGCACACGCGATTCATCCGTGTCAAGGACACGAGGACCGAGCGGCCGGATGCGTCGGGCGTCCCGCCGCCGACGAGCCCGGTGTTGCCGCCCTGCGGCACGATCGGCGCGCCTGCTTCAATGCATGCGCGCACGATCCGGGCGACTTCGCTGGTCGACCCTGGCCGGACCACTGCAAGCGCGGTGCCGGTGTATCGCTTGCGCCAGTCGGTCAGGTACGGCCTGGTATCGGCTGCATCGACGAGCACGTTGGCGGCGCCGACAAGCGAAACCAGTCGCTCGACCAGGCTCATGCGCCACCTCGCTCGGCCATGCGCGCCTGCTGCGCGCGCTTGAGCGGCCGCAGATATGCGATCGCCAAGATGAAGAACGCCAGAGAAAGCAGGATTTCGATCCACGCCAGCCGCGCGACCGCCAGCACGTCAAAGGTTCGCACCACGCCTTCGCAGAAGTACAGCGGCACCAGCAGCAGCGCCCACTGCATTGCGTAGGCGTCTCCGCGCCAGACCCCGCGCGACGGCAGCAGCAACGGAACCGCCTTCAACACCAGCCACGAGCCGCCGTCGCGAACCGGCGCGAGCTGCCATTCCCAGAGCACGCACAGTGCGATCAGCAGCACCCAGCTTGCCGCCGCAGCCTTCCACGCGATCCGTTGCGTTCTTGAGAGAAACGCGGCCGTCATGGGCGCAGCTTTGCGGCGACGGTCGCCAGCCGTCGCCCAAGCGCGACCGCGAGCCGCCGCTCTTCATCGGTGATCGTGGCGGCACCCTGCTGGCGTGCGATATGGCTGGCCCCGTAAGGGCCACCGCCGCTCGTCGTCGTCATCAGTTCCGGCTCGGTGTAGGGCAAACCCACGATCAGCATGCCGTGATGCAGGAGCGGAATCATCATCGACAGCAGCGTGCTTTCCTGCCCGCCATGCAGTGACGAAGTGGAGGTGAACACGGCAGCCGGTTTGCCCGCCAGCGTGCCATCGAGCCAATGCCCGCTGGTGCCATCGAGAAAGTACTTCAGCGCTGCCGCCATGTTGCCAAAGCGTGTTGGCGAACCGAGTGCCAGGCCTGCACATTCCTCCAGGTCGCGCAGTTCGACATACGGCGCGCCAGCGGGTGGCACGGGCGGCGCAGCAGTCTGGGTCACCGGTGCGACCGGCGGCACGGTGCGCAGTCGTGCATGCGCACCGGCGACTCCATCGATGCCGGCCGCGATGTACTCGGCCAGCTTCCGCGTGGCGCCGTGGCGGCTGTAGTACAAAACCAGAAGTTCCAATTCGCCCTCGTGATCTCTGCGGCCGCGGCGTCGAGCCGTTACCATGCGCTGGAATTTTGAGACAGGTTCTATCACAGGAACGGGATGACATCGACGTCCAGCGCGAGGTTGAGGGCTGCCGCAGGGGAATCGGTCAAGTCGCTGCTGCGCACCGATCAGTGGCCGCAGCGCTTTGGCCCACTGACTGTTCGGGTGCGCGACGTGCTGCGATTCGCATTGCGCCGCGCGCGCGATGCCCGGCTGGCGCAGGTGGCGGGCGGGCTCACCTTTACGACGGTGCTGTCGATCGTGCCACTGCTGGCAGTGGCGCTTTCCGTCTTCACGGCATTTCCGCTGTTCTCGGATTTTCGCGTATCGCTCGAGAAGGACCTGTTGCGCGGACTTTTGCCGGAGCAGTACGCGCCGGTGATCCTGAAGTACCTCAACGATTTCACGTCGAAAGCGGGCCGCTTGACGGCGGTCGGGCTGGTCTTCCTGGTCTTTACCGCGCTGGCAACGATTTTGACCGTCGACCATGCGTTGAATGACATCTGGCAGGTTCATTCGCGCCGGCCGCTGGTGCAGCGCGTGCTGCTGTACTGGAGCCTGTTGACGCTTGGACCATTGGTCATCGGCGCCAGCCTCAGTACAGCTTCGTACGTGATGTCAATGTCGGCGGGCTGGACCGCGCAGCTGCCCGGGATGTTGCGCACGTTGCTGGCGTTCACGCCGTTCCTGCTCGGTGTCAGCGCCGTCGCCGTGACTTATGTCGTGGTGCCGAACCGCAAGGTGTTCTGGCGCGATGCGTGTATTGGTGCGCTGGTCGCCGCGGTGATGGGCGAACTGATGCGCGACGGTTTTGCGTGGTACATCAAGACCGGCACTGTGGCCGGCATCTACGGCGCATTTGCAGTGCTGCCGCTGTTTCTGATGTGGGTGTACATGTCCTGGCTGGTTGTTCTTTTCGGCGCGGCGATTGCCGCCACGCTGCCGAAGCTGCGTGCGTCGCGGTTCGCCGACGAAGCGCGGGCCGGCAATGCATTTGTCACCGCCGTCGCGCTGCTGCGCACGCTGCATGCTGCGCGGGCTCGCGGTGACGACGATGGGCGTGTGCCGCTCGAATCGCTGGCGCAGGCGGTGCGTTCCGCGCCCGAGGATGTGGAACGCACGCTGATGTCGCTGGAGAAACTCGGCTATATCTCGCAGCTCAGCGGGGTGCATGCAGGCAAGTGGCTGATGAGCTGCGATCCCGCCCGCACCAATCTGGTCGCGGCGTTCAAGCGTTTTGCGGTCGATCCCGCCAACACCTTGGCGACGCGCGATGCGTCGGGACTTGGACAATGGCTGGACGAAGGACTGCGCGCAGACTGGATCGCGCGACCGCTCGATGAGGTGATGGTGGTCGCCTGAAACACCGCGTGGTTGCCCGTGGCGTCATCAGACGACGATCCGCCTGCTGCAATTCTGAAAAGCTTCCTTCGCGCAATCACGCGTGCTTCAACTTGACGGGCCCATCCATTCCGCGGAAGCTGACTCACGCGCCGGATTTGTTCGTTCGCGTTAAGCCGCAGCTGCTGCGCGCGATCCAGCGTGCGATCCCGCGAGACATCCTCCCCTTCATGCGAGTGAGCACTGCGCTTCGTTTGAACGGACTCCCTTAAACGAAGGAGAAGTGATCTGTCGCTGGGGTCAACGCGACGCTATAAAGCGCGCACAGACTCCGATGACTCGTCCGTGGCGGATTCTTCCGTCAGTCGGAGAAATCTAGATGCGGGTTCCTGAACTGCGCGAGCGGCTGTGCCGCCCATGCGAGGGATTCTTGCGCCGAAGAAATTGGAATGGAACGAAGCGAAAGTCTCTTGCAGTCGACGCAGCACGCTTTCGGAACAGCGATTTCGCTTCCCGCGGTGCTGCGCGCGCGGGCGCCGGCTGGCTGGATCAGCCGCGACGAAGCAATCATGGGTACCGCGATCCGCGTCGAGTTGTGGTGCGACGATCATACGGTCGGCGCGGCGGCGATCAGCGCGGTGATGGACGAGATGCACCGCGTCGACGCGGCGATGAGCCCTTACAAGCCCGCGTCTGAACTCTCGCGCATCAACCGCGAGGCGGCTGCGGGGCCTGTGGCGATCAGCCGGGAGATGTTCGACATCCTGTCGCGTTCGATCGAGTTTTCACAACTTTCCGGCGGCGCGTTCGACATCACCTATGCCGGCGTCGGTCACCTGTACGACTACCGGCGCTGCATCAAGCCGGCCGACGACGAGATTGCGCGCGCACGCAACGCGATCGGATTTCGCAACCTGATTCTGGATTCGCAATCGCGTGCGGTCCGCTTCGCGCGCGACGGGATGCGGATTGATCTCGGCGGATTTGCCAAGGGTTATGCGGTCGACAATGGTGCTGCGATTCTCAGGCGCCATGGCGTTACCAGCGCGATCGTCACCGCCGGCGGTGACAGCCGCATCGTCGGCGATCGGCGCGGGCGCCCCTGGACGATCGGCATTCGCGATCCGCGGCGGCCCGGCGAAGTTGTGGCCGTGCTGCCGCTCGAAGACACGGCGATCTCCACCTCCGGAGACTACGAACGCTACTTCGAGCGAGACGGTGTTCGCTGCCACCACGTGATCGATCCCGCGACCGGCAAGTCGCCTGGCAGCGTGCACAGCGTGACGATTGTGGCGGGCGATGGGCTGACCACCGAAGCACTCTCGAAGACGGTCTTCGTGCTGGGCGTCGAAAGAGGCATGTGCCTCATCGAGTCGCTGCACAACGTCGACGCCGTGGTGGTCGACGCCGAAGGCAACCTGCACTTTTCCTCCGGCTTGCTGGCCGGGGGTCACCCAACTCGGCAGTGAAAAGACCGGGACTTCAGGAGGCAAAGATGCGACTTCTTGAACGACACGGCAAGTGCGGACTCCTGATTGCGGCGCTGGTGGTGAGCGTCGGACTCGCCGGCTGCAAGGGTTCTGCAAGTGACTCGGCGACGGTCGCCGTCGCGGGTGACGTGCCGATCGCCTATGTGAAGCGCGCCACCAGCATCGGCATGAATCCCACCAACGGGGCGCCGAGCGCGCCGGGCGGCGATTTGATGATTCGCGAGAAGTCCTCGCCGAGTGCAACTGAGCACAACATCACCGCGTCGATCACACAGGGCAACGGCGACGCCTCTGACCCGGAAGTTTCATACGACGGCAAGAAGATCGTGTTTGCGTTGCGCTGCCCGACGTCGAATACGTCGACCGTCGCTGGTCAACCCGCGTGCACCGGCCGCTGGAACATCTGGGAATACGACATGACCACGGGCGGATTCACGGGCGGGAAGTTGCGTCGCCTGACGAGTTCGGCACAGGACGACGACGTCGATCCCGCGTATCTGCCCGCCGGCCGCGGTTTCGTGTTTTCTTCCAACCGGCAGACCAAATCGAAGACGACGCAGGCACTCGGGCGAACCTATTTCGCGCTCGACGAATACGAGCGCGAACGGGTCTTCAATCTGCACACGATGGACACCAGCGGGGCCCGGATCGAGCAGATTTCTTTCAATCAAAGCCACGATCGCAATCCCGTCGTGCGTCCCAACGGCGACATCATGTTTTCGCGCTGGGACCACGTGGCGGGTCGCAACCACTTCAAGATCTTCCGCGTGAAGCCGGACGGCACCGATATGTTCGTGCTGTACGGCGCGCACAGCGAAGGCAACAGCTTCCTGCATCCGCGCGACATGGATCCGAGCGGTCCGTACAAAGGGTTCGTGTCGTCGGACCTGATGCCGCTGTCGGGCACTCACGAAGGCGGGGCGCTGGTGTTCATCGACGCAGCCAACTACTCGGAGCAGAACACGCCGGCAAGCGCGTCGGTGCCGAAGGTCGGAGGGCAGCATCAGGCGACGGCGCAGTCCTTGAAGATGGAACGCGGCATTTCGACGTACGGACGCATCAGCACGCCGTATCCGCTGTGGGACGGCACCAACCGTGTGCTGCTCTCGTTTGCGCCGTGCGAGGTCACGCGCAACGGCGTGGTGGTCTCGTGCGCAACCTTGACGCCGGAAGAGATCGCGCGGCTGTCCGACGAGAATCGCGCGCCGGCAGAGGTGCAGGCCGATGCGCTGCAGGACAACGTGCCGCCCGCGTATGCGGTCTACATGTTCAATCCGGCGCAGCAGACATTCCTGATCGTCGCCGCACCCCCGACCGGCTTCATGTTCACCGATCCGATTGCACTGCAGGCGCGGGTTGAGCCGAACGCGACCGATCCGACAACGGTCGATGCGGCGCTTGCACAGCAGGGACTCGCACTGCTCGAGGTGCGCAGCGTGTACGACACCGACGAACTCGGTCGCATGGGCGACGCGATGCTCAGCGCCGCGGACCATCCGGCCGGATGCGCGACCGCGATCGCCAAGACGAAGCCGACCGATCCGAACGACACGCGGGCCCAGGTTGCGGATCTGGTGAAGATGAAGGACCCGGCGGATCCCGCCTATGGCTGCGCGCCGGCGCGATTCATCCGCGCCACGCGCGCGGTCGCGCCGCCGTCGAGCACGATGGGCCTGCGCAGCGCGATCGGCGAGACGGAGTTCGAGCAGCAGCAGATCCTTGGTTACGCCCCGATCGAACCGGATGGTTCCTTCAAGCTGTTGGTTCCGGCCGATACGCCCATCGCACTGTTTGTCGTCGACGCCAAGGGGCGCGCGTTCCAGAGCCACACGAACTGGATCCAGGCGCGACCCGGCGAGCGCCGCACCTGCGACGGTTGCCATAGTCCGCG
>DAITAC010000058.1:8659-27544 GCA_036824465.1 Burkholderiaceae bacterium
GGATCCAGGCGCGACCCGGCGAGCGCCGCACCTGCGACGGTTGCCATAGTCCGCGTCGCGGTGGTGCGCTGAATTCCGGTGCGGTGGTGAACACGATGTCGGCGGCGCTGCTGCCGGCCATGGCCGGCGCGCACCAGTCGGGCGAGACGATGGCATCGACGCGCACGCGCCTCGATGCGACGGCCTTGAACCTCACTGCAGATCCCATCTATGCGGATGTCTGGGCCGATGCAAGCAAGCCCGGAGTGAAGGCGCGCGCGTCGATCGTGCTGCGCTACACGGGCAATGCGAACCCGGCCGATGATCTTGCCACTGCCGTGCCAGGCAACGGGATCATCAACTACCCGGAACACATCCAGCCGTTGTGGTCGCGTGATCGCGGCGCCAATACCTGCACGAATTGCCACCTTGATCCGGACCAACTCGACCTGCGCGCGACGATTGCCGGTACCGGCCGCCTGGCGTCGTACGAAAGCCTGATGGTCGGCAAGCCGCTGCTCGACGCCAATGGCGTTCCCGTGACGCGCATCGAGGACGGCGTCCCTGTCATTCAACGCCAACCGGCCCTGGTCGATGTCGGCGCGAGCGAGGGTGAAGCCACGGGTCTCGCCCGCAAGAGCCGGCTGATCGAAATCCTGTTCGGCGAAAACCTGATGGCGGGCAGTGGCGCGCGCGCGGCGCATCCGAATCCGCCTGCGACCGCGCCCAATCACGCGGCGATGTTGAACATGGCGGAGAAGCGCCTCGTTTCCGAGTGGATCGATCTCGGCGGGCAGTACTACAACGATCCGTTCAACGGCGCGGCCGGTGTGCGAACGGTGAGTACGCTGAATCAGGCGACCTTCGAAGCGCAGGTGCTGCCAGTCTTGCGCACGGCCTGCGCAAGCTGCCATCAGCCGCAGGGCAGCAGCGCGACCGGAACGACGTTCCGCAACAACCGCTTCGTGCTTACCGGCGATGCCGAGGGCGACTTCAACGTCACGCTGACGATGGTCACCGACACCTGCAATCCGGCGTCGAATTACTTGCTTTCGCGGCCATCGGCGATTCCGCACCCGGCCGGCGCGATCGGGCAGACGACGGCGGTGCTGCCGGTCGGAAGCAGCAACTACTCCGCCATCGCCAGTTGGATCCGAACCGGCTGTCCGACCCCATGACGAAAGAGGCCGCCCATCTGCAGTGGCGGATCTGGTCGATCCTCGGCGCGGCCATGGTCGGGCTCGGGGGGTGCGGCGGCTCCACTGACTCGAATCCGTTCAGCAACCCGCCGCTGGTGAGCAATCCGGCGGTCACGACCGGGAAGAAACTCTCATTCGCCTATTTCCAGCGCTGCATCTTTCCGATCTCGGTTGCGCCGCTGCAGGTGAATCTGAACGGCGTCGTGTCGACCAACACGTGCGCGGGCTCCGGATGCCATGACAACTCAAGCGGCACCGGCGGCGCGTTTCGCGTGGTTCCTGCGGCGCAGCCGATCGACCTCGCCGATCCGACGAACACGCCCGATGCGATCCGCGCGACCGACATGTACAAGAACTTCTACTCGGCGCAAGGCGAGGTCGTATTCGATTCGCCGCTGCAGAGCCGGCTGCTGACCAAGCCACTGCTGCTCGGCGTGCTGCACGGCGGCGGTTTGATCTTCACCAGCGTGCAGGACTCGAACGTGAAGCTGATCGAGTACTGGATCAGTCATCCCATGCCCCAGGGACAGGATGAGTTCAGCTCGGCCGCGAACGGCCTGTTCACGCCGCCGGACCCCAAGGTTGGAACGTGCAACACCAACTGACGCTCGCTGCGGCGACCACTTTTTCCAGAGGCAACTGGCTCAGGTGCATCGTCGCTCTGATGCTGGCGTTCGCCTGCGCATCGGCTGCAGCAAAGGACGCGCCGCTGGAGCGTGTGCAGATTGCCGATCCGTACGTCGAGCTGCGCACCGGGCCCGGGCGTGGCTATCCGATCTTTCACGTCGCCGCGCGCGAAGAGTGGATCGAAATTGAATTGCGCCACACCGACTGGTACCGGGTGCGTACCGCGGATGGCAAGGTGGGCTGGGTCAACCGTCAACAGCTTGAAACCACCCTGACGGAGGCCGGAGGGAAGAAGACCTTTCGCGATATCGCGCTCGACGATTACCTGCGGCGCCGCCTCGAGTTCGGCGCCGCCTGGGGCCACTTCAAGTCCGAGCCGATGCTCAAGGTCTGGACCGGTTACAAGATTGCCGATGTATTCGCCGTCGAGGCAACCATCGGACAGGTGCAGGGACTGTTCTCCGGCACGGACTTCTGGCATCTGAATCTGGTTGCCGAACCGTTCTCGGATCGGCGCCTCGCGCCGTTCTTTGGTGTCGGCGTCGGCAAGTTCAAGAACATTCCGAATGCGAGCCTGGTTGGCGCAGCCACAACCGATGCCAAGCTGGCGAACGCCACGGTCGGGGCGCGCTTTCACCTGACCGAGCGCTTCGTCGCGCGTCTGGATTACACGCTGTACACCGCGTTGCTCTCCGACCAACGCAGCAGTGAGTACCGGGCCATCACGGCAGGCCTTTCATTCTTCTTCTGACGGACGATCGACTTATGCAGACAAGAACATGGGCAATCGCACTGCTGGCCACAGCCCTGGCCGCGCCGGCGTTGGTCTGCGCGCAGCAGTCGACCGCGCAGCAGGTGATCGAGCCGAAGGTCGAACGGCGCGACATCAAGCTGCCGCGCATTCCGTCGAATGACATCGAGGTCGGCGCGTTCGCTGGCACGTACGGCACGCAGAACTTCGGCTCCAGCGCGGTGGCTGGCATCCGCCTCGGCTACCACATCACCGAGGACGTCTTCGTCGAGGCAACCTATGGCGCGACCAAGGTCACCGATCAGGACTTCCGCCTGATCCTTCCGGGCGGAATCTTCCCAAGTGAGAAGCAGACACTGAGCTACTACAACGTCTCCGCCGGTTACAACGTATTGCCCGGCGAGGTGTTCATCGGCAGGAATACCGCAAAGGCAACCGCCGTCTACCTGATCGGCGGCATCGGCAGCACGCGATTCCTCGAGCAGCGGCGGCAAACGGTGAATGTCGGCCTCGGCATGCGGTTGTTCATGCGCGACTGGGCGGCACTGCAGGTCGACATGCGCGATCACATCTTCTCGCTCGACATTCTTGGCAAACGCCGGAACACACAGAACCTCGAGCTGTCCGCCGGGCTGACGTTTTTCTTCTGATGAGGCGCACGATGATGGGAAAGGTGTTTCGCGTCTTGCCGGCAGCACTGCTTGGGGCAGCGCTGGCGTCGCTCGCGGGCGTCGCCGCAGCGGCCGTCGGCACGGACAAGCGCGCGCCGGACTTCACGCTGCGCACGCTCGACGGTCCCAACCTGCGACTGCAGGAGCAACGGGGTCGCGTCGTGATGCTGAATTTCTGGGCGACGTGGTGCGGTCCCTGCCGGCAGGAAATGCCGCACCTGAACCGCTTGTACGAGAAGTACCGCGGGGCGGGATTCACGCTGCTTGGTTTGAACATCGACGAAGACGCGCGCAACGCAGCGGGCCTGGCATCGAAGCTCGGTCTTCGGTTTCCCGTGCTGCTCGACTCCGACAAGAAAGTCAGTCGGATGTATGACCTGGGCACGATGCCGTCGACCGTGCTGATTGATCGTGATGGGCGCGTTCGTTTCATCCACCTCGGCTACCAGGACGGCTACGAGTTGACCTACGACAAGCAGATCCGGGAGTTGCTCAAGGAATGAAGACGCACAGACTCCTCATCGCCGCTGTGCTGGTCGCGCTGCTTGGCGGCTGCGCGATCCAGCCGTGGGTCAAGCCCTACGAGCGCGAGCGGCTTGCCGATCCGATCATGAATCCATCGCGCGACGCACTGGCCGAGAAGCACCGCGCCCACGTGCATGAGGTGCGCGAGGGCGCGCGCGGCGCCACCGGCGTGCAGGGAGGCGGCTGTGGCTGCAACTGACCGCCTTGCGCGGTTTGCCGTCAGATTCCGGCAGCGGCTGATTGATCTCGCCACCGGCCTGCTGGGCAGCGCGCTCGCGACCCATCCGGCCGGCGCCGCACAACTGCCGGAAGACCGCGCCGATGCCATGGTGCACGTCTATGACGGCGGCGGCGTGCGCGCATCCGGCCCCGCGCTGCTCGTGCGCAAGAGCCTGGCCGACAAGGTATCGCTGTCGGCGTCGTACTACGTGGACATGGTCAGCAATGCGTCGATCGACGTGGTGACGACGGCGAGTCCATTTCGCGAGCGGCGCACCGAAACCGGCGTCGGCGTCGACTACGCCTATCGCGACGCGCTGATGAACCTGTCGCTGACGAGCAGTAAGGAGCCTGACTACACGGCGGAAGCCGTGAATCTCGACCTCTCGCAGGACGTCTTCGGCGGCATGACGACGGTCAGTCTGGGTTTCACGCGGGCGGCGGACAAGGTCCTGCGTCACAACGACCCGACGTTTTCGGAGAGAGCGACGCACTGGCGCTACCGATTGGGTGCGACCCAGGTGCTGACACCGCGCTGGCTGGCAAGTGCAAATGCGGAAGTGATATCGGACGATGGCTATCTGGGCAGTCCGTACCGCGCCGCGCGCGTGTTCGGTGCAAGCGTGCCGGAGCGTCTGCCCACGACGCGCACGAGTCGCGCATTGAAGTTCCGTGTGGTCGGCGACCTCGGCGCGCGCGACGCGATGCGCGCCGAGTACCGGTACTACTGGGACACCTGGGACGTCCGTGCGCACACCGGTGAACTTGGCTACAGCCGTTACCTGGGTAGCGATCTGCTGGCAGACGGCTACCTGCGTTTCAACTCGCAGAAGAAGGCGCTGTTCTACAGCGACAACTTCGCGTCCGAGACCACCTACATCTCGCGCAACCGGCAGCTCGGCACATTCACGAGCGCGGCGGTGGGCTTCAAGGCCTCGTACATCGCCAGGCGCGTTCCCGGGCGCTACGAAATCAAGTTCAACACCGCGTACGAACTGCTGCGCTTCAAGTACAGCGACTTCACCGATATCCGCACGGGCAAGCCGTATTCGTTCGATGCCAATGTGCTGGAGCTGTTCCTGTCGGCAACTTTCTGAGAGCCGTCCATGTTCAAACAAATGATCCCGATCTTCGCCACTTGCCTGATGCTCGGCGCTGCAATGCCGGCGCTTGCCGCCGATGCGACCGCCGCACCGCCGAGCAGCACGGAGGCGGCAGGTCTCGACAATCGCATCCAGGACGCCAAGGGCGACGTGATCCGACTGAACCGTGACCTGCTGGTGCTCGAGGAAGAGCTGCTGTTCCCCGCGAACACGCAGGTCGCCGTGTTCGTGTCGATGGACGTGGGCAAGCTGTTCGCGCTCGATTCGCTGCAGGTGAAGCTCGACGACAAGGTCGTCGCGAACTACCTGTACACGCCGGCCGAAGTGCAGGCGCTGCATCGCGGCGGCGTGCAGCGCGTGTACCTGGGCAACCTGAAGGCCGGCAAGCATGAACTCGTCGCGTTCTTCACCGGCAAGGGTCCGCACGACCGCGACTACAAGCGCGGCACGACGCTGACCATCGACAAGGGCACGGAACCCAAGTACGTCGAGTTGCGGATCAAGGATTCCACCGGCAAGTTGCAGCCGGAGTTCGACGTCAAAGTGTGGCAGTGATCGGCAATGTGGGACGGCAACGTCATCTGTGATGCCTTGCGCCGGTGGGCCGGCGCAGCGGCCGCCGCAACGATCCTGTGGACCGGCGCTTCCGCGGCGGCGGATGCTTCGCGCGACGTGGGCAGCGTGGTGAAGGCGCCGCATTACGGCGACAGCCTGTTCTATTTCTTTCAGGACCGCTACTTCACCTCGGTGACGAACCTGATGGTGTCGCAGCAACAGATTCGGTTGCCGCAGCATGAGGACGAGGCCGAAGTGCTGCGCGGCGGATTGTTCCTGTCTTACGGCATGCATCGCGAAGCGGGGCAGATCTTCGCGCAGCTGATCGAGAAGGGCACGCCGCCTCCGGTGCGTGATCGTGCCTGGTTCTATCTCGCGAAGATCCGCTATCAACGTGGCTACCTCGCCGACGCCGAGGATGCGATCGGCCGTATCGAGAATCCGCTGCCGGGCGACCTTGAAGAAGACCGTTTTCTGCTGCGCGCGAGTCTGCTGATGGCACGCCAGGACTTCGCAGGGGCCGCCCGATTGCTGAGCCAGATGAAGCCTGGCAGCGGTCTGTACGCACGCTATAACCTGGGCGTGGCGCTGATCAAGAGCGGTGAGTCCGTACGCGGCATCGCCCTGCTGGACGAGCTGGGCCGGGCGCCGGCCGCATCTGAGGAGATTCGCAGTCTGCGCGACAAGGCGAATGTTGCGCTCGGTTATGCCGCCTTGCAGGACAACACGCCGCAGCAGGCCCGCACCTATCTCGAACGCGTGCGCCTTGCGAGCATGCAGGCGAACAAGGCGCTGCTCGGTTTCGGCTGGGCTGCGGCCGCGATGAACCTGCCCAAGGCTGCGCTGGTGCCATGGACCGAACTCGCGCAACGCGACGCGAGCGACGCCGCCGTGCTTGAGGCCAGGCTCGCCGTGCCCTATGCACTGGCCGAGCTCGGCGCGTATCGCCAGTCACTGAAACTGTACGAGGATGCGGTCGATGTCTTCGAACGCGAGAGCGTGAATCTGGATGAATCGGTTGCCGCGATTCGCGCCGGCAAGCTGACCGAAGGCTTGCTGGCCCTGAACCCGGGCGACGAGATGGGCTGGTTCTGGAGCATCAAGGAGCTTCCGGAAATCCCTCATTCCGGGCATCTTGCGCAGGTGCTGGCACAGCACGAATTCCAGGAGGCATTCAAGAACTACTGCGACCTGCAGTTTCTGGCGACGAACCTGCAGCAGTGGAAAGAGAAGCTGGGCGTCTATGGCGACATGCTCGCCAATCGGCGCCAGGCATACGCAGAGCGCCTGCCACAGGTGCGCGAGAAGGAGCGCACGCTCGGCATCAGCCAGCTGGAACGGCGCGGCGCAGAGTTTGCTGCCGAGCTCGCGCGGGTCGAGGCGGAGTCCGATGTCGCCGCGCTGGCCGATGCGAAGGAACGCGACCTGATCGTGCGGCTGGAGCGCGTCGGTGCAACGCTGCGGCTGCATGGCACCGACCCAGAGCTCGCGACCGCGCACGAGCGGTATCGACGCGCCAGAGGCATATTGAGCTGGCGCCTGAACGAGCAGTTTCCCGACCGTCTTTGGGAAGCGAAGAAGAACCTGAGAGCGCTCGAGAGCGAACTGGTGCGGGCGCGCCGTCTCGACGCGGCGCTGGCGCAGGCGCAGCGCGATGAACCGGCGCGGTTCGAGAAGTTCGGCGCGCGCATCGAAGAGTTGGCGCGGCAGGTCCATGCACAACTGCCGCGCGTCGAACAACTGGCCAGTGAGCAGCAGAAGTTCGTGCAGGAACTGGCCGCCGCCGAACTGCTGCGGCAGAAAGAGCGCGTTGCCGTTTACGCCAATCAGGCGCGATTCGCGGTTGCCCAAATCTACGACCGCGCGTATGTGGCAAAGGATGCGGGCAATGCTGTGCGCGAATAGTGCCCGCCTCGGTATCGCGTTGCTCCTCGTGGGCGGCCTCGTCGCGTGTTCGAGTTTCAGGAGAACTGCGGCTGACAGCGCGCCGACACTCAAGAGCCTGGACAAGCAGCAAGTCGCCGTCGAAGCGGACCAGGGCGTCGCTTCCAGCGAAGACAAGGCGATCGCCGCGTACAAGGAATTTCTGAAGGCGGCACCGCGCAACGCGCAGCGGCAGGAGGCGATGCGCCGTCTTGGCGACCTTGAAATGGACAGCGCCGACAATCGCAGCGCCAGCGGCCAGACAAGTGGCGCGCCTGACTATCGCGATGCGATCGCGCGCTACCAGGACTTCCTGAAGACTTATCCAGATGATCCGGGCGCTGACCGCGTGCTGTACCAGCTGGCGCGCGCGCAGGAACTGGGCGGCAATCTGGAGGTCGCGCTCAAGACGCTTGACCGTCTGGTGCAGCAGTACCCGCACACCAGATACCGCGACGAGGCGCAGTTCCGCCGCGGGGAACTGCTGTTCACGACGCGCGACTACGTCGGCGCGGACCAGGCGTTCACGACCGTCCTGCGCAGCGACACGCCGACGCCTTATCACGACAGATCGCTCTACATGCATGGCTGGTCACTCTACAAGCAGGGGCGCCTGGAGGATGCGCTGCACTCGTTCTTTGGCGTGCTCGACTTCAAACTGACGGGCCGCGAAGGCGATGGCGGTCTCGAGACGTTGCCGGGGCTCACGCGCGCAGATCGCGAGCTGGTGGAGGACACGTTCCGCGTGGCCAGTCTTTCGCTGCAGAACCTGCAGGGTGCCGAAACGATCCCGGCCTACATCAATTCGCCCCGGCGGAGTGAATACGAATTCCGCATCTACCAGCAGCTGGGCGAGCTGTATCTCAAGCAGGAGCGCATCAAGGATGCGGCCGACACCTTCGCCGCGTTCGCCCGGCGCAACCCGCTGCATCCACAGGCACCGCTGCTGCAGGCGCGCGTGATCGACATCTACCAGCAGACCGGCTTCGCCACACTCGCGCTGGAAGGCAAGAAGGAATATGTCGAGCGCTACGGTGTGAAGAGCGAGTTCCGCAACACCAGCCCGGCCGGGTGGGAACGTGCACAGCCGCTGGTGAAGACGCATCTGGCCGAGCTGGCGCAGCATCACCACGCGGTGGCGCAGAAGAGCAGGAAGTCCGAGGATTACCAGGAGGCCGCGCGCTGGTATCGCGAATACCTCTCGGCGTTTCCGCAGGATCCGCAGGCTGCGCAGTCCAACTTTCTGCTCGCGGAACTGCTGTTCGAGGACAAGCGCTTCGGCGAAGCCGCGGTTGAATACGAGAAGGCCGCGTACAAGTACCCGGGCCATGCCAAGAGCGCCGATGCCGGCTACGCGGCACTGCTTGCGTACACCGAACAGGAAAAGCGGACGGCGGCCGGTGACGTGGCGAAGCTGCAACTTGCCGGCGTCGACAGCGCATTACAGTTCGCGCGCGCATTCCCGAAAGACCCGCGGGCCGGCGCCGTGCTGAGCAATGCGGCCGAGAAGCTCTACGCCCTGCATGATGCCGAGCGTGCCGAGAGCGTCGCGCAGCAGGTGCTCGCGCTCGATCCGCCTGCCGGTGCGGCGCAGCGCCGTGTCGCGTCGCTGGTGATCGCGCATGCAACGTTCGAACGCGGCGCCTTCGCTCAGGCCGAACGTGGCTATGCCGACGTGCTGGCACTGACGCCGGAGAAGGATGCGAGCCGCAAGAATCTGACCGAGCGCCTCGCCGCCTCAATCTACAAGCAGGGCGAACAGGCGCGCAGCGAAGGCAAGCTGAGCGCGGCCGTGAAGCACTTCGACCGCGTCGCCGTCGTCGCGCCGACGTCGGCCGTGCGCGCGACCGCGCAGTTCGACGCGGCCGCGGCGCTGCTGGCGCTTAAGGACTGGGACGGCGCGGCGCGCACGCTGGAGGAGTTTCGCCGCAGCCATCCGAGCCATCCGCTGCAGCAGGAAGTCGGCGCCAAGCTCGCGGTGGCGTACACGGAAAAGGGACAGTGGGCCCAGGCCGCGGCGGAGTTCGAGCGCGCCGCCGGCGTGCAGAGAGATCCGAAGCTCGCGCGCGTTGCGCTGTGGCAGGCGGCGGAACTCTATGAGAAGGGCGGCGCCAACGCGCCGGCCGCCAAGGCGTTCGAGCGTTACGCGAAGGAATACCGCGAGCCGCTTGAAGCAAACGTCGAAGCGCGCTATCGCCTCGCGCAACTGGCGCGCAAGGGAGGAAACACGGCCCGGCACCTCGCATTGATGAAGGAAGTGATGCAGGCAGATCAGCGCGCCGGGGCGGCGCGCAGCGATCGCACGCGCTACCTGGGCGCGACTGCCGCGCTTGCCCTGGCCGAGCCGGTGCGCGAGGAGTACCGCAAGGTCGCCCTGGTTGAGCCGCTGCAGAAGCAGCTGAAGCTCAAGAAGGCGCGCATGGAGGATGTGCTGAAGGCCTACACCGTCGTCGCCGACTACGGTGTCGCCGAGATGGCGACCGCAGCGACATTTCACACCGCGGAGTTGTACAGCGATTTTGGCCGTGCGCTCCTTGCCTCGCAGCGCCCGAAAGGGCTGAAGAAGGTCGAGCTCGAGCAGTACAACGTGCTGCTGGAAGAACAGGCCTACCCGTTCG
The DNA here is from genome assembly GCA_036824465.1 of Burkholderiaceae bacterium. Lineage (GTDB taxonomy): Bacteria > Pseudomonadota > Gammaproteobacteria > Burkholderiales > Burkholderiaceae_F > JAKOQB01. The sequence goes on from DAITAC010000058.1 coordinate 18,830, forward strand.
AAGAGAAGGCCATCGAACTGCATGAAGCCAATGCGCGCCGCAGCGCCAAGGGCATCTACGACAAGTGGGTTCAGTCGAGTTACGCGGCGTTAAGCAAGCTGCGGCCGGTCCGCTACGCCAAGAGCGAGCGCGGGGAAGGAGTCATCGATGAGATTCGATAGGTCGTGTGCATATCTGCTGGCGGTGCTGTGCGTCGGCGTGACAGGTTGTGCGACGCGCGTTGCGCCGCCATTGCAGGCGACGGAGCCCGGACCCGTGGCTGGCGCGTCAACCGCGGCAGCGCCCCTCAAGTCTGAAACCCGGGCCGTCGTGAGCGGGAACGTGCAGCGGGCCTTCGACGATGCGCGCAGCGCACTGCTCGCGGGCCGTACCGAGGAGGCACAGCGCGGCTTCCTGGCGCTGACGAAGTCAAACCCGGATCTCGCCGGGCCGCACGCCAACCTCGGCATGACCTATCGGCAGGCCGGCAAGCTCTCTGAGGCGGTTGCCGAACTCGAAATCGCGGTGCAGGCGAATCCGAAACAGCCAGCGGTTCTGAATCAGCTCGGCATCACCTATCGCCAGCAGGGCGAATTTCTGAAAGCGCAGGACGCGTATGAGCGTTCGATCGCGCTCGCCCCCGACTACGCAGCGCCGCATCTGAATCTCGGCATCCTGTTCGACCTGTACCTGTGGGACGGCGCGCGCGCGCTGGCGTCTTATGAGAAATACCTGGCGCTGTCTTCAGGTGAGGACGACAAGGTCAAGAAATGGATCGCGGATCTCAGGAATCGCAAACCGCAGCAGCAGACCTTGCTGAGCCGGAAGGAGCAGCAATGAAGAAGACTCTTAGGGCATCCCTTATTGCCGCGGCCTGTGCGGCGCCGGCAATCGCGCAGGACCGCGCGGCGATCGATCGCGCTCAGATCATCGGCAACCGCGAGTTGCCGAAGGTTCTGTACATCGTGCCGTGGAAGAAACCCTTGCCCGGCGACCTCGCCGGTCGCCCGGCGCAAAGCGTGCTCGATGAGGCGCTCGCACCGATCGATCGCGACGTGTTTCGCCGGCAGGTGCAGTACGACGCGCTGACGCGGGTCGAGCCGGTGGCACCGGCATCAGAGCGCAAACAGCAGGGTTCCGTTTTTTGAACAAGCAATTCAGACAGGAGGTTGAACGATGAGTAACTTTGGCACATTTGTGAAGTTCTTTCAGGACTGTGGGCTGTTCATCTACCCGAGCCTGTTGATCATGGCGCTCGGACTGTCGGTCGCCATCGAGCGCTTTGTCTTTCTCGCGCGCGCCCGGCACGAGAATCGCAAGATGTGGGGCGACATCCTGCCGCTGCTCAAGGGCGGCCGGTTCAAGGAAGCCTATGGCGTCGCATCGAAATCGGAGGCAGCGATCAGCCTGATGGTCAACAACGGGCTCACGCGCATGCAGAGCGCGCGCCGCCGCGAAGACATCGATGCGGCGATGGAGGAGGGGATGATGGAAATCGTGCCGCGCCTCGAGAAGCGCACGCACTACCTCGCCACCTTTGCCAACGTGATCACGCTGGTGGGCCTGCTGGGCACGATCATCGGCCTGATCAAGGCGTTCACCGCCGTCGCGCAGGTCAATCCGGCGGAGAAGGCCGAGCTGCTGTCGGCGAGCATCTCGATCGCGATGAACAACACCGCGTTTGCGCTGATGGTCGCGATCCCGTTCCTGCTGATCCATGCCTTCCTGCAGGCGCGCACAAGCGAGATCGTCGACAGTCTGGAGGCCGCGAAGATCAGCTTCCTGAACCTGGTCCAGCGCAGCGTGCAGGAGCCCGCCGCCGCGGCTGCCGCAGCGCACTGATGCGCCGCGCCTGCTCTCAGTCCAGTTCGCCCTCCCGAAAAGGATCGCCGGTCCACCCGCCCGTGGGCCAGCAGGAGACCTAGCCATGCGTATCCGACGCTTGCGTCGCAAACCGGCGGAACTCGAGATCACCGCGTTCCTGAACCTGATCGTGGTGCTCGTGCCATTTCTGCTGTCGACAGCCGTGTTCACGCGCCTGTCGGTGCTTGATCTGAACCTGCCGGCGCAGTCATCGAGCTTCGAGAACCTCAAGGGCAACGACCTGCAGCTTGAGGTGGTGATCCGCCCGGACGCGCTCGATGTCGGCGACCGCATCGGCGGACTGATCCAGCACATTCCCAACGTCAAGACCGGCTACGACGTGCGCGCACTGTCGACTCTGATGCAGCAGATCAAGCAGCGTTTCCCGGACAAGGCGAGCGCGACGATTCTGGCCCAGCCCGACACGCCGTACGACGTGCTGGTGCAGGTGATGGATGCAGTGCGCGCCGGACATCAGGCGCAGGGCGCGAAGATTGTGCGCACGGATCTGTTTCCCGAGATTTCGATTGGCGATGCGCCACCTCGAACAGGGGTGAAGAAATCATGAACCTGACCCCGCTGCAGAAGCGCGCCGAACGGAAGAGCCGTAACAAGTCGCTCGTCGACATGAACCTCGTGTCGCTGATCGACATCTTCACGATCCTGATCTTCTTCCTGCTCTCGAACAGCGCCGAGGTGGAGATCCTGCCGAACACCAAGGCGGTGAAGCTTCCCGAGTCCACCGCGGAGAAAACCCCGCGCGACACGCTGGTCGTCGTCGTCAACGACAAGGACATCATCGTGCAGGGACGCAGGGTCGCCTCGGTCGCGGACGTGATGCGGGCCCAGGACGACTTGATCGCGCCGCTCAAGGCCGAGCTCGATTTTCAGGCCGGCCGCCAGGTGATCCGGCTGGAGAACGCCGCGCAGAAGAACGCAATCACGATCATGGGCGACAAGGACATCCCGTACCAGTTGCTGCGCAAGGTGATGGTGACGTGCGCGCGAGCAAACTACAGCGACGTCGCGTTTGCGGTGCGCAGAAAGGCGGAGACGTGATGACCGCCTCGCTCGCACTGCATCGCTCGGCCATCCTGCCCTGGATGGGCACGGAAGAAGACGAGATCCGGTTTCGGCGCATTCTCGGCCGCGTGCTGCTCGCCAGTCTGCTGTTCGGCATCGTGATGCCGTGGCTGCCGGTGCCGAAGGACGACCGCACGCAACCTGAGGCGCTGCCGCCGCCGATGGCAAAGTTGCTGCTTGAGTTGAAACCGCTGCCGCCGCTGCCGGCGCCCGTCAAGCCGGCGACGAAGGTCGAGGCCGACGGCAAGCCCGCACTCGACAAGCCCGAAGTCGCCAAGCCCGAGCCGAAGAAGGCGCCGGTCCCGGAAGCGCGTCAGCCGATACCGAACAAGCCACCGGGTGAAGTAACGGCCGATGCGCGCAAGCGCGCCTCAGGTGTCGGCCTGCTTGCGATGAAGGACCAGCTCGCCGAGATTCGTGGCGCGCCGGTCGCGGTACAGCTGAAGGCCGACATCAAGCCGGGTCCCGGCGTGGGTACCGGTGTCGGTCCTGGTGTCGGAGCGGGCACGGAGCAGGGCATTCCCGTGCGCGCGCTGATCACCTCGAACGCCACGCGCGGCAGCGGCGGCATCAACACCGCCGCCTACAGTCGCGACACCGGCGGCGGCGGACTGGCGGGCCGTGCGACGACACTCGTTGAAGGCGTGGCCGGTGGCGGTGGAGGAGGCGGTCCCGGCGGTGGAGGAAGCGCGCGCGGCGGCGGTGGAGGGGGAGGCACGGGTACCGGCGGCGTCCTGCAACGCGGTGGCAGCGGCAAGGCGTCGCGCTCGATCGAGGAGATCAAGCTTGTCTTCGAACGCAACAAGGGCGCGATCTACTCGATCTACAACCGGGCGCTGCGCGAGGATCCGACGCTGCAGGGCAAGGTCGTGCTCGAGTTGACGATTGCGCCGTCAGGTCAGATCACGAACCTGCGCCTCATCTCGAGCGAACTGCGTGCGCAGGAACTGGAGCAGAAGCTGCTCGCGCGCATCCGGCAGTTCGAGTTCGCAGCGAAGGATGTCGAGGTAATGGTCGTGTCGTGGCCGGTGGATTTTCTGCCGTCGTGATCAAGCGCTGGCGGCCAAGCGAGGCGTCGATGCGTCAATGGTTTGACAGGGACGCGGAGCAGGCGGTTCTCAGATCTGCACCGCCAGCCGCGTCGCCTGCTCGATCGCCTTCGCCGCATCCAGTTCGGCCGCGACGTCAGCGCCGCCGATCAGGCGCGCCCCGATGCCGCGCGCCCTGAGGCCTTCGTACAGATCGCGCTCGCTCTCCTGGCCGGCGCACAGCACCACGTGATCGACGTCGAGCACTTTCGTTTCACCATTCACTGAATAGTGCAGTCCGGCGTCATCGATCGCGATGTAACTGGCGCCGGCAATCATTTTCACCCCCGCCTCGTGCAGCCGGGCCTTGAGAATCCAGCCCGTGGTCTTGCCGAGGTTCGCGCCCAGTTTGTCCGCCTTGCGTTGAAACATGTGCACTTCGCGTGTGCGCCGCGATGGTTCCTTCGCCGCGTGACTCAGTCCACCTGTCGTCGCGGACTGATCGACGCTCCACGCACTCAGGAACTTGTCCGGCACAAGTGATTCATCAGGGTCGCCGAGCAGGAACTCCGCCGCGTCGAAGCCGATTCCGCCGGCACCGATGATTGCCACTCGGTGACCGACCTGCCTGCGACCCGTAAGCACATCGACGTACGACATCACCTTGGGATGCTCGATTCCGCGCAGGTGAGGCACGCGGGGCTTCACGCCGGTGGCGAGCACGATCTCGTCGAATGAATCGCGCGCAAGCGACTCGGCGTCGGCGCGCACGCCGAGTTTCACGTTCACGCCCAGCCGCTGCAGCCGCACGCGGAAGTACCGCAGCATTTCGCTGAACTCGGACTTTCCCGGCACGACGCGCGCCATATTGAGCTGCCCGCCGAGCGCGCTCGCCGCCTCGTACAGATGCACGTCATGACCGCGCTCGGCCGCGTTGATCGCGAAGGACATGCCCGCGGGCCCCGCGCCCACCACGGCGATTCGCTTGTGGCGCGCGATCGGCGTATCGACGAACTCGATCTCGCGCCCCGCGCGCGGGTTGACGAGACAGGTCGCCGAGCGCTCAGTGAAGATGCGGTCGAGGCACGACTGGTTGCACGCGATGCAGGTGTTGATCTCATCGGCCCGTCCTTCGCGGACTTTGCGCGCGAAGTCCGGGTCCGCGAGCAGTGGCCGCGCCATCGACACCAGGTCGGCCACACCATCGGCGAGCAGCGCCTCGGCGAGGTCCGGAGTGTTGATGCGATTGGACGCGATCACCGGGATTGACACCGCCTGCTTGACGCGCCGGATCGCGAAGGTCCACGCGGCGCGCGGCACGCTGGCGGCGATCGTTGGCACGGGAGATTCGTGCCAGCCGATGCCGGTGTTCAGCATGTTCGCGCCGGCGTTCTGCACGCGGCGCGCCAGTTCAATCGTCTCGGCGGCCGGCACGCCGCCTTCGACCAGGTCGATCGAAGAGATGCGATAGATCAGCAGGAAATCATCGCCGACTGTCTTGCGCACCGCTTTCAGGATTTCGACCGGGAGGCGTGCGCGATTGTCGAATGAGCCGCCGAACGCATCGGTGCGCTGATTAGTTGCCGGCGCGGTGAACTCGTTGATCAGATAGCCTTCGGAGGCCATGATCTCCACGCCGTCATAACCAGCCAGGCGCGCAAGCAGCGCGGTGTGCGCGAAGTCATCGATCGTGCGCCACACTTCGTCGGTCGTGAGCGCGCGCGGCGTGAAGCGGTTGATGCGCGCCCTGATCGCCGATGGGCCGACGCACTCCGGCAGCTTGGCGTAGCGCCCCGTGTGCAAGATCTGCAGCGCGATGAGTCCGCCCGCGCGGTGCACCGCATCGCAGACCGCGCGGTGCGGTTCGAGCTGGGATTCGTCGTTGAGCAGCGGTCCATCGGGTTCGATGCGACCTTCGAGGTTCGGCGCGTAGCCGCCCGTCAAAAGCAGTCCCGTTTCGCCGCGGGCGCGAACCGCGTAGAAGGCCGCGAGGCGCTCAAGCGGTCGATCGAGGGTCTCGAGGCGCGTGTGCATCGCGCCCATCACGATGCGGTTGCGCAGCGTCAGGAAGCCGAACTCGAGCGGCGAGAGCAAATGGAGGTGGCTGCGCATTCGGATTACAGGGGACAGCCGATGGAACATCAAGCGGTGAGCTCCATCACCACTATAGCGGGTGCCCTTACTGCGCGTTGAGGCACGCGTTGCCGTTCCGCGGATTGAACCACGGGGGGCTTTTGGCGAAGTCCCGTGTTCGCAATGTGGAAGGTGCGCCCATTCGGGTGAGTGCAACAAACGTGAGTTCTTCTTGAGGCTGCTCCCTCAGCAGTTCTGAACTCTGGCACTCGCCGTTGCGTCAACGCGCGAACTCGGCGTCGAGTACCGTCAACAAGTCCTGGGCCTCAGCCTCGTAGGCGGAGGAGGCGAGCTCTCGCAGTTGTTTGCGCTCGGACTTCGTGTCGTCCACGTGCATTTCCAACGGTACCCAACGTCTAAGCGGAACGGCGCATCGCGGTCTTTGCGGCGCGTTCGCTCGAGCGTGAACTTAGCCGCCGTTCGTTCTTTACAAAACGAATCTGCACGCGGTACCCAAGCGCCTTCGCGTACCTCTGCAAGGTCGCAATCGACGGAGAATGCTTCGGAGCGGCGGACTCAAGCCGTGCGATCGCGGATTGCGTGGTTCCGACACGTTCCGCTACTTCCGCCTGTGTCAAACCCGCTTCGACCCTCGCCTTGAGGACCTCGTCGAGAAAGGCGAACTCATCGTCCAGCGCGTCGTACGCCTGCTTCACGTCCGGTCGCGCAAACGCGCGTGCCTTGAATTGCTTGAGGGTGCTACTCATGTGCGATGTCCTTCATTCGGTTCTGCGCGATTTGCAATTCCTTGGCGGGTGTCTTGTCGGTCTTCTTCACGAACTGGTGTAGGAAGACGATCCGACGATTGACGACGGTGCAGTAAAACACTCTGGCGATCCCCTCCGCAGCCTTGATCCGCAGCTCAAAAAGCCCACCGCCCATAGCTCGGGTATGCGGCATGCCAAGGTCCGGACCGAAAACTTCCATCCTCTCCGCGTATCTCAGGAATCGGGCGACGAAGCCGCTCGACAGGGCGAGGATTTCATCCTCCACCCGCTGGCTGTAGAAGGTAATCCTCCAAGTCACTGACGGATTATAGCGTTATTGCTATATTTTGCAACCGCGATAACAAGGGCTGACGTCGTGGCGACCGGCGCTGCGCGGCATGATCGCGCGACGACGATAACGGTCACTCTGGCATGATCCACCAGTCTTGGCGGAACGTGAGAAGCTGGCCGACAGCCTCGTTCGCATTTTTCGCCGAAGGCGGTTGTAGGAAAACTAGGTCCTTGCCGCAAACGACTTCCCGGCCTGATTGCGAACTCACACAATCTGTATTTCAGCGGTCGTCCGCGCTGCGGTGCAGCCGGTGAAGACATGATTGGCGCGAGACTTCGGCCGGCAGCACGCGGCCATGAGCGGCTGCTGGCGGACGGCCGTCTTGAGGCAAGTCAGTTGATGAACAGGGCCCGCTTGCTCAAGCGCGTCTTTGACATCGACATGCAGCACTGCCCGAACTGCGGTGGCGGCGAGCTCAAGATAATCGCGGCCATCCTCGAGCGACCGGTGATCGAGAAGATCCTGACCCACCTGGGGTTGGATCCACGGCCGCCGCCCAGGGGCCGGGCCGGTGAGCCGAGGCCGCACTTCGCTGGCTAAGCCGCACCCGTCGTCGGACACACATCGCCACAAACCGCACTGCCGCACGGCAGGCGGGATGGAGCTGCGCGCCGAGTCGGCACGACGTCGTCGGCACCAAGATCAACCCTGGGAATGAGGCTAATGAAGCGCCCTGCGAGCGGCGCAGGACCAGTTGAGTGGGCACAACGCGGCGATCGAGGCGCCAAGTCCAAGCACTTCAGGCCGCCGCGAGCACACCGCGAGCCGGTCCCGTGGCCAGTATTGGGCCTTGCCGAGGGCGTTTGAAACTCCTATGCTCCCGGACCGTCAAACGCCCGCCGGCAGCCCAAAGCATTGTTCACTGAGCGCCAGCTGCCTTTGGGTTTACAAAGGGGCGCATTCGCAAAGAAGGAGGATCGTTCCCATGGCCGACAAGATCGACACGATTCCGGACAGGACGAGGTGGGAGATCGCCACGAAGGGTCTCACAGGCGCGTACATGGCAATCTCCAACGAGCTGATTCGGGCCGTGGGGCAGCAGAAGTTCGAGACGTTCAACGGGGGGCTCTGGTTCGAGGCTGGGAAGGGCGCCAGGGAGTTCGCCGCCAGCCTCGGCATGCCCGTTGACGCCCCAGGCGACGTCGAAGGCATCATGCACCTGCTGGCCAAGGCGTCAATGGGGCCGGAGTTTCAGTTCGACGTCGTTGAATCCACGAAGGACCGGTGTGTGGGACGGACCACCGAGTGCCCGTGGCACAAGCGCTGGAAGGAACAGGGTGCCGGCTTCGATACCTGCGGCGCCGGGCACCAAAAATGGGGCGAAGGCGCCGCCGAAAGCCTGAACCCGAACTTCACGTTCAAACTCACAAAGAACATGGTCAATGGCGACTCGCACTGCGAGTGGGTCGTCGAGCGCAAGAAGTAGGGACCCGATCCGGCGACTTCTTGGGCGGGTAATCGCCCGGGCCTACGGCGTCTTCGGGCGCCCAATCGCGCGACTTGCAGGACCGCAGTGGGTCGAGGGCGGCCTCTCATTTCGCTGGGGAACTCTTCGGGTTCGCCGCGCCCG
>DAITAC010000006.1:0-26774 GCA_036824465.1 Burkholderiaceae bacterium
CCTTCATCGCCTTCACGGCGTCGATCATCGCCGTGACGATCCTTGGCGCGATGCCCTCCGACGGCTCATCGAGCAGCACCACGCGCGGCTGAGCGGCCAGCGTGCGCGCCACTGCCAGCATCTGCTGCTCACCGCCACTCATCTGCGCGGCGGAGCGGTCGAGCATCTCGCGCAGGTTCGGAAAAAGCTGCAGCAGCGGCTCGATGTCCAGCGCGCGCCCGTGCGCGCCGACCAGCAGATTTTCGCGGACCGTCAGGTCAGTGAATATGCGTCGATCTTCCGGGACGAAGCCGAGCCCAAGGCGCGCCCGGGCGTGGCTGCGCAGCGCATCGATGCGCGCACCATATAGTTCGATCGTCCCCTGAGCACGGTTAAGCCCCATCAGTGCCTTCAGCGCGGTCGACTTGCCGGCACCATTGCGTCCAACCAATGCGACGACCTCACCCGCGCCGACGTCGAAGTCGAGTCCGAACAGTGCCTGGGCCGGTCCGTAGAAAGCCTCGAGTTGGCGGACGCGCAGCGGGGTGGTCACGGCACCTCGCCGAAATAGGCCGCCTGCGCCGACGCGTCACCGCGCACGGCCTCCGGCGCGCCGTCAGCGATCACCCTGCCGCGCGACATCACGATCACGCGGCGCGCGTAGCCGAACACGACTTCCATGCTGTGCTCGGTGAACAGCACCGTGAGCCCGGTCTCGCGCGCGACGTCGCGCACCAGGTCCATCAGCGCGAGACGCTCGCCCGGCGCCATGCCGGCGGTGGGCTCGTCCATCAACAGCAGCCGAGGGGCGCCGGCCAGTGCGACGGCAAACTCCAGTCGCTTCACGTCGCCGTAGCCAAGACTCGACGCGGCAGACCGGGCGGCGGTGTTCAGTGCCACCCGATCGAGCAGCACGCGTGCTCTGTCGTTCTCGCGACCCCACAGCGGATGAACGAGATCAAACTGCGCGCCCCCCCACACTGCCAGCGCCAGTTGCACGTTCTCGCTGACCGTCATCGACGCAAAGATGCGCGCAGTCTGGAACGTGCGACCGATGCCGCGCGCGGCAAGGCGTGCCGGCGGCAGGCCGATGATCGACTTGCCTTCAAAAGCGATGCGGCCCGCGTCGGCCGTCAGTTGACCGGCGATGGTCGAAAACAGCGTCGTCTTGCCGGCGCCATTGGGCCCGATCAGCGCGGTGAACTCTCCTGCGTCGAGCTTCAGCGTCACGCCATCGACCGCGTGCACCCCGGCGAAATGCTTGCGCACTCCTTCGAGCACGAGCTGGCTCATGCGGCCCTTTCGAAGCGCGAACGCAGGAAACCGGCAATACCCTGTGGAAACACCAGAACCAGAACCACGATGGCCAGGCCGAGTGCCAGGCGCCAGTGCTCGGTGGTGCGCGTCAGTTCGACGGTCAGCGCGTGATAGGCAACCGCGCCGACAATGGGTCCCGCCAGCGTTTGCAGGCCCCCCAGGAGCACCATGACCAGTGCGTCGAGCGATTGGGCGATGGACAGCGCATTCGGGAACACGGATCCCTTCTGGTAGGCATTCAGTACGCCCGCCAGTCCGGCGAACAGCCCGCCGGCAGCGAATGCCATCCATTGCACCCGCAGCGTGTCAATGCCGCTGGCATTGGCGCGATCGCTCGCGTCGCGCGTGGCCCGCAACGCGAACCCAAGCGGCGCCAACGCCGCCCGCCGCAGCAGCCAGAGGCTTGCCGCGGCAAGCGCCAGTGTGAAAAGAAAATACGCAGACTTGGACGCGATCAATGGCGGCGGCCACAGACCCAATACGCCATTGTCGCCACCCGTGACCGCGACCCATTGCACCGCTGCCGACCACAGAATCTGCGCGAACGCGAGCGTCAACATCGCCGCATACACGCCCTGCGCGCGCAGCACGAACCAGCCGGCGATCAGCGCGCCCACCAGTGCCAGCAGCGGCCCGGCGATGATGCCGAGCGCGAACGGCGCCCCAAGGTGCTTGGCAAGCAACGCGGCGCCATACGCACCGAGACCGAAGAATGCCGCATGGCCAAACGACGTGATGCCACCCAGACCCATGAAGAAGTGCAGGCTTGCCGCAAACACGGCGAGAATTGCCATCTCGGTCAGGATCACAAGCAGATACTCACCGGCCCACAGCGGAGCACTGGCCGCAAAGGCCAATGCGAACCAGGCAACCAGCTTCAGAGTTCTTCCCGCAGGAAGAAATGGCGCATGCACTGACCCCGGCGCGTGCGTGGCGACCTCGGCACGACCGAGCAGGCCGAACGGCCGCACGATCAGAACGATGGCCATTGCCACGAACGCCAGCACCAGTGCGGATTGCGGCAACAGCCACACACCGAACGCGTGCAGCAGGCCGATCAGAATCGACGCCAGGGCCGCACCGCCGATCGATCCGAGTCCGCCGACCACCACGACGACGAAGGCCTCGACGATCACGCCAAGGTCCATCTGCAGGTTGACCGACTCGCGCGGGATTTGCAGTGCTCCCGCCACCCCGGCGAGAAAACTGCCAAGCGCGAATACCGAGGTAAATAGCAGCGTGCGATTGACGCCGAGCGCGCCTGCCATCTCACCGTCCTGGGTTGCGGCGCGGACGTAGACGCCCCAGCGCGTGCGACGGAAGACAAACCACAGGAGCGCAAAGACCAGAGGGCCGATGCCAAGCAGAAACAGCGTGTACTGCGGCACGAAGGCGCCGGCGATCTCGACGCTGCCCTTCAGCCCTGGCGCGCGCGGGGCAAACAGATCCTCCGGACCCCAAAGCCACAGCGCGAGATCCTGCACGATCAGCACGACGCCGAAGGTTGCCAGCAGCTGAAAGATCTCCGGCGCAGCGTAGATACGACGCAGCACCAGCACTTCGATCACGACGCCGACCAGCGCGACAATCAGCGATGCGAGCAGGACTCCGCCGAAGAAGCCAAACTCGGTCAACGGCAACAGCGACGTGATCGAGTACGCCAGGTACGCGCCGAGCATGTACAGCGATCCGTGCGCGAAATTCACTACGCGCGTCACGCCAAAGATGATGGTGAGCCCCGCCGCGACGAGAAAAAGGGTCGACGCGTAGGCGAAGCCGGTCAGCAGTTGGGCGAGGAACTGGGTCAAGGAAGTCGGGCGTCGGGAGTCGGGAGTCGGGAGACTAATGCAAACACCGCGCGAGCTACGTAGACGTAACCCGCGCCGCGGCGGAGTCAGACCGAGTTGTGACTATCGCCGGGCTCTTGCTCCCGACGCTTGACGCCCGACTGCTATTTCATCGCCTCCGCCGGCCGCCGCCGGCGAACCTCGTTGTCGCCGGGCAGGTACTTCGCGCCATCGGCGTAGCGCCAGTCGACCATCGTGCCTTTGTCGCCGCGTACGTCGAGCTTGCCCACGAACGCACCCATCGTTGACTGATGATCGAGTGCGCGAAACGTGGCGGGGCCGAACGGTGTCGCGAAGTTCAGCCCGCGCAGAGCCGCAATGAGCTTCTCTGTGTCGGTGGACTTCGCTTTGCGGATCGCTTCGAAAATCGCCTGCATCGCTGCGTACCCGACCACGGACCCGAGCTTCGGCGTGTCCTTGTGGCGCTTGTAGTAGGCGTTGAAGAATTTTGCATGCTCGGGTGTGGCGATCTGGTCCCACGGGTAGCCGGTGACGATCCAGCCCTTCGGCGTCTCATCCTTCAAGGCATCCAGATACTCGGGTTCGCCTGACAGCAAGCTCACCGTTGGCACCCGCGGAAACAGCCCGCGCAGATTGCCTTCGCGCACCAGTCGCGTCAGATCGGCACCAAAGGTCACGTTGAAAACCGCCTCCGGCCGCGCCGCCAGCACCGCCTGCACCGTGCTTCCCGCCTCCAGCTTGCCCTGTGCCGGCCACTGCTCGGCAACAAACTCAACATCCGGTCGTCTCGCTTTCAGCAGCGCCTTGAAGCTGGCGACCGCGCTCTGACCGTACTCGTAGTTAGGCGCAATCGTGACCCAGCGTTTGGCTGGAAGCTTCAGCGCCTCTTCGACCAGCATCGCACTTTGCATGTAGGTGCTGGCGCGCAGGCGAAAGGTGTAGCGGTTGCCCTTCTCCCACACCAACGCATCGGTCAGCGGCTCGCTGGCGACGAAGAGCACCTTGTTGCGCAGTGCAAAGTCCGCGACCGCCAGTCCGACATTCGACAGGAACGTGCCCGCAAGCAGATCGACCTTCTCGTTGCTCACCAGTTCGGTGGCGTGGCGAATCGCGTCGTCGGGCTTGCCGGCATCGTCGCGCGTGACGACTTCGACGCTTCGGCCCAGCAGGCCGCCTGCGGCATTGACTTCTTCGACCGCAAGTTCCCAGGCCTTGCGGTAAGGCACGAGGAACTGCGGGATCGACGAGTAACTGTTGATCTCGCCGATCCTGATGACGGCCGCCTTTCTGGCAGCCTGCGCGCGTGCCGACGCGGTGACGAGCGCCGCGGCGCCGGCGGCGATCAGTGACCTGCGTGTGACTGGAACCTGCATTCAAAGCCCTCTCTGCAGCGAGGTGACAAGGCCGAATCCGATGACGCGGCGCGATAGAATACGCGCCTTCAACGAGCGTCCCCGATCACGCGATGACACACGTCGTCACCGAGCCCTGCATCAAATGCAAGTACACCGACTGCGTCGACGTCTGTCCCGTCGACTGCTTTCGCGAGGGGCCGAACTTCCTCGCCATCGAGCCCGACGAGTGCATTGACTGCGCGGTGTGCATTCCGGAGTGCCCGGTCAACGCCATCTACGCGGAGGAAGACGTGCCGGAGGATCAGCGACACTTCATCAAGCTCAACGTCGATCTGTCAAAGCAATGGCCGTCGATCACGAGAATGAAAGCGCATCCGGCCGACGCCGACGAGTGGAAGGACGTGCGGGACAAGCTGCGCTTGTTGGAACGATAACGCCGGTGCGCGCCGCGCACCGTCTGCAAGGGCCTGATGGTCTCCCCCGACAAGTACACGGCTGAAAGGATTCTGTGGATCCATCCATGGGCGCCGAACCTGTTTTCCTTCAGGTTGACGCGCTACACGGGATTCCGTTTCACTCCGGGCCAGTTTGCCCGTCTTGGCGTGAGCAAGCCTGATCCCGACAATCCAAAGAATCCCTCCGGAACCCGCATTGCGTGGCGCGCCTATTCGATCGTGTCGGCGAGCTACGACGAGCATCTGGAATTCTTTTCGATCGTCGTGCCGGGGGGCGACTTCACCTCGGAGCTGTCGCGCCTGAAAGTCGGCGACACCGTGTTCGTCGAAAAGATGAACTACGGGTTTCTGACCTGCGACCGCTTCGAACAAGGAAAGGACCTGTGGCTCCTTGCGACCGGCACGGGTCTGGCGCCATTCATCTCGATTCTGTGGGACATGAAGACCTGGGAGGAGTACGAGAACCTGGTCCTTGTGCACAGCGTGCGCTATCCGAACGAACTTGCCTACCAGGCGACGATCGAGGAGTTTCGCAGCCACGAGCAATTTCGCGAACACGCGCACAAGCTCCGTTATGTCCAGGTCGTCACACGCGCCAAGTTGGCCGGCGCGCTGGAACAGCGCATTCCGATGCTGATCGACAACGGCGAGATCGAGCGCCACGTGGGCTTGCCCCTGGATCTTGTGCGCTCGCGCGTGATGATCTGCGGCAACCCGGATATGGTCACGGATACGCGCAAGCGCCTGACTTTGCGGGGATTTGCCACGTCGCGGCGCGGCGTTCCGGCCCAGCTCGCCGTGGAGAATTACTGGTAAGGCCACCGGGCCACCGGTCTGCTTGACCAGGACGGCTCGTCTCATTGGCCGGCTTTTTGGCCGATTTGCTGCGCCGCAGTCGTGCGAGCATAATTCCGAGCGAACACTCCATAACGGGGTTTGGCATGGAGGCGCTGGGCGCGATCGCGGATGCTCTATCACCTGCATGATCTTCATCGCAAGTTCCTGAATCCGCTTTCGGTGTGGGCGCAGGCCACATCCGAGTTGTTCTCCTCCCCATACAGCCCGCTTTCCTACACGCCTTTTTCGCGCCGAATGGCGGCGGGTTACGACCTGCTGCATCGCATCGGCAAGCAGTACGAAAAACCCGGGTTCGACCTGGCCGAAATTTCGGTCGATGGCCGAACCGTCCCGGTCAGGGAAGAGATCACGCTGGCCAAGCCCTTCTGTCAGCTGCTGCATTTCAAGCGCGGATTCACGAACGGACAAGCCAAGCGCCAGGCCGATCCGAACGTTCTCGTCGTCGCCCCCCTGTCCGGGCATCACGCGACGCTGTTACGCGACACGGTGCGCGCGCTGCTGCCGGATCACAACGTCTACATCACCGACTGGATTGACGCCCGACTTGTTCCGATCTCGAACGGCCCGTTCCACCTCGACGACTACGTGCACTATGTGATCGAGTTCGTGCGCCATCTTGGTCCGAACGTGCACGTCATTTCGGTATGTCAGCCGACCGTACCGGTGCTCGCGGCGATGTCGCTGATGGCGACGAGCAAGGACCCCGCCATTCCGAAGTCGATGACGATGATGGGCGGCCCGATCGACACGCGTCGCAACCCGACCGACGTCAACGCGCTGGCCACGCGCAAGTCGATCGAGTGGTTCGAGAACAACGTGATCTTCAAGGTCCCGAGCGCGCATCCCGGGTATTTGCGCAGCGTGTATCCGGGCTTTCTTCAGCATGCCGGATTTGTCGCGATGAACCCGGACCGACACCTGACTTCGCACTGGGACTACTACCTCGACCTCGTCAAGGGCGACCAGGACGACGTCGAGTCACATCGCCGCTTTTACGATGAATACAACGCGGTGATCGACCTGCCGGCCGAGTACTACCTCGACACGATCCGCATCGTGTTTCAGGAGCATGCTCTGCCGAGGGGCACGTGGTACGTGCGCCGCCAGCGCGTCGCGCCGGAAGACATAAGAACGACGGCGCTCTGCACGGTCGAAGGCGAACTGGACGATATTTCCGGCAGCGGCCAGACCGAGGCGGCACATGGCCTGTGCAAAGGCATTCCGAAGAACAAGCAACGCCATCTGACTGCCAAGGGTGTCGGCCACTACGGCATCTTTTCCGGCCGCCGCTGGCGCGAAGTGATCTACCCGGAAATCCGGGACTTCATTCGAGCAAACGACTGATCGCCACACGCCGCACAGCGGCGCGTGGCAAACTTCGGCCTGTCGGGCCCGCGCGGGCCTTTCTGCAAGGAGCCAACATGACCTACTTCCGGCGCACCATAGCCTCTGTCGCGGCCGTTTGCGTTCTGGGAACCAGCCTGCCCTCATTTGCGCAAGGTCCGGCCAATTCAGGGCTGATCAGGACCGAAGAAACGGCGCAACTGGATGTCCAGGATCGGCTCACGCAACTGCTCGCACGCGAAGATGTACGAAGCGCGTTGGTGGCGCGTGGGGTCGATCCGGGTCAGGTTCAGGACCGGGTGAGCGCGTTGACCGACGACGAAGCGCGGATGCTGGCGCAACGTCTCGACCAGCTTCCCGCCGGCGGTGACGCGATCGGCGTGATCCTGTTCATCTTCGTGCTGCTGCTGATCACGGACATCCTCGGGTTGACGAAGGTGTTCCCCTTCACGCGCCCAATCCGTTGATCACAGCGTTGTCCCGAAAAGCGACCCCCGCTGCGGCGGGGGTCGTTGTTTCTGCGCTGCTCCTTCTGGCGAACCTGCTCACGGGCTGCGCGACGCCGCAGACCGCGGCGCTGGCCGAACACGCACCCGGCGGCTTACCCCGACAGGTACTGCTACCGCATGTGCCCTTCTTTGCACAGGAGCAATTCCAGTGCGGTCCTGCATCGCTCGCGATGGCGCTGAACGCGAGCGGGCTGTCGACCACGCCCGAAGCGTTGCGGCCGCAGTTGTTCCTGCCGTCGCACGCAGGCTCGCTGCAGGCGGAAATGCTGGCGACCGCACGGCGGCACGGCCGCCTCGCCGTGGCGCTTCCGCCACGAATGGAAGCCGTGCTGACCGAAGTCGCCGATGCCCGACCGGTGATCGTTCTGCAGAACCTGTCTCTGCCCATTGTGCCGATATGGCATTACGCAGTGGTCATTGGTTATGACCTGGACCGCGGCGAGATCGTGCTGCATTCGGGCCTCACCGAACGACAGCGTCTGACGCTCGAGGTCTTCGAGCGAACCTGGGAACGCAGCGGGTACTGGGCGATGGTTGCGGATGCGCCGGCGCGCCTGCCGCGAACCCCAACGCCTGAGGCGCTGGTCACTGCGGCGATTGCGCTTGAACGCCTCGACCCCCAGGCGGCATTCGCCGCCTATGACGCCTTGACGCAGCGCGCGCCGACGCCTCTTGCGTGGATGGGCCTGGGCAACACGGCCTTTGCGGCCGGCGATCACGCCAGAGCGGCCTTCGCATTCGAACGTGCGACTGAGCTCGACGTGAACTCGGGCGATGCGTGGAACAACCTCGCGCGCGCGCTGCTGGCACTCGGCCGCCGTGACGAGGCGCTGCGGGCAGCGCAGCGTGCGGTGACCATCGGCGGAACTCGCGTCGAACGCTATCGCGCGACGCTGACGACCATAGAACACGCCGGCCGGTGAGCCGCGGCTCACGCATCGCGGTGTGGCGACGCTTGCGATAATCACCAAATGCCCGAGCTGCCGTCACAGGCCGACGCGATCGATGCGCTGCTACCGCAGACCCAATGCACAAAGTGTGGCTATCAGGGCTGTCGGCCGTACGCTGAGGCGATCGCAGCCGGCGAAGCCAACATCAATCAATGTCCGCCCGGTGGCGCGACCGGCATCGTCAAGCTCGCGAGATTGCTCAAGCGCCCGGTACTGTCACTGAATCCGGCCCATGGCGTTGAAAAGCCGCTGCATATCGCGTTGATCGAAGAGTCGTTGTGCATCGGCTGCACGTTGTGCATCCAGGCCTGTCCGGTCGATGCAATCGTCGGTGCCGCCAGGCTCATGCATACGGTGATCCCGCAACTTTGTACCGGTTGCGACCTGTGCCTGCCGCCGTGCCCGATGGACTGCATTGCGATAGTGCGCGCGGATCCGCCGCATGTGTGGAATCAGGAAGACGCCAATGCCGCGCGCGCTCGTTTCCACGCACGCCAGGAGCGTCTGCTGCGCGAGAAAGCGCAAGACGACGCAAGACTCGCGGCCCGGGCGCTCGCAAAACTCACCGAACCCGCGACGCGCGACAACCCGACGCCGATGCAGGTCAGCCAGAAACGGGCGATTGTCACGGCCGCCATCGAGCGCGCGCGCAAGCGGCGAGAGGGACAGACCACGTGAACTCCGAGAAGCGACGGCAGATCTTCGCGACGCTGCGCGCCGCAAATCCGCACCCGACCACTGAGCTCGAATATGGGACGCCGTTCGAGTTGCTGCTCGCCGTGGTGCTGTCGGCGCAGGCCACCGACAGGAGCGTGAACATCGCCACCCGCGAGTTGTTCAAGGTTGCCAGCACGCCCGCCGCGATCGCAGCGTTGGGCGAGGAAAGACTGATTCCTTTCATCCAGACCATCGGCCTGTTTCGAACCAAGGCGAAGAACGTCGTGCGCCTGTCACGGATGCTGCTTGACTCATACGCCGGCGAAGTGCCGCGTACCCGCGCCGCGCTTGAGTCGCTTCCGGGCGTTGGCCGCAAAACCGCGAATGTCGTTCTGAACACAGCGTTCGGCGACCCGACGATCGCGGTCGACACACACATTTTCCGTGTCGCGAACCGCACGGGGCTTGCGCCGGGAAAAGGCGTCGATGAAGTCGAGCACAAACTGGAGAAGTTCGTTCCCGAAGAGTTCCGCAAGGATGCGCATCACTGGCTGATCCTGCATGGCCGCTACGTGTGCAAGGCGCGCAAGCCCGAATGCTGGCGCTGTGCGATTGCGACCTGGTGCGAATTCAAGCGAAAGACGATGGCAGTCTGACGGTGTTCAACCCTTCGCGCGAAGACGTCCGCCGCTTCTTCTGCGACGCATGGCGCAAACAGAGCGCCGGCGAACTGCTGTCGCCGTTGGAGGCGATCGCGTTGAAGTGGATCGTCGTCCACCCCGAATACCACGCTCTGCTCGACGAACCGGAGCGCGCATTGGCAGAGGATTTCGGCGTCGAGTGCGGCTCGACCAATCCGTTCCTTCACCTGTCGATGCATCTGGCGCTCGACGAACAACTGTCGATCGATCAGCCGCCCGGCATCCGCGCCGTGTTCGCGCAACTTGCGTCCCGAACCGGGTCAGAGCATGACGCCGCACACGAAGCGATGGAATGCCTGGGAGAGATCGTCTGGCGCGCACAGCGCGGTTCGCTGCCGGCCAACACCGAAGCAATCAACGCGGCATACCTGGAATGCCTGAAGAAACGCCAGAAGGCCTGAACCGAAACGGACGCCCGCGGCGCCCGTCGATGCGGCAATCGCTCGACTACTTGCGGTGCGTCAGCGGCCCCGGCAGGCTTGCAAAATAAGCGGCCAGGTTCTGAATGTCCTGCTTGGACAGGGGCTTGGCCATTCCGCCCATGATGGCGTTCTTGCGGGCACCGGTGTTGTAGTCATTCAGTGCCTTGGCCAGGTAGTCCGCGTACTGTCCGGCGAGCTTCGGATAGGTCGGATCGACGGGTGTCTTGCCGTCCTTGCCATGGCAGGCGGCACATTGCGCGTCTGAAATCTTGCGGCCGGCCTCGAGATCCGCTGCGAATGTGTTGCCGGCAAGGAGAATCCCAAGTACGGCGGCGATCGTCCAGTTCTTCATCGTCACTCCCTACTTGGTGTCCGAGCCACGCTCGGCGTAGTACGCCGCCAGCGCCGCGATCTCGGCATCGCTCAGCCCCTGCGCAATCGCCTGCATGGTCGGGTGACTGCGCTCGCCCTTCTTGTAGCCGCTCAGCGCGGCCTCGATGTACTTGGCAGACTGTCCCGCGATCTTCGGCACGTGATACACGCGCGGGAACGAGGCCTGATAACCCGGAATCGTGTGGCAGCCTGTGCACATCGACACATTGGGCTTTGCGCTCTGGCCCGGCGCCGAGGGTGCGGCTGCCTGCGCGCCAGCCGTGATTGGCAACACCAGCATCATCACCAGCGCCGCATTGCGTCCATTTTTCATCGAAGCAGAATCCATCGAAGGTCGGGGGTTGCCGGCAGCCAGCGGGTACCTGCGGCTGCGCGATGCCGGTCGTGCCTGAAGCGGCGCGCATTCTAACGGATCATCCCCGGATGGCGCATGGCGCTGCGTATACTCATCCGCGTTCAAACTGCCGCACTGCATCGACCATGGCCCGCTTCGAAGGCACGTCAACCTACGTCGCTACTGACGATCTCAAACTCGCGGTGAATGCCGCGCTCACGCTGCAGCGACCACTGCTGATCAAGGGCGAACCCGGCACCGGCAAGACGATGCTGGCCGAGGAAGTGGCGCGCGCTCTTGACCTGCCGCTGCTCGCCTGGCACATCAAGTCGACGACCAAGGCGCAACAGGGTCTGTACGAGTATGACGCTGTATCAAGGCTGCGCGATTCGCAGCTGGGCGATGCGCGCGTGCAGGACATCCACAACTACATCGTGCAGGGCGTGCTGTGGCAGACTTTCGAATCGGAACGCCCGAGCGTGCTGCTGATCGACGAGATCGACAAGGCCGACATCGAGTTTCCCAACGACCTGCTGCGCGAGCTTGACCGCATGGAGTTCTATGTGTACGAGACGCGGCAGATCATCAAGGCGCGCCATCGGCCGCTGGTGGTGATCACGTCGAACAACGAAAAGGAACTGCCGGACGCGTTCCTGCGCCGCTGCTTCTTCCATTACATCAAGTTCCCCGACAAGGAAACGATGCAGTCAATTGTCGATGTGCACTTTCCGCGGCTGCGCAAGGAACTGCTGAAGAGTGCGATGGATGCGTTCTTCTCCATCCGCGAACTCCCGGGACTGAAAAAGAAGCCTTCGACGTCCGAGCTTCTGGACTGGCTCAAGCTGCTGGTGGCGGAACAGATTCCAGCTGAAGCGTTGCGCGCAAAGGACGACAAGCTGTTCGTGCCGCCGCTGTCGGGCGCGTTGTTGAAGAACGAGCAGGACATGCACCTGTTTGAGAGACTGGTGTTCATGGCCCGCCACAACCGGTAGGTTGCGGACGGACTTGGGAGCGTGCAGATGGTCTTGATCTGTGCCCGCCGCAACCTGCTCTCGCGTTCGAAGCGGACGACGCATCGCTTCGCTCGCGCCGCCGGTCAACGCGAAGCACTTCGATGATTGCGCCCTCCCCCATCACACTTGAAGGCCATGGCGTGCGGCTCGAGCCGCTGGCGCGTGAGCATCACGACGGGCTGGTCGGCGCGGCATCGGATGGCGAACTGTGGAAGCTGTGGTTTACCTCGGTGCCGGCGCCGGAAGAGACACACGCCTACATCAGTGCCGCCCACGCCGGGCAGGACGCCGGGCACATGCTGCCATGGGCGGTTCGGGACTTGGCGACCGATACGATCGTCGGTTCGACCCGCTTTCACGACATCGTCACCGTGATCGATCGCGTCGAGATCGGCTACACGTGGTACGCGCGCCGCTGTCAGAAGACGCACATCAACACCGCCTGCAAGCTGCTGCTGCTCGGGCATGCGTTCGACGCCCTTGGGTGCCACGTCGTGGGCTTTCGCACCGATAACTTCAATTTCGCCTCGCAGCAGGCAATCGAGGCGCTCGGCGCAAAGAAGGATGGCGTGATCCGCCATCATCAGGCTCGCCGCGACGGTACTGTGCGCGACACCATGATGTACGGCATCCTCGCGACAGAATGGCGCGACGTGAAGCGCCACCTGGAGTTACGGCTGGCGACACATCTTCCTCGCCCGCATCAGCGGGAGACGGGCTAGGGGTGAGGGCATGCTGATCAACTTCTTCTACCACCTGCGCGCGGCGCGGCTGCCGGTTTCGATCAAGGAGCTGCTGACGCTGCTGGAAGCATTGAAGAAAGACGTGATCCGCCCGTCAATCGACGATTTCTACTTCCTGTCGCGCGCCACGCTGGTCAAGGATGAGGCACTGTTCGACAAGTTCGATCGTGCGTTCGGGGAGTTCTTCAACGGCGTTCACACCACGCTTGGAATCACCAAGGAGATTCCCGACGAATGGTTCAGGCAGCTCCTGGAGCGCGACTTTTCGGCGGAAGAGATGGCAAAGCTGGAGAAGCTCGGCTTTGACAAACTGATGGAGGAATTCCGCAAGCGGCTTGAGGAACAGGACGGCGCGCACCACGGGGGCAACAAGTGGATCGGCAGCGGCGGCACTTCGCCGTTTGGCAGTGGCGGTACGCATCCGGAGGGCATCCGCATCGGCGGCCCAAGCAAGGGCGGGCGATCCGCGGTCAAGGTGTGGGAAGCGCGCGCCTATCGCGACTACGACGATCAGGTCGAGCTCGGCACCCGCAACATCAAGGTCGCGTTGCGACGGCTGCGTCGATTCGCTCGCGAAGGCGCGGACCTCGAACTCGACCTGCCGGACACGATCGCCTCAACCGCGCGTAATGCCGGCTGGCTGGACATCAAGATGGTGCCCGAGCGGCACAACACGGTAAAAGTGCTGATGCTGCTCGACGTCGGCGGCACGATGGACGAGCACATCAAGCGCGTCGAAGAGCTGTTCTCGGCCGCCAAGGCCGAGCTCAAGCACCTTGAGTTCTACTACTTCCACAACTGCGTGTACGAATACGTGTGGCGCAATAACCGCCGTCGCTACGCGGAGAAGTTCGACACCTGGGACCTGCTGCGCAAGTACAACCCGGACTACAAGCTGATTTTCGTTGGCGACGCGACGATGAGTCCGTACGAGATCCTGCAGCCGGGCGGCTCGGTCGAGCATAACAATGCCGAGGCTGGCGCTGTGTGGCTGCAGCGTTTCGCGCATCATTTCCCGAAACACATCTGGATCAACCCCGAGCCCGAGGGACTGTGGCAATACCGCCAGTCGATCTCGGTCATCAATCAGCTGGTGACCGGGCGGATGTTCCCGCTGACCCTTGAGGGACTCACCCGCGCGATGCGTCAGTTGTCGAAGTGATCTGACGTCTCCCCGCCGAGACGTCGGTGCCTGAACTCATTACTGACGATCGCCAATATCCGGTCACTAACTGCCGGCTATCGTTCGCATCATGAAGCCTGCGCACCCCCGCCGTCACGGGAGGTCACCGGAGATCACGCCCCGGCTCCGATTGGCGCCGTGTCTCCAAGGCAGTGAACAAGGGCACAGGCCGTAGCACGCAATCATGCGTCTACACCTCCGGCGCCCAACCAAGCTTTTGTCGCGCCTGTCGACTCCGGCCAGATGGATCGTTGCTGTTCTGCTGGTCGTCGGCGTGTTCGAGTTCACCGTCATGGCGGCACTGGGCGCCCTTTCCGATGCCCTCCCATGGTGGGCGCTGACGCTGATCGACACTGCGTTGCTGACCGCCCTGGTATCGGTCTTTATCTGGTTCGAACTGGTCACCCCGCTGCGACGCGCGCTCGACCGCGAGCAACGCAAGGCCAGGAACGTCCTTGACAACGCGTCCGAGGGAATCATCACGATCGATCCGCACGGCATGATCCGCGGGTTCAACCGCGCCGCGGAGCGCATGTTCGGCTATTCCGCGGCGGAAGCCATCGGAAGCAACGTCAGCCTGATCGTGCCGGATCCGCATAAGGGGCATCATGATGTCTACCTGCAGCGATACGCCGAGCATGGCCACAGTGAGGTCATGAACACGCGGCGCCAGGTGACGGCGCAACGGCGCGATCGCTCGCTTTTCCCGGTCGAAATGTCGCTGAGCGAGGTGGTGGTACGCGACGAGCGGCTCCTCACCGCGATCCTGCTTGACATCACGGAACGCCGGCGACTCGAGGAACGGGTCCATCGCCTTGCGCATTACGACGAGCTGACCGGACTGCCCAACCGCGCCTTGTACCTCGATGAACTGGAGCGGGCGTTGGCATTTGCCCATCGACAACAACACAGGGTCGGACTGCTGTTTCTCGATCTCGACAGCTTCAAGCCCATCAACGACAGGCATGGACACAGCGCGGGCGACGAACTGCTGCGCCAGGTTGCGGCCCGCCTGAGCGCTCAGGTGCGCGAGTCCGACATCGTCGCGCGACTCGGCGGGGATGAGTTCACGGTCATCCTGCCAGCGATTCAGGATCGCGCCGCGGCCGAAGATGCAGCGCAGCGCCTCGCACACGCTTTCGATCAGCCCTTCGAAGTCGCAGCGCACGCGGCGTCGATCGGGATCAGCGTCGGCATCGCCATGTATCCCGACGACGCCCTCAACGCGAGGGATCTGACCCACGTCGCCGACACGCGGATGTATGGCGCGAAGGGCGAGCGCAAGTCGGCCTGGCTGGACACGATGGGAGCGTCCGCGCACGCAGATCACTGATGATTCGTGGAGAAGCAGAACAATGAACATTGAATATCTCCTCGACGACGTGGAAAGCGCGGCCCAGTTCTACGGTTCGAAGCTCGGATTCCAGGTTGTTCGCAACAGTGATCTTGAGGCGACGATCAGCCTGCTCAGAAACAAGGCGGTGAAATTCCGCGGCGAGCGTTTTGAATCACCGGCGGGAAAACATATCCTCGTGGAAGACCCCTCAGGCAATCTGATCGAGATCGTCGAATTCCGTGGCCAGCAGCAAGTCACGCATTGAACGGCGGAGCAGCACGGAGCACTTCGCCGATCGTCGTCACGCCGTGCGCGATCTTTTCTGCTGCGGAAACTCGCAGCGATCGCAGGCCGTCGTGCCCAGCCTGACTGCGC
Organism: Burkholderiaceae bacterium; assembly: GCA_036824465.1. Taxonomy (GTDB): domain Bacteria; phylum Pseudomonadota; class Gammaproteobacteria; order Burkholderiales; family Burkholderiaceae_F; genus JAKOQB01. The sequence goes on from DAITAC010000006.1 coordinate 15,733, forward strand.
AGATCGGTAGTGCGCGCCTCTAGACTCCGGCAGCGAAACGCGAAACGAGTTCGTCGGCGCGTTTCGGCGCCTTCTCAAAATCGCCCACCACGCCGTCAACCGCGCGCTTCATCAGCGGATCATGTTCCAGCGGCTTGAGATAGCCACGCTTCATGTATGACTTGAGGACATCGGGGGAAAGCACGCGCGCCTGCGACTCGTTGGCGCAGCTGAACATGAAGAGGGTGCGCAGCGGGCTGATCCAGCGCAGTCGTGCGCGGATGAACTCGGTGCCGTTCCACAGATCGAACCAGGTGCCGCGCTGCCAGGTGGCAATCTTCTCGTCCATATCGGCCTCTTCGCTGCGATCCAGGGGCGCCATGTCAGTCGGTGCCACCGGGATCATCATCTGTGCCGAATGCTGCTCAGCGGCCCGCAGCAGTGCGCCCTCGGATACCTTGATCCCGCCCGCGACGGTCGAGATCGGGAACGTGCCGGTAATCCGCATCTCGTTGATGCGCGTGCGCAGCTCGGTGCTCACCAGCGACGACTTGATGTAGGTCGCCTGATCGACGGGACGCACGGACATCGCGTGCGATTGCATCAGCTGCTGGAAGAATTGATTCTGCTCGTGCTCGGGCATGCGGATCGAGGTCAGCCCGTCCCTCAGGATTCGCATCGTTGGCGGAATCAACGCGACCAGACGTTTTCGTTCGTCAGCCGAGACCTTCGGCTGCACGCTCCAGACCAGGTCGTGGATCACCTGGCGGAAGCTCTTCGAGAAGCCGGGGGTCTCGTCGTCGCGCATGATTGCATTGACGAGCGCCTGCACCCAGGGTCCGACCAGGAAGTCGCGCAAGTAGGGTTCGAGCTCGACCTTCTCAAAAGCGCGCCGCACCTGGATCGTGGTGTTGATCACCAGGATTTCGCGCTTTTCGGCCTCTTCCAGCGCACGCTTGGCGCGCGACACTGGGTCGTTGTCTTTCGTCGAAGTCTCGCCGACAAACAGATCGAACTCAGTGAGCAGCCGCTCGAAGATCGCCATGTCCTTGTCGAACCTCTCAAGGACGGTTCGCACCACGCGTTCGACCTCGGCACGGTACTTGTCGTTCTCGTCGCCGTAGGGCCCCCAGCCGATCGACGTGCTCGCGATGCGGTCGATCAGCCGGCGCGCCGGATGATTGCCCGACGCGAAGAAGTCCGCGTCCATCAACGCAACCTTCAGCACCGGGAACTGCAGCCGCGACAGCATCGCCTTGATCTCGACCGGCACCTGCTTGTCCTGCATCACGTGGTCGAACAACATGCCGACGATTTCGATCGTCAGCTTGTCGACGGTACGGCTCGCCTTGTCGATCAGATGCTCGCGCCAGGGGGCTGCACCACCCTCCAGCGTGGTGATGGCGGCGCCGGCCAGTCCCTGCAGTCCAAGCTGCTGCAGCTCCTGCACGGCATCGAGCAATGGTGCTGGCGCAACACCTGGCGACTGCAGCCCTTTTGGCAACGCCTCCCCGCGCGCATTGGCCTGCAGGCGCGACATCAGGTTTCCGAGCGCCGCCGCGGCGTTGATCGGGATCTGTACGCCGCCACTCGCACCCGCCGGGCCTTCGGCAACGGGCGAGAGGGTGTCGGGCGCCAGCATGCCGCTGCCTTTGGCGGCGGCTCCCGAGCCCTTGAATGCCGCGGCCTGACGCGCCGCCAGCTCGCGCCGGACAGCCTTGGCATCCATGCCGCGCGCACGCATGTGATCAAGAACGGCCAGGTAAACGCGCTGCAGTTCCTCGGCAAAGGGACGCTCAAAGGCACTGACCAGGGCTTCAACCGTGTCCGAATGCATGCCCAGATCGTCGCCAGCTCCGACAAGAGAGTGCAAGAACAGGTCCGGCGCAAAAGGATCATCGCTGGCTCGCAGGGTTTCGCGCCCAGCCAGGAAACCGACGACGACATGCAGATCGCGCAGCACTGATTCAAGATGACCGCGGATGCGGCCGGCGACGCGGTCGACGATCGAGTTCGACACCCACTCATCGGCCTCGACCAGCGTCATGTTGTCGGCCGAGATGTTCTGTTGCAGATTGGATCCACGCGGCCGCACGGCGATACGGATCAGCACCTCCTCCTGGCGCCGGTGAAGATTGCGCACCAGTCCGTCGCGCAGCTCGACGCTCTTGCCCGAAATCATCCGCCGCACGAGCGGCGCACCCGCATCGGCATCAAGTTTTGCAATCAGACTGTCGGCCGCGGGCCGGCACATGGCCGGGAAAGCCGCACCGATCATGTCGGCCGCGAGTGCCAGGCTTGATTGCAGCAAAGCACCGGCCTCCTGCGCCGACAGCTTCGGCAGCACGGGACTCGGTGGCGCGGCAATAGCCGCTTCGGGGGGGCGTGACTCCATAAGATCGCGATTATGCGTGAGTGGGGGCACCCTCACAATTGTCCGAGCCTATCGAGCGCGAAATCGCTGTCAAGCACGCGATCCTGCATCAGCCGCTCGGATCGGGAGCGGCGGCGAAACCGCTAACTCGAATGGTCGAATCAGAGGATGAATTCGCGCTCGAATCCGTTCGCGGATTTGATCCCCGACACCCAGCGCCGGGCCGGCCAGCGGTGCGCAAGCTCGATGTCCCCCGCCCGTCGATAGAGGGCCGCAAACGGCAGCTTGATCGTCGCGCCGCTGAAAGCGAGCACGATGCGATTGCCCGCCTCCGCCTCCGGCAGCACGATGACACGATCGTCAAAGGCGGCCGCAATCCGCTCGAAGCTCGGCTCGAACCCGCGCCCGAACAGATTGATCGCCGCGACGCCTGGCTGCGCGAGCAGCTTTCGGCAGTTGCGATAGAAAGCGATGTCATCGCACACCGGACCGCGCGCCGCCGCGTCGTAAAGGTCGACCTGCAACCAGTCGGCACTCCCGCGCCGTCCCGGATGAGCGACAAATGCCTCGGCGTCCTCGATGGTCACCAGCAGACGGTCGCTCGCCGGCAGCTTGAACCACTGGCGCGCGGTATGCACGACTTCGTCGCTGATCTCGACGACCAGTATCTCCGCTTCCGGAAGCGCACGCCAGCAGGCCTTGGCGAGCGCGGCCGCACCCAACCCCAGTTGCACCACCCGGCGCGGATCGGGCGCAAAAAGCAGCGGCGCCATCATCTGCTGCTGGTATTCGAGTTCAAGTGCGAACGGGCGAGCAGTGCGCATCGCGCCCTGCACCCACTCCGTGCCGAAATGCAGGAAGCGCACGCCGCCCTGCTCCGAGATCGTGACGTGCGGCGCCACCGGGCACTGCCCGCGCGGCGGCGCCAGCCGTGACGGGCGATCGGTGCGGCTCATGTCAGGCTTCATTCAGCGCAGCGCGCCAAAGGGCCAGCTTCTGCTCGAAGCTGCGCGCCGCATGCGCGGGGCTCGTGGACGGCGCGATTCGCGTCTCGAAACCCGCCGCAGCGAACTCGCGCACGAATCTTCCCGCCGTGGCGCCATTGAAAATCACGCGCCTGAGCTTCGGTGCCAGCGTTCTGAGTCGGCGGAAGTCATTTGGGCGATGACGTCGAATGTCACTGTCCAGACTGCCATTGCGCTCGCACGCGCCGAGCACGTCCCAGATGCCGATGCGGTTCGCCAACACACGCTCCAAACGCTGGTCGTATTCAAGGTCCGGCAGCGGTTCGTCGATCAGCCGGCCCAGCACGCGCCAGAACTGGTTGCGCGGATGCGCGTAGTACTGGCCGGCCGCCAGCGACGCCTCGCTTGGAAAACTGCCGAGGATCAGCCGCTCGACACGGGCGTCCAGGACCGGCGGGAAACCTTGCAGGCGCTTGCGCGATCCCACTACTTCGCTGCCGCATCCAGCAACAGCTGGTTGACGCGCCGGACGAACGCGGCCGGATCACCAAGCTGGCCGCCCTCCGCCAGCACCGCCTGATCCAGCAGCAGCGTGGCCCAGGTCGCGAGCTTGTCGTCAGCCTCATACTTCAGCCGCTGCACCAGCGGATGGGTTGGATTCAGCTCGAGAATCGGCTTGCTATCGGGCGCCTTCTGCCCGGCCGACTTCAGCAGCCGCTGCAGGTGCTGGCTCATCGCGTCGCGATCGACGACGACGCAAGCCGGCGAATCGGTCAGCCGCAGCGTGACGCGAACATCCTGCACCTTGTCGCCGAGTGCAGTTCTGACCCGCCCAGTCAGTTCCTTGTACTCGTCGGCAACCTTGGCCTGCTCTTCTTTCTCCTGCGCATCCGCAAGTTCTCCCAGATCGAGATCACCCTTGGCGACGGACACCAGTTCCTTGCCGTCGAACTCGCGCAGGAAGGACAGCGCCCATTCGTCCACGCGGTCGGTGAACAGCACGACCTCGACGTCCTTCTTGCGGAAGACTTCCAGATGCGGGCTGTTCCTGGCGGCCTCGAGCGTGTCGGCAGCCAGGTAATAGATCGCCTTCTGTTTGTCCATCATGCGACCGACATAGTCGGCAAAGGACGCCGACTGGCCGTCGCTCGCCGTGGTTGAAAACCGCAGCAGTTTCGCGATCCTTTCCTGGTTCGCGTGGTCCTCGCCCAGCCCCTCCTTGAGGCATTGGCCAAACTCGCCCCAGAACTTCGCGTAATCCTCCTTGCGGTTCTGCGCCAGGTCTTCGAGCAGACCGAGCACGCGCCTGGTCGAGCCCTCGCGGATCGCGCGCACGTCGCGCGATTCCTGCAGGATCTCGCGCGAAACGTTCAACGGCAGGTCGCTTGAGTCGATCACGCCGCGCACGAAGCGCAGGTACGGCGGCATCAGCTGCTCGGCGTCGTCCATGATGAACACGCGCCGCACGTATAGCTTCACGCCATGCCGGCTTTGCCGGTCCCACAGGTCAAACGGCGCGCGCGACGGGATGTACAGGAGCTGGATGTATTCCTGCTTGCCTTCGACGCGGTTGTGCGTCCACGCCAGCGGTTCGCCAAAGTCATGACTGACGTGCTTGTAGAACGCCTTGTACTGATCGTCCGTCACGTCGTTCCTGCTGCGCGCCCACAGCGCATTGGCCTGGTTGACGGTTTCTTCCTCGTCCTTCGTCACGTGCTCGTTCTTGTCCTTGTCCCACTCCTCCTTCCTCATGCGGATCGGCGTGGCGATGTGGTCGGAGTACTTGGTCAGGATCGACTTGATCTTCCAGTTCGACAGCAGTTCATCTTCTCCCTGCTTCAGCTGCAGGATCACATCGGTCCCGCGAGCGGCCCGTTCGGCCGGCTCGACCGTGAACTCGCCGGAGCCGTCACTTTCCCACTTGACCGCCTCGGTCGAACCGGCGCGGCGCGAGACCACTGTCACGCGGTCAGCGACGATGAAGCTCGAGTAGAAGCCAACCCCGAACTGGCCGATCAGTTGCGCATCCTTCTGCTGGTCGCCGGTCAGCTGCGCGAAGAACTCGCGCGTGCCGCTCTTCGCAATGGTTCCCAGGTGCTGGATCGCCTCGTCGCGCGACATGCCGACACCGTTGTCCGACACGGTGATCGTGCGCGCGGCCTTGTCGAATCCGACATGGATCGCAAAGTCCGTGCCCCCATCGAGCAGTTCCGGCCGGGCGATCGATTCGAAGCGCAGTTTGTCGCACGCATCCGATGCATTGCTGACCAGCTCGCGCAGGAAGATCTCCTTGTTCGAGTACAGCGAGTGGATCATCAGGTGAAGCAGCTGCGTCACCTCGGCCTGGAAGCCCAGGGTTTCCTTCATGTGGGAGTCGGTCGCGCCCATGGTTTTCTCCGCAATTTTGATTGGCGGGGCGGATTATGAGGGTGAACTTCTTGACTTCAAGCCGCGGCACCATCCCGCCTGCCCCGCGACTTCACACTTGCGGCGGCCAGTCGTCGATTCAGTTCGCCTGCAGCTCAGCGCGCGGCCGCGGCCTGCGCCAGGAACTTCATTGCGACCGGGTTAAGGCTTGTCGCCGCCGACACCCGCATCCAGTTGCTCGGCAACTGCGTCGGCGAAAACAGGCTGCCCGGCGCGCACAGGATGTCCTGCTGCGCGCCTGCAGCCGCGATCGCGTTGGTGTTGCGACCAAAGTCGGCCCACAGGAAGATGCCGGCCGCAGGCGGCGAGAAAAGTTTCACGCCCATGCGCTCCAGCGCGCGCGCAGTGCGGTCCCGGGCAGCGTCGAGCTTGCCGCGCAAGCGCTCCAGGTGGCGGCGATAGCCGCCTTCACCCAGCACGCGCGCCACGACACGTTCGGTGACCTCGGGCGTGGTCAGACCGGTCAGCAGCTTGAGATTTGCCAGTTGCTCTGCCAGTTCGCGCGCGCAGGCGACGTAGCCCACGCGCAGATTGGCCGCCAGCGTCTTCGAGAAACCGCTGACGTAGATGACACGCTTGAGCTGATCCAGGCTCGCCAGTCGGACCGCCGTACCTGCGGTGCGTCCCGGATGCAGGTCGCCATAGATATCGTCCTCAACAATGGTGAAACCGTATTCATCAGCGAGTTTGAGCAACTGGTGCGCGTTCGCGCCCGATAGGGACGTGCTGGTCGGGTTGTGCAGCACCGAGCCAATCACAAAGAGCTTCGGCTGGTGCCGTGTCAGCAGGTTGCGCAAAACCTTGATGTCGGGCCCGTCGGCGCGGCGCGGCACGCCGATCACACGTGCGCCGAATGCGGCAAAGCGCGCGAACATCACGAACCACGCCGGATCCTCGACGAACACGGTGTCGCCGGCCGCAACGAAATGGCGCGCGACCAGATCGATCCCCTGCGTCACCCCGCTGGTCGTGACGATCTGCGACGGCGTCGCGCCAATATCGGCGAGTGCCAGCCGATGAACAATCTGTTCACGCAGCGGCAGGCAGCCTTCGGGCAGCCCGTAGCCCAACTGCGAGTTCATCGTCCTGCCGACCGCACGCACCGCCGCGCCGACCAGGCCCGCGTCCAGCCATGGCGTGGGCAGCAGCCCAGCGCCGGGCTGCTGCGACGCCGGCGCTTGCCGCAGCATCGAACGCAGCAGCCACACGACATTCGGCGCCCCCGCGTCAACCGCTGGCGCCTGCTCCCCGGCTGACTGCCCACGGCGGGCGCCAGAGCGCGACCGCGCCGCGACGTAAAACCCCGACCCGCGACGCGACTCGATCAAACCCACCGCGATCAGTCGGTCGTATGCCTCGACCACGGTGGAGCGGCTGACCCGTTGCTGCGCGGCGTACGCGCGGATCGAAGGCAACCGTGTCCCGGGCTTCAACGCATGTTCGTCGATGCGCAGGGCCAGCCGCGCGGCCAGTTGCGCCGACAAGGTGTCGTTCCCGTCGCTGAGCAGCGAGATCGACGCGCCGCCCGCATTAGCGGTGTCGTACGACGAGGTGCGATCGTCAGCGGTCATCAAAACTGTGCTGGAAAAACAAGCAGGCCAGATGTTTGAATTGGACGCATAACTGTACTGGCACTGTACCGGTCGTCGCTGCTAGATTGCAAGCCTTGCGCTCTGCTTTGCCCTGCCACTCATGCTCCCTGACCGCACAGCGCTGCAACGCGCAGCCGACATCGTCTATCGGACGCTGAAGCCGACGCCGCAGTTCGCCTGGCCGCTGCTCGCGCAGGCGCTCGGTACCGAGGTCTGGGTCAAGCACGAGAACCACACGCCCGTCGGCGCGTTCAAGCTGCGCGGCGGACTGGTCTATTTCGATGAACTGAAGCACCGCGAACCAGATTGCCCAGGCGTAATCAGCGCAACCAAGGGCAACCATGGCCAGTCGGTCGGCTTCGCGGCGCGCACCGCGAAATTACCGGCGACGATCTACGTGCCGCACGGCAATTCGCGCGAGAAGAACGCCGCCATGCGCGCGCTTGGGGTCGAGTTGATCGAGCACGGCCATGACTTCCAGGCCGCGCGCGAGGAAGCCGCCCGAGCGGCGGCGGCGCGGAAGCTGCACTTCATTCCGGCGTTCCACCGCGATCTGGTGCGGGGTGTGGCGACCTACTGGACGGAAATGTTCGAGGCGGTGCCGCGGCTCGACGTTGTGTTCGTGCCGATTGGCCAGGGCTCGGGCATCAACGCCAGCATCGCGGCGCGCGAGGCCCTTGGGCTTTCCACGCGCATCGTCGGCGTGGTGTCGGCTCAGGCGCCCTGCTATGCGCTGTCGTATCGCGCCGGTCGTGTGCTCGAGGCGCCGGTGACGACGCAATTGGCCGATGGACTCGCGTGTCGCATTCCCGACCCCGATTCGCTTGAAGTGATTCGACGTTACGTTGACGACGTCATCGAAGTGAACGACGAGGAAATCGCTGCTGCGATGCGGCTGCTATTCGCGGCAACACATAACGTGGCCGAGGGCGCCGGCGCCGCATCGCTGGCCGGCGCAATCAAAGTGCGCGCCAGACTCGCGGGCCAGATCGTCGGGCTCACGATCAGCGGCGGCAACGTCGATTCCGATCAGTTCGCGCGCGTGCTGTCGGGCGCCAGCCATTGATGAACAGCGACCAGCTGGCTGCGCTGATCGTGTTTGCGGTCACCGGCTCATTTACACCTGGGCCAAACAATACGATCGCCACCGTCACCGGCGCCAATCATGGCCTGCGCGCGACGGTGCCGCATATCTTCGGCGTCCCATTCGGTCTTTCGACCATGCTGGTCGCGGGCGGCCTTGGCGCGGCGGCGCTGATCCTGGCGCATCCCGTCCTGGCGACGGGCATCAGGTGGATCGGCATCGGCTACTTGCTCTACATCGCGTGGACAGTGTCCCGCGCCGTCACGATCGGCGAGCGCCCACTGGCACGCCCGTTGACATTCTGGCAATCGGCCGCGTTCCAGTACGCAAACCCCAAGGCATGGATGCTCGCCGCCGCAACCGCCGGCACCTACATGGCCGCGGATGGCGCGGCGATACGCATCAGCGTCATCTGCCTGGTGTTTTCGATCGCATGTGCAGCAAGCCTCGTCGTCTGGGCCTCCGCCGGCGCCGCATTGAAGGATTGGCTGCAACACGGCTCGCGTCTGCGCGTATTCAACCTGGCGATGGGTGCGCTGCTCGCAGCGACCGCAGCCTGGATGGCCTTTGAGTGAAGATCGATGAAAGCCACCGTCGCTGAGTACCTGCCGAAGATTCCCGGCCCGCCAAACGAAACGTGGCCGCAAGGCGCGCGTTCGACTGTCGCGATGGAGCGAGGCTCGATGCAACTGCGGTTGTTCGCGCCCGGCGCATTTGATCGCCAGCAGCCGCACACGCGCGATGAACTCTACGTTGTGATTGAAGGCAGCGGGACGTTTGTGGTCGATCATGCGGCCGGAACGGAGCACATCGCATTCGGCCCGCACGACGTGTTGTTCGTCGCCGCGCATGTGCCGCATCGTTTCGTGGGAACCACGCCCGACTTCAAGACCTGGGTGGTGTTCTACGGACCCGACCGCAGTGAACCAGAGCCCGGAGGGAAGAAATGAACGCCCCGAAAACCGAGATCACCGCCGAGCTTCGACCTGCACGCCGCACCGAACAGGTCAAGAGCTCGATGATCCGTGAGATCCTGAAGGTCACGCAGCGCCCCGACATGATCTCGCTCGCCGGCGGGCTGCCCGCGCCCGAGACTTTTCCGGTCGAGGCCATGCGCGCCGCCTTCGATGCCGTGCTGGCGCAAGATGGTCCGGGCGCACTTCAGTACAGCACAACCGAGGGTTATCAACCGCTGCGCGAGTGGATCGCCGCGCAGGAAGCCGCGCGCGGCGCACCAACGCACGCTGAAGAAGTGCTGATCGTCGCCGGCAGCCAGCAGGCACTCGATCTGGTCGGCAAGGCGTTCGCCGAGACCGGCGCGCCGCTGCTGGTCGAGGCACCGAGTTACCTCGGTGCACTGCAGGCATTCTCCGTATTCGAGCCGGTGTTTCGCACCATCCCGACCGACGCCGGCGGCCTGATGCCACAGGCGATCGACACACAGCTCGCGCACGGCGCACGCATCGCCTACGTGATGCCGAATTTCCAGAACCCGACCGGCCGCACACTGACCGTTGAACGCCGTGAGGCGCTGGCGCAGCGCGCGCGCGCGAACGATCTGTGGCTGGTCGAAGATGATCCGTACGGTGAACTCTGGTATCGCGCGGCGCCGCCGGCCGGTTTGCGCGCGTGGGCGCCGGAGCGAACGATCCGCATCTGTTCGTTCTCAAAGGTGCTCGCACCGGGACTGCGGCTGGGCTATGTGGTCGCACCGAGCGCCTGCATCGATCTGCTGGTGCGGCTGAAGCAGGCAACGGACCTGCATACAGCCACCCTGTCGCAGCGCGCCGCACATCGAATCGTTTCCAGTGCCGACTTCCCGGCGCATCTGGACCGTGTACGCACGCGCTACGCCGATCAGTGCCGGGCGATGCTGGCGGCCCTTGAACAGTCGATGCCGTCGGGCGTCGAATGGACGCGACCCGACGGCGGCATGTTCGTGTGGCTCACGCTGCCTGCGCACGTCGATACCACCGCGATGCTGGCGCGCGCCATTGAGCGCAACGTGGTCTACGTTCCCGGCGAGCCATTTTATGCCGGCGCGCCGGCGCGCAATACGTTGCGGCTGTCGTTTGTCACTGTACCGCCGCCCGCGATCGAGCGCGGCGTGCGCACGCTGGCCGAGTTGATCCGCGCGGAGATCCGATGCTGAAGATCTGGGGTCGGCTGTCCTCGATCAATGTCCGCAAGGTCGTCTGGGCGGCGGGCGAAGCTGGCATCGCTTTCGAGCGCACCGATGCGGGCGCCGCGTTCGGCCTCGTCGATCAAGCGTGGTACGCCGCGATGAATCCGAATCGCCTCGTGCCGGTGATTGACGACGACGGCTTTGTGCTGTGGGAGTCCAACGTCATCGTGCGCTACCTCAGCGCGAAATACGCGCCGGGCCGCCTTTATCCGCTTGATCTCGCCGCACGCTTCGATGCCGAACGCTGGATGGACTGGCAGCAGACCACGCTGAATCCCGCCGGCCGCAATGCGTTCATGCAGCTGATTCGCACACCGATGATGCAGCGCGACTCGGCGCTGATCGAGCGCTCGCGCACTCAGACCGAGCCGCTGCTGGCATTGCTTGATGCGCATCTGGCCAGGCACCGATTCATGGCCGGCAAGGGTTTCACGAT
>DAITAC010000006.1:26874-38612 GCA_036824465.1 Burkholderiaceae bacterium
GCGGTCGTCATTGCCTTTGCGCTGCGCGAAGGAAATGCCACGCTGACCGCCGGCGACCTTTGGATGCTGGGCGCCGTGGTGCTCGCCGCCCTCGGCTATGTCATCGGCGGCCGTCTGGCCGGTGTGATGGGCGGAGTCGAAGTGATTCTATGGGCACTCGTGATCGCGCTGCCAGTTTCAGCTCCGGTCGCCGCATGGCTCGCGTACACCACACCGCTCGGCGCGAGCGCGCTGGCGTGGGGCGGGGTCGCCTACGTGACGCTGGTATCGCAACTGATCGGCTTCTTCGCCTGGTACAACGGACTCGCGCTTGGCGGCATCGCGCGCGTCGGGCAGGTGCAACTGTTGCAGGTCTTCTTCACGATCGTCTTCGCCGCCGCATTCTTTGGAGAAACCGTCGACGCTATCACCTGGCTTGCCGCCGCGGCAGTCGTCATCAGCATTGCGATCGGCCGCTCTGGAGGAAGAACATGACAGAACGGAAATACCGCTACTTCACGTGCGACGTGTTCACGCAGGAGATGTTCGGGGGCAACCAGCTCGCGGTTGTAATGGACGCAGTCGGTATCCGGCCCGAAGAGATGCTTGCACTTGCGCGTGAGTTCAGGTTCTCCGAGACGACTTTCGTGCTGCCGCCACGCGATCCGCGCAACGCGGCGCAGGTGCGTATCTTCACGCCCGGCGGCGAACTGCCGTTCGCAGGCCATCCGACGGTCGGCACCGCGTTCGTGCTGGCGACGATGGGCCGCGTGCCGATGACGCAGAGCGATATCGTGCTGGAGGAAGGCGTGGGGCCGGTCGTAGTGCGCATCGACCGGCTCGGTGCCCGCATCAATCGCTGCACACTGACGGCAGCGCAACTGCCTGCGCAGGCAGCCACGGCACCGGAGCGCGATGCGCTCGCACGACTGCTTTCGCTGCCAACGGTTGGCGTCATCGATGGCGCGGAAATCTGGTCGTGCGGCGTGCCGTTCCTGACCGTGCCGCTGCTATCGGTCGACGCGCTCGCGCGCTGCAAACCGAACCTCGACGAGTGGAAGACCCTCGCCAGTTTTGAGAGCAGCAAGGTCTATGCGGTTGCGCCTGTGGACGAGTCCACCTGGCGCGTACGGATGTTCGCGCCCGACCTTGGAGTTCCCGAAGATGCGGCGACCGGATCGGCCGCCGCGGCCTTTGCAGGCTGGCTCGCGAAGAGAAGCCCCGGTGGTGACGGCACGACGCGCGTCACGTTGCATCAGGGGCAGGAAATGGGGCGACCGAGCCAACTGGCGCTGTCGTTCGATCAGCGCGGCGGGCATGTGACTGCGGTCCGTGTCGGCGGCTTCTCGGTGATGGTGACCGACGGCACGCTGTACCTGTAACCCCCTACAGCGCGACGCGGCCGAGCGTCGCAATCGCGATCGTCGCGAATCCCAGCACCAGGTTGAACGCGACCTCCTTGCGGATCTGATCGAGGCTCTGCGCGCCCGCCGGCCAGTCGCGCGCGGCGACGGCCACCTGCAACCGCTTGAAGGGCGCCAACCGGATATGCGCAAAGATCCCAATCATCACAAGGCCCACGCCGAACATCAGATGCACGGACGGATGGGCGACGCGAAAGCCGCCGCCGACCACGATAATCACGATCCCCGACACGAGAACGACAATCACGGCAATCGCCACCCAGTTGAAAAAGCGCCGCAGGATTTCAGTCAGCAGCGGCAGTCGGTGTGGAGGATCAAGCTGTCCCACGCATGCAGGACGCACCGCAAAGTGCATCACGAACATGCCGCCGACCCAGATGACCACAGCGATCAGGTGCAGACACAGCATCAGCGCGTAAGTCGTCATTTCACGTTCCTGATCAATCGAGCAACCGCCGCGTTTCGCCGTGGCGCAGCACAAAGAACTGACGTTCGCCGACGCCGAATTTGTTCCGCGCGGCTTCGAGATCGGCAACCGCCTGATCGAGCGGCTCGTCGGTCAACTGGAACGTGCCCCAATGCATGCCGAGCGACCGCCGCGCTTTCAGATCGAGGTGAATCTGCACTGCTTCCTCGGGATTCACGTGCTGCTTGGACATGAACCAGCGCGGCTCGTAGCCGCCGATCGGAATCAGCGCCAGATCGATCGTACCGAAGCGCTCTCCGATCTCCTTGAAGTGCACCGCCGAGTATCCGGTGTCACCGCCAAAGAAGGCGCGCCTGCGGCCGCCCTCAATCACGTAGCCACCCCACAGCGATTTCATGCGATCAGCATAGCCGCGACCGCTCCAGTGCTGGACGGGGACCAGGTACACGCGCACGCCGTTGCGCTCGATGGCGTCCCACCAGTCGAGCGCCGTGGTGTTCGTGATTCCTTCTTCCGCGAGCCAGCGTTCGACACCAAGCGGCACGATGAACAGCGGCGGGCCTCCCGCCTGCACGTTAAGTGCCTTGACGGAAGCCGCATCGAGATGATCGTAGTGATTGTGCGTAATGACGACGATGTCGATGCGCGGCAACTCGCGCAGCAGCACGCCCGGAGGCTGCCAGCGTTTCGGCCCCACCCACTGAACCGGCGAAGCGCGCTCGGAGAATTGCGGATCGGTCAGCACGTTCAGTCCGCCGATCTGGATCAACGCCGTCGCGTGTCCGACCCACGTGACCGCAAAATCGCTGCGGTTCTTCCCGATGTAGCCGAGGTCGGGCACGATCGCCGACAGATCCAACTTCGGCGGTGCAATGGTCAGCGTCAGGCGCTCGCGCTGCCAGCGCAGGAACTCGCTGTAGGGGCGTGGCATCCACGCGGCCGGATCAATGTTCTGGAATCCGTCCGGCCGATGATGGGCTTTCGATTGCGCGTAGTACGTATTCAATGTGACGCATCCTGGAACAACAGCGGTCGCAATGATGAGCACCGCGGCCGTGGCAGCGATCATCACGGCGACAGCAGTGTTGCGCTTCATTTCCGGTTACGTCCGTCGCAGTCCGGCGACCTGCAGCTTTGACTTCACCAGCGTGCCCTTGCGCGCGCGATGACCCGTGTGCGCCTCGAGATCGGCGCGCGCGACCGCGACCTCGACCGGCTTGCCGCTCTTCGCGGTGCCGGACACGATGACCCCGGCGTTCGAACACGGCTGTGCGGCGATCAGATTCTCGCCGTCGTCGAGCCCCATCAGGATCACACCGCGGCCGCCGCCGGATTGCGCCTTGATCTCGTTTGCGGCGAACACGAGCAGACGTCCCTTCTGCGACAGGCACGCGATGCGATTGTCGGCCGCCGTGTCGACACGAACCGGACGCAGCGGCGTCGCACCTTCATCGACGGAAATGAACTGTTTGCCGCCCTTCTGGCGCGTGGCGAGATCGCCGAGCTGGCACGCGAAGCCGTAACCGTTGCTGGTAGCCAGCAGCAGCGGCTCGGTCGCGGCACCGGCCAAATACGCGACCAGGCGCGTACCCGGCTCCAGCTCGATCATCGATGTGACCGGCGCTCCGTCGCCGCGTGCAGAAGGCAGCTGCGCCACCGACATCGAGTAGACACGGCCATTGCTGCCGACCGCAATCAGAAGATCCGTCGTGCGCACCTCATACGCCCCGTACAGGCCGTCGCCGGGTTTGAACGTGAACTGCGACGCATCGTGCCCATGGCCGGTGCGCGCGCGCGCGAAACCCTGCTCCGAGATGATCACGGTCACCGGCTCGTCGACGACTTTTGTCTCGACGCTGGCGCGCTCGGCCGCCTCGATCAGCGTGCGCCGCGGGTCGCCATGCTTCTTCCCGTCGTCGTCGAATTCCTTGCCCACCTGCCTGCGCAGCGCGCCGTCCGATCCCAGCAGCTTCTGCAGCCCGGCCGCGTCCTTGCGCAGTTCGGCCAGTTCCTGTTCGATCTTGATTCCTTCGAGCCGCGCCAGTTGCCGCAGCCGCAGGTCGAGGATGTCATCGGCCTGGCGCTCGGTGAGCTTGAATGCCTTGATCAGTTCCGGCTTCGGCTCGTCCGAGTTACGGATCAGCTTGATCACCTTGTCGATGTTCAGCAAGACGGCCTGGCGGCCTTCGAGGATGTGAATCCTGTCTTCGACCTTGGACAGACGATGCCGCGTGCGCCGGCGCACGGTTTCGACGCGGAACTCGATCCATTCGCCGAGAATCTCGAGCAGCGTCTTCTGCCGTGGGCGGCCATCGCGGCCGATCATCACCAGGTTGACCGGGGCGCTCGATTCGAGGCTCGTGTTCGCGAGCAGCACATTGACGAACTCATCGCGATCGATCTTCGATGTACGCGGCTCGAACACCAGCCGCACCGCCGCTTCCTTGCCGCTCTCATCGCGCTGCGCGTCGAGCACCGAAAGCACCAGTTGCTTCAGCTGCTGCTGCTCGGCACTCAGCGATTTCTTTCCCGGTTTGACCTGCGGGTTGGTGAGCTCTCCGACTTCTTCCTGCACCCTGCGCGCCGAAACACCGGGCGGCAATTCATGCACAACCAGTTGCCACTGGCCGCGCGCGAGTTCCTCGAATGTGTAGCGCGCACGCAGCTTGAGGCTGCCGCGTCCGGTCGCATAGATCTCTCGGATGTCGGCTGCGGGTGAAATGATCTGCGCGCCGCCGGGGAAGTCGGGGCCGGGCAGGACATTGAGCAGTTCGTCGAGAACCGCCTGCGGATTCTTCAGCACGATCTGCAGTGCCGCGACCACCTCGCGCAGGTTATGTGACGGGACCTCGGTCGCCATGCCCACCGCGATGCCGCTGGCACCATTGAGCAGCGTGAACGGCAGCCGCGCCGGCAAAAGCTTTGGCTCCTGGAAGCTGCCGTCGTAATTTGGCGTGAAATCCGTCGTGCCTTCGTCGATCTCGTCGAGCAGCAGGCGTGCGATCGGTGTCAGCCGCGCCTCGGTGTAGCGCATTGCCGCCGCGCCGTCGCCGTCTCGCGAACCGAAATTACCCTGCCCGTCGATCAGCGGGTAGCGCAGAGAAAAGTCCTGCGCCATCCGCACCATGGCGTCATACGCCGCCTGATCGCCGTGCGGATGAAACTTGCCGAGCACGTCGCCGACCACGCGTGCCGACTTCACGGGCTTGGCATTTGCCGCCAGGCCCATCTCGTTCATCGAATACAGGATGCGTCGCTGAACCGGTTTCTGCCCGTCGCAGACATCCGGCAGGGCGCGGCCCTTGACGACGGAGATCGCGTAGTCGAGATAGGCGCGGCTGGCGAAGTGCGCAAGCGTCAGCGCGTCAGGGTTTTCGCTGGCGGGTTTGAAGAGGGATTGCTGTTCAGACATGAGGCGTGCGCTCGAGTTTCATGCGCGAGGCGGGCGAGTTTACCGAAGGCCGCCTTCGCTCTCCGCCGCGCGGGCGGTTGCTTGACTTGTCTCGCCAAGAGAAGGCGGGCCGACGAAGCCGGCCTTTCGAGCTTCCCTCCGCTGCTTGGGGCGGTCGGCGGAGCCTGCAAACTTGCTTCGATCAAACAGCAGGCCCGACATCCCCCTTCGGCCCCTGCGCAGATCAGCGGATTCGAAGGCATTTCCCTGCGGCCACCCATGTCGGCCGACCGGAACGTGCGTGACTTGCGGGTTTCTCAGCAGGATCGGTAACCTGGAGCAGTCCGAGCTTCCCAAGCCTGGTGCTGCTTTCCCGCGAGTGTGACGTTTCCGGTCAACAGGACAGCGAGACCCGGTTATCCTACAAGACACGTTGATAGACCACGTTAACCGTCATATCCCACAGGCCAATCAATCGCGCGCGCAATGGACACCGCCGCAAATGCCCTTCGCTCGGGTCTCGTCGTATATGCCAAGAACAAAGACCGCGTCGCCGGTTTCTATCGGCAAACGCTGGCGCTGCGCGCAGTTGAAGAAGATGACAGCTACGTCGTTCTCCAGGCAGAAGGAGTCGAAATCATCGTACTTAAGATTCCTGACCGCATCGCCTCCGCAATCACGATCGCCACGCCTCCCGAAGCGCGAGAGGACACCCCATTCAAGCCGACATTCATTGTCCGCAGCCTTGCGACCGTATGCGGGGCCGCCGTATCCTCGAACGGTAACGTCGACCCACTCCAGAACGGAAGGCACTTGCGCGGCACAGTGGTTCTAGACTGGACGGACCCGGAAGGAAATGTTGTTCCGTTCAGGCAAACCGTCGGTTAACCCTTCGACCAGGAAGCAGCAGAAGGTGTCACGCCGTTGGGACAGCGCCTCACATGGAATGGAGGCCGCCGCAGGGGACCAAAGAGACCGCGGGCCGGGCTTCAGGAGAGCCCCGGCGCATGCACGTCCGTGCGAGTCCGCTGAAATTTCATTGGCTTGAAACGCAGCGTGGCCTGCGTGCCTGGCGTGAACTCTGGTTGCTCCCAAAATGCTTAAACTGCCGGCCGATTTCTTTGAACCGATCGGCACTGAAAGGCAGCAAGCGCTGCGTGGAATCAGGTTGGCACCATTCCGCCAGAGAGCACTCGCGATCGCGCTGGACGGCTTGCTGATCATCGCGATCGTTGCTGCTTTCGACGCCGTCGATATCGCGGATCGCAGCATTTCCCTCTCTTTCGGCGGGCCAGTCGAACTCGAAGGCGCGTTCGGCGTCGTCGTGTCGACCGCCTACTTCACGCTTGCAACATATCTTGGCAATGGACGCACAATCGGGAAGTACATCTCTGGCATTCGCGTCGTCTCGCTGGTCAACGAACGGATCTCGTTCTGGCATTGCCTGGATCGCGCCCTCGGATACGCACTGTCGTCGGTAGTGGCCGGACTCGGCTTCGTGCAGTATTTCACTCGGCCAAACCACCAGACGATTCATGACCGCCTCGCTCACACCGTGGTGGTCTGTGCGCCTCGCAATGGGAACCGTGCCACTTGACCCGTCGTCGCTCCGGGCCGCAAACTCGCCCCCGATCGCCGCAATTGACCGAAAGGAACAAGAATGAGGAAGCAATTGGTAGCCCTGCTGTGGATTGCCGCGACGTTCGCCATGCCGTGCGCCTGGTCTCAGGACAAGAACGCCGACGCCATTGACATGCAGGCGCTGAAGAACGCGGTCGCAACGGACAAGAGGGCGCTGGTGAAATCGACGCTCGATCTCACCGCTGCCGAGGCGAAGAAATTCTGGCCGATGTATGACGCGTACCAGCGCAGTGTCGACGCGATCAACCGCCGGCGCACCGCCGCACTTGAAGGCTTGATCGCCCTGGACAAGCCGATGTCGCAGCCCTTCGCCCGGAATCTCGCGAATGAATTGATGGCCACCGACGAGGCTGAAGTGAGAGCGCGCCGGACACTCCACAACCGGGTTCTGAAAGCGTTGCCGGCCAAGAAGGCGGCGCGCTACCTGCAACTCGAATCGAAAGTACGCGCGGTGCAGGCCTACGACATCGCATCGACATTCCCTCTGGTGAAATGACGACGGCGCCGGTCCGCACGCCCGGCGGACGATCGGGCGTGGAGCATCAGGCAATGCTCATGCGCGCCATCACGCTCGGCCAGATTGAGCACCGGCGCTGCGGCTGATCTATACGTCGGCTTCGACTTCGTCGCCGTGCTCTTCGATCCAGGTGCGGCGGCTTTGCGCCTCGGCGCGGCCCATCAGCATTGTCATCGTCGAGCGAGTCTGTGCGAGGTCGACTTCGCCGAGCCCGACTGGCAGCAGACGCCGCGTGTCGGGGCTCATGGTGGTCTCCCATAGCTGCTCGGCGCTCATCTCGCCCAGGCCCTTGAAGCGCGCGATGTTCCAGCTGCCGTCGCGCACGCCTTCGTCAACCAGTTTTTCCAGTGTCGCGTCGAGTTCGGCATCGTCGAGGCAATAAACGCGGCGCGCCGGCCGCTTGCCATGCGCCGGAACGTCGACACGAAACAGCGGCGGCCGCGCGACGTACACGTGGCCGCGCTCGACCAGGCGCGGAAAGTGGCGGAAGAACAGCGTCAGTAGAAGAACCTGGATGTGGGAGCCGTCGACGTCCGCATCGGCAAGGATGCAGACCTTGCCATAGCGCAGCGACGCGAAGTCGACTTCGTCCTCCGGGCCATGCGGATCGACGCCGATTGCGACCGAGATGTCGTGCACCTCGGCATTGGCAAACAGGCGATCGCGCTCGACCTCCCAGGTGTTCAGCACCTTGCCGCGCAACGGCAGGATCGCCTGGTATTCCTTATCGCGCCCCATCTTGGCCGAACCGCCGGCCGAGTCGCCCTCGACGAGAAAAAGCTCGTTACGTTCGATCTCGGTCGATTCACAATCCGTCAACTTGCCTGGCAGCACCGCGACGGCCGAGCCTTTCTTCTTCTCGATCCTTTGCGACGCGCGTGCACGCGCCTGCGCCTGCCGGATCACCAGTTCGGCAAGCTTGCGGCCGTACTCAGGGTGCTGATTGAGCCAGAACTCCAGTTGCGGCCTGACGAACGAGGCCACCAGTCGCACGGCATCACGGCTGTTCAGTCGCTCCTTGATCTGACCCTGGAACTGGGGATCAAGCACCTTGGTGGTCAGCACGAAGCTCACACGCCCATAGACATCCTCGGGCAGCAGCTTCACTCCCTTGGGCAGCATGTTGTGCGCATCGACAAATGCGCGCACGGCGTTGAACATGCCCTCGCGCAGCCCGGATTCGTGCGTGCCGCCCGCCGGTGTCGGGATCAGGTTCACGTAGGACTCGCGCGCCACCGGGCCTTCTTCCGTCCAGGCCAGCACCCAGCGAGCGCCCTCGCCTTCCGCAAAGGTTTCATCATCCGCAGCGGCATAGCCCTCGGATTCGAACAAGGGCAACAGCGGTTCGCCGCCGAGGCATGCCGACAGGTACTCCTGCAGGCCGCCGTTGTAGCGCCAGCGTTGCTCGGCACCGGTCTTCTCGACGCGCAGCGAGACCTCCGTGCCGGGCAGCAGCACGGCCTTGCTGCGCAACAGCCGCTCCAGTTCTTCGATCGACACCGTGGCCGTGTCGAAGTACTTCGCGTTCGGCCACACGGTCACGCGCGTGCCGGTCGCTTTCTCCCCCGACCTGCGAGCGCGCGAGCGCAGCGTTTCCTTCACATCGCCGTCAGCAAAACCGACGGTGTGGACCTTGCCGTCGCGCCAGACGGTGACGTCGAGCCGTGCCGCCAGCGCATTCGTGACCGACACGCCCACACCGTGCAAGCCGCCGGAGAACGAATACACGCCCCCGGCGCGCTTGTCGAACTTGCCCCCGGCGTGCAGGCGCGTGAACACGATCTCAATCACTGGCGCCTTCTCTTCCGGATGCAGGCCAACCGGAATGCCGCGGCCGTCATCTTCGACGCTCACACTGCCGTCGGCATGCATGGTCACATCGATGTGCGCGCCGAATCCCGAAAGAATTTCATCGGCGGCGTTGTCGATCACCTCCTGCACGATGTGCAACGGGCTGTCGGTGCGCGTATACATGCCCGGCCGCTGCTTGACCGGTTCCAGTCCGCGCAACACCCGGATCGAGGCTTCGCCGTACTCGGCACTGACGCGTCCGGCACGTGGGCGTGGTGCAGTCGTCATACTGAAATCGAACAGTCGGAACAGAATCAGTTATCCACAGAATCTGTGGAAAAGTTTGAGATCGTGCCACGTGAAACAAGATGCGGCGCGGCTTGAGCCAGCGTGCATGATGCTTGCGCAGTGTTCGGTCTCCCTCTGAAAAGCCGCCGAATTCTACGAGGGTGCGCCGTATACTCGCCGCGCTCACCGTAGTTCAATGGATAGAACAGGGTCCTCCTAAGACTCAGATGCAGGTTCGATTCCTGCCGGTGAGGCCAGGTTCGGCAAAGATTCGAAGGTCGAGACGCGGGTCTCGCGCAGGCACCGCTGGAAGACGGACCGCGCACTGCTCAGCACTTCATCATCTGCACCCGGTAGTGCCTCAGTTCCTCGATCGACTCGTAGATGTCGGCCAGCGCTTCGTGCCGGCTTTTCTTTTCGAAGGACCGGTACACAGCCGGCGACCAGCGCCGCGCGAGTTCCTTCAGCGTGCTGACATCGAGATTGCGGTAATGAAAGAATGCCTCGAGCTGCGGCATCCAGCGCGCCATGAAGCGGCGATCCTGGCAGATCGAGTTGCCGGCCATCGGCGACTTTCGCGGCGGAACAAGGCACGACAGGAATTCGATCAGCGTGCGTTCGGCCTGCGCTTCGTCGATCGTCGATGCACGCACCCGCGCGGTCAGGCCGGAACGACCGTGCGTGGAACGGTTCCATTCATCCATCGCGTCGAGCACCGCGTCCGGTTGAAAGACCGCGATCACCGGACCCTCGGCGATCACCTGCAACTGCGAATCCGTGACAACGACGGCGATCTCGATCACGCGATCGGAATCGGGATTCAGGCCGCTCATCTCCATGTCGACCCACACAAGGTTGTTCTCGTCATAGTGGCCGGACCGTGCGATCGCTGCACCGGTGCTCGCCGCCGCCTGTGAGATAATTTTTTCCTGATTCATCGCTCATTCACCGCCGCTGATTGTCGCATGCACATTGCATCCACGGCAGGCGTGCAGAGTTCCGACACCTGATGGCTACAAGTTTCACCATCACATTCGTGGCGCTGCTGCTGCTCATGCTCGGCCTGAAGTACTGGCTGGCGATGCGGCAGATGCGCCACGTCGCCGCGCATGCAGACGCGGTGCCGGAACAATTCGCCGACCGCGTCAACCTTGAGGCACATCGGAAGGCGGCGTCCTACACGATTGCCAAGCAGCGCTTCGGTCTTATCGAGACGGCCGTCGGAACGGCGGTGCTGATCGCGCTGACGCTGCTCGGAGGGATCGATCGGCTCAGCGCCTGGGCTGGGAATCTGGTCGGACAAGGCTTCGCGTTCCAGATGCTGATCGTGGCCGCGGTGCTCGTGCTGGTCAGCCTGATCGATCTGCCCTTCTCCTGGTACCGGCAGTTTTCACTCGAACAAGCGTACGGCTTCAATCGGATGACGCCGCGCCTGTTCCTCACCGACCTGGCGAAGTCCGTGCTGCTGGCCATCGCGCTTGGCCTGCCGATTCTCGCGATCGTGCTTTGGCTGATGCAGAAGGCCGGAACCCTGTGGTGGATCTACGCGTGGCTGGTATGGGGCGCGTTCAGCCTGCTGATCATGGTGCTGTATCCGACGCTGATTGCGCCGCTGTTCAACAAGTTCGAGCCGCTGAAGGATGCATCGCTCGCCGAGCGCGTGCAGCGGCTCCTGACGCGCACCGGCTTCTCCAGCAAGGGTGTGTTTGTGATGGACGGCTCGAGGCGCTCCAGCCATGGCAATGCGTATTTCACCGGGCTGGGCCGCGCCAAGCGCGTGGTGTTCTTCGATACGCTGGTACAGCGCCTGTCGGCGCCGGAGATCGAGGCCGTCCTGGCGCACGAACTGGGTCACTTCAGGCTGAAACACATCACCAAGCGGCTGGTCGTCTCATTCGCATCCAGTCTGGCATTGCTTGCGCTGCTGGGCTGGCTGGCGAACCAGACCTGGTTCTATCAAGGCCTGGGCGTGACGCCATCGCTCGATGCGCGCAACGATGGGCTGGCGCTTGTGCTCTTCATGCTCGTGCTGCCGGTGTTCACGTTCCTGCTGGCCCCGCTCGCGAGCATGTTTTCGCGCAAGCACGAGTTCGAGGCCGACGCATTCGCGGCCCGCCATGCGTCGGCACCTGATCTGGTCGCGGCGCTGGTGAAGCTCTACGAAGACAACGCCGCTACCTTGACGCCCGACCCGGTGCACTCCGCGTTCTATGATTCGCATCCGCCAGCAACGATTCGCATCGAGCGGCTGCTGGCCGCGAGCCTGAGATGAAGCGGCTG
>DAITAC010000006.1:38712-74151 GCA_036824465.1 Burkholderiaceae bacterium
CAGCAACGATTCGCATCGAGCGGCTGCTGGCCGCGAGCCTGAGATGAAGCGGCTGATGGCCGCGAGTGCAAATTGAAACCGTCGCTCACCGCCGCGGCGTGATCGATGCTCACACGCACTGAACTGCTATCGCGTCATTGCGCTCCGCTCCAGAGCGGCGCGCTGAGCGAGATTCAGGTACGCGAGCAATTGGCGGCGCTGCCCGACTGGAACCTGCACGATGGCAGCATTGTCCGGGCGTATCGATTCGCCAATTACTACGAGACGATCGCCTTCATCAACGCGCTCGCCTGGATGATCCATCGCGAGGATCATCACCCGGACCTGGTCGTGGGCTACAACCGCTGCGAGGTCCGCTTCAACACGCATTCGGTAAACGGCATCTCGGAGAACGACTTCATCTGTGCCGCGAAATCCGATGCGATCCAAGCGCAGCAGTTTGGCAGCGGCGCTGCATGAGTGAAGTGGCGCCCTTCGCTGCCCCATCAACGGCGCGCGTCGTTTCCAGTTACGGCAGGCACTATCTGATTGAAACCGCGGAAGGCGTACTGCTGAAAGCCAGCCGCCGCGGCAAGCGCGGTGATGTCATTGTCGGCGACCAGGTGCGCTACGCATCAGCTGGCGAAGGGGAAGCGGTGATCGACGCGGTCCTGCCGCGCCGCAGCCTGCTGTTTCGTGCTGATGATCAGCGCGCCAAGGAGATGGCAGCCAATGTCGACCAGATGGCGATCGTGTTCGCGTCTCAGCCCGCATCCAACATCCGGTTTGTCTGGCGTGCACTGGCCGCAGCGCGAACGGCCGGCATTGACGGCATGGTGATTCTGAACAAGATCGATATGCCTGGAGCAGCCGAGGCGAAGGCGCGGCTCGAACAGTTGCAGGCACTCGGTTACCGCACGCTGGCGATCAGTGCGAAGCGCGATCCGCAAGGCACCCAGCGCACACTCCTGCCGTTCTTGGCCGGACGCGCGACCCTGCTGGTCGGCCAGTCCGGGATGGGCAAGTCGACGCTGCTCAATCTGCTGGTCCCTGGGGCCAACGTCCGTACACAGGAGTTTTCGCGCCACCTGAATCTCGGCAAGCAGACGACGACATCGACGCGCTGGTTTGCGCTGGGTGCCAGCGGGGCGCTGATCGATTCGCCAGGATTCCAGGCGTTTGGTCTGTCGCATCTCGACTTCGACAGCCTGGTGGCTGCATTTCCGGAGTTCCAACCGTATCTGGGCCATTGCCGCTTCCTCGACTGCCAGCACGTGACCGAGCCGGACTGCGCGATTCGCGTGGCGGTCGACAAAGGCAGCATCGACGGACAGCGCTATTCGTTCTACCGCGAACTGCTGGCAGAGAGCGCGCGATGAAACTGCTGATCCGCTGCGATCAGACGTTACAGGCCGCCCATGTCGCGAACGCCCTGCGCGCCGCCGGGATAGCCTGCGAAGTGCGCAACACCATGTTGTCGAGTGCGATCGGCGACATTCCGTGGCTTGAATGCGCGCCGCAGATCTGGATTGTGAACGACCCCGACGAAATTCGCGCACGAATGTTGCTGCGCGAACTGATGCAGCCCGTCATTGGGCCAACCTGGCGCTGCGCGCAATGCGGTGAAGAACTGGAACCGCAGTTCGGCGCGTGCTGGGCGTGCGGCGCCCAGCGCATTTGACGGTCAGGTCAGCCAGCCCGCCAGCGACAACGCCAGCAACACAATCAACCACAGTATCAATCCGCGCCAGACTAGTCCGACCACGGATCGCGGGGTGTTTGAGTCGGGCTCGCGCAGCCCCGCGCCTTCCTGTCCCGGTTCGTCGAAGTAGCGTGCGGATGCATTCGCATCCATGATGCGCGTGCCGAGCGCGCCGCTCGCCGCCCCAAGCACCACGGCACGCGCGTCGACACCGGGGAATCCGCCAACACCCTTGACCTTGCGCCAGCAGTAAATGGCGCCTTCGAAATCGCCGACAATTGCAAACCCAAGCGCCGTCATGCGCGCCGGCGCCCAATCGATCCACGCAAAGGCTTTCTGCGCAAAGCGTCCGAATTCATCGGTCGGCAGCGTGCTGCGCGTGGGCCGATTCCAGCGACGCGCGACATAGTCAGCCAGACGATAGAACACCGGGCCGGTCGGGCCGGGGAGCACAACAAACCAGAAGAACACACCGAATACATGCCGGTGTGCAAGAAGCAGGCCGTACTCGATCGCCTGCCGCACGACTTCGTCGGCTTCGAGATCGGCTGCGCTGTAGCCCTCCTGCGACTGGCTCTTCCACGCGGTCAGTTCGCGGCGCGCACCATTGAGATCGCCATTTGCTATCGCGATCTGGATTTCAGTGAACGGATGGCTGAACTGGCGGAAGCCAAGCGTGAAATAGAGCACCAGCAGGTTGAGCGCCAGCGCCAGAAACCACGACACGGATACGGCGAAGGCGTAGACGATGCCGGTCGCGATGGTGGCGCCCGCCACGACCAGCAGCCACGCGTAGACACCGTGCCGGGGCGACCCTGCGTTCAAATTGCGTTCAGCGCCATCGGCGACCCACGCGGCACCGGCGTACAGCGGGTTGCGCGCCGGCACCGGGCGCACCTGCTCAATCAGCAAGGTCAGCAGCAATGCGATCCAGCCCACTATGGCCTCCGTGCGGGACGATTCTATGCGGCAAGCAGGTGGTAGAAGTTTCGCAGCATTGCCGCGGTCGCGCCCCAGATGAAATAGCGGCGCGCGGCACGCGGATCAGCGTAGGGCATTGCGTAGAAGGTGCGACTGATGCCGCCAATCTCGAGACGGCGACGTTCGTGGTTTGCAGGATCCATCAGATAGGCGAGCGGCACTTCGAAGGCCTCTTCAACTTCAAAGGCATCAAGCGTGAGGCTGAACTCGCGCTCGATCAGGGCAACCACGGGGGTGACGTGGTAGCCGGTGATGGTCACGTAGCGCGGCAACATGCCGATGACATCGACGACGTCTGGTGCGAGTCCAATCTCTTCACGCGACTCACGCAAGGCGGTGGCGACCGCATCGCTATCAACATCATCCATGCGACCGCCGGGGAAACTGATCTGCCCGGCGTGGTCGTGCAGATGAGAGGTGCGCTTTGTCAGCAGAACCGACACCTGCGATGCACGCACAACAAGGGGAATGAGCACGGACGCCGGCCGCGGCGGCTGATCCAGAAGGGCGAGCTTCTCGTCGCCGGTCATCTCGGGTTGCCACGCAGGCGGAACCGCCAGCCGGGTGCGCAGAGCGCCCGGCAGCAGGCGATCGAGCGGCACTGCAAAGCCGCGCGCGCCGGGATCGGCAAACGCGTCGTCCAGCGGAACCGCCTCCGGATCGAGGACCGGACGCCACCGCGCGGTCGAAGCGGAACGCGGCGTCAGATCGGACATGCGGGAATGCCGCGGCGCCGCCTGCGAGGCGCCGCGCGCTGACAACCTACTCTTCGCCCCGGAAAGCGAGCTTTTCGCGAATGCGCGCGGACTTGCCGGAACGATCGCGCAGGTAATACAGCTTGGCGCGACGGACATCGCCGCGCCGTTTGACTTCGATCGAGGCAATCGATGGCGAATACAGCTGGAACGTCCGCTCCACGCCTTCACCACTGGAGATCTTGCGCACGACAAACGAGCTGTTCAAGCCGCGATTGCGCTTGCCGATCACCACTCCTTCGTATGCCTGCACACGCTTGCGCGTGCCTTCGACCACGTTGACGTTGACGACGACCGTGTCGCCGGGGCCGAACTCGGGAATCGCTTTGTTCGCGGTGACGCGCGCGACTTCCTCTTTTTCAAGCTGCTGGATCAGATCCATCTTCACTCTCCAATAACCATCGTGTGACGGCTGTTGTGGGCGGAGTCTTCCGCCGTTATTGCCGTTCCAGAGGATGGGACCATCTCGTCCGGCTCATGCCCGGACACCCTGCGCACGGTCCTTCAGCTGCGATTCGACCGCCCGCAAAAACTTCTCGTCTGCCGCGCCAAGCAGACCCTGCTTTCGCGCTGCTTCGATCAACTCCGGCCGCTCGTGCACGGTTGCGAGCAGCGCCTGCTCCCGTCGCCAACGCGCGATCTGCGCATGATGCCCCGACAGCAGCACCGGCGGGACACCCCTGTCACGCCACACTTCCGGCCGCGTGTAGTGCGGCCCACCGAGCAGGCCTTCAGCAAACGATTCGTCCGCCGTCGACGCATCCTTCAACGCCCCGGGCAACTGTCGCACAACCGCGTCAATCAGTGCCAAGGCGGCAATCTCGCCGCCGGACATCACAAAGTCGCCGATTGACACCACCTCATCGACACATGCATCCAGAAAGCGTTGATCGATACCTTCGTACCGCCCACATACCAATGTCAGCGCATCCGCGGTCGCCCATGTCCTCACCATCGCGTCGGTCAGCGACCGACCCGCCGGCGCAAACGCAAACACCTTGCCCTGTACTCTGGCGCTCGCCTGGCCGTCGCGTGCCGCCTGCACCGCCTGCGCCAGCGGCTCGGCCAGCATCACCATTCCAGGGCCGCCGCCGAAAGGGCGATCGTCCACGGTACGGTGCACATCGGTCGTGAAATCGCGCGGATTCCAAGTCTGCAACGTCCACAGCAACTGCTCATGCGCGCGTCGTGTGATGCCGAACCCGGTAAGTACCGCAAACATCTCCGGGAACAGCGTGATCACGTCGAATCGCACGCGCCCTCCCCGATCAATAACTTCACTACCAGTCCCGCTGCCAGTCGACGGTCACCGTCCTGCCTTCGACGTCGATGCGATCGACATATGTTTCGATCACCGGCACGAGGCGGACCACGTCACCGTCGATTACTTCCAGCAGGTCCTGTGCTCCGTTATTGCGCAGCGCCTGCACCTCGCCCAACTCCTCACCGGCACGATTGATGACGCGCGCGCCAATCAGGTCGGCCCAGTAATACGTACCATTCGGCGGTGGCGGAAACTCACTCCGCGCCACTGCCACGGCCGCGCCTTTCAGCGCGTCCGCCGCTTCCGGCGTCCCACAGCCCGGCCACTTGGCGAGCAACTCGCCCGAGTGTCGCCGCAGGCCGCTTACTTCAACCTGCACCACTGCACCGCGCTGTTGCAACCACCAGCGTCGGCTCGCGCGCAGAACCGCCGCATCGTCAGAATGGGGCGCGATGCGGACCCAGCCCTTCACCCCGTATGCGCCGCGCACGACGCCGAGTTCAATCAGATCCGAAGGGGGAACATGCCGCCCTTCACGCATCGACTCAGGCAGCCGGCGCTGCTCCCGCTGTCGTCTTGCTGAATTCCTTGACCAAACGGGCAACCGTCGGACTTAGCTGCGCGCCCACGCCCTGCCAGTACGTCAAACGATCGGCCGCGAGACGAAACTTCGTCTCGTTGTCGGAAGCTACGGGGTTGTAGAAACCCACGCGCTCGATGAACCGGCCGTCACGCGCATTGCGCGAATCGGTGGCAACGATGTTGAAGAACGGGCGCTTCTTGGCACCGCCCCGGGCCAGTCGGATGACGACCATTGGAATCCTTAGGAATCCAGAACTTGCGCTGGAGTTAGCGAACACGGAAAGCCGGTGATTGTATCGTGATGGGCAAGTTCGGAGCAACCTGTGCCCATGGGCATCTGTCTGGGGCCCGCTGGGCAGGCCCGACCGCGGGACGCCTTCTTCGTATGATTGGGTCCCTGACGGTTCACCGCTCGACGATGTCCTTCCGAATCAAGTCTGTTGCCGCCCTGCTCGCCTTTGCACTGGGGGCGCTTGGCGCGCACCGTATTTACCTGGGACAACGCCTGTGGTGGTTGCCGCTTGGCACAACCCTGCTGGCGTTGCCGCTGCTGGTCGGCGTGCGCAACTGGTATCAGACACCCGCATTCTTCATCCTGGTGATCCCATTCATCGCCGGCTGCATTGAAGCTCTCGCGCTGGCGCTGATGCCCGACGCAAGGTTCGACGCACGCTTCAATCCGGGTACACAGCATACAAACCGCAGCGGCTGGGACGCCGTGCTGGTGGCGATCGCCACCTTGATGATCGGTGCGATCGTGCTGATGACGGCGATCACACTGCTCTTCCAGACAATCTTCGAACGCTAGAAGAGGCCTATCTGCCGGCGGTCGCGTGCCGGCGCCAAGAAAAGATCAGCACGCAGTTCGAATCGCTTGAACTGCAACCCCATGCGACTGCAGGCCTTGTCGAAGCGTTGCCGGATCAGATTCGCCCATACGCCCTCTCCTTTCATGCGGGTCCTGAAGGAAGCGTCATAGTCCTTGCCGCCGCGCATCTCTCGGACGCGATTCATCACCCGTTGCGCCCGATCGGGATAGTGTTTCGCAAGCCAGTCCTGAAACAGCGGGCTCACTTCCCATGGCAGTCGCAGCACGGTGTAGAACGCGGCGCCGGCACCGGCATCCGCGGCCGCCTGCATGATGCGCTCCATGTCCGGCTCGGTCAGGAAAGGAATGATCGGTGCGACGTTGACACACACCGGCACGCCAGCGCGAGCGAGTGCTTCGATCGTGCGCAGCCTGCGTACGGGACTGGCCGCGCGCGGCTCGAGCAGCCGCGACAACCCGTGATCAAGCGTTGTCAGACTGATGTAGACGGCGGTCAGTTGCTGCTCGGCCATCGGCGCCAGCAGATCGAGATCGCGCTCGACAAGACTTGCCTTGGTGACGATAGCGACCGGATGATGCGTCGCCGACAGCACTTCGAGGATCTGCCGCGTGATGCGCAGTTCACGCTCGATC
Source organism: Burkholderiaceae bacterium (assembly GCA_036824465.1). GTDB lineage: Bacteria > Pseudomonadota > Gammaproteobacteria > Burkholderiales > Burkholderiaceae_F > JAKOQB01. The sequence goes on from DAITAC010000006.1 coordinate 45,438, forward strand.
GGCTGGTAGGCATCCGTCGCCGAGCCGAGGTTGATCACATCGGCCGTGTAACCCTGCGTCCCCAGCTCCTTTTGCAACACTTCCGCCGCGTTGAGCTTGGCCGTGAGCTTCGTTTCAAAGTCGAGCCCGGGCGACAGGCCCAGGTAACTGTGCGTTGGCCGCGCATAGCAGTACACGCAACCGTGCTCGCAACCGCGATACGGATTGATCGAGCGATCGAAGTAGATATCGGGTGAATCGTTCCAGGCGAGGATCGACTTTGCCCGCTCGAACGTCACCTCAGTCTTCAGTGCGGGAAGATCTGCGCCATCCGCGAGCAGCAACGCATCGAGGGCATCGCCGTTCGCCTCGCGCACGACCTTCTCGAAGCGAGGCGCGACGTTGAACGTCGCACCGCGTCCCTTGCGCGGCGCGACGCGGATCGGGGCCCCGACGACTGGCTTGCTTTGCATGCGAAATCATCGCACGCGGCGCAGCTTGCCTAGGCGAAATCCCTGGAGAGCGCCGCTTGTACCTCAGGTGCAATTTCGTCCAAACGAGCGCTGTACTGCGCGTGATCGATTCCCATCCCGACCGCCGCACCGCCCTTGAATGCCGCGATCATGGCCGCTGTGAACTCGAAGCGCAGGAAATGCACCGACGATGTCTTTTCTTCGTTCTCCCGCTCCAGGTCTTCATCGGCGATCGCGTACACCTTGCCGTGGCCGTCGACCTGAACATACACGGCATCCTCGATACCCTTCAGTTTTGCCAGCTCGCGACTGCGCACGACGGGATCCACATATTCGAGCATCATTGTCGCTTTCAGATTCGCTCCGTCGGGAATCAGCGGGCTGTAGGCATCAAGTTCGTCCTGAATGCCGGCCTCCTCGAATATCTTTTCGATCCGCAGCATTTCCTGGATCTGATAGCGAACTGTCAGTTCGTCCTCGAAGAGCAACGTCACGTGTTCGCCAAGATGCACGGTGCGGTTCTTCTTGTGCGCGATCACCTTGCCACGAAACTCATTGCGCTGCCTTGCGTACGCCTCCAGTGTCAAGAGACTGGCCCGTTCGATGCGCGGCATATTCAGCTTCTCCATCGCTTCCTCACAATCCGTAGGCGATTCGCACCAGCGTTATCGGGTGCGCCATCGTCGGACGCTTGCCGTCGAGCGACTCCTTCGCGAACTGCTCGATTCCCTGCTCGAGATGGTGGCCCGCCAGCTGGCAATCCGAGCTGATGTAGTCGGGTTTCGCCCCCGCCATCGCCTTGAAAACCGGCTTGCCGATCTTCATCGCCATCGCGTGAAACTCCTTACGCGTTCCCCACAGGCCGGAGTGCCCGGAGCAGCGTTCGACCGTATTGACCTTCGTCTCCGGCACAAGCTTCAGAAACTCCTCCGTCTTCCTGCCGATGTTCTGGACCCGTCCGTGGCAGGGAACGTGGTACGACACCGTGCCGAGCGCCTGGCGGAAGTCCGTCTTCAGCAGGCCGTCCTTGTTGCGCGCGACGAGATACTCGAACGGATCCCACATCGCATCGCTGACGAGCTTGACGTCGGCATCGCCAGGGAACAGCAGCGGCAGCTCCTGCTTGAACATCAGCGTGCAGGACGGAATCGCCGAAAGAATCGCATAGCCCTCGCGCGCGAGCCGAACCAGCTGCGGGATGTTGATGCTCTTCAACTGCTCAACCGCATCAAGATCGCCGATCTCCAGCTTCGGCATACCGCAACAAGCTTCCTGCTCCGCAAGAACATATGGAATGGCGTTATGCGCAAGGATGCTGACCAAGTCATGGCCGATGCCGGGCTCGTTGTAGTTGACGTAGCAGGTCGAGAAGATCGCCACCTTGCCCGGCGTCTTGGCACCGTCCTTCACCGGCGCCGCCTTGTTCGAGTGCGCTGCAGAGCGGAACTTCTTGGTCGCGAATTCGGGCCGCCACGCGTTGCGCTCGAGGCCGAGCAGTTTCTCCTGCACAGCGCGCGCAGGCGCAGTTCGGTTCACCGCATTGATCGCCTGTGTGACGATGGGGATTCCGGCGAAGATGCCGACCTTGTCGGTCGAGGTCATGAACTTGTCCGTGGCTTTCGCGCCGTGCTTGCGGAACTGCATCGCTTTCGCACGCAGCATCAGATGCGGAAAGTCGAGATTCCACGCATGCGGCGGCACGTACGGACATTTCGTCATGAAGCACATGTCACACAGGTAGCACTGGTCGACGACGTCCTTGAATTTCTCCTTTGGAACACCGTCCATCTCCATGGTCGGACTGTTGTCGACAAGGTCGAACAGCGTCGGAAACGAACCGCACAGACTGACGCAGCGGCGACAACCATGGCAGATGTCAAAGACGCGATGCAGTTCCTTGTTGAGCGCTTCTTCGCTGTAGAAGTCCGGGTTCTTCCAATCGAGCGCGTGGCGAGTCGGCGCTTCCAGCGAGCCTTCGCGGACCGTCATTGTTTTCCCTGTTATCCGATCAAAAGTGAAACGGGCCACGTCGTTGAACGAGCGCGGCCCGCATCCAGCGCGTTGCGCCGCATCGGCGCCGCCGATATCCGCTCGAACGCCGAGTTTGAGTCCCGCCGCGACGTACGCCGGGATCAGCGACTAATCGACAATCGTGTCGAGCGTCTTCTGAAACTTGTTGGCATGCGACCGCTCGGCTTTGGCCAGCGTCTCGAACCAGTCGGCAATTTCGTCGAAACCTTCCTGACGCGCGGCTTTTGCCATGCCCGGATACATGTCGGTGTATTCGTGCGTTTCACCTGCGATCGCGGCCTTCAGATTCGCCTTGGTCGGACCGATCGGCAGTCCCGTGGCCGGGTCGCCCACCTGCTCCAGGTACTCGAGGTGGCCATGGGCATGTCCGGTCTCGCCTTCCGCCGTCGAGCGGAAGACAGCGGCGACATCGTTGTAGCCCTCGACATCAGCCTTTGCTGCGAAATACAGGTAACGGCGATTGGCTTGCGATTCGCCGGCAAAAGCGGCCTTGAGGTTGCCCTCGGTCTTCGAGCCTTTCAGTTGTGCCATAAAGAGTCTCCAGACTTGATTAAACGAAGGAAGCCGGGCCTCAATCACTCGGCGCCCGGAAACTCAAACTGTAGGCGCATTCACCGATGCGCTCCAATGACTTGTCTCAATTTGCGCGATAGGGACCACCTATCGCGGGCGGGTACGCGGCTCAGAACTGATCGGCCGGGATCGCCAGCACGCCGGCAGCGCCCTCAATGACGCTCGACCGCAAACCCGACGTCGCGGACAGGATGTGGTCCGCATGGAAGCGCGCGGTCGCGATCTTGGCGCGCAGGAAGTCCGCGTCCATTGCGCCAGCGGCGAGTTTGCGCTGCGCAGCGAGTGCTGCGCGTACCATTTGCCAGCCGCCGTGGACGATTCCGGCGAGCTTCAAATAGGGCACCGATCCCGCATGCACGCCGCGAATGTCGCTTTTCGCATGCGCGACCACATGGTCGACAACGGCGGCGTAGTCATCGACCGCGGCCTTGAACTGCTTGTGAATCGCCGCCAGATCCGCCGACTTTTCACGTGCAAGCTCAGTCTCCGTTGCGCGCATCTGCGCGATCAGGCTCTTGACCACCGCACCGCCATCGCGCGCGGTCTTGCGGCCAACCAGATCATTCGCCTGGATCGCCGTCGTGCCTTCGTAGATCGTCAGGATGCGCGCATCTCGATAGAACTGCGCCGCACCGGTTTCCTCAATGAATCCCATCCCGCCGTGCACCTGCACACCGTGCGAGGCCACGTCGATCGACATCTCGGTCGACCAACCCTTGACGATCGGCACCAAGTATTCGTAGACGGCTCGGGCCTGCTTGCGTACTGCTGCGTCCGCATGGTGGTGCGCGATGTCGCACCACGCAGCCGCCACATAGGCGACCGCTCGCGCCGCCTCGGCGTTGGCGCGCATGTGCATCAGCATGCGACGCACGTCGGGGTGATGAATAATCGTCACTGCCTGGTTCGATCCTTCGACCGCGCGACTCTGCACGCGATCTTTTGCGTACGCAGCCGCCTTCTGATAAGCGCGCTCCGCGACGGCGATACCCTGCAGTCCGACCTGGAACCGCGCGGCGTTCATCATGATGAACATGTACTCGAGGCCGCGGTTCTCCTCGCCGATCAGATGGCCGATTGCGCCCGGACCGACGTCGCCCTTGTTGTCGCCGAATAGCAGCACCGCGGTCGGGCTCGCCTTGATGCCAAGCTTGTGCTCGATCGACGCGCACCACACGTCATTGCGCTTGCCGAGCGAACCGTCGGCATTGACGAGAAACTTCGGCACGATGAAAAGCGAAATGCCCTTTACGCCCTCCGGCGCGTCCGGTGTGCGTGCGAGTACAAGATGGGCGATGTTTTCCGCCAGATCGTGTTCGCCATAAGTGATGAAGATCTTCGTCCCGGACAGCCGATAGCTGCCATCACCCTGTGGCACGGCCTTGGTCCGCACTAACGCGAGATCGGAACCGGCTTGCGCCTCGGTCAGGTTCATCGTGCCGGTCCATGTTCCGTCGATCAGCTTCGGAACGTAAAGATCCTTCTGCACGTCGGTGCCGGCGGTCATCAGCGCTTCGATCGCGCCGTCGGTCAGCAACGGGCACAACGCGAACGAAAGGTTGGCCGAATTGAGCATCTCCGTGCATGCTGTCGCAACCAGCTTCGGCAGTCCCTGTCCTCCGTACTGCGTCGGATGCTGTAGCCCCTGCCAGCCGGCTTCCGCAAACTGCCGAAATGCCTCCTTGAATCCAGGGGTGGTCGTGACGCGACCATCGTTCCAGGTGGACGGCTTGAGGTCGCCGGTCCAGTTCAGTGGAGCAACGACTTCAGCCATGAAGCGTGCATTTTCTTCCAGCACCGCGGCCACCGTGTCGTCGGTGGCCTCTTCACATCCGGGAAGCTTCTGCACATTGGCAAGACCCGCCAGTTCGTGCATCACGAACAGCATGTCCTTGACCGGCGCGACGTAGCTCATGACCCACTCCGCCTAGTAATCAGCCCAGTTCTTTCACCAGTTGCGGCACTGCTTCGAACAGATCCGCGACCAGCCCGTAGTCAGCCACCGAAAAGATCGGCGCCTCCGCATCCTTGTTGATCGCTACGATGACCTTGCTGTCCTTCATGCCCGCCAGATGCTGAATCGCACCCGAGATGCCGACCGCGATGTACAGCTGCGGCGCCACCACCTTGCCGGTCTGTCCGACCTGCCAGTCGTTGGGCGCATAACCCGCATCCACCGCCGCGCGCGATGCGCCCATCGCCGCATTGAGCTTGTCAGCCAGGGGTTCGAGCAGTTTGAAATTCTCCGCCGAGCCCATGCCGCGGCCACCGGAGACGACCATCTTGGCGCCCTGCAGCTCGGGGCGATCGCTCTTCGCGATGTCGCGCGAGACAAATTTCGACAGGCCCGTGTCGGCGACCGCCGTGATGTTTTCAACGGTGGCACTGCCGGCCTCGCTCACCGCGTCGAAGTTGGTTGTACGTGCCGTTATGACCTTGATCGCATCGGCGACCTGCACCGTGGCGATCGCGTTGCCGGCGTAGATCGGCCGCGTGAACGTATCGGGTGACTCGACACTGATGATGTCTGACACCTGCGCGCTGTCGAGTCTTGCCGCCACGCGCGGCAGGATGTTCTTGCCGTATGCCGTCGCCGGCGCAAAGATGTGCGAATAAGCCTTGGCCAGCGCGAGCACCTGTTCGGCGACATTTTCGGCAAGACCGTCGGCGAAGTGCGGCGCATCAGCGACCAGCACCTTGCTGACGCCGGTGAGCCTGGCCGCATGCGCACCTGCGCCCGCGCAGCCACTACCTACCACCAGCACGTGCACGTCCCCGCCCGCTTTCGCCGCTGCGGTGACGGTGTTCAGCGTCGCCGCGCGCAAATGGACCTGATCGTGTTCAGCCAATACCAATGCAGTCATTTGATCTCTCCAGTGTCCGCCGAGTTCAGTGGCGCGAAGCGTCCATTTCGACGCGGCGATATAGGCCGGCGCAACGCGTCCGGTCTATAGGCATTTCGCTTCGTTCTTCAGCTTCGCGACCAGCGTGGACACATCAGGCACCTTGACTCCGGCCTTGCGTGCCGGCGGATCGGTGACCTTCAGCGTCTTGATGCGCGGCGCCGGATCGACACCCAGGTCAGCCGGTTTGACGTTCTCGAGCGGCTTCTTCTTGGCCTTCATGATGTTGGGCAAGGTGACGTAACGCGGCTCGTTCAGACGCAGGTCGACGGTGACGACCGCGGGCAGCTTGATCGCGACCGTCTCGAGCCCGCCATCGACCTCGCGTGTGGCGTTCGCCGCGCCATCGGCAATCTTGAGCTTGGATACGAAAGTGGCCTGCGGCAAGTTCGCCAACGCGGCGAGCATCTGGCCGGTCTGGTTCGCATCGTCGTCGATCGCCTGCTTGCCACACAGGATGAGCGTGGGCTTTTCCCTGTCAACCAGCGCCTTGAGGATTTTTGCGACGGCAAGCGGCTGCAGTTCGGCATCGCTTTCGACAAGGATGGCGCGATCGGCACCGATCGCCATTGCGGTACGCAGGGTTTCCTGGCACTGGGTAACGCCGCAGGAAACTGCGATCACCTCTGTCGCAACACCCGCCTCCCTGAGTCGAACAGCCTCTTCGATCGCGATTTCATCGAACGGGTTCATGGACATCTTGACGTTCGCGATGTCAACGCCGGTCTGGTCCGATTTGACGCGGACCTTGACGTTGTAGTCGACGACACGTTTGACCGGAACGAGCACCTTCATGGATTTGTCTTCGAATCAGTGATGCGGCACGACGCCGAGCGCTGGATTATACGAACCGTCCGTGATGTCGGTTTCGCGGGCCGTCGATCTTCAGGTCAAGAACATGGCTTCGATCCATGCCCAGCCACCCGCAACCAGAGCGTAACGAAGCAGCTTCCCAGCCGCGAGCATGACCAGGGACACCCACGGATTGAAGCGCAACCATCCGGCCGCGACGCACAGCGCATCACCGACGAGCGGCACCCAGGAGAACAACAGCGCCCAGTAACCGTGCTGGTGAAGATGGATGATGGCCTTGTCTTGAACGCGGTTCGGAATCAGCCGCCCGAGCAGATAGGAGGTCATTCCTCCAAGTGTGTTGCCAATGGTCGCCACACAAACCGCCTGCCACAGGCTGTCAGGATATTTGTGGATCAACGCGATCAGCACGACTTCCGAACCACCCGGCAGCACGGTGGCCGAGATGAAACTGGCGACGAACAGACCGATGAACCCGGTTTCTTCCGAAAATTGAAGCATCGTGGACTACCGTCGGACCGTCGATGTTTCGGCCGAAACAGGCGACGATTGTAGTCAGCACCGCCGTCTTGGCCTCAGCGCGGTGATAGATTGCCGCGGCATCCGGAATCGAACCGTATGGGAGACACGCGATGAGCAGTCTGCAGGTCGCCGAATTTCTTGCCTCATTGGACAGGCTGCCGAACTTTGGCGACCCCGCGGTGGATGAACGATTGCAGGTCGATCGACTTCTGAAGGAGGCACCCGACCCCGAGATCCGCGGCGCTGCCCATGCGCGCGCTCTGCAATACATCGCCGCGGTCCGCAACGCCGACGCCGGATGGCTGTCCGCACAGAATCTGCTCGCCTCGTTTCCGCTGGCCAGCCCTGAGGGTATTGCGCTGCTGCGACTGGCCGAAGCATTGCTGCGCGCACCTGATGCAGAGACGCAGACGTGGCTGATTGCAGAAAAGCTGGCGGCATTTCGCAACGCACAGTCGTCTGGCAATGACGGGCTGGTTCAGCGGGTCCTGAACACCGCGCTCAAGATCGCCGGCCACACCGCGGGTGATGCCGAGTTGCAGGCGGGAGATGACGCAAATGCGGTGCGTGTCTGGCTGGCGCGCACAACGCTGCGACCGCTGGTAATCGAAGGCATTCGCCGCTTTGGTGAGCAGTTTGTGTTTTCCGGCACGCTGCCAGCCGCGATCACGCGGGCAGCACGGCGCCCCGATGCGCGCGAGTTCTACTCATTCGACATGCTTGGCGAAGGCGTGCGCACCACGGCGGACGCACGCCGCAACTTCGATTCGTACGCCGCTGCGATCCGCGCGCTGAAAGAGGCTCGCGGGGGCAGCGAATGGTTTGAACGCGACGGCATCTCCGTCAAGCTGTCTGCGATTCATCCGCGCTTTGAGACCACACAGATCGACCGCGTCGAGCGGGAGCTGTATCCGCAGTTGCTTGAACTGGCCGTTCTGGCACGCGAGGCCAACATCAACTTCGCGATCGACGCCGAGGAGTCGGAGCGGCTGGAACTGCAGGTCGCAATGGTGGAACGACTGATGCGTGAGCCCAGGATCGCCGACTGGGCCGGACTTGGGCTCGCCGTTCAGGCGTATCTGCCGCGTGCCGGGAGCGCCATCGATCATTTGCTCGGTTGCGGGAAAGAACTCGGTCGACCGCTCGCGGTGCGGCTCGTCAAGGGTGCGTACTGGGATGCCGAGATCAAGCGCGCGCAGGAGCAAGGGTTGGACGGCTTTCCGGTGTTCACGCGCAAGTGGGCAAGCGATGTTGCCTATGCGGTGTTCGCGCAGCGTTTGTTAGCCGCCGGATCGCTGGTGTACTCGCAGTTCGCCACCCACAACGCCCTCACCGCGGCGACGATCGTCGATATCGCAGGGCGCTATCCGCACTCGCGATATGAGTTCCAACGGCTGCATGGCATGGGTGCCCCGCTGTTTGCCGCCGTCCTTGCCGACCAACCCGCTGCGCGCGTACGCGTCTATGCGCCGGTGGGCGAATTTCGCGATCTGCTCGCTTACCTCGTGCGGCGTCTGCTGGAAAACGGCGCCAATTCGTCGTTCGTGCATCAGATCTCGGACAAATCAGTGCCACCGGAGAGCCTGATCGGGGACCCGTTCACAATGGCCGAGCGGGCGGTCGCAAGCCCTACACCCGTCACCGTGTTGCGCACCGGCGCGGCACTCTTCGACGAGCGCCGGAACTCGCGCGGAATCGACCTGCAGGACGCAGCGATCCTCGCCGCGCTCGCGCGTCGGGTCACGCAGCTGCGACCAGTCGCCGCGGTTCCGCTCATTTCCGGGGTCACCAGCGCGCGCACCGCGATCGACATGAACAATCCCGCACGCCGCACGGACCGGGTTGGTTCAGTCGTCGAAGCCACCCCTGAAGATGCGACCGCTGCTGTGGTAGCCGCAATGGCCGCTTTCAGGAAGTGGGACGCGCAGCCGGTAGCCCAACGCGCCGCGCTGCTCAATCGCTGCGCTGATGCATTCGAAGCAGCGCATGATGATCTGGTGGCGCGTCTCGTACAGGAGGCCGGCAAGACCATGCTCGATGCGCACCTAGAAGTGCGCGAGGCGGTCGACTTTCTCCGTTATTACGCAGCGCAGGCCGAGTCGCATCTAGCCGCGCAACATCTGCCTGGACCGGTTGGTGAATCAAACCGGCTGCAGCTTGGCGGGCGCGGTGTGTTCGTCTGCATCAGTCCGTGGAATTTTCCGCTCGCGATCTTCGCCGGGCAGATTGCCGCTGCACTGGTCGCGGGCAACGCCGTCATCGCCAAACCCGCCGAGCAGACGCCATTGATCGCCTTTGACGCGGTCGGACTGATGCATGCCGCCGGCATCCCGCGCGACGTTCTGCAATTCGTTCCCGGCCGCGGCGAAACCGTGGGGGCAGCGCTGACGTCGGATGCGCACGTAGCGGGCGTGGCTTTCACGGGTTCGACCGCGACGGCGCGCGCGATCAACCGCGCGCTGGCAGCGCGTGATGCGCCGATAGGGGTGCTGATCGCGGAAACCGGCGGGCAGAACGCAATGATCGTCGACTCCACCGCCCTGCCCGAGCAGGTCAGCGACGCCGTGATTGCCAGCGCCTTTCGTTCCTGCGGCCAGCGCTGCAGCGCGCTGCGCGTGCTGTTCGTCCAGAGCGAGATCGCCGACTCGATGCTGACGATGATCGGGGGCGCGATGCGCGAACTGCGCATCGGCGATCCCGCCGACCCGCGAACCGATGTCGGTCCGGTGATCGACGCTGAGCAGCTGGCGTTGCTGGCGCGTCAGCGCGACTGGCTGCGCACGAATGCGAAGCGAATCCACGAATGCGATTTGCCGGCGGGAATTGACGGTTTCTACTTCGCACCGATCGCTTACGAGATCACATCGATTTCACAGCTGGCACAGGAGCATTTCGGTCCGATCCTGCATGTGGTGCGCTTCGACAAGCTGAAGCTTGACGAAGTGATCGAACAGATCAACGGCACCGGATATGGACTGACGTGCGGACTGCACACGCGGCTCGATGCGCGCGTCGACCAGGTTGCATCACGCATCCGCGCGGGCAATCTGTACGTGAACCGCAATATGATCGGCGCGGTCGTGGGCGTGCAGCCGTTTGGCGGCGAAGGGCTGTCCGGTACCGGCCCCAAGGCGGGCGGGCCGCACTATCTGCTGCGCTTCTGCACCGAACGTACGCTGACGATCAACACCGCGGCGGCGGGCGGCAATGTGGAGCTTGCCGCAGGATTGTCCAGTTAACACAGGTCACGGATCATTTCGCGCGCCGCGTTGTGCCCCGGCGCAGCGGTCACGCCACCGCCAGGGTGCGCCCCGGAACCGCAGTGGTAAAGCGCCTTGATCGGGCCGCGATAGCGCGCGTAACCAAACACCGGTCGCAGCGAGAAGAGCTGATCGAGCGACAGCTGGCCATGCGTGATGTCGCCGCCGATCAGACCGAACTCGCGCTCGAGATCGAGCGGAGACCACGCGCGATAGCCAAGGAGTGATCGACGAAAGTTCGGGCAGTGTGAATGCACGACATCGAAGATCGATTGCACCGCGTCATCCTTCAACCCATCCCAATCGGCATCGGGTTTGAACTGCTGGCAGAACAGGCTTGCAACGTGCGCATCTTTCGGCGCCAGCGAACCATCGACCACACTTGGAATCAGCATCTCGACGATCGGTGCGCGTGAAAAACCGCGCTCCTCAGCCTCGCGCCACGCCTGATCCATGTGGCGCAGCGACGGTGCAAACAGGATCCCACTGGCGTGATGCGGCTGCGCCTGCGTTCCTGGCAGGCAGGAAAAGTCCGGCAGTTCAGACAGAGCGACATTGATGCGAAACGAACCTGAGCCGCATTTGTAGCGGTCAATCGACTCCGCGAAGTCGAGCGGCAGCGCTGAGCGCTCGATCAACCGCTGATACAGGAGCTTCGGATTGACGCTTGAGGCGACCGCGCGCGCGCGGATTTCTTCCCCACCTGCAAGCGCGACTCCCATTGCGCGCTCGCGCTCGACGATCACGCGATCCACACGCGAATTCACATCGATCTGAACGCCGCGCGCGCGCGCCTCATCGGCCATCAGTTGAGTGATCCGGCCCATGCCACCGATTGCGTGCCCCCATCGGCCCTGCTTGCCGTTGACCTCGCCAAGGCCGTGATGCAGCAGCACATAGGCCGAGCCCGCCGCGTACGGGCTCGCGTAATTGCCGACCACCGAATCCCAGCCAAGCACGCTTTTCAGCGGCTCAGATTCGAACATTGCATCGAGCCAGTGGCCCGCGCTCCTGGTGAAGAGGCCGATCAGGTCGCGCTGGCCAGTGCGCGGCATCCGTGCGAACTGCAGCAGAAGGCGCGCCGCCGTCACTGCATCGCGCAAACTTTGTACCACGAGCGGACCGCCCAGATTCGGCGGCGCACGCAGCACCCATTGTTTCAGCAGATCGGCCAGCTCGTCGAGGTGCGCGTAGTACGCGGGCAGTGCGTCTGCATCGCGAGCGGAGAACTTCGCAACTTCAGCAGCGGAGCCGGCCGCATCACCTCTGAACTTCAGATACCTTCCGTCCGGTAGCGGCACGAAGTTGGAAAACGGACGTTCGATAATGCGCAGTCCGCGTTCACTGAGCTTCAGATCGCGAATGACCTGCGGATTCAGCAGGCTGACCGTGTAGCTCGCGCTCGAATTCCTGAAGCCGGGGACGAACTCCTCGGTCACCGCCGCGCCGCCGACCACGTCGCGCCGCTCGAGCACGCGGACCTTCAGCCCTGCGCCGGCGAGGTAACAGGCGCAGGCCAGTCCGTTGTGACCCGCTCCAATGATGAGGACATCAACTGCGGCCCGCGCCATGCGCGTGGATCATACGCAGCGCGTCGCATTGAATCTCAGCGATAACCGACGCGATCAAGTATCCGCTGCGCGGCGATCTGACCCTTGCCGATCGAGGAAACCGGCACGCTCTCATGCTTGAACGTCCCCAGTCCTTCCAGCGCGGCGTTGCTTGTCATGGCCCCCTTGACGACTGGCCATTCGTTGTTGCCCTCGGCAAAGTATGCTTGCGCCTCCTTGCCCGACAGGTATTCGAGAAACTTGATGGCGTTGTCTCGGTGTGGCGCGTGGCGTGCGACGCCGCCACCGGAAATGTTGACGTGCGTACCGCTGGTCGACTGGTTCGGCCAGACGAACCCCACCCTGCCAATAACCTCCTTGTCCTTGGTATCGGTCGAGCGCACCAATCGCAACCAGTAGTAGGTGTTGGTCAACGCTACGCCACACTCGCCGCTTGCCACGGCGCGAATCTGGTCGGTGTCGCCACCACGCGGTGGCCGCGCCATGTTGGCGACCACGCCTTTTGCCCATGCCTCGGTCGCGGCTTCGCCGCTGCGCTCAACCATCGCGCCGACCAACGACAACATGTACGGATGCGAGCCCGAGCGCGTGCACACGAGCCCCTTGTTCTTCGGGTCGGCGAGCTTCTCGTAGGTATCCACGTCGGCCGCCTTCACGCGCGACTTGTCGTACACAATCACGCGCGCCCGCGTGGAAAAACCAAACCAGCTGCCATCATTGGATCGCAGTCCGGAGGGAATACGCTCTTCGAGCGTTTTCGATTGGATCGGCTGGAACAACCCGTCGATCTGCGCACGCCACAGCCGCGCCGCGTCGACCAGCAACACGACATCGGCCGGGCTGTTCGCGCCCTCGCTCTTCAATCTCTGCAGTAGTGGCTCATCCCCAAGTTCAATGCGGTTGATCTTGATGCCGGTTTGCTTGGTGAAACTTTCGTACAGCGCTTCGTCGGTCTGATAGTGACGGGCAGAATAGAGATTCAATACGGCCTCGCCTTTGGCCTGCGCGTGGCTCGGCCATGGCAAGGCAGCCGCGATCAATGTACCCACCACACAGGTCGCGGCCATCGCTGCCTCGAGCCAGCGCTCGACCCGACTCTTCAACTCGTTCATTGCGACTCCCGATTTGGCTTGTTTGACGGTGGCGCGCCGCATTTAGCAGCCCGCCATGGCAAGAAGGTTATCGAAAACGATTCGCAAATGCAAGTCGTTCTCATTTGATATGGCGCAATGATCAACCGGCTTTCAGTGCTTGTAGTCGGGAGTCGCCCAGCCGGCCTCTCGACCCGATCCGACGTCCAGAACAGGCGAGACTTCAATCAGCTCGGACGCGGACACGACCTCACGCCCCAGACGCCTGGCACCGTTGTATCGCGCACGCCAGTAGGGGAGCTGCATCGATTCGATGCGAACCTGTCCACCACGCGCCGGCGCGTGCACAAAGCGACCCTCCCCGATGTATAGCGCCACATGCGAGAACGGTGTGCCGAGCGTGTTGAAGAACAACAGGTCGCCGGGCTCGAGTGTTTCGGTCGCGACGGACCGGCCCCGCTCGCTCATCGACTCCGAACGGCGCGGCAGATCCAGCCCAAGCGCCAGGCCAAATACATGTCGCACCAGGCCGCTGCAGTCAAATCCGCGCGCTGGATCGTCTCCGCCCATTCGATATGGCACGCCAAGGAATCCCAGCGCGTGCATCACGACTTCCGCGCCATCTGATGGCGTCGTCGCGGCGCCCTGCGGATGCGCGACTGGGGATCCGAAGGTGATCGAGAGTGCCGCGCTGATTAACCCGACCCATGCCCGCAAGCGCGCCGGCGATCCGCCGCAGATGGATGACCGCAATCGCGTGACCATGATCAGACGGATGGCGAAAACATCTGGCCAAGATAGCGAAAGACTCTGGAAAATCCCAGCGCGCGACGTTGGGTATCGCCGCGCCAGGCATTTCGGGTACATTTGAATGCCCAGTCGCGCGGTGAGATTTCACCGTGCCTGCGAGTGACTGCGTGTCGGACGACGCCTCCTTCAAGAACACACTGCCGCTGCCGACCAAGGCGCGGATTCTGATCGCCGACGATTCGCGCATCGTGCGAGCGTCGATCACGCAACACATCCGCGATCGCTTCGACATCCGCGAGGTCACCGACGGTGAGGCGGCGTGGCAGGCCATCCTGCTGGACGCATCGATCCGCGTACTGATCAGCGATCTGACGATGCCGAAGATCGACGGCTTCGAGCTGCTGTCGCGCATCCGAAGTTCAAAGGTGCAGCGCATCCGCGAACTGCCAGTGGTTGTCATCACCGGTGCCGATGAAGAGGCGGAGCGCGAGCGCGCCTCGGCGCTCGGCGCGACCGACTTCATCCAGAAAGGCGTGAACTCGGCGGAACTGATCTCCAGACTCGAGGTGCTGGTCAAGCTGTCGACCACGCGCGAAACGCTGTCGGAGACACAATCAACGCTGGAGTCGGCGCGCACGATCGATCCCGATACCGAACTGCACAACCTGGCGTTCTTTGATCGCCAGGTCGACAAGCTGATTTCGTACTCGCGGCGCAACCTGTCCGACGTGGCACTGATCTGTGTTCGGGTCGAGCTTTCGATGCCGCAGTCGGATTCGTGGGAGGGCGAGATTGAGCAACGCGTCAAGCTGGTTGGGCGGACGTTGGCCGCCTCGATCCGCCTGGAAGATCTCGGCACGCGCTCGGACCGCTATGAATTCTGCGTGGCCACGCAGACCAACGGCCTGTCCGGTGTACTCCGATTCGCCGCGCGTCTGCGCAAGGTGCTTGAGAACGTCGATGCGGCCGGACCGGGCGTGGAAGTCTGGACCTGCATTGGCGTGGCCACACTGTCGGAAGAACTGCGCCGCGGTGCCGAGGAATTGCGCGCGATCGCCCAAAGGCGTGCGCAGCAGGCGCAGGCCAATCGTTCGCGCCGCATCGTGCTCGGCTCAGCCGAAGGCGCAGCCCCCGGTGCCACCGAAGCGCGGCCTGATGAATCATCGATGGATGTCAGTCTTGCGCTCGCGCTCATCCGTGCCGGGCGTGCCAATGAAGTGGTGCCGCATCTCCCGCGGCTTCTGGTTCAGATCGACCCGCTGCTGAAACTGCTGCGGCAACAACGAGAACTGCAGTCAAACCATTCGGAGGGAACACGCGATGACCAAGTACAGGGAGTTCCACGCTAGGTCAATTTCCAGGCCCGAGGAGTTCTGGGGCGATCAGGCGCGCCTGATCGACTGGCAGACGCCGTTCACCAAGGTACTGGACTACTCGAATCCGCCGTTCGCCAAGTGGTTTGTCGGTGGCAAGACCAACCTCTGCCACAACGCAATCGATCGCCATCTCGCAACTCGAGGAGATGCCAGTGCGCTGATCTATGTCTCGACCGAGACCGGCAGCGAGAAGATCTACACGTTCAAGCAGCTCTATCGCGAGGTCAATCGGATGGCCGGCGCACTCAGAGGCTTGGGCGTCGGTCGCGGCGATCGGGTGCTGATCTACATGCCGATGATTCCCGAAGCCGTTTTTGCCATGCTGGCGTGCACGCGCATCGGCGCGATTCACTCGGTTGTCTTCGGCGGCTTTGCCTCGGTCAGTCTCGCGACGCGCATCGACGATGCCACGCCCAAGGTCATCGTCAGCAGCGACGCCGGTTCCCGGGGCGGCAAGGTGGTGCCGTACAAGGGCCTTCTCGACGAGGCGATCGCGCTGGCGAAGAATCCGCCGCAGAAAGTGGTGATGGTCAACCGCGGTCTGGCCGACATGAAGCTGGTTGCAGGCCGCGACGTCGATTACTCGACGCTGCGCGAGCGGCACATGAATGACGAAGTGCCGTGCGAATGGCTCGAATCCAACGAGGCGTCTTACGTGCTGTACACGTCAGGCACGACCGGCAAGCCCAAGGGCGTACAGCGCGACACGGGCGGTTACGCAGTCGCCCTGGCCGCGTCGATGAAACACATCTTCTGCGGTAACGCCGGCGAAACATATTTCTCGACCAGCGACATCGGTTGGGTCGTAGGGCACAGCTACATCGTCTATGGCCCGCTGCTCGCCGGAATGGCGACCGTTCTATACGAGGGAACGCCGATTCGACCCGACGGCGGCGTCTGGTGGAGCATTGTCGAGAAGTACAAGGTGACGGTCATGTTCTCCGCGCCGACCGCGATCCGCGTGCTGAAAAAGCAGGACCCGGCGTTGCTGTCCAAGTACGACCTGTCTTCGCTGCGATTGCTCTTCCTTGCCGGCGAACCGCTGGATGAGCCGACCGCGCGCTGGATCGCGGACGGAATCAAGAAGCCCATCGTTGACAACTTCTGGCAGACGGAGTCCGGCTGGCCGATCCTGGCAATCTGCCGGGGAGTCGAAGCGCTGCCGTCCAAGTTCGGCTCGCCGGGCCTGCCCGTCTACGGCTACGACGTGCGCCTGTACAACGAGATGACCGGCGAAGAAATCGGCGACAACGAGAAAGGCGTGGTCGGTATATGCGGCCCGCTGCCGCCGGGCTGCATGAGCACCGTGTGGCGCGACGACGAGCGTTTCGTCAAGACCTACTGGAAGAGCATTCCCAACAGGACCGTCTACTCGACCTTTGACTGGGGCATTCGGGACACCGACGGGTACTTCCTGATTCTCGGCCGCACCGATGACGTCATCAACGTGGCCGGCCATCGGCTCGGAACGCGCGAGATTGAAGAGTCGCTCAGTTCGCATTCGAACATCGCCGAAGTGGCCGTGATCGGCGTCGCCGATCAACTCAAGGGCCAGGTCGCGATGGCGTTCGCGGTGCTGAAAGACATGGAAAAGATCGCAACGCCGGAACTCAGGCGCGCGCACGAAGGCGAAATGATGAAGGTGGTCGACGAGCAACTCGGCGCCGTCGCACGCCCCTCACGCGTGCACTTCGTCACCGTGCTGCCGAAAACGCGGTCCGGCAAGCTGCTGCGCCGATCGATCCAGGCGATCTGCGAAGGCCGCGATCCGGGCGACCTGACCACGATCGAGGACCCGGCCGCGCTCGAGCAGGTGCGCGCCGCGGTCGCGGCGCGTTGATGCAACGGCGCCCACGGGTGGCGTGAGCGACTTCACTTTGGAGAGCTTCAGCCTCAGCTACTTCCTCGCGTCGTTCCTGCTGCCGCCGGTCCTGCTGCTGATCACGACGGCGCTTGGCTTTTGGATGCTCAAGCGCCGCCGTGGGGCAGCGCGTGGCCTGATCACGATTTCATTGCTCGGCTTGCTGGCGTTGAGCCTGCCCGTCGTCGCGTTTTCGCTCTTCAAGCCACTCGAAGTGCCGCCGCTGGATGTCGCGCGGGCGAAGGATGCGCAGGCGATCGTGATCCTTGCCGGTGGGCGTGCGCGCGGCGCGATCGAATGGGGTGGCGACACAGTCAGCGCCTTCACGCTTGCGCGCGTGCGCTACGGCGCGCATCTTGCCCGCATCACCGGACTGCCGGTCTTGCTGACCGGTGGCCTCGGTGACGATGAGCGCGAACCGGAAGCAGAGCTGATGCGACGCGTGCTGGAGCGCGAGTTCGGTATCACGCCACGCTGGATGGAGACCGCCAGCAGCACCACGGCCCAGAACGCGGAATTCAGCGCGCGCGAACTGCGCGCGGCCGGCGTCTCGCGCGTGCTGCTGGTCACGCACAGCTTTCATATCCCCCGCGCGGCGGCGCAGTTCGAGCGGGCTGGCCTGCACGTCATTCCGGCACCGACGGGCTTTCAGGGATTGCGCGAATTTGACTGGCTGCACCTGGTGCCGACGCCGGACGCCCTTCGTCTTTCTCACGTTGCTTTGCGTGAGTGGCTGGCGCTGGCGCGTGATCGGCTAATCTCCTGACGTTCGTCTTCCAGGAGTGCACGATGCAAACCAGAAAATTCCTTACGCTCGATGATGTGCAGAAGATCGGCAGCGCGTCCGCCGCCGAAGCGATAAAGAACAAATGGGCAGTGACGATCGCGATCGTCGACGATGGTGGCCATCTGCTGTGGCTGCAGCGACTCGACGGGGCGGCGACGGTGTCCGTCTATATCGGGCAGGAAAAGGCACGCGCGGCCGCGCTGGGACGCCGCGAGACCAAACGTTACGAGGACATGATCAACCAGGGACGCACGGCGTTCCTGTCGGCGCCGCTGCAGGGCATGCTCGAAGGTGGTGTACCGATCATCGTCGATGGTCACGTCATCGGCGCCGTTGGCGTCTCGGGAGTGCAGTCGAGCGAAGACGTGCTGATCGCCAAGGCGGGGATTGCGGCACTCAGTCTCTGACTCAGTCGGCCTTGGCCGCCAAACGCCCGCGCTCAACATTGACGAGCGCAAGGACCAACAGTCCGATCACGAAATACATTCCGGTCACGAGGATCGCCAGTCGATGATTGTTGTCCGTCATCCAGGTCACGAGACCGTAGGTCACCGGACCAAACACGCCCGACAACCATACGGCGGCGTTCCACAACGCGTAGAACTCGGCCAGCCGTGAGGCCGGCGCGAACAGTCCGACCATCGCCCGCCCTGCCGACTGGCTTGATCCCATGCACACGCCGGCAATGTTGGCGGCGATCCAGAAGCCAACCGAGCCGGTCGACAAGACCACCGTCAGCACCATCGCGATCCAGCCCGCGATCGTGATCGCCAGGGTGGCGCGATGCCCGAGCGCGTCCTGCACGTAGCCAAAGAGAAACGCGCCAATCGCGGCCGTCACGTTGACCAGCAGGATCAACAGCATCGTCTGTGCCATTGAGAAACTCATCACCTGCTGCGCGTAGATGGCTGCCAGCGCAATCACGACCGCGATCCCTCCCTGGTAGAAGAAGCCGCACACCATCAGCCAGCCAAAGTCGCGATACGCGCGGATGTTTTTCAACGTATGCCACATCCGCTGCGCAGACTCGGCCACGAAACTGCTTACCGACACGTCGGTGCGCGGCACTGCGCGCTCGCGCACCATCAGGAACATCGGTGCCGCCGCCAGCGCGAACACCGCGGCCGTGATCAGCATCGTCACCGGAACAAACTGCACGGCGGTATGGCCATGCGCCTGCGCCCATTGCACGTAGCCGAGCCCGAGCCCGAGTGCGAGCAAACCGCCCAGATAGCCGAAACTCCAGCCCCAGCCAGACACCTTGCCAAGCGCCTCCTGTCTTGCGAGCTCCGGAAGGAATGCGCTGTTCAGCGTGACTCCGGCGGCGAAACAAAAGTTGGAGATCACGATTGCCACCAGCGCCAGAGCAAGATCGCCTGGACCGACGAACGCCAATGCGACCGTGCCCAGAACGCAGCCGACGGTGACGACAAACAGCATCAGCTTCTTCTTTGCATGCACGTCGGCGTAGGCGCCCATCGGTGGCATCAGAATCATGCCGACCACGTAGGAGGCCGACAGTGCGAGGGTCCACGCCAGCGTGCCCCAGTCAGCGCCCTGGGCAACGACGCTGACGAAGTACGCGTTGAACACCGCCGTGAGCACCACCGTGGTGTAGCCGGAATTGGCGAAGTCGTAACAGGACCACGCAAAGACCTCGCGGCGCGTGACGCCGGGATTCAGTGCCTGGGAATCAAACAGCGGCATGGGCGCGGATGGTACCGTCCTGCGCCTTACGACTGTCGACTGCCGACTGCCGACTGCCGACTCCCTATACTTCTGCGGGATGAAGACACTCGATCGCATTGATCGCCAGATCCTCGAGATCCTGCAGGTCGACGGCCGGCTGACCAACCAGGCGTTATCCGAACGCGTCGCCCTGAGCCCGCGCGCATGCCTGGAGCGCGTGCGCCGCCTGGAGAAGTCCGGATTGATCTCCGGCTACATGGCGTTGATCGAGCCGCGCAAGCTGGGCGGGCTGCTGACCATCGTGGTCGAGGTGTCGCTGCGCGATCAATCCGCCGCCACGCACGCGCGCT
This sequence comes from Burkholderiaceae bacterium, assembly GCA_036824465.1. Classification (GTDB taxonomy): domain Bacteria; phylum Pseudomonadota; class Gammaproteobacteria; order Burkholderiales; family Burkholderiaceae_F; genus JAKOQB01. The sequence continues at coordinate 65,467 of DAITAC010000006.1, forward strand.
TCGAGGCACGGATGCGCGCGTGCGACGAGGTGATTGAATGCTTCCTCGTTTCCGGCGCCTGCGACTACGTGTTGCGGCTGGCGTGCCGCAGCCTTGATCACTACCGCGATCTGACCAATGCGTGGACCGACGACCCAACCCTTGGCGTCGAGCGCATCGCCTCGAAACCGGAATTGCAGACGGTCAAGCCGTTTCGCGGATATCCGATTCCCTGACGCGCGCCAGCCTGGGCAAGCCGACGTTTGCCTCTTTGCCTGAGATCGTGGCGAGCAGGTTTTCGCGTGCCTTGTATTCGAAGGACTTGCGGCACAGTGGGTGCAGGAAGATCACCTCGCGTGCAAGCAGGCGCTCGAAAAACGGCCGCCTGAGCTCACAGAAGTAACGCCAGGCCGCTTCGTCGTCATCGATCCGGATCAACGCACGCTGCTCCGCGAGAACCGCGCGGGAATAGCGCTCAAACTCCGGCGGTGGCGCGGCAAGCCGCAGCAGGTCGAGATCGAGCACGATCTGCGCGTCATCCGATCGCGCCACATGCTCGGCACTGTCAAGAACTATTGCGACGGCCCGATCGATGCAGTCGACGGGCAACCCACGCGCATAGACGCGCAGCAACTGCCCCGACATCGCCTCGTTGCTGCCGCGCGCGGCACCGGGCACATATACCGCGTCATGAAACAGCAGCGCGAGTGCCTGTGCCGGCGTCAGTGCAATGCCCAGACCAAGCGCAGCGTCGAGCATCTCGCCGATGTGTTCGCGGTCGTGGTAGCGGCGATGTTGCTCGTCATAAAACGCGAGCACCTGATCGATGCGTTGCGCGCTGAAGCCGGCCCGGCGAAGTCCGGCCAGGGCCGGGTGCGCTCCGGTCGGTGCGGTGAAGAAGGTCGTCATGCGGTGATCGTAGGCAGGCGCTTGCATTGCGCCAATCAGTTTCCGCGTGAATATCCGACAACGCAGGCGCGGCAAGACGCCGCGGCGGCGCACCGCAGAATCGGCGGTCTGCCATGCAAACCGCGGCCGAAGATGCGTCGCGGCCAGACTACTTCGGCCACGGCCGGAGTCACTTCTACCTAGACTGATCATCATGCGAGACGCTGGTACGGATCACCGCGCCACGTCGCGTCAGAAGAGGTGAATCATGGACGCAAGACGCACTCAGGCCACCGATGCCATCGCCCGCGAAGCGGGCGTTGCTGCGCACAACTATCACCCGCTGCCCGTCGTGCTTCAAAGCGGCCGCGGCGAATGGCTCACCGACGTCGGTGGCATGCGCTATCTCGACATGATGAGTGCGTACTCGGCCGTCAGCCACGGCCACTCGCACCCGCGGCTGGTCCGTGCGCTGGTCGAGCAAGCAAAGCGCGTGGCGGTCACATCGCGCGCCTACCACACCGACACGCTTGGCCCGTTCCTCGAGAAGCTCGTTCACCTTACCGGACTGGACCGCGCGCTGCCGGCCAACGGTGGTGCCGAATCGGTCGAGACCGCGATCAAGGCCGCACGTCGATGGGGCTACCGGGTGAAGGGCATCGCGAAAGATCAGGCCGAAATCGTGGTTGCACGCGGCAACTTCCACGGCCGCTCAACTGCCATCGTCGGCTTTTCGACTGAAGCGAGCTATCGAGATGGTTTCGGTCCGTTCACGCCAGGATTCCGTCACTTTGAATTCGGCAACATCGACTCGCTCGCAGCGGTAATCAATGACAACACCTGCGCTGTCCTGATCGAGCCAATCCAGGGCGAAGCGGGAATTGTGGTGCCACCCGATGGTTTCCTGCGCGCGGCACGCAAACTGTGCGACGAGCACAGGGTGCTGTTGATTCTCGACGAAATCCAGTCAGGACTGGGTCGCACCGGTCGCTGGTTCGCGTTCCAGCACGAAGGCATCAAGCCCGACGGACTGATCCTTGGAAAGGCACTGGGCGGTGGCCTGTTGCCGGTCAGTTGCTTCGTCGCGACCGAAGAATTGATGAATGTCTTTGATCCCGGCAGCCATGGCTCCACTTTTGGTGGCAACCCCCTTGCCGCAGCGGTCGCGCTCGAGGCGCTGAACGTCATGCAGGACGAAGGGCTGGTAGCGCGCAGCGCAACGCTTGGCGCGCACCTGCTGTCACGGCTGCGTCAGATCGATTCAGAGTTGATCCGCGCAGTGCGGGGTCGTGGCCTGTGGGTCGGTGTCGATCTCGATCCGACACTCGTATCGGCGCGCAAGGTGGTTGAGTGCCTGGCCGAGCGTGGCGTGCTGTCGAAGGAGACACACGAGACGGTGATTCGCTTTGCGCCACCGCTGACCATTTCGCGTGCAGCCCTCGACTGGGGCATCGACGTCTTCATCGAAGTGCTGCTGGATTTCGAACCGAGGTCGGCTCACGATGCGGGCATAAGCCGGCTGCCAGCATAGAAGAGGAAAGAAGTGCAGGAAGACAGGCAACGACGCCCCTTAAAGCCAAGCGCGCATCTGATGATGAGCGCGCCGGACCACTTTGAGGTCGCGTATCGCATCAATCCCTGGATGGACCCGAGTACTTGGCAACCATCCGCGCTGCGCCTGCATCATGACGCACGCCAGGGCTGGCAGCGGCTGAAGGACAAGTACGAGAGCCTGGGCGCCCGCGTCGACGTGCAGCCCGCGGTCAGGGGGTTGCCGGACATGGTATTCACCGCCAATGCGGCAATGATCTTGGATCGCAAGGCGTTGCTGGCGCGCTTTCTGTGCGAAGAGCGGCGCGGTGAGGAGGCACACAACCGCGCGTTCTTTGCGGCGCAGAAGGCGCGCGGCGTGATCGACGAAATCATCGAGACGCCCGACGAGCTCTTTTTCGAAGGCGCCGGCGACGCGCTCTGGGATCCGCGACGTGGCGTGATCTGGACTGGCTATGGACAGCGTTCGAGCCGTGAGATGCAGTTTGTGATCAGCGAGCGCTATGCGGTACCGACCGTCGCACTGGAGCTGATCGATCCGCGCTTCTATCACCTCGACACGTGTTTCTGCCTGTTGTCGCGAGGCGATGTGCTGTATTACCGATCCGCCTTTTCGGCACGTGCGCTTGTGCAGATCGAGGAACTGGTGGGTCGCGATCGACTGATCGAGGCCGGCGAAGAAGACGCGCACCATCTGGCGGTCAATTCAGTGTGCATCGGCGACGACCTTGTGCTGTGCTACGCGAGCGACGCACTGCGCGCGCAACTGGCAGCGCGCGGCTACCGCGTTCACGTCGTTCCGCTCGATTCCTTCAATCGTTCGGGCGGCGCTGCCTACTGCCTGACGCTGCGGCTGGATCTCGCGACCCGCGCAGCCGTGCGCCACGACGACGCGCTGATCGAAGACGATCTGATCGAGCTGCGCGCGGCCTGATCGCCTCGCTCCCACGCGCACACACGGCGGCGTCACTCGCAGGCCGCGCCGGATCGGCTGTCCGTGCGCCGACCGCCGTCCATTCGGACGTCCATTTCTCATCCGAAGAACGGATCAACAGCCTGACAAAGTCTCGCCATATTTCAGTCTTGGATCCAACAAGAACTCCAAGACTCACAATGAAGATCGTTTCCGTGTCGGATGCAGCGCGCGCATCGAACGATGCGCCGCGCACGACCCTGCGCATCGACAATGGAACATCGCCCTCTCCGCCGGTCGATTCAGTTGATGCATCAATAGATCGTCGCGTGATCCTGGAGCGCGAACTCGATCGTCTGCAACAGGCAATCCAGATCGATCAGCAGTCCGCCAGCCAGCATCTGAACTGGTTGCTGCTGTCGCAAGCGTTGTTCATGAATGCCTTCCTGATCGTGTTGGTTCTCGGCGGCGCTGTTCCACTGGTGTTTGCCCGCTGGCTGCTGATCGGGCTCGCTGCGCTCGGGGTCATTGCCGCGATGGTTCTGCACACTGCACTGCGCCGGACGCGCGAGGAAGTCGCAATGCTTTGCCTGCAGCGCCGTGCCGTTGAGATATCCCTGCAGAAGGAATTCGGCCGCGTGCCGATGTTCCCGCCGAATCGCAACGAAGCGCCGTCGGCGGCGCTGCCGGTCATCTTCCTGACTGCGTGGACCCTGCTCGTCGCCTACGCTCTGATCAGTCCTGCGGCGACGTAGGGCGCACCGCCATTCTGCGTTTATCGCGCCCAGCGCGGTTTGCGCTTGTCGATAAACGCATCCATCCCTTCGCGCCCCTCTTCATGCGCGAAGCTGTTCGCGATCACATGGCTCGCTCGTTCGTACGCGCGCTCCAGCCCGGCTTCGAGCTGTTCGTAGAATGCCCGCTTGCCCGCGGCCACGGTCGCGCGCGGCTTTGATCTGATTTGCTCCGCCAGGTGTTGTACCTCGGCATCGAGCTTTTCGGCCGGCACGACGCGGTTGATCAGGCCCCACTCCAGCGCGGTACGCGCATCGATCATGTCGCCCGTCAGCAGCATCTCCATCGCTCTCTTACGCGGCAGATTGCGCGCTAGTGCAACCCCCGGCGTTGAACAGAAGAATCCCCACGAAACGCCAGGCGTCGCAAACTTCGCCGTTTCAACCGCCACTGCAAGATCGCACTGCGCAACCAGCTGGCAGCCAGCCGCTGCGGCTGCTCCCTGAACGCGCGCTATCACCGGTTGCGGCAGTCGTGTCATTGCTACCATCATCCGGCTGCAGCGGCGGAACATCGCTTCGATTCGCGGTTGCGAACCCAGTGCCCGGATTTCCTTGAGGTCATGGCCGGCGCAGAAGCCCTTGCCGGCCGCGGCCAGCACGACCACCCGAACGCGTTCATCCTCGGCAATCGAATCGAATGCCGCCTGCAGTGCGTCGATCATCTCGGTGGTCAGCAGGTTGAACTGCTGCGGACGGTTCAGCGTCAGGGTGACGACGCCATCCGTATCGTCCCGCCGCAATATGGGTTCGACGGTTTCTGGCACGGCGCTCATAGTGGCCTCCTATACGTCAATGGCGGCAGCCGACCGTGCCTGCTGCCGCAAAACGAACTTCTGGATCTTGCCGGTCGATGTTTTGGGAATCTCGCCAAACGCAATCCGTTTGGGAACCTTGAACCCCGCCAGATGCTGGCGGCAATGCGCGATCAATTCGTCGGCCGTCGCCTTCGATCCCTGTTTCAACTCGACAAATGCGCACGGGACCTCGCCCCACTTCGCATCGGGTTGCGCGACAACCGCAACTGCCATCACCGCCGGATGCCGGTAAAGAACATCTTCCACTTCGATCGAGGAAATGTTCTCGCCGCCGGAGATGATGATGTCCTTGCTGCGATCCTTGATCTTCAGGTACCCGTCGGGATGGACGACCGCCAGGTCACCGGAGTGAAACCACCCGCCTTCAAAGGCTTCCTTTGTGGCCTTCTCGTTCTTCAGGTAACCGCGCATTGTGATATTGCCGCGGAACATCACCTCGCCGATTGTTTCGCCGTCCGCTGGCACCGGCCGCATCGTTTCCGGATCGAGAACAGCGACTGCCTCTTCCATCGGGTAACGCACTCCCTGACGGGCGTTCAGCATCGCGCGGGCACCGACGTCCAGCGACTCCCAGTCGGACTGTGGCGGGCACACCGTCGCCGGCCCGTAAACCTCAGTCAGACCATACACGTGGGTGAGTCGAAAGCCCATCTGCTCCATGCCCTCAATCAATGCGGCGGGCGGCGCAGCGCCGGCCACCATCGCGTTCACGCGCTGGGTGATGCCCTGCTTCATCTCGGGCGCCGCATTGACGAGCAACGCATGCACGATGGGCGCACCGCAGTAATGGGTGACGCCGTGCGCGCGAATCGCGTCGAACACCGCCTTTGCTTCGACCTTGCGCAGGCAAACATGGGTACCCGCCATCGCGGCAACGGTCCAGGGAAAACACCACCCATTGCAGTGGAACATCGGCAGCGTCCACAGGTACACGGGGTGGTGCGGCATTGCCCACACCAGGATATTCGACACTGCATTCAGGTAGGCACCGCGATGGTGATAGACGACGCCCTTCGGGTTGCCCGTCGTTCCCGATGTGTAATTCAACGCGATCGCATCCCATTCGTCGTCTGGCATACGCCAGTCAAAGCCCGGCGAACCCGCGGACAGAAACGATTCATAGTCGAGCGTGCCGATCCGGTCACCACTTCCCTCGTAGACCGGGTCGAGCACGTCGATCACTTCGATTGTGCGCGGAAGTTGGGCGAGCGCGGCCTTTGCAACTGCGGCAAATTCACGGTCGACGATGAAAAGCTTTGCCTCGCCATGTTCAAGCATGAACGCAACGGCGGCCGCGTCGAGCCGCGTATTGACAGCATTGAGGACGCAGCCGGCCATCGGAACGCCGAAATGCGCCTCGACCATCTCCGGTGTATTGGGAAGCATCACGGCGACCGTGTCGCCCCGACCGAGACTGCACGCCTGCAGCGCATGCGCCAGCCGGCGACAGCGTGCATACAACTGCGCCCAGGTGCGGCGGATTGCGCCCCCATGAATGACGGCGATTCGATCCGGGAAGACCGCGGCGGAACGCTCCAGGAAGGTAAGCGGACTCAACGGTGCGTAATTCGCACCGACCTTGTCCAGACCTTGATCAAAGATCGAATTGGGCATGTCACCTCGCTCACAACTGCGCCAGCATCTTGATATGGGCGGCGACACTGCGTGCAAGCGCGCTCAGGTTGTAGCCGCCCTCAAGTGAGCTGACGATTCGGCCGCCGCTATGGCGCTGCGCGATCTCCATCAAGCGTCGCGTGATGTAGACGTAGTCCGCTTCGACCAGCCCCATCTGCCCGAGATCGTCTTCGCGATGGGCATCGAACCCGGCTGAGATGAAGATCATCTGCGGCGCGAATTCCTCCAGTTTCGGCAGCCATGTTTCGTCGACCACCGTTCGCACGACGTCTCCCTTGGTGCCGGCAGGCAGTGGCACGTTGATCATATTGGCAGCGACATTCTCAGTGCCGGTGTACGGGTAAAAGGGGTGCTGGAAGAAGCTTGTCATCAGCACACGTTGATCGCCGGCGAGGATCTCCTCGGTACCGTTGCCATGATGCACGTCGAAATCGACGACCGCGACACGTTGCAGCCCATGATGCTCCAGTGCATGCAGCGCGCCGATGGCCACGTTGTTGAAGAAGCAGAACCCCATCGCCGCCGCGGGCCGCGCGTGATGCCCCGGGGGGCGAACCGCGCAGAACGCGTTTCCCAGTGTGCCGTCGATCACCTGATCGGTCGCCGCGATAACCGCGCCGGCAGCACGCAGCGCTGCGTCCCAGGTCGCCGTGTTCATGGACGTATCCGGGTCAACCGCGTGATAACCGTCCTTTGGTATCCTCGACCGCAATGCTTCGATGTACTCGCGTTTATGCGCGCGCGCCAGCTGGTCGATGGTCGCCGGCGGCGCATCGACATGTTCCAGATGCGGGGCCAGCCCGATCGCGATCAGATGGTCCTGGATCGCTGCCAGGCGGGCCGGGCATTCCGGATGCCATGAACCCATCTCGTGCGCAGCGCACGCGTTGTGCGTGATGAAACCCGTATGCACCGTCGTCCCTTGTACTCTGTCTCCCTGAGTTCAGTTTAATGCTGGAACAACTAAGAAGATGCGCCGCCCAGATTTCGGGGGTGATCGTGGGCAAGGACCTGCAGGTCCGCCAGAGCCTGACGTGCTTGCTGGCAGGCGGCCACCTGCTGATCGAGGATGCGCCGGGCGTTGGCAAGACCACGCTGGCGCATGCCATCGCCATCTCACTCGGCCTGCCGTTTCGCCGCATTCAGTTCACCAGCGACCTGCTGCCCTCCGACGTGATCGGCGTGTCGGTCTACGACCGCACCAATGCGCAATTCGTGTTCCATCCCGGTCCGATCTTCACCGAGGTGCTGCTCGCCGACGAAATCAATCGTGCCAGTCCGAAGACACAAAGCGCGCTTCTCGAGGCGATGGAAGAGAGCCAGGTGTCGGTGGACGGAGTGTCGCGCCCGCTGCCGCAGCCGTTCTTCGTCATCGCGACGCAGAACCCGTTGCATCAGGTCGGCACGTTTCCGCTGCCGGAGTCGCAGCTGGATCGTTTCCTGATGTGCATCAGCCTTGGTTATCCGGATCGCACGGCCGAGCGGGCACTGCTGGCTGGTGAGGCGCGGCGCGACATGCTGCGCGTGCTGCCCGCCGTCGCGCGGCCAGCGGATCTGGTGGCGGCACAAGCCTCGGCCAGGAAAGTCTTTGTATCCAATGCCCTGCTCGACTACGTGCAGGCCTTGCTCGCGCATACGCGCGCGTCGGGAAAGTACGCCGAGGGCTTGAGTCCGCGCGCGGGCCTTGCGCTGCTGGCTGCCTCGCGCGCATGGGCTTGGCTCGACGGCCGCGATCACGTGATCCCCGAAGATGTCCAGAACGTGCTGGCCCCGGTCGCCGGTCATCGCCTGCACGTGACGCAACGCGAAGGCGGCCGCGTGCTGCATGGTCGTGAGCTGGTGATGCAACTGATGCAGGCGGTGGCGGTGCCTTGAAGTCGGCAGTCGGCAGTCGGCCGTCTTAGGATTCAGCCTGCGCCACACAAGCTTCACGTGGAAGCCGCCCGTTCCAAAGTCTGACGGCCCACTGCCGACCTAATACCGCCGACTGCCGACTGATTTCTGCCGACCGAAATGAGCTTCACCACCCACCCGCTGTCGATCCGTATTGCGGCCTGGATTGCCGGGCGCGACGGCATCGAACACGGCAATGTGCAGCTCGATCGAA
>DAITAC010000006.1:74251-83003 GCA_036824465.1 Burkholderiaceae bacterium
GCCTGGATTGCCGGGCGCGACGGCATCGAACACGGCAATGTGCAGCTCGATCGAAAGCGCGTCTACATCATCCCCACCCGGGCCGGAATTGTGTTCGGCGCGGCCATGCTGATGTTGCTGATCGGCTCGATCAACTACGCGCTGCAACTGGGCTTCATGCTGACGTTCCTGGTCGTCAGCATCGCCTTGGTCGCGATGTATCACACACATCGCAACCTGACGCGCGTGCAGTTGCGCGGGCACGGGGTAGAAAAGGTGTTCGCCGGCGATGTGGCGACCTTTGAAATTGTCGTCAGCAATCCAACGGCGGAGCCCCGCTACGCACTCGGATTCGCGCTGCTGTCTCCCGCGCGTACGCGGCTTGTGTCGGTGGCCGCGGATATCCCGGCCAATGGCGCACGCACGGTGAAGCTGAGCCTGCCGGCGGCGAGACGCGGCCGGCTTGCCTGTCCGCGCATTCGCGTCGAGACGCGATTTCCGTTCGGACTCTGGCAGGCATGGGCGTACTACACGCCGCCGCTGACAGCGATCGTGTATCCGAAACCGGAGGACGATGCGCCGCCCTTGCCCGCTGCTGCGGGCGGCACCGGCGAGGGCGTCGGCCTTTCTTCGACGGGCGATGACTTCGCCGGCGTGCGACCGTACCAGCCGGGTGATCCGCAGAAGATGATCGCGTGGCGACTGGCGGCGCGCTCCGACGAACTGTCCGTGAAACTCTTTGACGCGCAAGGCGGTGGCGACCTCGTGCTCGACATCGACGCAATGCCACACTACTTGTCGTACGAAGACAGGCTGGCGCGGCTGGCACGATGGGTGCTCGTCGCTGATGCCGCGCGGGTGCGCTGCGGATTGAAGCTGCACCGTGGGACGGTGGAACTCGGGATCGGCGCCGAGCATCGCGAGCGCTGTCTCACCGCGTTGGCACTGGCCTGAATCATCCAAGGACGATGAAAGCGCCCCCGGCCTCGATGCAACCGCGCCGCAGACGAGACGCCGCCTCGCTTGCGCTGCGGCGATTTGCGCTTGCGCTCGTCCAACCGCAGATGTCGAGCGCTGCGCGCGAACGGCGTGACGTGCTGGTACTGCTGCTGGCGATCGCTTTCGTGGTCGCACCGCATTTTGAGCACCTGGCCGGGTGGGCAATCGCGACCTTCGTTGCGCTATGGTCATGGCGCTTCTGGCTGACCGCCGCGCAGCGTCCCGCGCCCGGTCACCTGGCCATGTTGCCGTTACTTATCGCCGCCGCGGTCGCCGTGTGGCTTGAACACCGAACACTGCTGGGACGCGATGCGGGGGTCACCTTCCTGCTGCTGCTGATCGCGCTGAAGTTGCTCGAACTGCGGGCGCGGCGCGACATCTTTGTCGTGATCTTCCTCGCCTTCTTCATCCTGCTGACGCAGTTCCTGTTCGATCAGGGATTGCCGGTGGCGTTTATGACGGTTGCCGCCGTGGTTCTGCTGTTCTTCGTGCTGGTCAGCGTCAACCTGACCGACAACGATTTGCCGGCCCAGCAGAAGTTGAGACTGGTGAGTGTCATCGTAATGAAGGCGATCCCGTTGACGGCCGTGCTCTTCGTGCTGTTCCCGCGCTTGTCCGAGCCGCTGTGGGGATTGCCAAGTGATGCGTATTCGGGCACGACGGGTCTGTCGAATTCAATGTCGCCTGGGACGATCAGTCGGCTGCTTGAATCGGATCAGATCGCATTTCGCGTTCGCTTTGCAAGCGCGCCGCCGGCCAATCATCTGCTGTACTGGCGCGGACCGGTGTTCGGTTTGTTCACCGGGCGCACCTGGGGTCCGCTTTCCGAGCGTCTCGTGTCACCGCCACCACTATCGGCCCAGGCCGACCCCGCGTCGGCCACCGACTACACCGTGACGCTCGAACCGAATCAGCGCGACTGGCTGTTTGCCCTGGATCTGCCGCTGACTGCGCCCGCGCATGAGGAGCTGCGACCACGGCTCAATAGCGAGGGGCAATTGCTCGCCGGCCGACTCGTCACGCAACGCGTGCGCTACGCAATGCGCTCGTACACGCGCTACGCGATGGGTCTGAATGAGTCGGAACTGTCATTGCGCGACTGGGCTGCGCTGCCGGCCGGTTTCAACCCGCGCACCCTGCAGTGGGCCACAGAACTGCGGCGCCGCACGCCTGCCGCAGAAACGCGCGCCGGCGACGTGAACCTGATCAACGCGGTGCTCGATCATTTCAGGCGCGCCGGCTTTGTATATACCTTGAAACCACCGCTGCTGGGCCGTCATTCGATCGATGAATTCCTGTTCGACACCAGGCAAGGTTACTGCGAGCACTACGCAGCTGCTTTCGTCGTGCTGATGCGAGCGCTCGATATTCCTGCGCGCGTTGTCACCGGCTATCAGGGCGGCGAGATCAATCCAGTGGATGATTTCATGACGGTCCGACAGTCGGACGCACACGCATGGGCCGAAGTGTGGCTGGCGGAACGCGGCTGGACGAGGGTCGATCCGACCGCCGTCGTGGCGCCGGTGCGGATCGAGCAAGGGGCGGTGGAGATCGCGCGTCAGGCGGGACTGAATCCCGGCTTTGCCGGCGCCGCCGGGGCGGGCGCGCCAACGTGGATTCGCTGGCTGCGCGCGGTGCGCTTCAACTGGGAAGCAATGCAGAACTCGTGGAACCAATGGGTGCTCGCATATTCCCCCGAGAGACAGCGCGCGTTGCTGGAAAGGCTGGGGCTCGAGCCCGACTGGCGCACGCTCGGCGTACTGCTGGCGATCTCCTTCTGCGTAATCCTTTCCGTGCTAGCTTACTTCTCGCTTCGATATCGCAATACCCGCGACCCCCTCGCGCAGCTATTCGATCGATTTCGCAAGCGGCTGCTCGACGCCGGTGTTCGCGTCGATCTCAGCCTGGGGCCACGAGCCCTGCGCGTGCAAATCGACAACCTGCTCGCGCCGACGGCGCGGCGCGACGCGGCCGCGATCCTGCAGGCAATCGAGCGCTGGCGCTACTCGCGCGCGAGCGACAGGGTGACCGCCGCTCAGTTACGCGCGCTGCGCCGTGCGGTGCGCCGCTTCAGGCCCACGCTGGTGTAGTTCGAATGTGATGCAACGCCGCGCACTCCTGCTTCAAATCGGCGCTGTACTGGGAGCAGTGGTTGCGCCCGGGTTGCGCGCGCAATCGAACGCCTTCGTGCCCTACCCCAGACGCGACGATGTGCAATCGTTCATCGACGCATTCGTGTCCGGGAACGACGTGCAACGCTCCCGGATCGAACGGTTGTTTGCACACGGACGCTACCTGGCCACGGTCGAGCGCCTCATGCAGCCGCCGATTCCGTTCGCAAGCCGCAATTGGCTCGAATATCAGACGCGCTACGTCGAAGAGCGCCGCATCCGCGAAGGCGTGGCGTTCAGCCATGCTCAGCGCGGGCCGCTTCAGCGCGCCGAGCAGCAGTTTGGCGTTCCGGCTGAAATAATCACCGCGATCCTCGGCGTCGAGACGCAGTACGGCCGCACGACCGGCGGGTTTCGAACGCTCGACGTGCTGTTGACGCTGAGTTTCGACTACCTGCGTCGCGCCGACTACTACCGCGGCGAGCTTGAGCAGTTTCTGCTGCTAACGCGCGAGCAACGCCTGGATCCGCTCGCGGTGCGCGGTTCGTTCGCAGGCGCGATCGGAATTCCGCAGTTCATGCCAAGTTCGATCCGAAGGTGGGCGGTTGATTTCGATGGCAACGGCCGCATCGATCTCACCCGCAGCGTGATCGACAGCATTGGCTCAGTGGCGAATTTCCTCGTCGCGCACGGTTGGCAGCGGGACGAGCCGATCCTGCTGCCGGCGGCGATCAATGCAGATGAAGACGACAATGCGCTTCAGACCGTGGTCGAAGAACTCGGCGGCGGCATTCTCGCGCAGACGCCCTGGTCGATGGTCGCCGGCCGCGGCATCGAAGTCGATGCCGCGCTGGCGCTCGACACGCCGGTGCTTTTGATCGATCTGCCGATCATCGAAGCCAATGGCACGCAGCGACGTGAATACCGCCTGGGCACACGCAGCTTCAGCGCGATCCTGAACTACAACCGCAGTTACTTCTATGCGACCGCGGTGGTCGAGCTCGCCGAAGCACTGCGGCTGCGCGCGGCTGCCTGAAGTGCCGCTCAGGCGAAGTCCGGCTGCTTTTCCGGTTGCGCGTCGATAAACGCCGGCAGTTGCATGCAGGCGTCGAAGATGCGCATGATGGTCGGCACGTGATCGACACGGCAGTCGTAGCGCCGGGCGTTGAAGATCTGCGGGACGATCAGCACATCTGCCATTGTCACGCGGTCACCCAGCACGAAGCGCCCGATGCGCCGGCCTGCGACGAGCTGTGCCTCGACCTGCGCCAGCCCCTGCTCGACCCAGTGTCGATACCACGCGTTCTTGGCATCCTCCGACGCCCCGAGCGTGCGCATCAGATAGCGCAACACACGCAGATTGTTCAGCGGATGGATCTCGCATGCGATCGACAGCGCGATCGCGCGCACGTATGCACGCTCGATCGGCTCATGCGGGAGCAGCGGTGGCTGCGGAAACTTCTCCTCGAGAAATTCGATGATCGCGAGCGATTGCGTCAGCACGCGCCCGTCCTCCAGTTCAAGAACCGGCACCAGCTGCGCCGGATTGAGTGCGCGAAACTCGTCCTTGAACTGATCGCCCTTGACGAGCCCGATGGGGACGTACTCGAAGACGAGCCCCTTCAGATTGAGCGCGATGCGAGCGCGGAAGGAGGCGGAGGAACGGGCAGCGTTGAATAGTTTCATCAGTCAATGATCTCACTGGCCAAGCCGCAAGAGATCTCGGCGATCTGAACGCCCGGGCCGACCGCCCCGCGGCGGGAAGTCATGATCCTTCGCACCAACTCCTTCCTTGCTGCTCTCCCGGTCGCCGCTCACCAGAGACTCATCGCCAAAAGCGCGCGGCGCAATCCTGCTTCGTGTCCCGCTGGCCGTCCTGTGACTGCCGAGAGCCTTATCCATGGCCTACTTCACGCGCACCCGGAGGGTGCCGACACCATCGACGCCGCCTTCCAGCAAATCGCCGCGCTTGACGGCCGCCACACCTTCCGGTGTCCCGGTAAAGATCAGATCGCCGGGCTGCAGTTCGAAGTATTTCGACAAATGCTCGATCGTCTCGCTGACGTTCCAGATCAGCTTCGACACATCACTGTCCTGGCGTTTCTCTCCGTTCACGTTGAGCCAGATCCGCCCGGCCCTGATCTCGCCGGTCTTCGCGATCGGCTTGATGGGACCGATCGGCGCAGAGCAGTCGAAGGCCTTGCCAACCTCCCATGGGCGGCCCTGCTTCTTCGCTTCACCCTGCAGGTCGCGGCGCGTCATGTCGAGACCCGCCGCGTAACCCCAGATGTATGAGAGCGCATCGGCGGCCGCGATTCGACTGCCGCGCTTGCCGATCGCCACGACGAACTCCATCTCGTGATGCAGGTTGCTGGTTTCGCTCGGATAAGGCATTTCGCCGGTCGCACCTTCGCTCACACACAGCACGGCATCGGCCGGCTTGGAGAAGAAGAACGGAGGCTCGCGACCGCTGAACCCCATCTCCTTGGCGTGTTCTTCGTAGTTGCGGCCAACGCAGTAAACGCGATGCACCGGAAAGAGATCGGTCGATCCGGCAACCGGCACCACCGGTTGCGCGGGCGCGGCAAAGACGTAACCCATGAGAATCAACTCCGTCGTTGTTTACACCAGCAAGCGGGGTCTATCCGACCGTCGCGGAAATCGATGTCCTCGCGATTGCGCGCGACAGCAGGATCACCGGCACGACGCCCACGGCCACGATGGTAAGCGATGGCAGCGCGGCTTCGCCAAGTCGCTCATCGGCGGCGAGCTGATACGCGATCACAGCCAGCGTATCGAAGTTGAAAGGCCGCAGCACCAGCGTGGCCGGCAATTCTTTCATCACATCGACGAACACCAGCAGGCAGCCGGCCAGCACCGACGGTGCCAGCAGCGGCAGATGCACGCGGCGGAAGACCTCGATCGGCGTCGCGCCAAGACTGCGCGCGCTCGCGTCCATCGCGGGTGTGATGCGCGCCAGCCCGGCTTCGACCGGCTGATAGCCCACTGCGAAGTAGCGCACCAGGTACGCGTACAGCAGCGCGGCGACGGTGCCGGTGATCAGCAGCCCGCTGCTGAGGCCGAACACCTGTCGCAGCCAGGCATCGAGAGCGTTATCGAACGCGGCCAGGGGGATGAGGATGCCGACCGCCATCACCGCGCCGGGCACCGCGTAGCCGAGATTGAGCGTGCGCGCCGCAAGGCGCACTACGCCACCGACGGCGCCGGCCTGCATCAGCCGCGCTGCGTACGCCATTGCCAGCGCCACCGTCAATGCGAGAAGCGCCGCGGCCGCGCCGATCAGCAGGCTGTTTGCGAGCCACTGCGCGTATCGCCCCAGCGGCGCTGTCGCCAGTGTCGGCAACAACAGGTGGATCAGGATCGCCACCGGGAGGGCGAAACCCAGCGCGATCGGCAGGCAGCAGCCAACGAACGCGAGCCAGCGGCGTGCTCCGGTCAACACTGCGCGCGGCGCTGGACGCGCGCTGTTAGCAGCGGCAAAGAAGCGCGCCCGCCCCCGGGCGTGCAGTTCGAGTGTGGTGATCACCACCACCACCAGCAGCAGGACCGCCGCAAGCTGGCTCGCGGCCATCCGGTCGCCGAGAGAAAACCAGGCGCGGTAGATCGATGTCGTGAAGGTCTGCAACCCGAAGTACGAGGCCGCGCCGTAGTCCGCGATGGTCTCCATCAGCGCCAGCAGCGCACCCGCCACGACCGCGGGCCGCGCCAGCGGCAGATTCACTCGCAGCCAGGTCGAAAGCGGCGACAGCCCCAGGCTGCGCGCCGCATCGATCATCGACGCGGTACGGGCGAGAAAGGCAGTGCGCGCGAGCAGATACACGTAGGGATAGAGCACGACCGTGAACACAAATGCCGCGCCGGGAAGGGAACGGATATCAGGAAACCAGTAATCGCTGCGTTGCCATCCAAACGCTTCGCGCAGCGTGCTTTGCACCGGTCCCGAAAACTGCAGGAAGTCCGTGTACGCGTAGGCGACGATGTAGCCCGGCATCGCCAGCGGCAGCAACATCGCCCACTCGAACACGCGCCGTCCCGGGAAATCGAGCGCTGCGACCAGCCACGCCGAGGTCGTGCCCAGCACCGTGACACCGACCGTGACCAGTCCGACCAGGATGAATGTTTCGAAAGCGGCGCGTGGAATCACCGTTCCGGCAAGATGCGCGAGCGTGTCGGTCGATGCCGGCGCGCTGAAGAAACTTGCGAACACGCCGATCACCGGCAACGCCACCAGTGCCGCACAGAAGAGCGCAAGCGCAAGAGCGACCGCCGCCGGGTCGCGCGGTGTCGATGCAAACGAGGACGTGATCTGCGCGCTCACCGGATTGGGAATCGTGATCGTGACACGCGGCTGACCGATCGGCGCGACAGACCGCCCGAACACTTAGATGCAAATGAGAATTATATGCATTTAGGCTAATATCAGGCTATGAATGGCAGGCCAATTCTTGATATCAGCGACCTCGTCCTTGGCTATCGACGCGGGTCTCCGGTCGTCGACGGTCTGTCGCTGCAACTTGTGCGCGGCGAGATCGGCTGTGTCGTCGGCAGTTCCGGTTGCGGCAAGACGACCCTGTTGCGCGCGATTGCGGGGTTCATACCGGTCGAGCGGGGAACAATTGCGATCGACGGAGAGACCGTAGCAAGCGCGGAAGTGAGCCTCGCCCCCGAGCGGCGCGGTGTAGGTCTTGTGTTCCAGGACTTCGCACTGTTCCCGCACCTGCGCGTCGAGCAGAACATCGCGTTCGGATTGCGCGGAGCGGACGCGCATGCACGCGACTTGCGCGTGCGCTCCATGCTCGAACTTGTTGGACTGACCGCGCTTGCCGGCAAGTATCCGCACGAGTTGTCCGGCGGCCAACAACAGCGCGTGGCGCTTGCGCGCGCGCTTGCCCCCGCACCGAAGCTGCTGCTGATGGACGAGCCGTTTTCGAATCTCGACGTCGAACTGCGCGCGCGCCTCGGCGCCGAAGTGCGACAGATCCTGAAGGATAGCCACACATCAGCGATCCTTGTCACCCATGACCAGCAGGAAGCATTTGCGATCGCTGATCGTGTGGGCGTGATGCACCAGGGCCAGCTCGAGCAGTGGGACCGCCCGTACGAGCTGTACCACCGGCCCGCCAGCCGTTTCGTCGCCGATTTCATCGGTCAGGGCGTGTTCCTGCCGGCCAAGGTGCTGAATCCGCAGCGCGTCGCGATCGAACTGGGCGAACTCACCGGCAGCGTGCCGTCCCCATGCGGCATCGGATGTGACGTGTGCGGCAAGGGTTGTCACGTCGAAGTGCTGCTGCGCCCCGACGATGTCGTACACGACGATGCGAGCCCGATGACCGCCGAGGTCGTGCGCAAGATTTTCCGCGGCGGCGATTTTGTCTACACGCTCAAGCTCGACAGCGGGCGCGAGGTGCTGGCGCTGGTGCCGAGCCATCACGACCATGCGATCGGCGAACGCATCGGCATCCGCCTCGATGCCGATCACGTCGTGACGTTTCCGACGCCCGCGCTTAACGCGAAGCAGCCGCCTCTATAATCCGCGCGCTGCAGCGACGCAGGAGAGATGGCCGAGCGGTTGAAGGCGCACGCCTGGAACGCGTGTATAGGTTAATAGCCTATCGTGGGTTCGAATCCCACTCTCTCCGCCA
>DAITAC010000141.1:0-1060 GCA_036824465.1 Burkholderiaceae bacterium
TCTCCTTGGATGGGTTTGTTGTTCTCTGTTTCAGAATCCGAAGATACGCTGCGCGTTGCCGCCGCGCACCTTTTCGCGCCGCGCGCCGAACAGGGAATTCACGCGCGCCAGGCAGCCGCGCGGATCGCCGATCGTATGCGGGTAGTCGGAGCCGTACATGACAAAGTCGTCGCCGAACGCGTGCAGAGTGAGATCGAGTGCTTGCTGTGTGAACACGACCGAGTCGGCGTAAAGCCTCCCCATGTAGCTGGACGGCGTGCTTTGCGTCTTCGTGCGGCACGCGGGAATGTTGCGGAAGCACTGGTCGAGCCGGCCGAGCAGGAACGGCAATGCGCCGCCGCCGTGGGAGGCGATGATCGCGAGCCGCGTATAGCGATCAAGAAAGCCGTCGAACAGCATGCGTGATATTGCGAGCGTCGTGTCGAACGTGAAGCCGATCGACGCGGTGAGCTGAAACTCGTTCATCTGCATTTCCCGCACGCCGGGAGGCGCGGTCGGGTGAACAAGCACCGGCAACTCCAGTGCATCGATCGCTTGCCACACCGGAGCGAACTCGGGCGCCGTCAGTGGTCGGCCGGCAATGTTCGCCAGCACCATCACGCCGCTCGCGCCTCTGCCTTTCGCGCGTGCAAGCTCCACGGTCGCGAGTTCCGCGTGCTGCCACGGCAGCGAGCAGAGGTATTCGACGCGGCCGGCATAACGTGCGCGCGCTGCGGCCATGTCATCGTTCATCACGCGGGCCGCCTTGAGACTGATCTCCGGCGAGCCCCAGTAGACGTTGGGGCAGGTCAGTGACACGACCGACACGTCGATGCCGACCTCGTCCATCATCCGGATGCGGCTGGCGTAATCGAACATCTCGGGCACCGGCGTCATGAACGGCGCGTCGTCAAGATGGATCGCGCGCAGCCCGCCGACGACTTCTTTCAGCGAGAGCCGCGGTCCGCCATGCTGTTCGAGCAGCGCGAGGTAATCATGATTGAGCATGTGCGTGTGGACATCGATGACCGGGGCCATGTCGTGTTCTCCGTGGTAGGTCAGTCCGCCTCGGCGCTGGAGT
>DAITAC010000141.1:1160-8676 GCA_036824465.1 Burkholderiaceae bacterium
GGCGTTTCAGGCCAGGTCGAGGCCGTGCCGGCTGTCTGCGCCGATGATGGGGATGAGAGCAAGAGCGCTAGCGCACTCACGGCGAAAGCGAACACACGCCTGAATGCGCGGACGTTCGTTTGTGGTGTCGGCATTGAGATTCCTGCCATAGCCCCTGGAAGTTCGAATTGTCGCGCAGGCTGATGCCAACCCGGCGCGTCTTCGTGGACAATCTGCGCATGAACAGAAAGGTCAGTCTCATCGGTGCACCGACGGACGTGGGCGCGAGCGTGCGCGGCGCCAGCATGGGGCCGGAGGCGCTGCGTGTGGCGGGCGTCGGCTTGGCGCTGCAAAGCCACGACCTCGAAGTCGCTGATCGCGGCAACCTGGCAGGCCCCGCCAATCCGTGGCTTCCGCCGGTGGATGGTTATCGCCATCTGCCCGAGGTCGTGGCGTGGAACAGAATCGTGCATGACGCGGTGCTGGCCGAACTGCAGGACGGCCGTCTGCCGGTCCTGCTCGGCGGTGACCACAGTCTGGCCATTGGTTCGATCGCCGCGGTCGCTCGACATTGCCGCGCGACTGGACGCAGCCTGCGTGTGCTGTGGCTCGACGCACACGCGGATTTCAATACCAATGTGCTGACGCCGAGCGGCAACCTGCACGGCATGCCGGTCGCTTGCCTGTGTGGCCATGGACCGCTTGAGCTGATTTCGATCGCCGGTGATGTGCCAGCCATCGACCCGAAGTGGATGCGGCAGATCGGTATCCGCAGTGTCGACGCGGGCGAGAAGCGTTTTGTTCATCAGGTCGGGCTTGAGGTCTTCGACATGCGCTTCATCGACGAAATGGGGTTGCGGCATTCGATGGAACTGGCGCTGGCGATGATGAACAGCAACACGCACCTGCACGTGAGCTTCGATGTCGATTTCCTCGACCCCGAGATTGCACCGGGCGTCGGTACGACTGTGCGCGGCGGCCCCGGCTACCGCGAGGCGCAGCTGTGCATGGAGATGATTGCGGATTCGGGTGCGCTGGCGTCGGTCGACGTGATGGAGCTGAATCCCGCGCTCGATGTGCGCAACCGAACCGCCGAACTGGCGGTCGATCTGATTGAGAGCCTGTTCGGCAAGAGCACGCTGATGCGCGAGTGAATCGCCTGAGAATTGGGAGGTGCTGTGGAAGCCTGCATGATTGGCTGGGCGCACTCGCGTTTCGGCAAGCTGGACAACATCGATCTCGAGCAACTGGTCGTCGACGTTTCGCGCGAGGCGATGCGCGATGCGCAGGTGAGCGCAAGAGACATCGACGCCGTCGTGATCGGCCACTGCGGCGGCGGCATGGTGCCCGAGATCTTCGTCAGTTCGCTGCCGCTGCAGGCTGATGCGGACCTGCGCTTCAAGCCCGCGGTACGAGTCGAGAACGCGTGCGCCACCGGCACCGCGGCGATTCACGCCGGGCTCGACATGGTCGCGGCGGGTCGTGCGAAGCGCGTGCTGGTGGTGGGCGCCGAGAAGATGACCGGCGTGCCGGGCGCGAAGGTCACCGAGATCCTTGCCAGTGCCAGCTACGTGAAGGAAGAAGCCTCCCGCGGCCTGACGTTTCCGGGCATCTTCGCGTTGTTTGCGCAGCGCTATTTTGAAAAGTACGGCGATCACTCGGCGACGCTGGCGAAGATCGCGGCGAAGAATCACGCCAACGGCGTGCGCAATCCGCTGGCGCAGATGCAGCGCGACCTCGGCTTCGATTTCTGCAACACGGTGTCCGACAAGAATCCGATCGTCGCCGCGCCGCTGCGCAAGACGGATTGTTCACTTGTTTCGGACGGTGCGGCCGCGGTCATCCTTGCGGACCCGGACATCGCGCGTACTGCACGGAAAGCTGTCGCGTTTCGTGCGCGCGCCCATGTGAACGACTTCCTGCCAATGAGCCGCAGGGACCCGCTGCTGTTCGAGGGCGCACGCGAGGCAATCGCGCTCGCGTATCGCGCCGCCGGCATCAGCGTCGATGACCTCGACTTCGGCGAGGTGCACGACTGCTTCACGATGGCTGAGTTGCTGATCTATGAGGCGATGGGTCTGGCAAAACCAGGGCAGGGTGCACGTGTGATTGACGAAGGCATCAGCGCGGCCAATGGCCGGTTGCCGATCAATCCGTCGGGCGGCCTGAAGTCAAAGGGCCATCCGATCGGTGCCACCGGTGTGTCGATGCACGTGCTGGCCGCGCGCCAGCTAGTCGGTGACGCGGGCGACTTTCAAGTGCGCGACGCCAAGCTCGGATTGGTGTTCAACATGGGCGGATCGGCGGTCGCGAACTACGCGTCGATTCTCGAACCGCTGCGCGACTGAAGAAGCCGTCGGTCGGCAAAGCCGACCGACGTTATCCTTCCGTTAATGCAACGGCGCGTTCTGCTGCTCGTCTGCGTCTTCGGGCGGCTCGGCGTGGACCGCATGACCGGCGGGGTTGGGAAACATCGGCGCGCCACAGTCATCGCAGTACTCGAGCGGGAACCGGTGCGCATGCGTGTTGATGCGCGCGATTCCGTGCGCGCGCAGGGCGGACTCGATTTCCTCCTGCGCCTTTTCTTCGTCATCACCAAGCAGCGGCCACACCACGCCTTCGATCACCGCGTCTTCGTCGGCCGTCTTCGAGATGCCAACCCGCATCTCCTCGACGCCCTTTTCCTCGAATGCGGCCACTGTCGCCTGCAGTTCGGCGGGCTTGATGTCGTAAGCGAGTTTCAGGTAGGACGCCGCGGCTTCGACCGAGAACTCGCGCAGTTCACGATCGGCATTGCGCAACGCCGCGTGAAACGCATTCGGCGCCAGCACGCGATAGCGACACCCGGTCATCAACGGTTGCAGCACGTTGCCTACTTGTTCGCAGAAGGTTGCGATCGCGCCCAGCTTGGCGTCCGGATCGACGCCGGTTTCCTGCCAGTGATAAAGCGCCTGCCCCGTCGGCGCGACGATGGCCGCCAGCAGGTAGCGGGTGTCGGCGAGCATCGCCACCGGTTCGCGCAGGCTCTTCGCGTCGATCTTCAGGCGCTTGCCTTCAGTGGCCGCGGCAAACAGCGCGTGCGCGGTGTCGTAGACCTCGCCCAGCGACTCGGGCAACTGGTCGATCGAGTAGAGATAGTCGGCAACCGCAAGCCGCGTGCCGCGCGCGGCAAGATGCCCGGTGATATGCACGGCGACGTTGTCGACGAGCGCGCTGCTGAACGACGTCGTGGGCAAGCGGTAGCGAGACCATGCGAGCACCGGCACGGTTATCAACAGTGCATCGTGCGGCTTGCCGTCGATCTCGATCGTCGCGCTCTCTGCGCATGATTCGGCCAGATCAGCCAGATCGTCGTACGCCCGCGCGCTGGTGCGCGACAGGTCATCCAGCGCCGCCTCGATCGCATCGGCAAAGCCGCGCGAGAGGCGGTCGTTGAGCAGTTCGACCAGGCGACGTTCCCACAGTCGGTCCTCAATGCGTCCGCCGGATTCGGACAATCGCCGCGCCAGCTTGGCGAGCGTTTCCGCGTCCGCGGAGTGGCGCGCGCGGGAGATGTAACGAGTGCGGCGCATGCAGCATCCTCGATTGACAAACTCGTATTATCCCACCGCCGCTCGCCGATTGCAGAATCAAAAGACCATGCGGCGCGCTGCAACGTCCGAGGTCATGCGCCGAGGTCGAGCTCAGCCGTGCTGATGGTGGCGCCGCCGGTCATGGCCAGCGCATGTGCCGGAAGCGCTGAAGTTGGCATCGTCGACAAGGAGGTCTGCGCTTTACCGAGAGATGTAAGAGTCGACGGTGTGGCGGACAAGACGACGATGAGCCGGTCGTTGTGAAGGCCGGAGAGGCGATTCGCAATTTCATTGAAAGCAATTGAGCGTGCATCGATGAGCGCCGTGCTCGAACCGTCCGTCCCGCCCCGCGACGTGGAGGTCATTTCGCTGGTCGGACTGGCGCACGGCACCTCGCATTTCTTTCATCTGCTGCTGCCGTCGCTCTTTCCCTGGTTGATAAAGGACTTTGGCCTGTCGTTCACGCAGGTTGGGTTCCTGACGACAGTGTTCTTTCTCGTCAGCGGAGTCGGCCAGGCGCTGGCGGGTTTTGTGGTTGATCGTGTCGGTGGACAGCGTGTAATGCTGTTCGGTATCGGCATGCTCAGCGCTGCGGGCGTTCTGGCCGGTCTGGCGACGAGCTACCCGGCGCTGGTGCTTGCCTCGGCGGTCGCTGGGCTCGGCAACTCGATCTTTCATCCGGCCGACTTCACATTGCTCAACCGGCGTGTGTCGATGCCGAGGCTTGGCCACGCTTTTTCGATGCATGGACTGGCGGGGTATCTCGGCTGGGCAGCCGCTCCGGTGTTCGTCACCGGCCTCGCAGGCGTGTGGAACTGGCATGTCGCCGCGTTTGGGGCCGCGGCGGTAGGGGCCGCAGTGCTCGCGCTGCTATATCTGCAGCGGGGAATTCTCGATGACCGTAGCCTGCAAACGCTGGTTGCATCAGGCCCTTCATCGTCTGCCACAGCGCCGGTCGAATCCCAATTCGCGTTCCTTGGTTCCGTCGCGGTGTGGTTATGTTTCCTGTTCTTCCTCTTGACGACCGCCGGTTTTGGAATCCTCCAAACCTATGGACCCACAGTGCTGGGTCATGTCTACACGATGCCGCTTGCCTTGGCGACGGCTGGACTCACCGCCTACCTGCTCGGCAGTGCGGCTGGCATCGTGACCGGCGGGTTCGTTGCCGCGCGGTTTACGGAAAGCGATCTGGTCATCGCTTCGATGCTTGCATTTGCCGCGCTGGTCGCACTGGTACTTGCCACAGCCGTCGTTCCCGGCTGGGTGGCAATCGCGTGCATGGCCGGGATGGGATTCGGCGTCGGCGTGGCCGGGCCGAGCCGCGATCTGCTGGTGCGCAAGGCTGCCACGTCGCAGTTTGGAAAGACGTCCTACGGGCGCGTTTACGGCTTTGTCTACTCGGGGACCGACGTCGGACTGGCGCTGGCGCCGCTTGTGATCGGGCCGGTGCTCGATGCGGGACATTTCGCGCTGGCGCTGTATGCAGTGGCGGCGCTTCAAGTGGGCGCGTTAATCGGTGCGTTGCGCGTCGGTGCACAAACACGCGTGGTGGCAATCAAACGCGCAGGAGCGGAGTGACTCGATGGCGACAGCAATCCAGATCGCGACGACGGATCTGTGCGATGCGCACGAAGACCGATTGCAGAGCGGAGCGCTGCGTGTACTCATGCCAGGATGGCTCTGCCTCGGTCGCAAGCAGCGGTTTCACGGTGCTGCAGTGACGTTGAAACTGTTCGAGGACAACTCTCTTCTGGCTGAAGCCGTGAAGCAGCCCGGTGCGGGCAAGGTCCTCGTCGTCGATGCCGGGGGCAGTACACGCTGCGCGGTGCTGGGTGGAAACCTTGCTACCGCCGCGGCGAAGAACCAGTGGCAAGGTGTGATCGTGTTCGGGGCCGTGCGCGATGCCGATGAAATCGACGCATGCGATCTCGGGGTCAGGGCGCTGTCGCTGAACCCGCGTCGCGCCATCAAGCGGAGCGAAGGGCAGCGCGATCTCGCCGTCGAGATTCATGGTGTTGCCGTGCGTCCGCGCGAG
The DNA here is from genome assembly GCA_036824465.1 of Burkholderiaceae bacterium. GTDB lineage: Bacteria > Pseudomonadota > Gammaproteobacteria > Burkholderiales > Burkholderiaceae_F > JAKOQB01. The sequence goes on from DAITAC010000141.1 coordinate 6,747, forward strand.
TGGGTTTACGCCGATCGCGATGGCATCCTCATCAGCGCCGAGGCACTGCACGGCTGAGGCATCTCCGGCGCCGCGTGTTTTTCAGAACACGAGAACGGTTTCATGTCTTGAAATGGCGCCTTGTGCGTGGCAGCAGCCGATCTTTCACAGCTTTGAATCTTGTTTCGAATGGCGGGATGGATGATTCAAGTCATTGATTCAAAATAATAGATGTAGACATCTTATATAAGATAGCAGTCTTGCTGCGCCGCGCCTCGTTCCCTAGCATCAGCTTCAAGTGTTCGCGCGGCTTTGAGCGCCGCCGGCACCGTGATTCGATGCAGTTCTTGGCCCATCTTTGTAAACAGGAGTCAGCATGACCGCACGCAAGCTTGAAGCGCAACGCCTGCAAAAGGAGTGGAACGAGAGCCCCCGCTGGAAGGGCATCAAACGCGGCTACACCGCGGACGATGTCGTCAGGCTGCGCGGCTCCCTGCACGTGGAATACACACTGGCGAAACGCGGTGCCGAGCGTCTGTGGCGCTCGATCAATGAAGAGCCGTTCGTCAACGCACTCGGTGCCTTGACGGGGAATCAGGCCATGCAGCAGGTCAAGGCGGGATTGAAGGCGATCTACCTGTCGGGCTGGCAGGTCGCTGGAGACGCGAATGTGGCCGGTGAGATGTATCCAGACCAGTCGCTTTACCCGGTCAATTCGGTGCCCGCCGTCGTTCGTCGGATCAACAACGCGCTGACCCGTTGCGACCAGATCCAGTGGATGGAAGGCAAGAATCCGGGCGATCCCGGATACATCGATTATTTCGCGCCGATCGTGGCGGACGCTGAAGCCGGCTTTGGCGGCGTGCTCAATGCCTTCGAACTGATGAAGGCGATGATTGACGCTGGCGCGGCAGGCGTGCACTTTGAAGACCAGCTGGCATCGGTCAAGAAGTGCGGGCACATGGGTGGCAAGGTCCTTGTGCCGACGCGCGAGGCGGTATCCAAACTGGTCGGCGCGCGTCTGGCCGCGGACGTGATGGGCGTTCCGACGATTCTTGTCGCGCGCACGGACGCTGAGGCGGCCGATCTGGTGACCAGCGACGTTGACGAAAACGATCGGCCGTTCCTGACGGGCGAGCGCACGGTCGAAGGTTTCTACAAGACCAAGCCAGGTCTGCAGCAAGCGGTCTCGCGTGGTCTTGCGTATTCACCGTATGCTGACCTCGTTTGGTGCGAAACCGGCAAGCCTGACCTTGCCTACGCGCGCGCCTTCGCGGAAGCGATCCACAAGCAGTTCCCCGGCAAGATGCTGGCGTACAACTGCTCGCCCAGCTTCAACTGGAAGAAGAATCTCGATGACGCAACGATCGCCAGGTTCCAGAAGGAACTCGGTGCCATGGGTTACAGGTTCCAGTTCATCACGCTCGCCGGATTCCACAGCCTCAATTACTCGATGTTCAACCTTGCGCACGGCTATGCCCGCAGCCAGATGAGCGCTTTCGTTGAGTTGCAGGAAGCCGAGTTCGCGGCGGCGGAAAAAGGCTTCACCGCGGTGAAGCATCAGCGCGAGGTAGGCACCGGTTACTTCGATGCGGTGACGACGACGATCGAGCATGAAGCTTCGACCGCCGCCCTCAAGGGCTCGACCGAAGATGAACAGTTTCTCGAGCAGCGCAAACAGAAACTGGCGGCCTGATAGGACCCGGGCTGCGTTCGCTGCAGTGCAGCTTGAGGTGGAATGAAGCACGGCCTATTCTTCGCGCCCCAACCAAGTGCGCGAACCTGATCGTCTGGGCGTTGCGCGAAGACAGAGAAGGGCGAGGTCGAGGAGACGCTGTTAATAAGATCGAGATCAAGACAATTTGCATCGGGCCGCGCAAGCGGCCCTTTTTTTTGCGGCTGATCGCGCCTGGAAGAAGGACGAGTCTGAATCCGGCGCCCGATGGCAAGA
>DAITAC010000233.1:0-2602 GCA_036824465.1 Burkholderiaceae bacterium
CGGCGTGCGGGTGCATGCGTCGAGCGGGCCGTTGTATTAGTTCCTGAGTTTCTGGACGAGGGTCGGGCTGTTCATTTTCGCCAGCGCTCCAATACGCCGTCGAGCATGGCATCAAGCAGCGCGCGTGCGCGATCGGGCTCGGCAGGATTCATCTCGGCGGGCAGACGGGCCGGCATGACAGGGCTTGCCTGCTCCGCGACCAGTCGGCCAACGCGTTCAATGCCCGCGACGTCGAGAAGTGCTCGCACGTCGCGGCCGAGCAGGCGGGCTCCTGCATGCTCGTAATCGAAGTCATCTTCTTGCGTCCACTCCGCGAACTCATCGAACAGGCGCGCCTGGTTTCCCGCGAGCAAGTAGTTCCGCAGGATCAGCAACAGGTCAAGCGCGTCCTTGCGTGGCGATTGGTAGTGGCGATCGTGCCAGCAGATGATCTTCAGCAACGCCAACGCCGGTAAGGAAACCACGCGCGTCCGAACCTTCCCTGGCAGCGCCACCTCGCTGGCTGTCGCCAACGCCTCACGGAAGCCAAACACGTCCATCACCACATCTCCACGCGGCGGCCAGGCAATCTTCCTTTCCCGCGACTCCACTTTGCCGAATGGCACGAGGTCAATCGGAAAGTCGTTGCGATGTCGCAGCCGATGCGCGGCCGTTGCCGAAACGGTGAATGCGCCGGACGCGATCAAGCTCTTCTGCAACGCCTCGAACGCAGCCCAGTCCGGCACCGCCACCCCGAAATCAAGATCCTCGGTCTCGCGTTGGGTCTCGATGCCGTACGCATAGAGCAAGTGAAGGTCGCGCGCGAACGCACCGACGACCAGCGGCGCGATTCCGAGCGGCGCTGCGGCGGCTTCCAGGTCCGCCACGATCGCCGCATGCAACGCAAGCTCACGCCGCCGGGAGAAGTCGAGCAAGGTAGCGGTCATAGACCATCTGCGCGGTTTCGATGCAACGGCCGTCGCCGGTTGCCAGCAAATCGGCATACACAAGCGCGGGCGGCACCGTTTCGGGCAGCGCTTCGGCGTGCAGCGTTTTGCCCCAGAAAGGCTTCCTGACCTCCACGAAATTTGGCGGAAGCAGCTGACCAGCTCGTACAAGTCTTTCCTCGACGATCAGTCGTGGGGGCAGCTTCGCGGCGTAGAGGGTCAGAACGCCCGGCTTCAGGTGACGCACCAGCAGGTGTGCAGCGGGCTCGCCCCCCCAAAGGACTGGGCCAGGGGCGAATTGCCAGTTCTTCCAACCGTTCAAGTTCGGCGTGTTGTAGATCGCGTGCAGCGTCTTTGGGCGCAGCCTGCGCGCATAAGCCACGGCCCATTCGTCGAGCAGGCGCTTGGTGGCGTTCAGCTTGCGATTCTTGTCCGCGACGAGCAGATGTCCCGCAGCCTGCAGATCGGCCAGCACGCCAGGGACTGCACCCAGCGCCACGCCGGCGGCCGCCGCGATTGCGCGCTGCGGCGCCTGCGCAAGCGCCGGATCGCAGATCAACGCGAAAAGAATCTTCAGGCCGTTGATGGTGAACGCCTGACCGGCCTTGCGCGCGGCGCGTTCTTGCGGCTTGCGACCAATCACGTAGACAAGCAGCCCGGGAGCTTCCAGGTAGGCATTACCCGCGGCGTCGGCAAACTGCTGTCCGTGAGCGCGCAGCTTTTCGGCAACCGGCGGCGTCAGATAGTCGGTCATGAGCAGCGCGGGCCGATCACCCCCCGCCGCAAGGTATCGCAATTGAGCCACGATGGCGCCGAGCGTCCCTGGCGTGACGGCGCGTTTGGCTTCCACAAGGTAGTCGGTGTTTTCCTTGCCTTTGCCGATGCGAAGCCACCCGTCCACGTGGCGCGCGTCGGCGCCGCGTGGCGGTTTGAGCGCGAGCACCTTGAGGCCCAAGTTCTGCAGGGCCGCAGTCGCGCGGTGTATCAGGGCAGCTTCGTTCATTTTGTTCAGATCATCAGCGTGTTCACATTGTGTGAACACGATCGAATTCTGAACGAAGCCGATGGAATGTTCAAGTTCTCCAGTTGTTCACATCGCATGAACGCGACACCAGACTGAACGCTGGAGCAAGGACCGCGCTGTCGCATTCGGGGAGAGCCTGAGCTGCGTTCAGCCGCTCAATTGTCGCCGCAGCGTGGCGACAATTGAGCGGCATGGATGGCGCCGACGAACTTGCCCATCCGTGTCAGCGCCGAGTCGCTGTAGCCATTGCCGAACTCCGCGGCCAACTCTTGCGACAGCGTCGCAAGAATCTCCTGCCCGCGGTCGGCGCGGGCGCCTTTCAACACTTCTTCGCCGATACGCTTTCCGATGCGCCAGTGGAGCAGCGTCTGCGTTGCATTGGCCGTGGTGGCCACCTGGGCGCGCGAGCTTCGGCAATCAGTTGCTGGATGTCATCGGCCGGCCGCTGCGCCGGGAGAGGTGCCTTGACAGCCTTGGTCGCGGGTCGTTTGCGTGACGCCAGCGAGTCAGCCTCCAAACGCCGTCTGCAACGCCGCCCGGCATGCGCGAGCCGCGGCCCGTCAGGATGTCTGCCCCTGCCTGCCGGCGCTCTCAACGCGCTGCGTGAGCTGCAGCACGTAACGCTCCTGCACCGTCGTTTCCACCGTGCCCG
>DAITAC010000059.1:0-27172 GCA_036824465.1 Burkholderiaceae bacterium
AGGGGCGTGTGCTCAACGCGATGTCGAATTTCTGGTTTGCGCGGCTCGGCTCGATTGTGCCCAATCACCTGACCGGCATCGCACCGGAGAGCGTGGTCGCGCCGGATGAAATGGAACAGGTGCGCGGGCGCGCGGTAGTGGCAACCAAGTTGCGCCCGCTGCCGGTCGAGGCCGTGGTGCGTGGCTATCTGATCGGTTCCGGCTGGAAGGACTATCAGCGCAGCGGCACGGTGTGCGGCGTGCCACTGCCGCCCGGCCTGCGGATGGCGGACAAGCTCGCGCACCCGATCTTCACGCCCGCAACCAAGGAGGCCCTCGGCACGCACGACGAAAACATTCCGTTTGCGCGCATGCAGCAGATCGTCGGTGCTGCGCTGGCGGAAGAAATCCAGCTCACCAGCCTGAAGCTGTACCAGACCGCGGCCGACTTCGCGGCTACGCACGGCATCATCATCGCCGACACCAAGTTCGAGTTCGGTCTCGACGACCGCGGCACGCTGCGACTGATGGACGAAGTGCTGACCGCGGATTCATCGCGCTTCTGGCCGGCCGATCAGTACAGCGTAGGCATCTCACCGCCGAGCTTCGACAAGCAGTTCGTGCGCGACTGGCTGGAGCAGCAGCCGTGGAACAAGGCACCGCCGCCGCCCGATCTGCCGGCGCAGATCATCGAGAAGACGGCGGAGAAATATCGCGAGGCGCTGCGGCGCCTGACTGGCCAGGAAATCAGCTAGCGGCCGTTGTCGCTCGATCCGTTTGCATTCGCAGCTACGATCGCGCGATGGACGAGATGGTTCTCGCGGCGATCGCGCGCTGGCCGAACGTGCCCGCCGTCTTCGGCTGGCTGCAATTGACCGCGCGCGGCGAGTGGCGCATCCGTGGCGAGCGCATCGGCAATGCGGCGATTCGTGATTTCATCGGCCGCAACTACGCACGCGATGAGCGCGGCCGCTGGTTCTTCCAGAACGGACCGCAGCGTGTGTATGTGGAACTCGAGGTGACGCCGTGGATCGCCCGCATCGATACGGACGGCTCGCTATCGATGCATACCGGTGTGGTGCCTTCGATCTGCACGGGCGCGGCGCTGCTGGACGATGGCCGCTTCGTGCTCGACACCGATCTGGGCGCGGCGCTGGTCGATGATCGCGATGCCGCGACGTTTGTGCGCGCGGTGACGGATTTCGCGGGTCTGCCGCTCAACGAACAGGGTCTCGAGCGCTGGCTCGACGGAAAAGACGAAGCCTTCGTTGCGCCGGCGCGGTTACGCGTGGCCGGCACGCCGCGCCGTATCGAGCGGCTGCGCGCCGCTGAACTCGAGGCACGCTTCGGTTTCGTTCGTGTGCCCGCTGTTGCGGGCGAGTAGAGTCATAGATGCGGCTCAAGCATCGAGCCCGGTCGCCGTCCCGCTGCCAACTTCGTTTCGCTGCAAATGGCCGTAGACAACGCAGGTAATGCGGTCGCGCCCTCCGCGCACTGGTCATTGTCGGCATAATAGGCGTCGGGAATCTCACAAGCGGACAAGCCTTAACAGAAGCTGCCTGTCAGTGCAGTTCTTCAACTTGCCTCACAGCGGACATTGCATCATTGCAGCGACACCTGTTCCGCGAAGTGTCGACTCATTGCTCACCTCCACGGTGCGCACGTAATAGGTGATTAGCCTGCGAGTCGATCGTTCCAGCGATCGTGGTCACCGCAACGGTTCTCGCAACGCTCATCGTTGCCGCGACGGGAAGAATTCAGCTCGTTTGCGAGTTGCGTAGTCGCGGAACGCGGCCGTTGATTCAATGCGTTCGAGCAGCGCAAGGTCCGCGTCGTTCATCGCAGGCGATTCGAGCGTCGCGATGTGCTCCTGCAATTGCACAGAAGTGTCGACGCCCACGATTACCGTGTCGACCTCCTCGCGCAGAACCCATTTCAAGGCCAAACGGGCGACGGACCGGCGGTCGCGAAGGTCTGCAGCCTCCGCGATGCGAAAAAGCGCACCCTTGAAGAACGCCTCGCGGACAATGATCGCGAGGCCATGGCGCCGGGCTTCCGGCAGCACGCGTTCGAGTGCGCCGCGATCGCCGAAGTTCAAATCGACGTTGATCGCATCGAACGCCCCGGATCGAATCATTTCCAGGTAGGTGGATTCGCCGGAAAAGGCGTCGGCGACGGCGAAACGGATGAGCCCCTCCGCCTTGAGCGCGTCCAAGTTCCTTTTCATCTTCTGCCCGAACTCGCGGTCATGATCGAGCGACGGTTGCAGGATGCCGATGTTGAGGAAATCGATGTGTTCACGCTGGAGAAGCCGCAGGCTGCGCCGGACTTCGGCTTTGAGCAGCGCGTAGTCCGTCATCTTGCGGTTGAGCGAGTCGTACGAGTAACACATGCCTTCCGGCCGCGTTTGAACATGGATCGGATAGGGCGGAGGCCGCAGGCGCAAGCTGCGGCCGAGCGCCTCCTTTTCCGAGTCGATGGTCACGTCGAAGAAGTTAATTCCTGATGCAAACGCCGCCTCGAGGACCGAGTGCCGGCGCGCCCCGCCATAGCCCTTGCCGATCCAGCCCGGCGTAACCGCGAGGCGCATGTCTTCGTTGAAACCGCGCGAGCGCCCATCCGGCAGATATTCATGCCCGCCGAGTGCGATGCGCGATACCAGGACCCCGCTCGATCCGAGGGGACGGCTGATCATCGGTACGCCTTTCGAAACGCCCTGGTCAATCGAGCGTCAGACGCACGTCTTTCGCGAGCTGCGCGAACTTGCCGAGTTCGCTCCTGAGCACGAGCGCGAATTGCGCGGGCGTGCCGCCAATGGGCTCCGCCGCGAGCGACTCCAGCCGGCTGCGAACCTCCGGCGCCTGCAAAGCTCGCGCGAATGCCGCATTGAGCCTGGCCGTGACTTCGCGAGACATGCCGGCTGGGCCTAGCACGCCCCACCACGATGTGAATTCGAATCCAGGCAACCCGGACTCTGTGATCGTCGGAACGTCCGGCAGCCACGGGGAGCGTTTGGCGGTGCTGACCGCAAGTGCGCGCAGCGTGCCGCTGCGGACATGCGGTATCGCCGGCGGCGTATCCATGAACATCATCGAAACCGTCCCGGACAGAATGTCGGGCAGCGCTTGCGCTGTCCCCTTGTACGGCACGTGAACGATGTTGGTTCCGCTCATTGCCTTGAACATTTCTCCGGCGAGGTGCGTCCCGGTGCCGTTGCCGACCGAGGCGTAATCGAGTGCACCGGGTCGCGCGCGTGCGAGTGCGATCAGTTCGGTCACGGTCGTCGCTTGGACGCTGGGGTTCACCACCAGCACGAACGGAAAGATGGCGATCTGGATGATCGGCGTGAAATCCCTTTCCGCATCGAACGGCATTTGCTTGTAGAGCGCAGGCGCGATTGTGTGCGTCACCGAGCCGAAAACGAGTGTGTAGCCGTCCGGCGCCGCTTTGGCTACAACGTCTGTCCCGATCAGCGTGCCAGCCCCGGGCCGGTTTTCCACGACGACCGGCTGGCCGATGTCTTCCGTCATGCGCTTGGCGATCACGCGAGCGGCTATATCGGTCCCACCGCCCGGCGGATAGGGAACGATCAACCGGATCGGCCGGTCGGGGTAGGTCTCGGCCAGTGCCACCGAACTCGCAATGGCGCACAGTGCGAAAAGAAGATACGTGAACGTGCGAGTCATCGGGAGACCTGATCTGGGGTCGGCATCACGCGTTGGTGAGGGCGTCGCGCCGCCATGCGCCCTCGATGCGCAAAGTCTGAATGCGTTCCGGGTCGGCAGCGACGGCGACGGGCACACGTACGACCTCGTTCGGGGCGCCCGCAAGCAACCGATCGGGAGGCAGCCCCTGGCCTGTGAACAACGCGATCGCCGGTCCGACCTCGTCGTGACCGAGCAAGCGGCGAGCGGCAGTCGCCCCGGTGAAACGCCCATTGAATTCGTGGATGAAGAGTTTCCCGTCCGGGGTCGTTTGACACTGGACGTTGAGCGGGCCGCGCCATCCGTACTCGGAAAAATCGCGAGCGCATTGCATTCCGAGAGCGTGGGCGCGCGGATCGGTATCGAGCCTTAGTCGTTCGCTACGGCCGTGGCGCATTGCCGTGGTCGTGCAGACGACCTGTGCGATTGCGCCGTCGGGGCCGATAAGCGCTTGCAGCGAATTCATCGTGCCTTCGAACGAATAGAACAGCGGAATGCCAGTCCGTTCGATGCCGTCGCAGAAGCTCTGCACCGCGGACGAGTCGCCAAGGAATTTCTGCACGACATAGCGGTCACGAGCCAGCACCCGCTCCAACTGCTCATCGTTGTTGACGAGAAAAACGCCGCGGGAGGCAAAGCTCTCGCGCGGCTTCGCGATGAGCGGGTAGCCATGGGCGTGCACGAAATCCCGCGTCGCCTGTCCGGATCCGGCGATCAATGTTGGCGCAAACGGAAGGCCGCGGCTGGTGGCGAAGGTTGCACTCAGCCACTTGTCGGCCATCGCCCGTGCCGCCGCCGGGCTGCCGCACAGCGCCATGAGGTCCGGGTACCGGGCGTGAAGATCGGCCAGCGCCACGACATCGTCGTCGCGGCAAGGGATCAGCAATGTGGGCGCTGCGCGCGCCACGATGGCGAGCAGGCATAGGGCAAAAGCCTCGGGATCGTTGGCCGTCTCGGGCGTCACGAAGGTCGCGTCGAAGTCAAAGAGCGCTAACTCGCTCGCCGTGCTACCCGTCGCGGTGATCTCTATACCAGCCCGCCTTCCGGCGAGCGCAGCGAGCACGCTCTGCCCTACTTGGCTCGCGCCGGAGATCAGCAGCAGTCGGAGCTTGTTCATCGCGTGCCTCGGGTCTCGAGTGTGGGCTGCCGATTTCGATGCCGCGATGGTTTCCCGGGCCCCGCAATGGCACCATGCCAGTCTAACTGCCTCTACGCCACCGACGTAAAGCGCAGCGCTAGCGCTCTGACCGTCTACGTTCGTGCCAACATCGCAGAGGAGCCAATGGCGTTGTACGTGCCGGCCAGGCATGGCTCGCCTGACCTCACCAAGGTCGTCGCCCTCGAAGGTGAACTGTCATGGCTTAGTGCGCACGCGCCTCGTCGACCGGGCGCATTGTTGTCCGTGCGCGGATCCGTCTCGACGCGCAGGGCATCGCTGCAGCTCAGGCTTCTCCACATTGCTGCTGCCAGCGTACCTTCATCGCGTGCGGTCTGATTGATGGCAAGGACGCGCGTGAGATACAAGTTCCGGCACACGGCGTCGGATTGGCCGTGGACGCGGCCGCGCACGTCGCGGCCAACATCCGCGCGGAGTTCGCGCAGCTACTGCGGCATTCGAACGTTGCCGCACTTCTTGAAGCATGGCTTTTCGGCACCGGTCTCTCGTGGCGCCAGCATCGAACGGCGATGCACGCTCAGTTGCAGGCGGACTCACGCATGAGAATTGACCGACGGTCAAGACCAAGGGCGAACGTCAGTTCCGCGGGTCACGGATGAGGCACATAGAAGAAGAGCCAATCGATTGGGCAGGGGGGACCGAAGGAATCGCGCGCGGCTTCGTAGGCCGGCCTTGAGCTGCCCCCGATTTAACGGACATTTTTCGCTTAGCCCGCCATCGGCGGAACGTCCGTTCACTGGAACGATTTGAGCGGCCGCTTTCCGCCGACCACAAGTTCCGCTTGGCGTCGATGGCGCCGTCGAACGACCGCTCTTAGCGACCCGCCCGTACATCCGGTTGAGGCCGAGTCACGCCCAGCAGGGTCCGGTAACGTGAGCAGTTGACCGGCGGGGATCGCGAATGCCGCCGCGACCGCAAATGGACACCGCCGTACCGATCACGCAACATGACTCGCTCGTTTCGCCGTAGGTGCGCTGCGACGAGCCGACACACATTCGTCGTTTCCGACTCTATTGGTTTCTCGACAACTCTGTTCCGCCGTTTTCGACTTCAATTGCCGAAAACACCTGCGCTCTAATCAAACACCGGCGACTCGACCCCGAGCACCTGGTGCAGCTTGGGACTCGTCGTCGTGTACTGCAGGTGAATCTTCTTGTCGGGATAGACATGCCGCGCGGCGCCAAACGCGGCGAGTGCGGCTTCGTGGAAGCCCGACAGGATCAGTTTCTTCTTGCCGGGGTAGGTGTTGATGTCCCCCACCGCAAAGATGCCCGGGACGCTGGTCTCGAATTTCTCGGTGTCGACGGCGACCTGCTTGCGTTCGATCTCCAGGCCCCAATGCGCGATCGGCCCGAGTTTCGGTGACAGGCCGAAGAACACCAGCAGCGCATCGAGCGGCACTTTGCGCGTGACGCCATCGTGAGATGTAACGCGAATCGCGCTCAGGCGGTCATGCGACTCCTCAAAGCCGGAGATCTGTCCAACCAGGAACTGCATTACATGGTCGTCGCACAGTTGCCGCATCCTGGTGACTGAGGCCGGTGCCGCGCGAAATCCATCGCGACGATGGACCAGGATCACGTTCTCGGCCTTGCCCGCCAGCGCCAGCGTCCAATCGAGCGCGGAATCGCCGCCGCCGCAGATGACGAGATTCTTGCCATGGAAATGCGCCGGGTCCTTGATGCGATAGAAAAGCTGCTTGCCGAGAAATCGGTCGATGCCTTCAACCTTGAGCGTGCGCGGTTGAAAGCTGCCGACACCGCCCGCGATGAATACCGTCTTGGTCAGAAAGCTCGTTCCGAGCGATGTCTGCACATAGAAACGCCCGTCCTGCTGCTGTTGGACATGGGTGACTTCCTGCCCGAGATGGAATTCAGCGCCGAACGGAGCGATCTGCTTGAGCAGGCTGTCGGTCAGTTCCTGTCCGGTACACACCGGCACCGCCGGGATGTCGTAGATCGGTTTGTCCGGATACAGCTCCACGCATTGACCGCCGACGTACGGCAGCGAATCGATGACGTGCGCCTTGATCTCAAGCAGGCCAAGTTCGAAGACCTGGAACAGGCCGACCGGCCCGGCACCAATGATGACGGCGTCGGTATCGACGGGCGGTTTGACTTCGACGTGGCCCGGAACCTCGGCCTTGGGATGTTTCACGATGGTGTCCATGCAGCAGCATCGCATCTGCGATGCGCACAAGTCATTCGGCAGCCGCGATTTTCGCCGATCTGAGGCGGCCGCGCGCGGCGGCCCGTTCCAGGCAATTTTCGGCTGGTGCCGGCCAGCGCTGGTTGCCGGCGGATTGCTATCGCTTCTTCTTATCTTCGTCTGGCGGCGCTGCCCGCCCGCTCCTGGCGAGCTCCTCGCGCTGCTCGCGCATCGTCTGCATCAACTGACGCAGGCGCGCGTCGACCTCTGACATCACGTAGAAGTCCGCGTCGGCCGACTTGCGCGCGAGCTGCAGCTGCTCGATTGCGGCCGGCAGCAAGCCCTGCAGCAGGTACATCTCGGCGGCAGCCTGGTGCTGCAGCGTCTTGTGGCTCATCGCCGCATAGCTGCGTGCGAGGTATTCGAAGTATTGCGGCTGGCTGCGCGGCAGCGCGATCTGCTCTCTCAGGTACGCGGCGGCCTGTTCATGCTGACCGGATCGCTGCAGCAGATCGACGTAATGCATCGCCATCAGCCGCGAGATCGGAAAGCGCAGTGTGGCGTCACGTGCGAAGCGGACCGATTCGGCGCGATCGGCATCGGTTTTCGCCGCGGCAAACCGCGCTTCCGAGACGATCTTGTCCAGCATGGCCGATGGCGCGCGCGCGAGCCGGCGTGCGCTTTGCGCGTAATCGAGAGCGGCGGCCGGTTCGTTCAAGCGCAGCGACGCCAGCGCTGCGCCGTAGTTGGCGGCGGCTTCCGACGGCGTGGAGCGGTTCTTCAGCTGCGCGGTGAAATATGCCAATGCGTCGTGGGCACCCTGTACCGATTCGTCCTGCAGCACGCGCAGGCGGGCCCGCGTGAGCTGGAAATCAAGGCCATCCGGCCGTGGCCGCGCCTTGATCTCGCGCACGCGCGTCTGGATGTCGCCGATCCGCTCAACGGTCAGCGGGTGCGTCCGCAGATAGGCGGGCGCGGCGCTCTCATACACGCGCGAGCCCTGCTGCAGGCGACCGAAGAACGTTGCCATCGCGGTCACGTCGAAGCCAGCGTCGGTGAGGGTCTGGAAGCCCACACGATCCGCCTCGCGCTCGGCCTCGCGCGAGAAGTTCAGCTGCTGCTGAATTGCGGCGGCCTGGCCGACCGCGATCGCGGCCTCGGTTGCCTGGCCGCCCGACGATGAGCCGCTGCGCGCCGCGAGGATCGCCAGCAGAAGCGCGCCGATGGCGATCAATCCACTGTCGCGCTGCTTGGCAATCATGCGTGCAATGTGTCGTTGCGACACGTGGCCGATCTCATGTGCGAGCACGGCAGCCAGCTCAGACTCGCTCTGCGCGGTGAGTATCAGGCCGGTGTGCACACCGATGAATCCGCCCGGCAGCGCAAAGGCGTTCATCATCGGGTCGCGCACGAAAAAGAATCCGAAGTCGGTGTAGCGCGCCGGGCTGGCTGCGACCAGTCTGAAGCCCAGTGTGTTCAGGTATTCGGTCGCGTCCGGATCATCCATGAACAACGGGTCGCGCCGCGCCTCGCGCATGATCGCCTCGCCCAGCCGACGTTCATTGGCAGGCGACAGATCGTCCCCGGCAACATCGCCGAGAGAGGGCAACTCCGGCGTCTGCGCCCGCGCGAGCGGAATCATGGCCGGCTGCACCGTCAGAACGGCGGCGACCGCGAGGGAAAGACAACGGGAAACGACTGGTTTCACAGGCAGGTGCGAGGTAGCCTCGACTCGTATGATAGTCAGCCGGCGGGATCGTTCCCCAGACATCGTTGTAACGGAAAGTCACATGAGCCATTTAACGCATTTCGATGACGCCGGACAGGCGCACATGGTCGATGTCGGCGACAAGGCGGTCACGCATCGCGTGGCCGTGGCCGCAGGCGTGATACGCATGCAGCCAATGACCCTCGATCTGATTCGCAGCGGCACGTCGAAGAAGGGCGATGTGCTCGGGGTCGCACGCATCGCCGCGATTCAGGCGGCGAAGAGGACGTCCGAACTGATTCCGCTGTGCCACCCGCTGGCGATCACGCGCATCGCGGTCGACTTTCACATCGATGATGCGTCGACCAGTGTCAAATGCACGGCGCAGGTTGAAACCCGCGGCCCGACTGGAGTCGAGATGGAGGCGCTGACGGCCGTGCAGATCGGTCTGCTGACGGTTTACGACATGTGCAAGGCAGTCGACCGCGGGATGACGATCGACAATGTCTGCCTGTTGGAGAAGCACGGAGGCAAGAGTGGCGAGTACCGTCGGGAGTCGGATGGCGGGAGTCGGAAGTAGGAATCAGATCACGTTTCTTTCCAGCAGCGGCGCATTGTCGAGCAGGCGCTGTGGCGACAACGGCGCCAAATCGAGCGTCTGATATGCATCGGTTGCGATCAGCTCAGCCACGGCCCGCCCAACCGCCGGTGCCTGCTGCATCCCATGCCCGGAGAACCCGCAGACCACGAATGCGTTGTCGCTCGTCGGCAACCGGCCGACGATGCCGTTCTGATCGAAAGTGTTGAGTTCGTAGTAACCGGCCCATGCGTTGACGACGCGCAGTGCTTCGAAGGCGGGAACGCGATGCGCGAGTCGCGGCCAGATCAGCTCATCGAACAGTCCGTGGTCGATTGCATCCAGCGGCACATCGTCAAGGTCGTCGCCGCGGGGTGGCGCCCCGCAAATGAAGCCGCGCCCCTCTGGCCGAAACCAGACACCGCCCGGATCAATGATCAGCGGGCAGGCGTCAAGCTGCGCGGGCGCCGTGAACACAAAGACATCGCGCTTGCGTGCGCGCACCGGAAGATCGAAACCGAGTTGTGCCGCCAGCGGCGCCGACCAGGCTCCGGCAGCGATCACGAGATCATCGCAGTCGAAGGTGGTGCCATCAGCGCACTGCACGGTGCCGACGCGGTCGTGACGGGTGACGAGGCGAGTCGCAGTACGCGCTTCGAACTGCACGCCGAGCGCCTGCGCTTTTCGCCGCAAGGCCTGCAACACGGCGTAGCCATCGAACCAGCCCTCGCCTGCAAGGCCCAGTGAGCCCAGCGCGATGTCGTCGGCATTGAGCCAGGGAAAACGGGTGCACAGCTCATCCTTTGCCAGCAGCGCGACCTGCGCGCCGCAGTCGGACTGCACGCGATGGTTGGAGCGCAGCGTCTCGGCGCCGGCGGCCGTGGCTAGAAAGAGGTACCCGGGTTCCGCCAGGCCGATGCTGATCGGATCATCAACGCGCAGCTCGGCGTCAATGCGGCGGAGAAAGGCGAGGCTCTGCTGTGACAGCTGGATATTGATCGCGCTTGAGAACTGCTGGCGGATCGAACTCGCCGACAGCGCGCTCGATGCCTGCCGATAAGTCGGGTCGCGTTCGAGCACGACCGGCCGCAGTCCGTGATTGCGTGCGAGAAAGAATGCGGTCGCCGCACCCATCACTCCGCCACCGATGATGACGACGCGGCGCGCGGTGCTGCTCATACAATGTTTCCCATGGTTCGATTCTATTCAGCAGCCGATGTTGCGCGCGTACTCGACTATCGGCGCCTTGTCGATGCGCTGGCCGACGCTTTTGGGCACGGCGCTGAAGTGCCGCTGCGCCATTCGCACGCATTGTCACCGCAGGATTCACTGCTTCTGATGCCGGCCTGGTCGGCGACCGCGCTCGGCGTCAAGCTGGTCACCGTCTTTCCGGACAATGCCACGCGTGGCGCCGGGACCGTCAATGCGCTGTACCTGCTGCTTGATCGCGCGAGCGGTGAGCCGCGTGCCGTGATCGACGGTGAGGAGCTGACGCTGCGCAGGACTGCGGCCGCATCGGCACTCGCCGCGCGTTACCTGGCGCGCGCAGATGCGTCGCAACTGCTGCTGGTGGGCAGCGGGCGGCTGGCGCCGTACATGGCGCGCGCGCACTGTGCACTGCGGCCGCAACTGAAGCGGGTGCACGTCTGGGGTCGCAACGATCAGCACGCGCAAACGACGGCACAGATACTGCGCGACGCCGGGCTGCCGGTCGAAGTGGCAAGCGATCTGGAATCGGCTGTGCGCGACGCGCACATCATCACTTGCGCAACGACGTCGACGCGACCGTTGGTGCACGGTGCGTGGCTGGCGCCGGGCACGCATCTCGATCTGGTCGGCGGGTTTCGGCCAGCGATGCGCGAGGTCGATGACGCGGCGGTGGCACGCGCGCGAATCGTCGTCGACACCTACGCCGGGGCGCTGGCGGAAGCCGGCGATCTGGTGGAGCCAATGCAACGCGGTGTGATCACACGCGCGCAGGTGATCGCGGAACTGGCGCAACTTGTGCGTGGTGAACGCGCGGGCCGGACCAGCGACCACGAGATCACGCTGTTCAAGTCGGTGGGCACCGCGCTGGAGGATCTGGCGGCGGCTGAGCTGGTTGTCCGATAGAAGTCGGCAGTCAATGCTTTGGACTGCCTACTGCTTCGGCGGCGTAGTCTCGATGAATGACGGCCGCGCGGCCAGCTTCTCGTACAGCTTGCCGAGATTCGGGTACTGACTGCGCCAGTTGATCTGGGGAAAGCGGAAATCCAGGTAGCCGAGCGCGCAGCCGGTGGCGATATCGGCCAGGGTGTACGCATTGCCATTGCACCAAGGCTTGTCGTTCAACCCGAGGCTCAATGCCTTGACTCCAACATTGACCTTGCTCATCTGGCGGTCGAGCCACTTCTGCGACTGCTGTTCGGGTGCACGCTGCGTGGCCTCGAGCCGCGCCAGGATCGCCGCGTCGACGATGCCGTCAGCCAGCGCTTCCCAGGTGCGCACTTCCGCGCGCTCACGACCGGCCTGGGGAATCAGCTTGCCGATCGGTGTCATCGTGTCCAGGTACTCGACGATCACACGCGAGTCGAACACCGCGCCGCCGTCTTCCATGATCAGGCACGGCACCTTGCCGAGCGGATTGGCCTCCTGAATGCGCGTGTCGGGTGACCACACGTCTTCGAGCTCCAGCTGACAGTCAATGCGTTTTTCCGCCATGACGATGCGCACCTTGCGCACGTAGGGGCTGGTCAGCGAGGCGATCAGGCGCAGGCCCTTGGAAACTTTCAATTCGTGCTTTCGTCTGGATGTTCTGATTCTTCGAGCCAGTATATCAATGGACTTCCAATCATTTGCCAGACATTTCTCGTCAGAATTCGACGCGTGGCAGGTCGAACACAGAGGCGATGCTAGACTGCCCGCACGCGCTTCATTCTGGTGCGCGCCCTGCCTTTTCTTGCCTGTGGACGTCTCGCTCGAATTGTCGGCGCTGACCGCGCTTTCGCCGCTGGACGGTCGCTACAGTCGCACGACCGCGCCGCTGCGCGACGTTTTTTCCGAGTTTGCCTTCATGCGCGCGCGGCTACGGGTCGAGGTCGAGTGGCTGATCGGCTTGTCCACCCTGGGCCTGCCGGAACTGCCGGCGCTGCCTGCGGTGGCACAGGAAAGGTTGCGCGCGTTGGTGCGGGACTTCAACGTCGCCGACTGCCAGGAAATCAAGGCGATCGAGGCGCAGACCAACCACGATGTGAAAGCGGTCGAGTACTGGATCAAGGGGCGCGCCGGCGACATGCGCGCACTGGCGGCGGCGACCGAGTTCGTGCATTTTGCCTGCACGTCCGAGGACATCAACAACACCGCGCACGCGCTGATGCTTTCGCAGGGGCGATTCGTGCTGCAGGACCGCTTGCGCGCGCTGCAGATCAAGCTGCGCGAGATGGCGCATGCGATGGCCGATGTTCCAATGCTGTCGCGCACGCACGGCCAACCGGCGAGCCCGACCACGGCCGGCAAGGAATTCGCCAACTTCACGCTGCGGCTGGCGACGGCGATCGACGGCATTGCGCGCGTGCAATTCATGGCCAAGATGAACGGTGCAGTCGGCAACTACAACGCGCATCTGGCCGCGTACCCGCACATCGATTGGGAGCACTTTGCGCGCAACGTGGTCGAAGGGCTTGCGCTGTCCTTCAACACGCACACGATCCAGATCGAGCCGCACGATTACATGGCGGAACTCTTTGATGCGGTCGCCCGCGCCAACACGGTGCTGATTGATCTCGATCGCGACCTGTGGGGCTACATCGCGCTCGGCTACTTCAAGCAGAAGCTCAAGGACGGCGAGGTCGGTTCGTCGACGATGCCGCACAAGGTCAATCCGATCGATTTCGAGAACTCCGAGGGCAATCTCGGGCTGGCTAACGCCGTGCTGCGGCATCTGGCGGAAAAGCTGCCCGTGTCGCGCTGGCAGCGTGACCTCTCCGACTCGACCGTGCTGCGCAACCTCGGCGTCGCCTTTGGCTACTGCGTCGTTGCCTACGACGCCTGCCTGCGTGGGTTGAACAAAGTCGAGCTCAATGCCGCGCGACTGGCAGCGGAACTCGACGACGCGTGGGAGGTGCTGGCCGAACCGGTGCAGACGGTGATGCGCCGCTACGGCGTGCCGGCCCCATACGAGAAACTCAAGGAACTGACGCGCGGACGCGCAATCACGCGCGCCACCCTGCACGAGTTCATCCGCACACTGGAGATTCCGGACCAGGCAAAACAGTCGCTGCTCGCAATGACGCCTTCAACCTATGTCGGCAAGGCGGGCGAGTTGGCGCGGCGCTGCTGAGCGACGGCCCGGATTTCACCTTCACAGGTGATGCGGGGGCGCAGCAGAATCGGAATAATTCGCAGCGGAGTCCTGTTATTGCTTCACCCGGCCTGCTCGGCCGGATCGTCCAACTCCCAGGGGGAATCGATGAAGGGATTGCTTCACTCACTGCTTGTTGCCTCGGTCGTGGCGATCGCCCTACCGGCGCAAGCCCAGTTCGCCAAGCCGGAAGACGCGCTGAAATACCGGCAATCGGTCATGTTTCTCCAGAGCCAGCATGCGGGGCGGATCAATGCGCAACTGAAGGCTGACAAGCCGAATTTCCAGATCATCCTGGACAACGTTGCGATTCTCGATACGGTCAACAAGCTGTTCTTTGACGCGTTTCCGGCGAATTCGGACATGCTGGTCAACACCCGCGCGAAGTCAGAGGTCTGGACCAACCCGTCCAAGTTCAAGCAGGGCGCCGAAACGCTCAATACCAACGTCGAGCGTCTGTCCGCGGCCGCGCGGAGCAACGACCTGGCTGCGACGCGCGCGGCCTTTGGAGAAGTCGGCAAGACCTGCAAGGGATGCCACGACGAATTTCGCAGGGACTGACGGAGCACATCGAAGCCATGCAGAGGCCGCGCGAGCGGCCCCTTCTTCTTTCGTCCGACTCGGCGCGGTATGGCCCGCGGCCTTGTGATGAATTGAACCAGTTGGCTCGACTGGTAACCTCGCGCCAGCAACCTTCAAGCCCACATGACCGCATTGCCCTGGTCGCGTGCGACGCTGCAAAACCTTCGCGGCGTGCTGTGCGACATCGACGACACGTTGACGACGGACGGAAGGCTCACCGCTTCAGCCTATCGGGCGCTGGAGCGGTTGCACGAATCCGGCCTCATCGTCGTGCCGGTCACGGGGCGTCCGGCAGGCTGGTGCGATCACATCGCGCGCTTCTGGCCGATCGATGCCGTGGTCGGCGAAAACGGCGCGTTCTATTTCCGTTACGAGCATCAGGTGCGGCGGATGATCCGTGCCTATCTGCAGGACGATGCGACGCGAGCCAGGAACCGCATACGACTGCAGGAAATCGGCGCAGATGTGTTGCGGCAGGTCCGGGGCTGCGCGATTTCGGCCGATCAGCCATATCGCGAAGCCGACCTGGCGATCGATTACTGCGAAGACGTAACGCCGCTGCCGGAGGCCGATGTGCAGCGCATCGTCGCGATCCTGCATGACTACGGCATGACGGTGAAGGTCAGTTCAATCCATGTCAACGCGTGGTTCGGCGACTACGACAAGCTGGCGATGACGCGGCGGTTGATGCGCGAGCAGTTTGGCGTTGACCTGGCCAGGCAGCGCGATCGTTTCGTCTTCGTCGGCGATTCGCCCAACGACGAGCCGATGTTCAGGTTCTTCCCCCACTCGGCGGCGGTGGCCAACATCGCGCGCTTCGTCGACCGGCTCCAACATCGCCCGGCGCACATCACCCGGCGCCCGAGCGGCGCGGGGTTCGCCGAGCTGGCGCGCCAGATTCTGGCGGAGCGCATGCGGGCGCGCTGATCCGAGCCCAGCGCACAGGGACGCCGCACTGATGCGGGTCAAGTGCGCACGAAGATCCGCCGTTAAGTTCCCGGCATGACGAGCATCGGAGTGATCGGCGCAGGCGCATTCGGTACTGCGATGGCCTGCGTATTGCAACGTTCGGGCCATCAAGTGCGACTGTGGGCGCGCGAGGCCGAGGTGGCCGACGCGATCAATCGCAATCGCGTCAACGACGTATTTCTGCCCGGCGTGCGTCTGCCGGACGGCATCGTTGCCACGCAGGATCTTGCCGCGGCCACCCGCGGCGCGGTGTTCATGTTGCTGGCCCCGCCCGCGCAGCACATGCGCAGCGTGACCACGCAACTGCGGCCGTATCTGCCCGACGGCATCCCCGTGGTCACCTGCTCAAAGGGACTGGAGCGCGGCACGTGCGCGCTGATGTCGCAGGTGATCGCCGCAACGCTGCCGGCGGCACCGGTGGCGGTGCTGTCGGGCCCGTCGTTCGCCGCCGAAATCTCGATCGATCTGCCGACCGGCGTGACGCTTGCCTGCGCCGACCCCGTGCTGGGCGATCGGCTCGAGCGTGAGATCGGCAGCTCGCGTTTCCGCGTTTACCTGTCGGACGACGTGATCGGTTCGCAGTTGAGCGGCGTGATGAAGAACGTGCTGGCGATCGCCTGCGGCATCGTCACCGGCAAGAAGCTCGGCAACAGCATGCGGGCGATGCTGGTCGCGCGTGGGTTGGCGGAGACCGTCGACCTCGGCCTGGCGCTGGGCGCGCGCCTGGAGACCTTCCTCGGACTGTCCGGCATCGGCGACATCGACTTGTCGTGCAACAGCCCGCAGTCGCGCAACATGTCGCTCGGCATCGCGCTCGGCCAGGGGCGCAAGCTGGCGGACGTGCTCGCCGAACGGATCACCGTGCAGGAAGGCGTGCACTCGGCCGGCGCCGTGGCGGCGCTGGCCGGCCGCCTCGGCGTCGAGATGCCGATCGCGCAAATGGTCGACCGGATTCTCAATCACGACGCGGAACCGGACCGGGAGATTGCCGCACTTCTGGCGCTGCCGTTCGGCGTCGAGCGCGCCGTCGTGCCATGGCTCAGGCGCGGGATCGCCACATAGACCGCGCGGTGCCTGTTTGCGAGGTCGGCGCGCAACGCGAAGGCACTCGACCTCATCGCGCCGGCCGGATCGACTGCTGGCAGCCGAGCCTCTTGCGTTGACAAACACGGCCAACGTCCTGCGCCGATGGGTTGCCGTAAGTGATGGCCGTCAATGCTGGAAACCGGAACGGCTCTAGGATCTGAGTGAGGAATTTCTGCGCCCATCGGTGGTGGCGCCTCGGAGACAAGGATGGCGCGTTGGCGGGGACTACGCACGGATTCAGCTCAGTTCACCACGCATGAACGCGCGACCGAGGCGGCAGGAGGTCCGGCGCCCGCAATCCCGCCATTCGCGGCGGGCAGCATCTCACCCAGCGGCAACCCGGCTTGCAGCGATCCCAGCAGTGTTACGCCCGTCGAACCCGACCGGCAGGTTGCTTATTTGTCAGCACTGCCGCCGCGCGGCGAAGCGACCATCGTGACGCATTTCCGATGCGGGCAATTTGCAGCGACGCCCATATCGGCCCACTCGTGAATGTGAATTCAAGGAGACGACCATGAACATCGCCCGCAGAGAAATCATCCAGGCGTCGTTGTCGTTCGGCGCGCTGACAGCGTTCCGGCCGGCGATGGCGCAGGCAGCCATCGAAGACGAATTGACCCTCATCACACCGGTGGCCAAGACGCTGACCGACCCAACGCTTGCGGACTTCGCCGTCTACGCGAAGGAGAAGTGGAATGTCACGGTCAAGACCAGCGCGCTGGCGGCAGGCACACCGGTTGCCTACGGTCGCATTCTCGAATGGAAGGGCCGCCCCGAAGCCGACATCATGTGGGGCGGTGAGAGTGCGCTCTACGACAAGCTGGCCGAGCAGAAGCTGGTCGCCAGGCTCGATTTGCCCAAGAGCGCTTTGGACGCGATTCCAGCGACCATCGGCAAGCCGAAGCCGATCTATCTGAAAGACCCGAAGGGATTCTGGACCGGCACGGTGCTCGAGCCGTACGGCCTCGTCTATCACCCGAAGGTGCTGCAGCGGCTTGGCGTGCCAGAGCCGAAGGACTGGGACGACCTGCTGCATCCGAAGCTCAAGGGCCACGTCGCGCAGTGCGCGCCGAGTCGCTCGAGCAGCAGTCATGCAACGTACGAAGTGATCCTGCAGCGCGACGGCGATGAGAAAGGGTGGGCCTGGCTGAAGCGCCTCGCCGCCAACACGGGGATCTTCACCGCGCGCAGCCGGGACGTGCCGTCGGTGGTCGCGCGCGGCGAATTCGCCGCCGGCTTTGCGGTGCCAAGCTACATGGCGTTCGAGGACCGGCTCGCGGGCTTCGAACTGAAGTTCGTCGCGCCGAGAACCGCCTGGATCACGCCCGAGCCGATCTCGGTGCTGGCCGGCTGCAAGCACCCGAAAGCGGCGCTCGCCTTCATCGAGTACCTGCTGTCCGAGCGCGGACAGCGGGTGGCGATGGAACGCGGGGTGTTCCCGATCACGCCCAAGTTCCGCGTGCAGGGCGCGCCTGGATCGCGCGCAGAAATGGCGGTCGAGTTCACCGGCGGCATGCGTTCGTACTTCGACATCGACGTGATGAACATCTATGACGACGACCTGGCGCAGGGCCGCTATGAGAAAGTGAACGAGCAGTTCCGCAAGGAGATCGAGTCGGTCTGGGATCAGCTCAAGCGCTAGCGCACGACAGAAAGCGGCCGCCGCCATGCGCATCGCGGTAGAAAGACTCACAAAGCGCTTCGGGCCGCTGGCAGTCGTCGACGGCGTCGATTTCTCGATCGAGGAGGGGGAGCTTTTCACCCTCCTCGGACCTTCAGGATGCGGCAAGACGACACTGCTGCGGCTGATCGCCGGCTTCTACGCCCCCGACGGCGGCGAGGTTCGTTTCGACGATCGCGTCGTCAACGACGTGCCGCCGCATGAACGCGGCATCGGCATGGTGTTCCAGAACTATGCGTTGTGGCCGCACATGACGGTGTCGGGCAATGTCTCGTACGGGCTCAAGCTGCGCAAGCTCGGGCACGCCGAGATCGCCAATCGCGTCAAGGGCGCACTCGACAAGGTCCGGCTTGCCGGGCTCGGCGATCGCTATCCGGGCCAGCTTTCCGGCGGCCAGCAGCAGCGCGTGGCGCTCGCGCGTGCGCTGGTGCTGAACCCCAAGATCCTGCTGCTGGACGAGCCGCTGTCCAATCTCGACGCGAAGATCCGCATCCAGGTACGCGCCGAGATCAGGAAGCTGCAGAAGGAACTCGGCATCACCACCGTTTATGTCACTCATGACCAGGAAGAGGCGCTGACGCTTTCGGACCGGATTGCCGTGTTCAACCAGGGCAAGGTTCTGCAGGTCGGCGCGCCCAAGGCGCTGTACGAGCGGCCGGCCAACCGCTTCGTCGCCGACTTCATCGGCATCAACAATCTGATCGAGGGCACGGTGCAGGCGGTCGACGAGCAGCAAAACCGGCTGCGCGTGCAGACCGTGCTCGGCGACCTGTCGACGCTGTCCGAGCAGAACCTTCGTGCCGGTGAGCGCTGCGTCGTGGCGATCCGCCCGGAGAACATGACGCTGGACGGCGAGCCTGCCGCCGACCGCAACCGGCTGCCGGGACGAATCTCGTTTGCCGCCTACCTCGGCAACACGCTGCGCTACGACGTCGACCTGGGTCAGGGCGTGACGTTCAAGGTCGATATCCGCGATCCCTGGCACCACTCGCAGCGTGCGATGGACAGCACCGTGACCGTGAGCTTCCCGGCCGCCAGCACAATTGCGATCCGGGCGGACTGACGATGCGGCTTCCGCGCGCGACGACGGCGGTCCTCGGCTTCAGCCTGATCTGGGTCTTCCTGATCCTGTTCGTGCTGTTCCCGCTGACGCGCATCTTCTACGACGCGTTCACCAACGAGGCGGGGCAGTTCACGCTTGCCAACTTCGGCACGTTCTTCACCGACTCGTTCTACCTGCGGTCGCTCTGGAAGTCGCTCGCGCTCGGCTTTGCAGCGGTCATCACGACCTCGGTGATCGGCATTTCGGTCGCGTTTCTGATCATCCGCTACGACTTTCCCTACCGGAACATCTTCTCGTACCTGACGATGCTGCCGATGATCCTTCCGCCGCTGGTCGGCGTGCTCGGCTTCGTCTTCATCCTCGGACGTGCCGGCACCGTCAACGTGCTGCTGATGGACTGGTTCGGGCTCGAAAATCCGGTGAACTTCATGTACGGCGTGCAGGGGGTGCTGCTGGTGGAAACGGTGCACCTGTTTCCGCTGATGACGCTCAGCATCCTCGACTCGCTGTCGAAGATCGATCCGTCGCTGGAGGAGGCCGCGCAGGGGATGGGTGCGAAAGGCTGGCGCCGGTTCTGGACGATCACGCTGCCGCTCACCACGCCCGGCTACATCTCGGGTGCGCTGCTCGTCTTCATCTGGACCTTCGCCGACTTCATCACGCCGCTCGTGCTCGGCGTGCAGGACCTGCTCGCGCCGCAGGCGTATCTGAACATCATGCAGTTCGTCGACCGGACGATCTTCCGCATGGGCATCGTGATCTCGGCCCTGCTGGTCCTGCTGGCGATCATCTTCGTACTCGCCGCGCGCCAGTACGTGGCGATCAAGGATTACAGCTCGCTCACCTACTCCAAGGTCGAGCGGCGGCGCCTGGGCCCGGTCAAGCGCTGGCTTGCGGTGGGCTACCTCACGCTGCTGATGCTCGTGTGCGTGATCCCACAGGCCGGCGTGCTGTTCGCGGCAGTTGGACGCGGCTGGGCGCTGACGCCATTCCCGGTCCAGTACACGATGGAATTCTTCAGGACGGTCAGCCTCGACACGCCCAAGTTCATCGTCAACTCGTTCCTGTACTCAGGGCTCGCGGTCGTGCTGTGCCTCACGATCGGCGTGCCGATGGCCTGGATCATGACGCGCACGCATGCGCCTGGACGGCGCGCGATGGACGCGTTGACGACGCTGATCCTCGCCATCCCGGGCACCGCGGTCGGCATCGCCTACATCCGCGCCTTCAACTTCCCGCTGCCGCTCATCGACGTCCCGCTGACGGGGATGTGGATCATTCTTCCGCTGGTGCTTGCGGTCCGGCGTCTGCCGTACACGGTGCGCGGCAGCTTCTCTTCGCTGCTGATCGTGCATCCGTCGATGGAGGAGGCTGCAGCCAACGTCGGGGCCACCAAGCTGCGCACGTTCCGTGACATCACCGTACCGCTGGTGTGGAAGGGCATTGTCGTCGGCGGACTGTTCTCGTTCATCATGTCGATCCAGGAAGCGTCGGCGACAATCTTCCTGACGCTCGGCGGCTGGGAAATGATTCCGTTCGGAATCTTCACCTTCTACATCGCGGGTTCACAGAGTCAGGCCGCTGCGCTCGGCGTGATCCTGATCTTCCTGTGCGCGGCGAGCCTCTACATCGTCAATCGCATCGCCGGCACGCGCGTCGGCGGCCTGTTTGGCTGAGAAATCAGAGCGTAACGACGTGGCCGACCAGCGCGGCGGCCAGGGCCAGCAGGATCAGCGCGCGCAGGCGCAGTGCCAGGCTGTCGTCGGCCGGCGTCACATCGTGATTGAACTTGTTTCCGGTAATCATCGGCGCAACAAGGTTCTCGCGGCGGGAGATGAAGAAGAAGGCGATCGCGCACAGGTGAAGCGCGATGAGCGCGTAGAGGACGATCTCGTTGATGTTATGAATCCTGGTCAGAAGATGACTGGTGCGATCGGAAACGAATCGCGCCAGCGGGCCCTGTGTGACGATGTCGTCGCTGGCGAAGAGGCCGCAGAGGCCCTGCACGGTCACTGATCCGAGCATCGCGAGGATCGAGAACGACCCGAGCGGATTGTGACCCGGGCACCTCTGGTCAGACCGGTTCACGACATCTCGTGCATAACGCAGCGCGGCGCGCGGTCCGCGTACGAATTTCGTGAACTGTGCGTAGTGAGAGCCGGCGAATCCCCAGAGAATTCGAAACAGCACCAGCGTGAGGACCGCATAGCCGCTGCGCATGTGCCATTCCATCGCATTTCCGCCCAGCTTGGCGGCGACAACCGAGGTGATCACCAGAATCACGAGCGCCCAGTGAAAAAGACGTGTCGGCAGATCCCATATCCGGACCGCCGGCATCGACCCTCGATGCGCCACGTCGTCGTCGCGATCTGCTTCCTGCCGCATGGACGATATACAGCGTGACGCTGTGGTCTATTCCATCAGGGCACGATCGGCTGCGACGGATCCTCTTTCTTCTGTGGCTTGACCAGGTCCTCGCGCTTCACGCCCAGATAGCGCGCGATCGCAGCGGCGACGAACACCGACGAGTAGACACCGAAAAGAATGCCGATCGTCAGCGCCAGCGCGAAGTAGTGCAGCGCCGGGCCACCAAAGATCAGCATCGCCAGCGTCATCATCAGGGTCGAACCGTGGGTGATGATCGTGCGCGAGATGGTCGCGGTGATCGCGGAGTCGATCACTTCGTCCACGCTCGCTTTGCGCATGGTGCGGAAGTGTTCGCGCACGCGGTCGAAGATGATCACCGACTCGTTGACCGAATAGCCGAGCACCGCGAGCACCGCGGCCAGCACCGGCAGCGAGAACTCCCAGCGGAAGATGGAAAACATGCCGACCACCAGGATCACGTCGTGCAGGTTGGCGATGATCGCGGCGACGGAGAATTTCCACTCGAAGCGAACCGCCAGGTACACCATGATTCCGAGGCAGACCATCAGCAATGCGAGTCCGCCGTCGTGCGCGAGTTCTTCGCCCACCGACGGGCCGACGAATTCGACGCGGCGCAGTTCGACCGCTGCATCCTGTGCCTTCAGCGTCGTGAGCACGCGCTCGGCCTGCTGGCCGGACGTGACGCCTTTCTCAAGGGGAAGCCGGATGAGCACGTCGCGCGAGGAGCCGAAGTGCTGCACCTGGAATTCGCCGCCCCCCTTGGCTTCGATCGAAGCGCGGATCTGCTCGAGGTTGGCCGGCTGCGGATACGAAACTTCCATGACGGTGCCGCCCGTGAATTCCACCGACAGGCTCAACCCGCGAACGAGCAGGAAGCCGACCGCGACAAGAAACGTGACAAACGAGATCGCGTTGAAGATCAACGCGTAGCGCATGAAAGGGATCGTGCGTCGAATCCTGAAGAATTCCATGGTTTGCCTTTACGCGAGCCGAATCAGCTCTTGGTCTCGACGCCGGGCTTCCAGATCTGCCCGATCGAAATTGCCGAGAGCTTCCTGCGGTAGCCGTATACGATCGAGATGATCCCGCGCGAGACGAACACCGCCGAGAAGATCGACGTCAGGATTCCCAGGCAGTGCACGACCGCGAAACCGCGGATCGGTCCGGAGCCGAGCATGAACAGGAACACACCGGCAATCAGTGTCGTGATGTTGGAGTCGAGAATCGTCGCGAAAGCCTTTTCGTAGCCCTCGGCGATCGCCTGCTGCGGCGGGCGTCCCCTGCGCAGCTCCTCTCGAATGCGCTCATTGATCAGCACGTTCGAATCGATCGCCATGCCGAGCGTCAACGCGATCGCGGCGATGCCCGGCAGGGTCAACGTTGCCTGCAGCAGCGACAGCAGCGCGACCAGCAGCAGCAGATTGACCGCCAGCGAGAGCGCCGAAATGAAGCCGACCACCAGGTAGTACGAGACCATGAAGATCGTGATCGCCATGAAACCGTACTGGGTCGAACTGAAGCCCGACTTGATGTTGTCCGCGCCGAGGCTGGGGCCGATCGTGCGCTCCTCGATGATCTCCATCGGTGCGGCGAGCGCGCCCGCGCGCAGCAGCAGCGCCAGATCGTTGGCGACCGTGGGGCTGTCCAGCCCCGTGATCTGGAAGCGTGAGCCGAATTCGGACTGGATCGTCGCCACCGTCAGCACCTCGCCGCGGCCCTTTTCGAACAGCACCACCGCCATCGGCTTCTTGATGTTCTCGCGCGTGACCTTGCGCATGATCCGGCCCGCGGTTTCGTTCAGCTCGATCGAAACGGCGGCGCGCTGGTTCTCGTCGAAGGTGGCCTGTGCGCCCTGCAGTTGCTGGCCGGAGAAGATCACTTCCTTCTTCAGTACGACCGGAGCGCCGCGGCCGACGGTGAAGCGCTCCGAGCCGAACGGCACCGGCGAATTGCCGAGCACCGCGGCCGATCCCTCGGCGCTGATGTCGACCAGCCGCGATTCCAGTGTCGCGGTGCGGCCGATGATGTCCTTGGCGCGTGCGGTGTCCTGCACGCCGGGCAACTGCACCACGACGCGGTCCGCGCCCTGCTGCTGGATCACCGGCTCGGCCACACCGAGTTCGTTGATCCGGTTATGCAGCGTCGTGATGTTCTGTTTCAGCGCGTTGTCGGCGACTGCTTTGGCTGCGACCGGCGTCATCGTTGCGATCAGCAGCAGGTCGCCTCCGGCGGCGTCTTCGCGCAGCGCCAGTTCGCGCAACATGTCCGACAGCACAGCCTGCGCCTTGGCGCGCGTCTCCGCGTCACGAAAGCGGATTTCAATCTGCTGGTTATTGCGGGCGATACCGGCGTGCCGCACTTCCTTCTCGCGCAGTAGCGTGCGCGTATCGCCGACCAGCGCGTCGAGGCGCTTGTCGACCGCCTCCTTGGTGTTCACCTGCATCAGGAAGTGCACGCCACCGCGCAAATCGAGGCCGAGATACATCGGCAACGCATGCAGGCTCGCCATCCAGCGCGGCGAGCGCGACAGCAGGTTCAGCGCAACCACGTACGCCGGGTCCTGCTTGTCCGGGTTCAGAGCTCCCTCAAGAATGTCCTTGGCCTTGATCTGGGTGTCGGTATCGCGTAGTCGCACGCGGATGGTGGTGTTCAGGCCGACCGCGTCCAGATACGCGGCCTCGGCTTCGACGCCGCCAGCCTTGAGCAGACTCTCGACCCTCGCCATCAGTGCCGCGTCGGCCTTGAGGGTCACCTTCTGCGACGACACCTGCACGGCGGGCGCTTCGCCGAAGAAATTCGGCGTGGTGTAGATCGCGCCGATCAGCAGCGCGACCACGATGACGAGATACTTCCAGAGAGGGTAGCGGTTCATTTGAGTCGGGCGTCGGGCGTCGGGCGTCGGGAGCAAAGAACACGGTCGGGGCGGCGGCTTCTCCCGACTCCGGACTCCGGACTCCCGACTAGAGCGTCTTCAGCGTGCCTTTAGGCAGCAGCGTCTGCACCGCGGTGCGCTGAATCGACAACGCAACCGGCTTGCCGTCGACACTGGCGACCTGCAGGGTCATGTACTGATCGGAGATTTCTGTGATCTTGCCGGCGATGCCTCCGGCCGTGACGACCTCATCGCCTTTGGTGAGCGCGTCGACCATCGACTTGTGCTCCTTCTGCCGCTTCGCCTGCGGACGGATCAGCAGGAAGTAGAAGACGACGAAGATCAGCACCATGAAGATGATCGACATGTAGCCAGGATCGCCGCCGGCCGCCGCCGGGGCCGTCTGAGCGAACGCGTCGGAAATGAATGACATGAGGAACTCCGCGGAAGCCGCCGCCATCACGGCAGCGTAAAGAAGGATCAATCAGCAGAAAGCGGCGGATTATAGACAGCAGGGCGTTACGAGCTCCGACCGGGCTTCAATCCGGGCCGCGCGCGCGCTCGGCTTGTGTCTGCCGCACGAATGGCTGGAACTGCATTGCGTCAAGCGCGGCGCGTGCCTGCCGCATCAGGTCCAGGTAGTAGTGCAGGTTGTGGATCGTGTTCAGGCGTGCGCCGAGGATCTCATTCACGCGATCGAGATGATGCAGATACGCGCGCGAGAAATTGCGACAGGTGTAACAGGTGCACGACGCGTCGAGCGGCTGCACGTCATCCCGGAAACGGCTGTTGCGGATCCGCACGTCGCCAAAGCGGGTGAACAGATGGCCATTCCTCGCATTGCGCGTTGGCATCACGCAGTCGAACATGTCGATGCCGGCAGCGATTCCCGCCAGCAGATCCTCGGGGGTGCCCACGCCCATGAGATAGCGGGGATGATGGCGCGGCAGGCGCGGCGCAGTGTGTGACAGCACGCGCATCATGTCTTCCTTTGGTTCGCCGACCGACAGCCCGCCGATCGCATAACCGTCGAAGCCGATTTCGACCAACCTGGCCGTCGATTCGTCACGCAGCGACTCGAACATCCCGCCCTGCACGATACCGAACAGCGCGTTGCGGTTGCCGGCGTGATCGAATTCCTCACGGCTGCGGCGCGCCCAGCGCAGCGATAGCCGCATCGAGTCCGCCGCTTCGCGCTCAGTTGCGGGGCGGTCGTCGATCACGTATGGCGTGCACTCATCGAAGATCATCGCGATGTCAGAGTCGAGCACAGTCTGGATGCGCATCGACTCCTCGGGCGTCAGCAGCAGCCGGTCGCCGTTGACCGGCGACTGAAAGCGCACGCCGTCTTCGCCCACCTTGCGCAACGCGCCGAGCGAGAACACCTGAAAGCCACCCGAGTCGGTCAGGATCGGTTTTCCCCATCCCATGAAGCGATGCAGGCCCGCGTGCTTGCCGATCACCTCCAGCCCCGGTCGCAGCCACAGGTGAAACGTATTGCCGAGCACGATCTGGGCGCCGCTTTCATCGAGTTCAAGCGGCGTCATGGCCTTGACTGTGCCGTAGGTGCCGACCGGCATGAACACGGGCGTTTCAACGATGCCGCGGCTGAGTGTCAGTCGACCGCGGCGTGCTTCGCCTTCGCTGGCGAGCAGTTCGAAGCGCGCGCTCATGCAGAGCGCTCCAGCAGCATCGCGTCGCCGTAAGAGAAGAACCTGTAACGATGTGCGATCGCATAGGCGTACGCCGCGCGGATGCGTTCCATCCCCGCGAACGCGGAAACGAGCATCAGCAACGTCGATTTAGGTAGATGAAAGTTTGTCAGCAGGCGGTCGACGATCTGGAAGCGAAATCCCGGTGTGATGAAGAGCCGCGTATCCCGCGCGCCGGCGATCACCTTGCCGTCGCGTGCAGCGGACTCCAGCGCGCGCAGGCTGGTCGTTCCCACCGCGGTCACGCGCCGGCCCGCGGCGCGAGCCTCATTGACGGCGTTTGCTGCATCCTCGCCGATCTCGTACCACTCGCTGTGCATCACATGGTCCTGAATACGTTCGGCCCGCACTGGCTGGAATGTGCCCGCACCGACATGCAATGTCACGTACACGTTGCGAACGCCTCTCTTCCGCAATCGATTGAGCATGTCCTCAGTGAAGTGCAGCCCGGCGGTGGGCGCAGCGACGGCCCCGGGTGTCCGCGCGTACACCGTTTGATACCGTGCCTCGTCGACCGCATCGTCCGAGTGCGCAATGTACGGCGGCAGCGGCACATGACCGAGGTGGTCGAGCATGGGAAGAATGTCGTGATCGAACTCCAGTTCGAAGAGGTCCTCGTGTCGGGCGCGCACGATCGCGCTGAGAGTCGGCGCCTCACCGAACAGAAACTGCGCTCCGATCCTGGGTGTATGGCTGGTGCGCACCAGTGCCAGCGCGCGGCGGCGTTCGATGATGCGTTCGATCAACACTTCGACGCGGCCGCCGCTTGCCTTGCGTCCATACAGGCGCGCCTTGATCACGCGCGTGTCGTTGAACACCAGCACCTCGCCGGGATCGACGAGGGATTCGATTTCGGCAAAATGAAGGTCCTGCAGCGCCGTCCCCTTGACGTGCAGCAGCCGGCTCGCCGCGCGATCGGGCAGCGGATGCTGCGCGATCAGTTCAGGCGGCAGCGAGTAATCGAAGTCGGAAAGGGTATGTTCGTTCGACATGGCTTAACCGGCCATTCGAGCGGATAGAGATCAGGTGGTGCCGGAAGAGGGAATCGAACCCACACTCTGTTGCCAGAACCGGATTTTGAGTCCGGCGCGTCTACCAGTTCCGCCATTCCGGCACGGGACGCGAATTATCGGCGAAAGCGGCGTAGTGGCCAAACGGCCCGGTCCGCGAACGACTCAAGGCGACCC
>DAITAC010000234.1:0-2575 GCA_036824465.1 Burkholderiaceae bacterium
CCTGCGCTCGACGCATCCATGCGGTGCTCATTGACCGCGCCATAGCGCGGGCGTAGCGTCCGCCGACCTGCCTCCCACTTCAGAATCGCTTGCTCGGTCAGCGCAGCAATGCGCCGCTGCAGTCGACCCTGAATGTGTGTCCGGCAGTCGGCTGCGGGCCACTGCGACCCGCGCGTTCCAAGAAGAAATCAGGGGGACACTATGCAATCAAGTCAGCATCCGCTGCTGTCAAGACTTCCGCTTGCGGCCGCGGTGGCGGCCACCGTACTTGCCGTGACGCCGGCGTCCGACGCCCGTGTAGTTCGCATCGTGATCGATGCGAAGACCTCGCCGGCGTTCTCAGGTCAGGAGTTTCCGGCAGGTTCGGGGCGCAAGTACGAAACGATCGTCGGTCGCGCATTCGGAGAACTCGACCCGCGCGACCCGTTGAACGCGATCATCCAGGACATCGACCTGGCCAAGGATTCGGATGGTGTCGTCCGCTACGTTGCCAGTTTCTTTCTGGTCAAGCCGGTCGATATGTCGATGTCGAGCGGTCTGATGTGGCACGACGTTCCAAATCGCGGGGGTCGAATCACGATCGTTTCGGCTGAGCGGGATTTCGGCGATGTCGGCCTGAGCAGCGCGTGGCAGGGCGACAACTCGGGCAACACCGCGGTGCCGGCGGGTGCGACGAATCTCACTCCGATCACGTTCAGCAACGAATGGGTCATGGTCCCGATCGCGAAGAACCCTGACGGGTCGAGCGTGACGGGGCGCGTGTTCGGGCGCATCGTCAACCGCAGCGGCGCAGCTTCACAGCAGATCTTCATCCAGAACAACCCGATGCCGTACCGGCCGGCGACGCTTGATACAACGCAGGCCACGCTGGTCACGCGCACACGCGAATCGGTCGATGGACTGGTGATCAGCGGAGAAACTGTGATTCCGTCGACCGACTGGGCGTGGGGCAAGTGCAGCGCATTTCCAACCGCGGTCTATGACCCAGCCCAGCCAACGCATGTCTGCGTGAAGGGAGGTTTCAATCCCAATCTGCTGTATCAGGTTGTGTACACGGCAATCGACCCGTACGCGCTCGGCGTTGGTTTTGCCGCATGGCGCGATGTCGGCTCGTTCTTCAAGTATTCGAGTAACGACGATTTCGGCAATCCCAACCCGCTGCAAACCAAGCTGCCCTCGTGGAGCATCGGTCGCGGCGTATCGCAGTCCGGGAACTACCTGCGTGGATCGCTGCATCTCGGCTTCAACGAGGACGAGGCGCAACGCCAGGTGCACGATGGCTTGTGGCCGATCATCGCCGGTCGACGCATTGCGCTGAATTTCCGCTGGGCGCAGCCGGACGGTGTGTTGGAGCTGTACCAGGCCGGGAGTGAAGGGCCGCAGTGGTGGCATCGCTTCCCCGACACGATTCGCGGGCTGCCGCCGCGCGGCATTCTCGACCGGTGCATGCGCAGCGAGACATGCCCGAAGGTCATGGAGCACTTCGGATCGGCCGAGGTGTGGGCGCTGAAGCTCACGCCCGAGTGGGTCGGAACCGATCCGAAGAACGACATTCCGATCCCCGACAACGTGCGCCGCTACTACCTGCCCAGCACCACGCATGGCGGCGGTGCGGGGGGCTTTGACAGCAGCCTGCCAGGCGTCGGCTTGCCCACCACCGGACCGAACTGCCCGGGCAATAACTTCGGGCGTGGCGTGCTGCCGGCGAATCCGGTGCCACACACGCAGACTGTCAACGCCCTGCGCGTGCACTTCCGCAACTGGGTGATGAGCGGCGCGCTGCCGCCCGAGAGCCGCTATCCGACGCTGCGGGGATCGAAGAGCGAACGCAACCTGGTCGACGCCGACAAGCAGGCAATCGGTTTCCCGACCCTGCCGCAACTGGCCACGTGGCCGAATGTGCCGAGCAATTTCATCATGCCGGTGCTCGACTACGACTTCGGTCCGGATTTCAATTACTCGGACGGATCCGGCGTACCGACCGTCGTGCCGCCGACCATCAAGCAAGTGATCAAGATGCTGGTCCCGCGTGTCGATGCGGATGGCAACGAGTACGGCGGCGTGCCGCTGGTTCTGCGCGATGCGCCGCTGGGGACCTACCTCGGCTGGAACATCACGGGCACCGACGGCGGCGCGCGTCCGTTCCACCGCGACCAGATCTGCGATTACGTCGGCAGCATGATTCCGTTCGCAAGGACAAAGGCGGAGCGGCTTGCCAACGGCGATCCGCGGCTGTCACTCGAAGAGCGCTACGGCACCCACGCGGGATATGTCGACGCGGTACGCAAGGCGGCCGCGAATGCGGTCGCTCAAGGCTTTCTGCTGCAGGCCGATGCCGATGCGCTGGTCGCGCAGGCGAACGCGAGCCAAGTGCTGAAATAGCCTGATCCTTGGGGCCCAGACGCTCGCGTTCCGCTTCAAGGCCGGAGCGCGAGTGTTCTTCGGCCAATACAACGCACACCGCGCGCGGTCGAGAGCTTGGCGATCCGGTGCCGCGCTGGAAGTGCTGCCTAGCGGAGACGCTCGATCGCGCGCGCGATCAGGTCTTCCGCCTTTGCGGCGTCATCGATGACGC
>DAITAC010000060.1:0-27049 GCA_036824465.1 Burkholderiaceae bacterium
AAGTTCGGTGCGCCCGCCGCCGCTGGTCGCTCAGGCAGGTTCTGCGTCAGAACGATGCGTGCGAGTTCTGGTGTATCGATACCCGCCAGGTCGGAAAGAAGCGCGTCAACCAGTGAATGCTGTTCGTGGCTGATGACCGACAGGGTGACGCTGGCTTTGTTCATTCGAGTATTGGCAGAAGCGTCGAAGGTGAAGTCTGTTGTTCTTAGCTGGGCCAAGAGACCAGCTGGGCGGGACTCTTGCGTCGCGGCATGGGGCCGCATAATACCCGTTCGTATTCATGCGTCGTGCCGCAAGTTGACGGTGTTGACCTCAGTAACGCGAGTTGGGCAGATTGGGGCGACACCTATCTTTGGTACTGAAGGCATGCGAGCTTCGGAAGCGAGTTCGGCACTCAGTCGCGCGAGGCTTGCCTTTGTGCCAATGATGCAACGGGCCGTACCGACACATCCAAGCTTTAGCGTAACAAAACTTTTCCGGGATCGGTTCTTCCTCGCTCGCGTCGTGATGTCGACCGCGACCACCGCCACGTCCGGGGCTTGACGCGACCAGTCACGGTAGATCGAGCAACTCGACCGACTGCATCGCTCAAGCCGGGCGAAGCGGGGGGCAGGTTCTTTCATGACAGAATTCCCGTCCCGTGTCTGTCGAGCTCTTCGTTACCGGGCGAAACACTTGTGGCGTAGGTTGCGTCGACGAAATGTGGCTTGATTGAACGAATCGACAGAGCGTGCTGTGGCGGTGATGGCGGATTCAGACGTGAATATGGTGGAGCAAGCTGCGGCAGCCGATGCGCAGCAGCGGGTTCGCCTCGGCCAGGCGCTCGTGGCCGAAGGGAAGCTTTCGTCGCGCGATCTGGAACGCGCGCTTGGCGCGCAGCGCGAGACGGGCGGTCTAATCGGCCACGTGCTCGTGCGGCTCGGACTCGTGTCCGAGCTTGACGTCGGGCGAGCGCTGGCGGACCAGATGAATGTGCCGCTCGTGCTAGCCGATGCTTTCGCGGATGCACCGCCGCTGGTCGAAGGCGTGACGGCCGAATTCTTTCGCGCTCATCGCATCCTTCCAATCGAGCTTCGCGATGATGTGCTGCACGTGGTGATGGCCACGCCGCAGGACGATTTCGCGCGGCGCGCACTGCATCTGGCCAGCGGGCTGCAGATCAAGGCCTGCATCGGGCTGGAGTCCGAAATCGATGCGGCCTTGTCGAAGGCATTCGATGTGGTCGAGGTCGAAGGCGCCGAAAGGGAATCCAGCGCTGCAGAGTCGAGCGACTTCGTCGAAAATCTGCGGGATCTGGCCAGCGAGGCACCAGTGATTCGCCTTGTCAACGTGCTGGTCAGTCGCGTCACGGATCTGCGCGCGTCCGATATTCACCTTGAGCCCTTCGATGACGGACTGCACGTGCGTTATCGCATCGATGGCGTGATCCAGGCGGCCGAAGTTGTCGAGGCGCGTCTGGCTGCCGCGGTCGTCTCAAGGCTGAAGCTGCTCGCGCAACTAAACATTGCCGAGCGACGCTTGCCACAGGATGGTCGGATCAAGATGCGCGTGAAGGGCCGCGAGCTGGACCTGCGCGTATCGACCGTGCCGACCGTTCATGGCGAAAGCATGGTCCTGCGCGTGCTCGACCGCGCCAGTATCCGGTTCAGTCTGGCGGATCTCGGTTTCAGCCCCGACACGCTGACGCGATTCGAGACCCTGCTCGCGCGGCCGCATGGAATCCTGCTGGTAACCGGGCCGACCGGATCGGGCAAGACGACGACGCTGTATGGGGCGTTGTCCAAGCTTGATGCGAATGCGCTCAAGATCTTGACCGTCGAAGATCCAGTCGAGTATCAGCTCGATGGCATCAACCAGATCCACGTCCACCCGCAGATTGGACTGACCTTCGCCAACGCATTGCGCTCGATCCTGCGGCAGGACCCGGACATCATCATGATCGGTGAGATGCGCGACGGTGAAACGGCGCAGATCGCAGTGCAGTCGTCACTGACTGGACACCTTGTATTGTCTACGCTGCACACGAACACGGCGGTGGGCGCCGTGGTTCGCATGCAGGACATGGGTGTGGAACCCTACCTGATCACCTCGACGGTCAACGGTGTTCTCTCCCAGCGGCTCGTTCGCCAGCTATGCGAACACTGCAAGCAGCCGACGGAATTGCCGCCAGAGATCATTACGAACAGCGGGCTCGCGCGATTCATGGCACCGGGCCAGCGTGTCTATTCAGCGCCCGGCTGTTCCCACTGCCGCGACACGGGATACTGGGGTCGTACGGCGATTCACGAGCTGCTTGTCGTCGACGAAGCCGTCCGCGACGCCATCATGCGCGGTGCCGGTGCGACGCAGCTACAGGACATCGCACGCAAGTCGGGCTTTGTGGCCCTTTACGAAGATGGCTTGCGAAAGGTCGCTGCCGGAGCAACCAGCCTCGAAGAAGTATTGCGAGTGACGCAGGACCAAGGCGATGGCTGATTTCGGCTACAAGGCCGCCGATGCCAGCGGCCGAGTTGTCGAGGGGCGGATCGAAGCGCGGAGTCAGGCTGAGGCGCTGCGAAGGCTTGCCGATCAGGGACTGACGCCGGTCGGAATCTTCGACCACGCTGCGGCCGTCGCGGCGTCGCCGGTCGCGGCCGCGGGTTCACGCCATAAATTCCGCTTCGCGATTGGCGCCGACCGTTCGACGCGGGCCGACGTGCTTGCATTTACGTCCGAACTGGCGGTGATGCTACGCGCTGGCCTCCCGCTTGACGGAGCCCTGAGGGTCCTGCTGAGCATGGACCACCGGCCTCCAGTGGCGGTACTTCTGGGTGAGATTCTGGAGTCAGTAAAGGGCGGTATGCCGTTCAGTCGTGCACTGGCCTCGCGTGGCGAGCTGTTCGGGTCCTTTTACGTGAACATGGTTCGCTCAGGCGAGGCCAGTGGACAGTTGGGCGCCGTTCTGACGCGCTTGGTGGAGCATCTGGAACGCATGCGCGCGCTGCGCGAGAGCGTGACCTCCGCACTGATCTACCCGGGAATCCTGCTTGTCGTCGCCGTCCTTTCGGTGGTCGGAATCCTCGTGTTCATCGTGCCTCAGTTTGAAACCCTGTTTCGCGATGCTCGCGAGGCATTGCCGCTGTCCACCCGCTTCGTGCTCGCGGCCGGGCATCTCGTGATTGGCTACGGCGTGTATCTGCTGGTCGGACTCGTCGCCGGAGGCTTTCTGCTCACGCGCTGGCTGCATTCTGCCCCGGGGCAGCGTTGGTGGCAGGCGCGGCTGGCTGCCATTCCAGTGCTGGGTCGCGTTCGCCATGAATACAACCTGGCTCGGTTTGCGCGCACGTTTGGCACGCTGCTTTCCAACGGAGTGCCGATTCTGGCCGCGCTGGGCATCGCGGGAGAGACGGTGGAAGACGATCGACTGCGCGATGCGATCAAAGGCGTGACGCCGAAGGTCAAATCCGGCGGGCGGCTTGCCGAGGCGCTCCACGCGACGGGCAGTTTCGAACCGCTTGCCGTCAACCTCGTTCGCGTTGGCGAAGAAACTGGCACCCTGGACCGAATGGTGCTCGAACTGGCGACGATCCTTGATCGCAAGGTCGAGACCGGAATAAAGCGTGGCCTGACGATGCTCGAACCAGCGCTGATTCTGGTGCTTGGACTGATCGTTGCGGTGGTAATCGTTTCCATCTTGATGGGCATCCTGACGGTTAACGAGCTTGCGATATGATTATTTGGGCAGCTATCAATGGATGCTGCACCTCTTCGCAGCGTCAGGGCAGGCGGTCGAGCGTCTACCGCAGAGTCGTACGTCCGCTGCGCGGCTCGACTACTCACCGCGTCGCGGGCAACCTAGGTTCAATGCTCGTGTCCAATTGGGCGAATCCATCTTTTCTTTGATCAGACCCCGCTCTTTGGTTGGCGACGGCTTGGGTGCTGGAGACGGTGTCATCGCTGATTGATGACCGTGGCAATTATCGAAGGGACATCTAAATGACAGGATCTGCTCGAGCGGACTTGCGCCAATTGCATGGCTTCACCCTGATCGAGCTACTGGTTGTTCTGGCCATTCTTGGTCTTCTGATTGGACTTGTCGGACCGCGATTCCTCGGGCAACTTGGTACTGCGAAAGGAAAGACAGCAAGTATCCAGATAGCCGATCTCGAAAAAGGGCTTGAGTTGTTCAAACTGGATGTCGGCCGCTACCCGACGAACGAGGAAGGCTTGGAGGCAATGGTTCAAAAGCCGGCGAATGTTTCTGGCTGGAACGGACCCTATCTGAAGGGGTCGTCGATTCCTAACGATCCTTGGGGCCGTCCCTACAAATATGCGAATCCGGGACCGGGCGGCGAGCCTGACGTGTTTTCTCTTGGCGCCGACGGCGCTCCGGGCGGCGACGGGGAAAACGCCGACCACCACAGCGCGAGGCCGTAGGCGTTCGCGCGCCTCAGCCCACGCGGTTCGAGAGTTGGCAAGTGAGGGTTATTCGAGGTTTCACCCTCGTGGAGCTGCTTGTGGTGCTGGCGATTGGGGCAGGCCTCGTGGCCTTGGCGCCTTGGGCTTACAGCAGCCTCAAGCGGGCGAGTGAGTACCGTAGCACCGTCCGGCTCATGACCGCTGATTTGGCTGCGGCTCGCCGGGACGCCGTCGCTTCTGGCAAGGTCGTCGGGTTTTTCGTTGATGTCACGGGGCGCGAATTCGGCGTCGAGGGTGGCATCAAGCACAAGATTCCGGCAGACCTTCAGGTTCGGGTCACGATCGCTGACGTCGATTATTCGGAGGGCGTGGCACGAATTCGATTCTTTCCGATGGGCAGCACAACGGGCGGAAGCGTTGAGGTGCTGCGTTCCCCGGGCGTCGGGGCACGGCTTCAAGCCGACTGGTTGGACGGCCGAATATCGGTTGAGGCGCTGGCCCGGTGAAGCCGTCCCTGCCTAGCCGCAGCAGTGGCTTCAGTCTGCTCGAGTTGATGGTTGCGATCTCGATCCTGGCGCTTGCGCTTGGCGTTCTGTATCGCGTTGTAGGCGGCAGCGTGCGCACGATCGCCGATACCTCGCACTACTCGCATGCGTTAGTGATCGCGCAATCAGTGCTCAAAAGTCTGCCGGATACGGTGCCGCCTGGCGGCTGGCAGGGTTCTGGAGCATGGGAGGGCTATCGCTGGAGCGTCGCCAGTTCAACATACAGCAGTGCCGATTCATTACCGCCGGCACTTTATCGTGTTCAAGTTGAGGTTGTTTGGGACGACGGCCTGCGCCAACGCCAGATTTCGCTGGTTACGCTCCTGCCGGAGCGCCGTTAAGCGACATGGAACAGGCGGCGGATCGTCGGCACCGAGCATCGCGCGGCTTCACGCTGCTCGAGCTACTTGTCGCGACCGCAGTCTTTGCCATTGTCGCCGCGCTCCTTCTGTCCGCAATTCGATCATTCGTGTCAGTTCAGGCGCGGATCGATGATCGCCTCCTGAGCGATGACGAAATGAAGAGCGGATACCAGTTCCTCAGCCTTGTGATGAGCAGGATCTCACCGCGATCGGCGGGCCCGTCGGCGGGCGGGGCCCCGACGTCACTTGCTTTCCGCGGTGGCGATGTCGAGTTGGAGTGGATTGGCATCATGCCTGCTCGTTATGGCGCCGGCGGCTTGTATCGATTTCACCTCTTCCTGCAGCCGGCGAGCGGATCCGAACGATCCGCCTTGGTGCTGCAGTTTTCGCCCATGACCAATCGCGACCTGCCGTTGCAAAGCGGGCCGCTCGAGGCGCGGGTCATGGCGCGCGACGTGGCCCGTGTGACTTTTCGTTACCTTGATTCTGAATCGGTTGGACTAGATTGGGAGCCTGCGTGGCACCATAATGATCGCCTGCCCGCGCGAATCGGTCTCAGTGTGCAGTTTGGCGAGCAGCAATGGCCGGAGATCGTCGTGGCCGTGATTCCGACGGGCGATAGTGCGGTCACGGGGCGGGTAGGTGGCGGCTCGGGGCCGGTTATCGGCCCGTATTGACCGCTATCGGTCGCCCATGCGCAATCTATGTGGTTTGCAGAATTGAACTTTGCTGTCGCGAACGCCTTGGCAAATGAGCCGTGGTCCTCGCCTTGGCTGAGTCCCTGCGATCGCACGATGCGGGCTCGTCATCGCGGTGCTGGTGAACGGGGGCTTGCCCTCGTGGCGGTGCTTTGGTTGGTTGCCGCACTCTCGATCCTGGTGTCTGGTGTTGTGTACGCGGTGCGCGGCGAGATCCGCAACGTGTCGTGGCAGAAGGAACTGAGCGTATCGACCGCGATTGCGGATGCTGGTGCGATGTTGGTGGCTCGAGAGCTTTCCGTATCTGGCATCAGGGATGGATTGTTGAGGACCTACGAGTTGAAGTTTGAAGACCGTGCGCTGCGGGTTGACGCAATACCTCTGAACGGTCTTGTTGACTTGAATGCCGCCCCGGAATCGCTGCTGGCAGATCTGCTGGCGGTGGCAGGCGGCGTCGATCGCTCGTCCGCCGGCAAGCTCGCGCAGAGGATCATCGATTGGCGGGACCCGGACAATGTTGCCCTTCCTTCAGGCGCCGAAGACGATGCTTATGTTGCGTCCGGATCGAGATTCCGAACGCGCGGTGCCAACTTTGAGTCCCCTGAGGATCTGCTGCAAGTCTTGGGGATTGATTTCGATGTTTATCTGAAGATAAGCAAGCTCGTCACGGTTGAAGCACGAGGCAGCGGGCATGTCAATCCAGCGTCTGCGCCGCTGTCGGTGCTTTCGGTGCTTGCTGGTGGAGACGAAGAACTCGCGCAAGGCTACGCAAGCGCGCGTGCCCGCGATGGCCTTCTTGCGGATTCGACCCGGTTCCGGGCGGATCATCAGGGGTCCGATGTTGGATCGCGGTTTCTGATTGAGGCACGGATCGGGCTGTCGAACGGGTCCGTTCTGGTCACACGACGGTTCCTCGATATCGGTGCTACAGCCAAAGGAGCCCCGTGGACTACGATGCGAATCGAACGGACTGTGGAAGGCTAGAGGCAACACTCGATGGCAGCTGTTCTCGACAAGGGCGCAACAAGATTTTTCGGCATGGATCTTTCTGCCGTGGGCAGATTCTTCCGCCTCGGCGTTGCCGAGGCAGTGCAGTGGCGCGCATTTCGCTGGCTTACCCCGGAATACCCAGTTCTCCTGATCCACCCCGATGGCAGTCAGTCGGTCCGACTCGGCGTCTCAGCAAAGTTGATTCCGAGTGCAAAGAAGATCCGACACGTCGCTATCGAACTGCCGGACGCGAGCCTCTTGCGGCGCTCATTGATGCTGCCTCGCCTCAGTTCGGACGAATTGCGCCAGGCGGCGTTCATCGATGCCCGCAGCGGCAGTCCTTTCGCCGAAGACGATTTGGCATGGGCTTTTTTTGCGCACCGGCCTGAAGGCGCCCGTGTCCGGGTGGACATCGCCTTGACCTCCAAACAAATCATTGAGCGTGAAATTGCCTCGAAAGCCAGTTTGCTGGGAGGGGTCAAACCAGAAATCTGGGTGGGGGGCGACCACCCGTTCGTGATGCCGGGTTACGGGGAGTCGACTCGCATGACCCGGGTAAGAGCGGGCCGGAGGGTGCTTTGCTTGCTGGCAGGGCTGGTGTTGCTTCAACTCGCGGCAGTGGCGATCACGCCGGCGCTGCAGACAAGGCAGCTCGCGCTCGATGCGATGGCGAAGGAAGCGAGGCTCGCGGCGCAGGTCAAGACTCAGGCGCAGATGAGAAGTGAGTTCGCGAAACTTTCCGAGCAGGTGCAGCTTCTGAACGCCGCTCGAGGCGACAATCGCGACGCCGTCTGGCTGCTCAACGAACTGACTCGCATGCTACCGGACGATGTGAGCCTGGCGAGGCTGGAACTGACCGGAAGCAGCGTTCGGCTTACTGGTCAGGCGGACAACGCGGCGCAGTTGCTTGAGGCGCTTGGGGCGAACGCAGCATTCCGCGACGTTCGCGCGCCCGCGGGTATCACCCGCGCACGCGGCGTCTCCAAAGAGAGCTTCACGATCGAGTTTTCACTGGCCCCGACCGGCACCAAGTCATGAGCCTGAATATCGCGCAGCGCCGTGCCGAAACGGTTACGGTGGTTTTCGGGGCCTTATTCCTGATCATCGTGCTGCTCGCTGGCTACTACGTGTTCGGCAAGTACGAATGGGCCAAGGCGAAGCTTGCAGAGGTCGAACCCCGTTATGCAAGGCTTCTGGGACTGCGCGAGAGTGCAGCCAAGTTGACGCAGGGCATCAAGGATGCGCGTGAGGCCATGGCGCGTCTCGGCCATGCGCCTGATCGTAATTCGGCACAGATCGGCAACGAATTGCAGCAGACCCTACGGCGCGCACTGCAGTCCGCCGGGTTGTCGTTAACCAACAGTCAGGTGCTGCCGCCGCGATCAGAAAAGGGCATTGAGCGCATCGCAGTTGCGATCACCTTCGAAGGCTCGCTCGCTGCGACGCAGCTCGTGCTTGCAGCGTTGCAGGGCGAATCGCCCGTCGTTGCGAACGAGCAACTCAACATTCAATCGACCGGTCGGTATGCGCCGGATGGGTCCCCATTCGTGACCGTTCGGCAAACGTTGTCCGTTATGCGGGTTGGATCATGAGGAACGCTGTATTTCTCGTGCTCCTCGTTGTCAACTTAGCATCGGCGGGCGCGCTCGTGTTTCTTTGGCATGATCCGCATCGGCTTCAGTGGGTTGAACCTGCTGCTATACAGCCGGCGCTTGACGTAAACGTTTCGGTGCCGAACCGCCAGCCCGTAGACATTTCGCAGTTCAGAGAGACGATTGAACGGCCTCTATTTGTGAGTTCGCGGCGAGCACAACCGGCCCTGGCAGAAGGCGCCGACTCAAAGACTGATGCCGATCCGCTCAAGGACTTCCAATTGATGGGAGTCTTCGCATCGAATGACCGCGGTGGAGTCGTGATGAACTACAGCGGCAAGGTTGAACGTGTGCGATTCGGCGAAAAGATCGGCGGCTGGACCGTCGCGAGTGCGGGCGGCCAAAGCGTGTCGCTGAGTCGAGGTTCAGGCGAACAGAGGGAACTCAAGGTGGCTTTGGCTAACACTGCGCCCACGGCGGCCGCTGTGGGCGCGGCGAGCATCGCGCCTCCCGTGCCGACTGACAGGGCGGGGCCGAGTCCATCTGGGTCTGGGGCCGCCGTCGCTGGCGCGCGGCGCGCTGCCGATCAGTTGAAACGCCGGCAGGAACGTGCAGCCAGTGCAGGCCCTAACCCCTCAGCCGAGAACGCCAACCGAGCCCGGACGGGAAGACAACGGTGATTCGTGAATTTTTCCAGCGCGTCGGACGGCTGGTGCTGATCGTTATTTCCTTTGGCGCGGCGGCGTGTACTACGTTGGTCGAGCCGCACGCCGCGCCAACGCAGTCCTCGGCGTCCTCGAGCGCAAGATCGTCCGCAGACTTCTCCGAGCGAGTAACTACATCAATTTCGGTGCAGCCGAACGGTCAGCCGGCCAGGGTGTCGACCGGTTCCGCGGACGCGCACGACCAAAACATCCCATCTGCCGATGTGCCCGCCGCTTCGCCACCGGTGATCTCCGATTCGACGAGAGGCGAACCTTCACAGACAAAGCGGACTGCAGTCGCGGCAACTGAGGCCACCTCGACGCCCGCTTCCACCGGGGATACCGGAGTCTCGCGAGGGCAGGAAGCACGAAAGTCGGGGCCCAGGCGAGGCGCAAGCCAGGACGCAGCACAGTCTGACAGGAAGAAGTCCGACTCGACGCGCGCTGATCAAACCGAAAACAAGCAGGCTGGCGCAAGCGCAGAAGCTTCAGCCACTGGGTCGGCTGACAGCGCCGCCGGTTCGGTTCAAAGAGAATCGTCAGCGCCTGCGCCGCGGCTTTTTCGTGGCAACGATCAGGTGATCGCGCCCCCTTCGGCGCCGCGCGGCGCCCGAACATCGGCGGACAAGGAAACCTCGCTACGCTTTGAACAGGCACCGGTGAGGGAAGTCGTACACGCGGTGCTGGGGGATTTGCTTGGGGTCACGTATGTCCTTCACCAGCCGATCGCTGGCACCGTGACCGTCTCTACGGCGGCCCCCGTCCCGGTTGACCAGGTACTGTCTCTTTTGGAGGCCGTATTGCAGGGAAACGGCATCCTGATGGCACAGGACGCCGCGGGCGTCTTTCACGTCGGCTCTGCAGATTCGCTGCGCGGCGTCGTTCCCGTGCCGAAAAGGACGGATCAGTCACCGCTGCCGCCCGGATTTGGCACGGTGATCATCCCGCTCAAGTTCATCGGTTCGGGCGAAATGGCCGAGATCCTGCGGCCGATTGCGCAGCCAACCGCTTTCGTTCGCGTCGACACGTTACGTAATCTGCTGATTTTGGCCGGTTCGCGCAACCAGATTGAGGGTTGGCTCGAGATCG
The DNA here is from genome assembly GCA_036824465.1 of Burkholderiaceae bacterium. Classification (GTDB taxonomy): domain Bacteria; phylum Pseudomonadota; class Gammaproteobacteria; order Burkholderiales; family Burkholderiaceae_F; genus JAKOQB01. The sequence goes on from DAITAC010000060.1 coordinate 10,379, forward strand.
TTCGCACCTTCGATGTCGATCTCCTCAAGGGCATGTCGGTCGGCGTGTTTCCGCTGCAATACGCCTCGGTGCGCGATATCGATGACGCGCTTCGCGTAACGATCCCGTCGATTCAATCCACGCCTCCGAGTGGCGCGGCTGCGCCCGGTGCGGCCGCACCGGCGGCGCCAACCGCGATACCGCGACATCCGCTGCTTGGGGCCCTACGCATCATCCCTCTCGAACGGCTCAACAGCATTCTTGTCGTTTCGCCCCGCGCTTCGTATCTCGACGAAGTCAAGCTATGGATCGAACGGCTCGATCGTCCAAGTGGCACCGATACCGATCCTCGACTGTTTGTCTATGCGGTGCAGAACGGCTCGGCGCAGCACCTTGCCACGGTGCTTAACGGCATCTATGGAGGAGCGAGTTCGGCAGCGTCTGCTGCGGGAGGCGCAGACGTTGCCCCCGGGTTGCGTCCCGTCACGGCTTCGACCGGCGGGTTTGCTCCTTCGGGAGCGACTTCTTCCATCGCGTCGGCAGGCACTGGCGTAGGGGTGGGTGGCGGCACGGGCCGCGGTAGCCCGCAGGCGGCCGGCGCCCGTGGTGGTGGCGGCGGCGGCGTCACTTCTGTATCCCTCTCTCCGAACGTGCGCATCGTTGGCGATGATTTGAACAACTCGGTGATCATCTATGCGCCACCTGCTGACTTTCGCAAGATCGAAGCCACGCTGCGCCGTTTGGATTCGCCGGCGACGCAGGTGTTGATCGAAGCAACGATCGTCGAAGTCACGCTTGCAGACGAGTTGCAGTACGGCTTGCAGTGGTACTTCACCGATTCGCCGCGCAACGGACTTACCGGAACGGGCCAGTTGAACCTCAACTCGCAGGGTGGAATCGGTCCCATTCAGCCGGGGCTCTCGTACACACTGACCAATTCAATCGGACAGGTGCGGGCGGTTCTAAACGCGCTGGCGGATCGCTCGCTCATCAACGTGATATCGAGCCCGTCACTGATGGTGCTCGACAATCACACCGCAACGATTTCAGTTGGAGACCAACAGCCCATCAGGTCTTCTGAAACGGTGACGGCGGGCGGCAACGTGACGACCTCCATTCAGTACAAGGATACGGGCGTCTTGCTCACCGTGACGCCGTCGGTCAACTCGGGAGACGTAGTCTCCATGACCATCAGCCAGGCGGTGACCGACGTTGGATCGATCGACACCGCAACCGGCCAGCGAGCCTTCCTGCAGAGGCAAGTCGCCAGTCGCGTCGCGATCAAGTCGGGTGACGCGCTCGTGCTGGGCGGACTGATCCGCGACAACTCCACCGGAGGCAGCAGTGGTATACCATTCCTCAGCCGCATTCCGGTGGTGGGTGCTTTATTTGGCACAAAGACACAAAGCAGTAGGCGTACGGAGTTGCTCATCGTCATTACACCGCGTGTCATTCGCACGCTGCAGGATGCGCATGAAGTCAGCCGTGAGATGCGCGAGCGGATGCGTGGCTTGAAAACGCTCGTTGATGAGCAGCGCGCCTTGTTGCCGCCGGGATTCGGGGACTCATCACAGGCTGTCCAGCCCACGTTGTTACCGCCGACTTCCGCGGAGCCGTCAAAGAAATGAGGCTGATTGCGGGATTCACATGCGCATTTTCCGGACTATTGAAGCTATAATTTAATGTTGTGTAAGGTTGCTTGCTCCTGGCAGTAGTGGCGACGCCGATGAATTCGGTTGTTTGTCCGAGACTTGCGCAGGGCGGTACGTCTGAACGACGTATTGCCCCAGTCAACTGCCGGCGGTAGGTTCTTGAATTCGCGGCATCCCTTTACATTTGCGTGATGCGCATGCCGTTTGTTTCGACTTTGGATCGGGAAGTGTTGGCGAGCTTTTTTCGTTTCACAGCGGCAAGGTCTCAGCGCGGTCGTGCGTCGCGCGGTCTGTTATCTCTCTTGTTCGGCGTCCTTGTGGCGGGATGCGCTTCGACGGGATTTTCTTCGAAGCCGGCGGAAGAGATAGTCCTGTCGCGAGCGCAGGCGCGCTGGGACGCGTTGGTGGCGCGCGATTGGGCGACGGCCTACAAGTTCATGGTTCCAGCCTATCGCGCGATCGTCCCGCAGGAGCGCTACGGGAATCAGTTCCAGGGGCCGGTGAAGTGGGAAAGTGCCAAGGCATCGAGCGCGAAGTGCGAAGAGAAGCGTTGCTCGGTCCAGGTCGAGGTGGCATTTCGAGCCCTGCTCCCGAGGCAAGCGAGGCACGTGTCCTCGACCTATGTTGAGGAGATTTGGGTGCTCGAGGAGGGACAGTGGTTCAAGTTCGAACCGGTTTGAGTGAGCGGGAGGAGATGGATATCGACAACACCTAGCTCATACGCGTTGCATTCCCGCAACTCGGTCTCGTCCGAACAGGCGACCAGTGGCGGGGCAGTTGTTAGTTTGGCCAAGTACGTGTTAACTTTTCGGTGCGTCGCGATTTTCGGTTGTGCGCACAACCTTTCCATAAAGAGGAGTCTTCATGAAGAAACGCATCATTGCTCTGAGCGTCGCAGCGGCGTTGGGGGGCTTTGCCGGATCAGCCAGTGCTCAATCGCAAGCGAACACGCTGCAGTTCAACCCCAGGGGCGTCGGCCATATTCTGTTGGCGCCCTACTTCAGCACACAGAGCTCGAATGTCACGCTGCTGAATATTACCAACACGGATCGAGTATTCGGCAAGGTCTTGAAGATCCGCTTCCGCGGCGCATCGAACTCGGACGACCTTTTTGACTTTCAGCTCTTTATGTCCCCCGGCGACATGTGGTCCGCCGAAATCGCTGCGGGCTCCGACGGGGTGTCCACGTTGACGACTTTCGACAAGTCCTGCACCTTGCCGACTTCGGTGAAGTCGGGCACGCCGCAGAAATTCATCCTCAGCCGCACGTCGCCGCAGGCAACGGATCGCAACATGGAAACCCGCGAGGGCTACATTGAGATCCTCAACATGGGCGACATTGCCGATTATGGTGGCAACTACTCCGATCTCTATGACGCGACCAAGCACGTCGCTGGCGTGCCGGATTGCACACCGTCTGTGCTCACCGCGATTACGAATGAAAACGCCTCGTCGTACATGACGACGCCGACGACCGGTCTGATGGCGGGCTGGACCATCATCAACGTGAATAAGGTGCTTGCCTACTCCGGGGACACTGCAGCGATCGAGGCGCGTGACATTGCTGATGGGAGCCCTGGCTATGGTAGGGTTGTGTTCTGGGATCAGCGTTCGATTGGGTTGAGCCAAACAGAGGCGGATAACAATACGGCCGACCCGCTGCTCCGCGGCGCGACTCCGGTCGTCGCGGGCGCACGCTACGACTTGCCTGATCTGTCGACGCCGTATACGTGGAACCTCACCGTTCCCAGTCCGCTGTCGCCATATGCTCAGTCGAGGGAATTGAGCAATTCGATTGCGACGGTTGAGGCAGCCGGCGAGTTCTTCAATCTGGCTGCTGTCGGCGCATCGACCGACTGGGTGGTTTCGTTCCCGACCCGGCGTTACATGGCTGCTGTCAAGTACGGCACCACGCCCGCTATTGTTCGTACGGCCTTCTCTGATGGCAATGTCTACTTCACCAGCGGCAACACGGAGCTGGGCAGCGCGTCCAACGGCGGCAAGTCGTACCAGATTTGCGCCAAGCTCGGCATCAACGCGGTGGGCTTCTTTAACCGCGAGGAAGTGCCGACGATTACCGACGACATCGTCATCTCGCCGGGAACGCCGACTATACTGTCGCTTTGCGGTGAAGTATCGGTCGTCGGCGTCAACGGGACCACTCCCGGGAATTCCGCAACTTTTGCTGAAGTGGCGCGTTCCAACATCTCCAACGGCTTTACCGAGGGATGGGGCTTTCTCTACGCGCCCAACACGCAAACTGTGGGCCTCGTGACTGACGATTTTGGATTGCCGTTCCTCGCGCGGCAGTTCACGCGGATAAGCAACACGACCACGAACCAGTTCTACGGTCTGTCGTATCCGATGCGGATTACTCAGACGGGCGCTTCAGTCCCGTAAGTTCGCGTTTCTTGCGTCAAACAAGGGCGGGTCCTCCCGCCCTTTTTTCTTTCCATAGCACCCGCGTTTTCTCCTTTTCGTCCGAAACCATTATTGCCCACCATGTTCCTGACCCGTACCTGTTTCATCGCAATTCTCTGCACCGCCTCGGTTTTCGTGCATGCCGCTGACAAGGCCGTTGTGTCAATTCCGGGCGGCGCGGCGATCACCGCCGACGACCTGTTGAACGAGGCGCTTCGACTTTCGCCACAAGCGCAGGCGCAGACGTTCGCGCGTCCAATCAACATGGCTCAATTGGGTCAGAACCTCGTCATCCAGCGCGAGCTGGCCCGGCGTGCGGAAGCGGACGGCCTTCAGAATGATCCGAAGATTGCTGCCGCGCTGCGCGCGGCGCACGAGCGTGTGCTCGCCGAGGCGGCGCTGGCGCGCGCCGAAGGCACGCCGCCGGACCGCGCGGCGCTGGAACGGCTCGCCCTCAACCAGTACAACGCGGCTCCTGAGAAGTTCGATACGCCGGAGCAGATCCGCGTCAGCCATATTCTGATCGATGCCAAGTCATGCGACCCGGAGGCACGCGCCAAGGAACTGCTTGCCCTCGCGCGAGCTCCGGGCGCCGACTTTGCCGCGCTGGCGAAGTCCAGCTCGCAGGACCCCGGCAGCGCCGCCAAGGGTGGCGACCTCGGGTTCTTCACCCGCGGGAGAATGGCACCGGCCTTCGAGGCCGCCGCATTTGCGATGAAGCAGCCCGGCGAAATCAGCGACATCGTCAAGTCCGAATTCGGCTATCACATCATCCGCTTCGGGGAGCGCAAGCCCGCAAGCCGGCAGCCGTTCGAGTCCGTGCGCGACGGACTGGTGAAGAGTCTTGCGGAGAGCGATTCGCGCACCAGACGCCGTGAAATAGTCGACGGGCTCTCCGCGGGCATCCAGTTCGACCGGGAGGCCATCGAAGCGCTGGTCGCGGCCCGTCAGGGCGGCGCCAAGGCGAACTGACGATTCGTCGAGGGTCGGACCTGGCAAAGAACAGGGACCGTTTTCGGTGCCGGTCAACGCGGCCAGTACTGATCCGATTTCCGGACAGGCCCGCGCTATGCGGTGTCGGAACCCGGCGCGCCTGAAGGTATCGGAAGCAGATGCAGTCGCTCGCCAAAGAGATCACTGACCTCTGGAACGCGCGCGCGTTGCTTGCGCTCATGGCAGTGCGCGACCTGAAGGCGCGCCACGCCGGCTCGGCTTTTGGCATCGCCTGGCTCTATGTGCAACCGCTGCTGACGATCGCAGCCTATTTTCTCGTCTTCGACATCGTGTTCAAGCTCCGCCTTGGCGAGGGCGCACCGACACGCGCCGTCGGCGCTTACCTCGTCGTCGGGATGGTTCCGTGGCTTGCGTTCTCGGACGCGGTGGCACGTGGCATGAACAGTTTGATCGACGCGGGCGCCCTGCTGCAGAAGAATCCGATGCCGCCGGTGCTCTTTCCTGCCCGGGCTGTGCTGTCGAGCGCGGTGGTGTTCCTGCCCTTGATCGTCGTCCTGGTGCCCATCTATGCACCGCTGCATGGTTTCAGCGCGGCGCTGTTGATGCTGGTGCCATTGATGGCGCTGGCGATCATCACCTGGTGTCTGCTTGCCTATGTTTTCGCGATACTGGCAGCAGCGCTGCGCGATGTGACTCAGCTCGTCACGTTCTTCCTCGGCGTCGGCGTCTACCTGTCGCCCGTGCTATTCCCACCCAACATGTTTCCTGCGGCGATGGCGTGGGTGCTTTGGTTGAACCCGATGACGCCAACCATTCTCGGGTCGCAGAGCATCATGCTCAAAGGGGAGGTTCCTGGTGCCGAGGTCTGGCTGGCAATGGTCATTTGGCCGGTCGTGCTGGCAGTGTTCCTCGACCGTCTGATATCGCGCAGCCGGGAACAACTGATCGACTGGCTTTAGGCAGTGGGCATGCAGCCTGCGTTGACCGTCTCCGGCCTCGGCAAGCTTTACAAGCTCTATGACTCGCCGCGCGCGCGCCTGCGGGCGTTGATCACCGGGCGCGATACACACCGCCCGCACTGGGTGCTGAACGATGTCTCGTTCTCGCTCGAACGCGGGCATTGTCTGGGTGTGATTGGCGTCAATGGTGCGGGCAAGAGCACATTGCTCAAGCTCATCGCGGGCACATTGCAGCCCACCACGGGCCGCATCGAGCGGGGCGGCAGTGGGCGGGTCAACGCGATTCTTGAACTGGGCGCAGGCTTTCACCCGGACTTCACCGGCCGCGAGAACCTGCGCTTCGCCGGCGCGTTGATCGGCATTTCGGTGGCTGAACTGTCGCAACTTGAGAACAGCATCATCGCGTTTGCCGAGCTCGAAGAGGCCATCGACCGCCCGGTCAAGACCTACTCGTCGGGCATGACGGTCCGACTCGCCTTTTCGCTCGCGACTGCGGTCGAGCCCGACATTCTGATCATCGACGAGGCGCTGGCCGTCGGTGACCAGCACTTCCAGAAGAAATGCGTCGAGCGCATCGACGCGTTCCGACGCAACGGCTGCACGATCCTGTTCTGCTCCCACAGCCAGTATCACATCCGGCAGCTGTGCGATGCCGCGCTGTGGCTCGATGCCGGCCACGCCCGACTGCTTGGCCCCGTGGAAATGGTTCTCGCGGCATACGAGAGCCACGTTCGCCGGCTCGATGCACAGAGGGCGACCCCGGGCAGCCCGGCGCAGCAGCGCGCGGCCTCCCCCGCGCCGCTGGATCCTTCGCGACGGGCGTCGATCCGTTCGGTGGAGATCATGCCGCTTGGCGACGGCGATCCCCCGCTGTTGCTGGGCGATTCACTTTCGGTGCGAGTCACGGCCGTCACTTCGCAGGACGAGCGCCCGCACATGATGGTGATGCTGGAGTTGACGAGCGGGCCCGGCATCACGGTCGTTGCCACGCACGTTGACGGCGTGGCGCCGAAGCGCGATCCGGACGGCGCCTGGAGCGCAACGGTGACCTTTCCCGAGTTGCCGCTGCACAGCGGTGACTACATCGTCAGCGCCTACCTGTTCGACTCGCAGGGCATCGTTCTGTATGACGAATGGCTGCACTACGCACGTTTCCTGTACATGTCGCCCGCGCGCCTGCCAGGCCTCGTTTCGCTGAAGCACTCCTGGTCATGAGGGCCGCTGACCGCCTGCGAACCGAAACGCGGGACCTCGTCGAGCTGGTGCTGCTTCCGGGCATCGCGATCTTCCTGCCGTGGCCGATCACTTTCCGGATTTTCAGATGGCTCTGTGGCTACGGCTTTCTTTACCGGCAGGACTGCAGCGAGGCGCTGGCACAGGCGAGATCACGCGGCTGGCTGCGGGGGGATGTCGGCACCTGGCTGCGGGTGCGTCGGCTGACGACGCTGATCGACCACGCGGATCTGTATCTCGCCCGCAGCAGGACCGATCGCTGGATGGCGCGTCACTTGTCCGTGCGCGGCGACTGGCCGCAGCCCGGCCGCCCGGCAATTCTGTGCACCTTTCACTGGGGCGCGGGCATGTGGGCGTTGCGCCACGCAGCCACGCGCGGGCTAGACGTGCACTTCCTGTCGGCGCCGCTGCGGCGCGAGCAGTTCAAAGGTCGCAGCATCGCCTACTGGTATTACTCGGCGAGAATGCGCTGCGTCGCTGCAGCGACCGGCCGCGCGGTCATCGAGGTGACACGCATGCCGCGCAGCGTCCTGAAGGCGCTGCGTGACAATGAGCAGATCGTTTCCGTCGCGGACGTGCCATCGGACCAGGTGGTAGGCAGCGAACTCATCGATCTCATTGGGATGCGTGCGCGTGTGCCACGCGGCCTGCTGAGGGTCGCGTGTGAGTCCGACGTGCCGGTCACCGTTTACCTGCTCGGCGTTCGCCTGTTGGATGGAATGCGCACCTTGCGTATCCATCCGCTCGGCTCGCGGCGAGACCAGGAGTCGCTGATCCGTGAAGTCTTTACCTATCTCGAGTCGGCGATCGAGGAAGAGCCGGCAGCATGGCATTTCTGGGCGATTGCGCCGCGATTCTTTGAACCGGCGGGAATCGAGGCGGCGGCGCCTTCTGGGCGAGCGGCGCAGGCGACGGGGCCCGTCAGTTGACGGCGCGATGCAGCACCCATCCGCCGCGATCGTTGACGCGCCGAAGGCTGCTGTTGGCAACGAGGGCATCGGCATCAATGGTCGAGGTCAACACAAGGTCCGCGCCCAGCGTGCGGAAATCAAAACGGGCCGGATCGAGCGTGATTCGGACTTCGTCCAGACGCGGGGAATCGATCTGGTAGTCAGATCCCGCAGGCAAAGGTGACAGGACCAGCATCAGACGGTGGTGCCGGTTGTAGAGGACGCGTTGCCTGCCAGCCGGGTCCAGGGCCTGCCAGAGCGCCTGCTGCGGGTAATAGAAGACGCCGTTGAGAATCGGGATGCCGGCTGCAAGCACGGTCATCGCCAAGTCCTGTTCGCCGACGACGGCGACTCTGCGCCCTTTCCGAAGGGCATCTTCCTTCAGGGCGTCGCGCCAGAACGAATCAAGCGGGACGATGGCAGTCGGAGCAAGCGCAATCGGATTAAAGACGATTCCAGTCCCTACCATCCAAGCCGCGTACAGAGCCACGAACGGCACAGAGCGCCTCGCAAGCAGCAGAAAGCCAGCCCAGCCGAGCGCGAGGCATGACAGGACGATGAAGCCCGGGGGCGCCAGTGTCGCGAGGTCGGGCGGCAATTTGCTGAGCAGAAACGCCGCGCAGAGTGCAGATGCAATCGAACCGCCGATCGCGACGATTCTGACCCAGCGTATGTTGGCGGGGTCTGCGCCATTCGCAGACGAGATCAACCACGCGAGCAGAAGTGTCTGCGCGAGGCCGAGTGCAATGTCGATACGGAACGGAACCGAGAGGCCCCACAGCGAATAGCGCGCGATGGCAGGGTTGAATCCAGTGAAGAGGAAAGTGAGAGCGAGCGCGACGAACGCGAGCAGGGCGATAGCGACGAGGTCGATGCCGCGCCGGATCCAGAATACGGTGAGCACACCGATTACCAGCGCGGGCAGCAGATAGATGAATGATCCCGCGTCGCTCTGGTCGAGGAACGCCGAGCCCTGATACATCGTAATCGGGCTGAGCAGCCCCTTGACCAAATACCACGGGTCGATGTCGCCGCCGACCGCTGTACTGCGCTGTCCGGGGTAGACGGTCGATCTGATCGCCTCGATCGCGTCTAGTGCCGATTGCCACCAGGCGATCAGGAGAAACGCCGCGACGGCCACCGCCGCGAGTCCGGCCAGGAGCTGTGCCAGGCCGAAGCAAAGCTCCCGCCGGTCGCGGATGAATACGGCGAGCGCGACGGGAATGAGGAGATACGTAATGGCGACCTGCCATGCCGGGTAGAGCACGAGCGCGAAGCCGGCGATACACAGTCCCAGCAAGGCTCCCAACAGCATGGCAGAACGGATGTTCCTGATTCGCAGGCAGCGATCGGCGGCGACGATGCCAAACAGGGGAAAGGAAACGACGTACGCAGGCCATCCGGACCATCCAATCGAATAAGGCGAGGCCGACAAGGTTGCCGCCAGAACGGCGGCGATTCGCCATTCCAGTCGGAACAGCCGCGTCAGGAAGAGCCACAGGGCTGTGAAACAGGCGAAAAATGGGAACCACCAGTACCAGGCAAGCCCGCGCCGCAGATCGAGCAGAAGAAGTCCCCAAGTCGCCGGTCTGGCCAATGACGAGATGTGATTGACCGGCACTCCGGTCATGCCCACGATGAGCATGTTCTGCCCTTCAGGACCGATGTTGCGGTTCACCACCGGGAACGGCGGATCGTGCGTCACCTGACTGATCGCCATCGGCGTCGTCACAAGCCACTCGTCACTGCGTATCGGCTGGGGCCCTCCAAGCAGATGGACCGAGTCGTCGCGGGTGACCGGGGACGCAGACAGACCAAGTCCCAACGAAGACCCGCTCAAACCTGCCGCAACGAGCAGGGTGAACGAAACTGCAACCGATACGGCGAACTGGGTTTGGCCCTCCGGCACTCGCCGACTCGCTATCGCAGTCCTGACCGACGGCAGTGTCGAACCGAACAGACCCAGCAACGGAACGAGCACCGCCAGGACAAACGCGGCCATGGCTGCTTTGGGCGGTTGTCCGCTCGCCTCGATCGTCACACTCGAGTTCTGAGCGATGACCGGCAGATCGAATTCGGCTCCGTCGGTCAGGCGGACGCGCGCAGCAATCGGTTGAGGACCGTCCGGGACGCTGCGCGGCACGGTGGCCCGAATTTGCCAACCCGACCATAGCCAGTCCTCGCGTCCACGCGCTTGCACGACATCTGGTCGTTCCAGTCGCAGCAGGCGACCACGATAAACCTCATGGTCGCCCACTCTGAGGATGATGATCGAGGTAAAGACATTCTTCCGCTCAGGTGCAGCCCAGCCCGCGACAAAGAGCTCGCGCGTTTGAGAGTTAAAGCGCACCCGGTCGACATAGCCGGCCCCTGGTGCCTGATCTGCTGCCGAGGCTCCGTGCAGAATTGTCAGTGCGAAGCAAGCGGTCAGCCAGTTAACGACAAGGCGAAGCCAGTCAATTCCACGCAAGGCGATCATTTTCCCCAGGCGCCGCAATTCGGCCAAACAAATGAGCAGTGAGCGGTTTGCTCGCTCGCGCGGAACGGGTGCCGCCACCTCGGGCGGGCGCTCAAGGCCAGGCCAGCGCAGTCCGGATCGTGTGTATTTCGTGTGTATTGCACTCGTTCAGCCCGGCATAGCCGACATATCTCCGGTCTCCAAGCGGCGACCGAACACAACGACGGCATCACTGGGAAGCAAGCGCAGCACCGGCAGGACAAGCACGCCGAACGCGAAGATGATGGCCGCCATCACAACGCCGCTATCCTTTGTGTAGCGGACCCGCGCAAGCAGGCCGCGCAGCCTGACTGCGGGCAGCCGTTCGACGCGTTCAACGGCGAAGCCGGCGGAGCAAACCAACCTGGCGAGCCCGTTGCGACTGAAATATTGCACGTGGGGCGAGGGCAGGCCCAGTTGCCACATTCGCTCGAAGAGCCACCGAGCCCCGGTGCGCGCCAGAAGCTTGGCGATCTGGTAGATGGCGCCGTCGCGGTTCGGTGCGTTGATCACCAGCAGTCCGTTCGGCGTGAGGTGGTCGCGAACGGAACAAAGAATGGCGCGGGAATCCGGCAGATGCTCGAACACGTCATTGAACACGATGACATCAAAGCGCTCTCCGGCGCCAAGGGCGGACGGGAAGAACCCTTCAACCACGGGCAGACCGGATGTGCGAGCCGCCGCGCAAATTCTCTTGTCAGGTTCGAGTCCGACACAGGAGAAGCTCGGGAGAGCCTGTTGCAGGAACCATCCGTGACCAGCGCCAACGTCGAGAAGTCTCTGGTCACGCGCGGGGCGGATCAGTTTGATCCAGTGGATCAGCTGCAGGTTGTTCCCACGACGAAGGTCTTTGAGTGCGAGTTCGCGCTGGTCTTCGCTGAGGCGGTCGTAGGCGGACGGTTCGTTGATCTCGACCGGCAAGCAGGCGGACTCATGTCCGCACGAGCGGCAAAGCCGATGCCAGTCGCGAAGCCCGATGCCCATTTCGTATCCACAAACAACGCAATCCACGACTTCGCCGCAGTTCAGGTCCCGCGCCGGTTTGCAGGACTCCCGGCATTATGACGCTGCCCGGATGCTCAGAAGCGTCATGCGTAGGACAATTGAGTTTCTCACGACGAGACAAGCATTCTGGTCATCTGCCCCAGCGGTTCAGTGAAGCCAAGCCATCCTGAGAGAGGAGAAGCGCGCCGCGATGGCAGCCTGCGGCCCAATGAAGATTACGGCTTGACCCTGACATGGGCAATGTAAAACAGGTTCAGATCGGTCGAAGGCAAGAAGAACGGTCGCCATGATTCGTCGATCTCGTCGAAGTAGTAACGCAGGAAACTCACGAGATTGTGAATCGGGTTGATGTGTTCGCGGGCCATCCAGTAGTCATAGGCGAGACCGCGCTGCAGAAGAGCCCGGCGCGGACCGAGGTGTCGGCCCCATCGCCAGGCAAGACCGGGATCGCAGGGAAGAATCAGTGAGATCACACCTCCGGGACGCACGACCCGGACCCATTCGCGCAGCACTCGGTGCGGATTGGGCAGGTGCTCGAGAACATGCGCCGCGATCAGCCGATCGAACGAATGGTCGGCAAAGGAAAGGTGCGTGGCATCTTCGCTCTTCACGCAGATCCGGCCTTCTTTCGTCGGACCGTTCGCGGCGAACTGGTCGAGCAGCGGTTGATTCAGATCCGTCATCCAGTACTCGTCGAAGCTGTGACGGACCGATTTCAGGTGCACGCCTGTCCCGGCGCCGACCTCGAGGACCTGCGAGAAGTGGTCTGCACGATCGAATCGGCGCTCGCACCACACATGACTCATGCGAAGGAAGTACGCGGCCAGTCCGCGGCCATAATTCGCGGACTCGTAGGTGGCACTGAAGTTGGCCTGATACTCAGCGACGCTCGGGTCGGGTTTCACCGGATCAAAGTCTCCGTGCGCTGAAATCGCGATCCGCTCCGGTCACGAGTCGCGCATCGGATGCCGCTGCGCGCGGCATTCGCCGCTTATGGCAGCACCTGATAGGACCGTTCGCGCAGATCCGCAAAGTCGCGCCTCTGTTGCTCTTCGTCGAGTGTGTAATGCCAACCCCATCGGTGGCGGCGAAAGTCCTCCCCGAGTCGCTCGCCGTAGGCCCGATGCTTGCGCACCCGGTACTCTAGGCCCAGGTTCTTGTAATGACAGAGCATCAAGGGGCTGGTCTGTAACCGTTCGCCGTCGTAGGCGCGCAGATGCTCGCCCACCGGGTTGCAGGAGTGACAGCCTGCGTGGTAATTGATTTCGCGGACCCGATTCGGCCGGAACAGCACAGCCTTGGAGTAAGCCGGGTTCGTTGCCCCATCCTTGACCTGCTGTGTCAAGTGGCGGCTGTAATCGGTCGGAAAGGCTTCCGAGAACATGTCGAAACCGCGCGGCCTGAAGAGGTCGAAAGCCGCGTTTGCCGCAAGAAAGCGCGGCAGGTCGGTGCAGTAGAGAAACTCGTCGATGTCGCCGACGATCACGAAGTCGGCATCGTCGCCCTTCCAGCAGTTGTTCTTGACTTCAAGCAGAGCAGATTCCTTGAATTCCCCATCAGTATGATATTGGCGAACCTGGATGTTCGGGTGCGGGAAAGACTTGATGACTTCGACCGAGCGGTCGGTCGAGAAGTTATCCCAGATGACGATCCTTGTCGCCAGACTGGCGTAGTGAGAAAGATAAAAGGGCAGAAGTTCCTGCTCGTTGTAGCAGACGGCATATGCGGAGATGTTCATCGTGATCCGGCCGGACCAAAGTATTTCGAAGTCGGGAGTTGTTTTCCGATATCGCTGGGTATCATCTGAAAGCGAGTATCGAGCGCTGCGAGTCTTGCCGGGAGAAGTTTCTCATCCTTACGGAGCTCCCGTATTGGAAGAGGGTCTTGGCGTATCACCTGCGCTTCGGTCGCGGCTGCGCTGCGGCGCAAAAGAAACGGCGCGGGCGCGCGAGAAATTGGGACGATGGACGAGACGCCGAGGTGACGGGAGCTGCCCGTATTCTCAGTCAGTCTTTGGTCGCACTTCGGGAGGTAGCCGGCTGTGGTTACGAGGGGGACGCCACGCTTTAGCGTGATCGTACCGCACTACGACGGCAGCATCAGCGAAGCGCTTCTGTTGCGCGGACTGGGTTGCCTCGCGAAGCAGACTTTTGCCGACTTCGAGCTGCTCCTTTACCACGATGGGCCTCTGACCAGGCCGCTGCCAGACCTTACGGCAGTGGGCCTGGGGGCGCGAGTCAGGATCAGCATCAGCGAGAGGCGCCACAACGACTGGGGCCACTCCCTTCGCGATCGTGGAATCCGCGAAGCTTCGGGCGATTACATCGTTCACTTCAACCCGGACAATATCCTGTACGAGAATGCGCTCGAAGTGCTGGACCGGTACAGCCGAGCGCCGGTGCCGCCGGTAACGGCACCCGAACTCGCAGAAAACCCGGCGATTCTCATCTACGCGATTGCCATGCGCGGCATGAATTTCAACGGGCGCTGGCCGATCTGGCGCAACCCAGCCGATCCGGCGCGCGCGTTGATCTATACGGGGATTCCGCCAGTGCCGGGCCTGATTGACTGCATGCAGCTTGTGGCGACCCGTACAGTATGGGAGCAGGTCGGCGGCTGGTATGACCGCAGCGAGATGTCAGACGGGACGATCTACTCAAGGCTGGTGCGAGAACGTGGGGCACGCTACGTGCCGGCAGTTCTCGGCGAGCATTGGTGACGGTAAGACCGACCTTATTGTCCGTGCTTTCGAGTGCGAATCTTTCGTGCTGGGGGCTTGATCGATCCTATCTATGGTCATGCGGACTTTACCGGTCTCCACGCTCAACAACTTTGGCGAGGATCGCCGTGACCGAGCGCTTCAGCGATGCCTTGTGCAGGACGGCGTCGCTACCTGATTGCAGCACGATTGCCCCTCGTCCAACGGTTTCAGACCGATAAGGGGGCGACATCGCGCTCGATGTTCGACCCGCAACTCGGACACCTGTCGCCGCCAGGCACTTTGGCGGTCCGAACGCACCGGAAAGATTGACACAGCAGAATGACGCCCCAACCTCGTAGCGGCAATCAGCGAATCGATATTCACCAGGCGATCGAACTGCACCGATCGGGTCGATTAGTGGAGGCGACGGCCGCATACCAGAAACTGTTGATTCAGTTCCCACAGGACCCACAGTTGCTCATCGGGTTCGGCACGCTGTTACTGCAAACAGGCGACTTCGAAAAGGGGCTTGAGCTGATCGACCGAGTCTTGGGCGCTTTCCCGGACCATCCGATCGCACTGTCAAATCGCGGTAATGCATTGCGAGCACTAAACAGGCCCGCAGAAGCGTTGCTCTGCTACGACCACGCCACTGCCTCGAAGCCCGATTACGCCGGCGCCTACTACAACCGCGGCGCCCTCCTCCATGAACTGAGGAGGTTCGGCGAGGCCCTTCGTGACTATGATCGGGCGATCGCCTTGAGCCCCGATTTGGTTGACGCTTACTGGAATAAGTCACTGCTCAGCCTAATCACGGGCAATTACGAGGAAGGGTGGCGTCTTTACGAGTGGCGCTGGAAGGGCCCGCAACGAGATGCCGTCAGAACCTTCGGGCAACCAGTCTGGCTGGGCCACGAGCCGGTCCAGGGCAAGAAATTGCTGCTTCATGCAGAAGCTGGGCTGGGCGATACGATCCAGTTTTGTCGCTATGCCCCGTTAGTGGCTGAGCTTGGCGCGGAGGTCTTGATCGAGGTGCCTTCGCCATTGCTCTCTTTGGTGTCAACCTTGAAAGGCAACTTCACATTCATCAGGCGCGGCGATGCGCTGCCGGGCTTTGACATGCATTGCCCGATGATGAGCCTTCCACTGGCGCTAAGGACCACGGTCGAAACCATTCCTTCATCGGTGCCTTATCTCTATGCCGATGCGGGAAGAGTAGCAAGATGGTGGCAGCAGCTTGGAGAAAAGACAAAGGCCAGGGTTGGGCTGGTTTGGTCAGGTAGTTCGTCCTACAAGAACGATCGCGATCGCAGCCTTCCGCTGCGACTGCTGGAAAGTTTGCTGCATCTTCCGATCGAGCTGCATGCCCTGCAAAAGGAGATCAAACCAGACGATCTGGCCGCCTTGGCAAGTTTCAGACGGGTTAACGTGCATCAAGAACAGCTCGCTGACTTTTCCGACACGGCGGCAATCGTAGAAGCAATGGATCTCGTGATTTCCGTAGACACGTCCGTGGCTCACCTTGCCGGCGCAATGGGCAAGAAAGTCTGGATATTGCTGTCGTATTCGCCCGATCATCGTTGGTTTCTCGATAGAAGTGACAGCCCTTGGTACCCGACGGCAAGATTGTTTCGCCAATCGGGAGCCGGCGACTGGTCCAGCGTGATTTCGGAACTGACCCAACGCTTAGCCTCGTCCGCAGCGCAGTGACGGCTTGGAGCCCCTGTTAAACACAACGTCTTAAATAATGCAGCATAATCTGCGCAGAACAGCATTTGGCTGCCGCCAGCGATCGAAGCATGCGTTCACGGCGTCGAGGACTTCGGCGAGCGTGGCGAAGTAGCGGTTGTGGGTGGCCAGGCGCCGGGTCAGCTTCCAGACTCGCTCGATTGAGGCAAGCTGCGGACTGTAAGGCGGTAGGAACAGCAGTTTTAGGTGGGCAGCGTGCTGACGCAGGAACGGAGCCAGGAGCACAGCGTGATGGTAGCGGGCGTTGTCGAGCACGACGATCATGCGGCGGCCATGCGCCCGATGACGCAGCAATTGGGCGAGGAAATCGCGGAAGGTCTCGGCATTGAACACCTCGCACAGGCGGCGTACGAACCGGCCGGTGCCCAGGTTGACCGCGCCGAAACAGGCGATCGATTTGCGGGTCGGCGCATGCCGCAGGATGGGGTCCTTGATCTCCGGGGGCACCCACATGCGGCAGCGCGAGCCGTGTTGCTGGAAGTGGCATTCGTCCAGGCTCCACAGTTCAACGTCGGCCCGTAACCAATGGGATGGACGCCCCCACCCGACAACGGCATCGATGTGCCAAAGT
>DAITAC010000235.1:0-2548 GCA_036824465.1 Burkholderiaceae bacterium
CGTTTAGACCGCGATTTCCGGCGCGCAGGGCTTGAGCGATTCAAGCTGCTGGCGCGTGCAAAGGCGACCCGGCGGAATACCGAGTTCGGCGGCTGCATGACCAGAGTCGGCCGGCGCCGCGATTCGGGTAAAGTCTGCGCCGACGCAGTTCCCTCCCATCAACACGGAAATCCCCATGCAAGTCTTCAATTTCAGCGCCGGCCCGGCGGTGCTGCCCAAGGAAGTTCTGAAGCGCGCGGCCGAAGAGATGCTCGACTGGCACGGCAGCGGCATGTCGGTGATGGAAATGAGCCATCGCGGCAAGGAGTTCATCTCGATCGCCGCCAAGGCCGAAGCCGACCTGCGCACGCTGCTCGCCATCCCGTCCGACTACGCGGTGCTGTTCCTGCAGGGCGGCGCGATCGGCGAGTTCGCGATCGTGCCGATGAACCTCGTCGGTGACAGAAAAGTGATCGACTTCGTCAATACGGGCGAATGGTCGAAGAAGTCGATCAAGGAAGCGAAGAAGTACGCGCGGGTGAATGTCGCCGCCAGCGCCGAGGACAGGAACTTCACCTACGTGCCGGCGCGTGAGACGTGGAAGCTCACGCCGGACGCAGCCTATGTGCACGTGTGCACCAACGAGACCATTGGTGGTGTCGAGTACCAGTGGACGCCCGACACTGGGACCGTGCCGCTGGTGGCGGACATGTCTTCGCACATCCTGTCGCGCGTGATCGACGTGTCGAAGTATGGCGTGATCTACGGTGGCGCACAGAAGAATGTCGGGCCGGCGGGCTTGACGCTGGTGATCGTACGCAAGGATCTGCTCGACCGCGCGTTGCCGATCACGCCGTCGGCGTTTCATTGGAAGGAGCAGGCCGAAGCCGAGTCGATGCTGAACACGCCGCCGACTTATGCCATCTATATCGCCGGCCTGGTGTTCGAGTGGCTGCTGGCACAGGGTGGTATCGCGGCGATCGAGAGAAAGAACGTCGCCAAGGCGAAGCTCTTGTACGACTACCTCGATCAGACGCAGTTCTATTCCAACCCCGTGGCGAACGCGGATCGCTCGCGCATGAACATCCCGTTCAAGACGCGTGACGAAGCGCTCGACGCCGCATTCGTCAAGGGCGCGGAGGCGCGCGGCATGCTGCAGCTGAAGGGCCACCGCTCGGTCGGCGGCATGCGCGCGTCGATCTACAACGCGATGCCGATCGAAGGCGTGCAGGCGCTGGTCGATTACATGCGGGAATTTGAGAGGCAGAACGGCTAACGACGCCTTCAACCTGACCCTTTCCACGGCTCGCCGAGTACGGCGAGCCGGCTTCGGCGGCGCGAAGCGGTGCTTCGCGAAACCCCGCCTCCGCCCCCGTGATCGGGGAGAGGGAACAAAAGCTCCCTTGCCCGCATCAGCGGGAGAGGGTTGGGGTGAGGGTAAGAACCGATCCTTCACTGCAATCGATTGTCTGTCCATCATGACCCACAAACTGCACATCCTCACCCTGAACAACATCTCGCACCAGGGCCTGTCGCGTCTGCCGCATGCGCACTATGCGGTCGGCAAACACGTCGAGCAGCCGGACGCGATCCTCGTACGCTCGCTGGACATGCATGCGATGGACATTCCGGCGAGCGTGAAAGCGATCGGCCGCGCCGGTGCCGGCACCAACAACATTCCGGTGGCGGCGATGTCCAAGCGCGGCGTGCCGGTGTTCAACGCGCCGGGCGCCAATGCCAATGCGGTGAAGGAACTGGTGCTGGCCGCGCTGCTGATCGGCGCACGCAATCTTGTGCCGGCGCTGAAGTTCGTTTCGGCACTGCCGCCGGACGCGGCGGATTTCGACACCCGCGTCGAGGATGGCAAGAAGGAGTACGCCGGGATCGAGCTGCCGCATCGCACGCTGGGCATCGTGGGCCTGGGTGCGATCGGCGGGCTGGTGGCCGAAACGGCGCTCAAACTCGGCATGAAGGTGATCGGGTTCGACCCCGAGATCACGGTCGATGCCGCGTGGCGCCTGCCCTCCGGGGTGCGCAAGGCCAACAGCATCGAGGATCTGCTGAAGCACGCCGACTTCGTCACGCTGCACCTGCCGCTGGTGACGGCCACGCGCGGACTGATCAACGAGGCGCGCCTCGCGGTCATGAAGCCCGACGCGGTGCTGCTTAACTTCGCGCGCGATGCGATCGTCGACGAAACGGCAGTCGTTGGTGCGCTGCACGCACAACGGCTGAAGGCCTACCTGTGCGATTTTCCGTCGCCGCGCCTGGCCGGCGTGCCGGGCGTGATCGCCACGCCGCATCTCGGCGCCTCAACGGCAGAAGCGGAGGAGAACTGCGCGGTGATGGTCGTCGATCAGCTGCGCGAGTTTCTCGAGCACGGCAACATCGCCAACGCGGTGAATTTTCCCAACGTCGAAATGGCGCGCGAATCCGCGCATCGCATCGGCATCGCCAACGCGAATGTGCCCAACATGCTCGGCCAGATCTCGACCAGCATGGCCATGGCGGGGCTGAACATCCACAACATGGTCAACAAGTCGCGCGGCGAGATGGCCTACACGCTGGT
>DAITAC010000236.1:0-2546 GCA_036824465.1 Burkholderiaceae bacterium
TCTTCATCACTTGACTGCCGTCTGGTGGAATCAAGCCTGCCTCGCTGCACCGATCACGAATAGCCGTATCCGTAATAGCCGTAGTAGGACCCAACTTCGGAACGCCGCACTTTGTTGAGTACCGTCATCACGACCGGACAGCTTTCGATCGTTGCAAGCGCCTGCATGAGTGAGTTCTGTTGCGTGCGGTCGGCCTCGACGACGACAACCACCTGGCCCATGTGCGTCGCAAGCACGCGGGATTCGGTCGACGGAAGCAATGGCGGCGCATCGAAGATCAGGATCCGGTCTGGATACCGGGTGGCCAATTCGTCAACAAGCCGGGTCATCGCGTCGCTGGCAAGGAGTTCCGTCGCGCGGCTCTGCGGTTTGCCGGCCGGCAGAATGGTCAGTTTCTCGACGTTGGTCTTGAGGAGAACATCGGCAGGATCGAGGTCCTTTGTCACCAGCAGGTCCAGCAGTCCGTTCGAGTCCGGAAGACCCAATCGCGACAGGACCGCCGGTCGCGCCACGTCGGCGTCGACCAACAAGACCGTGTTGTCGAGTTCCATGGCGATGCTCAGCGCGAGGTTGATCGCAGTGAACGTCTTGCCTTCGCCGGGAATCGCGCTGGTGATCATGATCTGATTTGCCCGCTGGACGGGCGCCGCCGATTTCCCGTGGGCATTCGCAAGCAATGGCCGCTTGATCACCCGGAATTCGTCCGCCAGTTGCGAACGCACGTCCTGTGAGCTGATGTAGCCGTTGGCGGCCAGCCGGGTAAGGTCGAGCGTTACCTGCTTGGAGCGTCGCTGCACGGGTCTCGCTTCGGACCCAGCATGTTGCAGCACACCTGTGACGGACGATGGTTCGGACTCCAGGGCCCCCGCAATCCTGTCGCTTTGGTCACTCTTCGACCATATCGGGTCTGTCCTGCCTGCCGTCGTTGCGATAGCGGCATCAGCAGCGTGCATCGCACGCACCGGCGTAGGCAACACATCGGGAGACTTCTTGGTGGAGGTGGATCGAGCCGCCGACTCGGCACCGTCGGTGCCCGCCTCGATACCGGCCCGCTTCAGTTGCTCAAGTCGCTTTGCTGCCTGTTCGATGATGCCCACGGAATCGTCCTTAACTTCGAATGTTCCAGGAAACCCAGGCGAGCCATGCGCCATAGATCAGCACCAGGCCGGCAAAGGCGCTGCCAAACGCTGCATTGATTGCGCGCTGGCGACGCAGATCGGAACCACCGACAAGCATCGTCACGCTGCCGAGCACTGGACGATTGGCGATCTGGCGCAATACACGCGGGTCCTGGACCAGCGGAAAGACCTGGGCGAAGGCAAAGCTCGCAAAAAGGCCGGCCCCGATCGCAATCCCCAGCACCAGCGGTACCAGTGCCACTCGGTTCGGAAACACGGGTCTTGGCGAGACCCTCGGCGGCTCAATCAGACGGAATTCAGCGACGCCGGCGGAGTCAATTTCGCCAGACAGGGCGGCTTGCTCACGCCGTGATATCAGCGCCTGGTAATTGGAGCGCAGGACTTCATAGTCGCGGTTCAGTTGGCTCAGTTCAGTTTCGAGCTTCGGAACGTTTGTGGCGGATTGCCTGAGCTGATCGACTCGACCCGCCATTTCAGCGGCCCTGGCACGAAGCGCGGCGACGTTGGCCTCTGCTTCAGATATCGCGATCTTGATCTGCTGGAAGACGGGGTTGGTGGCCGCGGGCTGCTTGCCGGACTTTGAAGCCTCTGATGCGGCTTTCTTGCGCGCATCGATCTCCTTCTGCTTCTCTTCCTCGAGTTGCTTGATCAGCTTCTGAGTCAGCAAGACATCCGGGTGCTGGTCGGTGTACCTGCGCAGAAGCTCATCCAATTGCCGCTTCTGCGCATCGATGCGCGCGTCAAGTTCCGGAGTGACAGAAACCGGGGCTGTGGAAACCCCAAGGTCGAGCGAAAGGGAAGGATCTTCTCCCTGCAGTTGCTGCTTGAGTGCGTCGCGCGACTGCTCGGCGCCGCGCAGTTCAAGCCGAACCCGGCCGAGCTCCTCGTTCAGCGCGGACATGCGCGCAAAGAAGTCCTGTGTGCTGCCGCCGGTAAAACCCAGATTCTTAAGGCGCCAGTCTTTCACACGATTCTCGGCTTCTTCGAGTTTCTGTTCGTAGACCTTGATCTGCTCGTCGATGAAGCGCTTTGCGGACTCGGAGTCGCGCCGTTTGTCCCCGAGCCCCGACTCGACGAACATCGACACCAGGTTCTGCACGACCCGCTTGGCGCGTTCCGGCTGTGAGTTCTGATAGGCCACCGTGTAGATGTTCTCGCGCCCGCCCACGGTCAGCTTGATGTCCTTGATCAACTCGTCGACGAGACGGTCCTTCTCCTTCTGCGACGACGCAAGCAGATCCATGTCGCTGCTGCGCATCAGTTTTTCGATGTTCGGACGACTGATCAACGTCCGCGCAAGCATCGAGACCTGCTGCTCCACATTCGGCTGGATCGTCAATCCCGACATCAACGGCTTGAGCACCGACTGGGTGTCGACAAAGATGCGCGCATTGGCTTCATACCGGT
>DAITAC010000061.1:0-26412 GCA_036824465.1 Burkholderiaceae bacterium
AAAAGACCGACGCGATCTTATCATGATGCTGCATTATTTATGTCGTTGTGTTTAGTAGCATTTCCAGAGATCGCGAATCCTCAGCTGCCCGAATTGATCGGCACAAAAGTCATAGACCACATTGAGGTGATTTCTTGCAGCTCTCTCAAATGTCGGATCTATGCGGCCAACATCTGGGGAAGCATTTACATGTCTTGAGAAATCAGCAGGCCTAAAATCAATACCAAGAAATTGACAGACGGTCTTTATGGATTGGTCGGAAAACAACTCCTCGTAAAACAGAAACAACAGCTCATCTTCCTTAAATTCATTGCGCAGATTCGTGATTGTCTGATCGTATCTGGTCCTCATCGTAATTCGTGGAGAAGACAGAGCCGATCCGTACGCATCTTTGACTGAGGCCACTCCGCGGCGTTGATTGAACCTAAGCTGTGAGAACAGCCTCTCCACAGGGTCGCGCATGATGAATATGACCTTGGGGGTCAGGCCAGCTTTCAAAAGAAAGTTTCGTATGAAAAGGAAGCCACGTTGAGGAATGAGACTGTACGAAGGGGTGATTTCGCCGATGGCCTTATGTTCTTCTCGAACATATTTTTGAAAATATGACAGGTAGGCGTTTTCGCTTAAAGAAAGTTCATATTTTTCGATCGCCAGGGCCAGATCATTCACGGAGCAGCTTTTTCCAGCCAAGAGCTTGTCCAGCCAGAAGCGCAACTCCCCAAATCGTTTTTCACGGGAATATCCGCTTAGTTCCGGCGCAAACATCGCGTCGAAGACGTGCAATTCTTTGTGGGGTGTCATGAAAACTTGAGGATGATCTACTAGATAGTCGGCAAGCCAGGTTGTCCCGCATCTTTGCGCCCCAACGCCGAGAATGAAATTCACGGAAGAATTCCTTGTTGTCAGTTGAACGTAGGTTGTGTCCTTCCGCGCGGTGGATCACGCTGCTGCCGAATCATGGGGGTAGCGCGATCATCAGTCGCCCCACTTCTGCAGGTACATGCCGTAGGCGTTTATCCATGCGGGGGATTCAAACGCCGTTCCTCTGCTTTGGTGGGTCAGGCAGATCGGCCAGGTTCCGAGACGCAGGCCGGCAAGTCTTGCCGAACGGCAAAAGTCGAGATCGTAGAAGTGGAAGTCGAATCTGGGATCGAAGCGAACTGAGCGATCCAAAAGGGCCTGACGTCTCGCCGCCACGAATACACCATCAAGAAGCTCGCACTCGGCAGGTACCGGCCCGAATGAAGAAACCCTGCCGAATGGATTCTTGCCATGTGCAACCGCGCCGCTGAGATCCGCCGGATCATCTGAGATGACGGCAGCGCCAACGTGACGCCACGCACGCTGCCGGGGCGCCCGCCGGCGATTGCCAGCCACGCCGATGAGGTCGAACGCCTGCAGGCCGGCAACGAGGCGGTCTGCCAGAAAAAAGTCGTCTATCCAGACGTCGTCGTGAACGAAGACCAGGATGTCGCTACGGTTGTGCGGCGAAATCCGGGCGTTGTAGATCTCAGGTAACCCAGCGCGGTTCGAAAAAGCCACATGCGCCGACAGGCGTGCTTCGAACGAAAGGCGCCGCAGAGAGATGCCCAGCGCGGAGGCGTTCCAGAATTCGGGTTCTTCCAGCCGGCTGGCGCTGATGATTTCGATCATCGCCGTCCGGTGATTGAGATCCGACGTGGCTCGAATGTCCTGCAGATCAGCCAACGGAAAGAAAGTGGTGGCGCAAAGGTTCGGTTCATCTGCGCTGTCGCCATTCCTGCCACATCTGCCAGAGCGCCGATTCGAGATTGGCCGCAAAGCGGCGCGCATCGAACAGCGGTGTACTGCGAAGCTGTGCCCGCAAGCCAGCGCGAAGCTCGCTGAGCTTCCCGCGTTCTCGGCAAAAGGCTACCGCCTTGGAAACGAACATGTTCTCATCGTCGGCGACCCACTCCGGCAGGCCGGCGGCATGCATCAAGCTGGCGCCCTGCCTCGAAATGAGCCGGTCGCCTGCGATTGTGAGCGTGGGCACGCCCATCCAGAGCGCCTCGCAGGTGGTCGTTCCTCCGGGAAAAGGCATGGTATCGAGGATGATGTCGACCTCGGCGTGAGCGGCCAGGTACAACGGGCGCGCGGCATGGCCGTGCATGGACGTCCGTTCCGCTGCGATGCCGACCGACTTGAGTCGTTCAGTCAACTGCGCCTGCATCGCCGGACTGGACAGTTGCGGGCTCTGGATGCGCAAGCGCGCGTCCGGGACAGCCTCGAGGACTCGACCCCAGAGCGACAGGGTCTTGTCGTTCAGTTTGGCGAGGTTCTGAAAGCTGCCAAAGGTAATTGAGCCGTTCCAGAGGGCCGGCAGCGGATAGATTGGGACATCGCTGTCGGGGGGGGTGAAACACAGCCGGGTGTCCGGCAGATACCAGATGCTTTCCGTGAAGTGAGACTGGTGCGCAGGCGGTACGCTGACCTCGTCAGCAAGGAAGTAGTCGATTTCCTTGACTCCCGTCGTGGCGAAATACCCGAGCCAGCTCACCTGTATCGGCGCGGGCTTCCAGGCGAGTACCGGCAGCCTGTTGTTGGCGGTGTGACCGGACAATTCAACGAGTATATGAATTCCGTCGCGGTGAATCTCCTGGGCCGCCGCCTCGTCGGAGTATGCGTTCAGCTGGCGCCAGCCAGAGAAGTACGGCTGCACGCGCTGGGTCAGCGCATCCATGCGCGGGTTGGTTGGATAGCCGATCACCTCGACCTTGCTCTGGTCGAGATGGCTGAGCACGCTCTCGAGGAAGAAGCCGACGGGGTGGGAATGAATGTCGCCCGAGATGATGCCGATGCGGAGGCGAATCGGATCGTTCGCGCACGTCCACGACGAGTAGGGCGTCTTGACCTTGCTGCGCACGACCTCGCCATAGCGTCGCGCCTCCTCGAGGCAATACTGCGGCGAGTGTTCGGCGCTGTAGTTCAGAGAGAAGAGCAGGTTGCTGCGCGCTTCCGTCATCAGCGGATATCGCTCGACCACACGCCGAAGGCTCTGCTCGGCTTCGGCGAGGCGATTCGTATCCCGCAGGATGCTCGCGAGATTGACATAGGCACCACCACCATCCGGTTCCAGCGCTATGGCGCGACGAAGGCTTGTCTCGGCCTCATCAAGCTTGCCCTGGAACTTCAAGGCAATCGCCAGATTGGAGAGAACACCGGGCCAGTCGGGTCGCAGGGCGAGGGCACGGCGATAGCTTGTCTCCGCTTCGCTGGCTCGGTCCGTACGCTCGAGGATCATCCCGAGTTCGTTGTGCACCTCGGCAAATTGCGGGTTGAGTTGCAGTGCGCGACGCATGCTTGCCTCGGCTTCGCCCACGTGGCCGAGGCGGTCGAAGGCGAGGCCGAGTTCGAAGTGGACCTTGGGGTCGTCCGGCGCCAGTTGAACCGCAGTGCGGATCGCCTGCAGCGCTTCATCGAACCTGCCCTGCAAACGAAGCAAATAGGCGAGCGTTTTCCATCCCCAGACATGGTTCCGAAAGCGCGAAGTCAACCCGCGGGCCAACGACTCGGCCCTGCCGTAGCGGCCGGCGCTCGCCAGCTTGAGGATTTCATCCTGTTCCTGCGGGCTTGGTTGCCCCACCGGATCTGGGCTCGCCGGTGCTGCGGCATCCCAATCGCCGGGGGCAGCGGTCAGGAAGGGGTCTGGCTCGAGGGTATCGATCCGCCGTCGCAGCGAGTGAATCATCTCCGGCGGCAGACCGCGGCGCTGTCCGAGGTCGAGCAGCGCCCGCGCCTCCGAATACTTCCCCGCATGGATCAGCGCATCGATGTAACTGACCCAAAGCTGACCGTCCCTGGGGTCGGCCTCGAGCGCTGTCTTCAGGTACTTCAGCGCATCCTGCATCCGGTTCAGTTCCAGCAACAAAGTGCCGAGGTTGTGATTTGCTTCCGGATGCCGTGGTTCGACTGCGAGCACGGCGCGGTAAAGCTGCTCCGCTTCTTGCAGGCTTCCGCCCGCCTGATGTCGAACGGCTTGGTCGATCGCTTGATCGATCGAAGGGGTCTGCATCTTCAGCAAGGTGTAAGTGGGTGGTAAGAGCGGGCACCGATGGACGCGAAATTTGCGAGAGTCGATCCATCTGATCCACGTACGGGATTCATGACCTGGTAAAGCATCCTCTGGCGCGCGATGTTAGCTGAGGAAAGGATGCACCGGCCTTCGAGGAACGGCGCCGATGTCATAAGCGAGAAAAGCGAGCAGCAGCTGAATGCCGAGAATCACCGGCAGAGCCGCCAGCATCACCGTGCCTGCGGGACTCGGTTGGCCGGACAAGGCGCTCAATGTCCAATGGCGCAACCCGAAAACGATGCCGAAGGTCAACAGCACTACGCCGGCCAGCAACTCGACGCTGCCAATCGAGAAATCGCGCAGGAAATAGTTATAGAAAATGCGCTTGAAGAAATTGCGCACGTGCTTGAGTCCAAACTCGCCGGCGACAGTGCGGATGCGAAGGCTGCTTTGTTCTTCGCCATAAGTGGCATCCATCGGAACGTCCAGGACCACCGCCCTCATTGCGCCCAGCCTGAACAACATGTCGCTTTCGAAGAAATAGCGCTCACTGATCCGATCGAGCGGCAATCGCCCGACGATGCGAGCATGGATCGCCGTATAACCGTTCGTCGGATCGAAGATGTCCCAGTAACCCGTGGAAAGCTTCGAGAGAAAGGACAGGACTGCATTGCCGATCAGCCTTGCCGTCGGCATGTCAGACAACCTGTAAACGTCGTAGAAGCGATTGCCCTTTGTGTAGTCGGCACGGCCGTCGGCGATCGGTGCGACGAAGCGTCGCAGCAACCGCGGATCCATCTGGCCGTCGCCATCGATCTTGACGATGATTTGGGCACCGCATGCGAGCGCTTCGCGATAACCGCACATCACGGCGCCGCCGACGCCGAGATTGTGCTGGTTGAACACGACGCGCAGACGCGTGTCGTGACAATGATCGAGGACGAACTGCCCCGATTGCTCTGGACATGCGTCGTCAACCAAGAAGATCCACTTAACTTCCGGGCCGATCGCGCCTATGACCGAGCAAATCCTGTCCTTGACCCGATAGGCGGGAATGACCACGGCGATTGCCCTGCTTTCCAGGTCTTCATCCATGGTGACGCAGCGTGCAAAGCGATGCTGTCAGATTGTCACTACACGAAACAGTCCGCCCTTCCTTAGCGATATCGGACGACGAAAGCATGTCCACGATGCGCGAGGCATCGGAACACAACACAGACGTCGCATCACTCATTAACCACGGTCCTTATGGTGTTGTACAGCCTGTCAGATCCAAAATCGCGGTTGCTCGGGTCGATTGCATAGATGTTCCGTTCCGACTCCTCGCGCACGCCCTGCGGACGCACATCCATGAAGAAGGAGAGGAATTTGGCGCCGCGCTGACGATGCCGACCGAACATCTCTCTCACTTCCTCGGGCGACATTTCCCGCAGCGGGTGAAATTCGGTGATGCCGTAACTGCGATGCGACGTGGAAGCGAGCCAGTCCAAGAACGAGGATCCGTAAGTTGGTTCGCCGTAAAGACTGACACCCAGCAGAAGGCCGTCGGGATCGTTCAATGAACCATCGACCGCGAACTTCGTGGTGTCCCAGCTCGGGTTGGTGAAAGGCGTGATCTGGTGCGTATACAACGCAACGTCATGCAGGCACGACGCGCGCACCTGATGCTCGAAGTGGGCTAGATACCTGACGACCTGCGCATTGCGGAACTCGTGCCAGAGCGGAACCAGAGGGTTATAGAAGAACGAGGCGAGATCCGGGGGATGGTCGACGTAGCCCTCGAGGCCGCCCGCATCGGATGTCTGCGGCAATTCCGTGCTCGGCAGAACCTTTGGCGTTGATTGGCTGCGATCCATGATCGAGACCCTGCGGGAGCCCAGACTGGCGAGCGCGCCCGATGCGCGCTCCGCAAGGAAGTCGAGGCGATACACGCCGGGCGGCAGCTGGGTGAAGTCCAGATCGAAACGCCAGCCGACATCCGGCGTCCCAATGGATGGTTTTGCCTGCAGCACATCTCGTCGACCGTAACGGGCTGAAACGCGTCCCACCATGCTGCCGTTCAGATAGATCCTTATCCAGACTGGCTGCGTCTGCCGGTGCGAGGAATCAAACGCCCAGCCTATGAGTGGCAGTTTGCCGTGCGCGAACGAATCGATGTGTTCGGTGAAGCGGCGCAAGCTGTGCGTTCGTATGTCCCTGTTCGGTGGATCGACCTCGGCAAATGAAGTGAAGTCCTCTCCCACCAGTCTGTTCAGAGAATCGATCTTCCCAAAACGCTGGGCGAGGAACTCCCGGAATCCGCTGACTGACGCTTCACTATAGTCAGACACAATGTAAGGACCGGTGACGCTCATTCCGCGTTCGAAGTCCGCATAGAAATGATGCAATTCACCAAGGACGGTGACCGCTCTGACCTTGCTGCGATCAGCTTCGGGCAGTCGACAGACGGCCGCGAGGAACCGATCGACCACCGCCTCCCGGTACCGGGTGATGTCGTTGTCAGTGGAGGCGAACGTCCACGGATAGATGTCGATGCCGGAGTAGTTGTCCTTGGGCATCGTCCCGAGCGTTGATGTCGACATGTTTTGGGGGTTCTTTGAAAGATACTCCTCGATTGGCGCCTTTACCCCAAAGTGAGTCGAGAACAAGTACAGCACGACGGATCTGTTCGTTTCCTTCACCGTAAGCGCGAGTCTTTCGACCGCGCGCTGATCGACTTGCCAGCCGGAGCCGTTCGAGACGAGCAGCTTGAGCAGTGGCACCTGGAGCGTGTAGCCGACCTCAAACCGGCCGTTCGCACTGACTGCAGGCCCAAGGTCGGCCAGCTTCGATTCAACGATCTGGGCGGCCGACCGACCCGAATTGAGGCAGTACGATGCCAAGTCCTCCTGCGAGCGCGCTGGTGGCACCTCGGGACTGGCGGAGCAAAGATCCGTTCCATGCAACATCGGCGCGAGAAACAGCGGGGGAAGGACTACTGCAGGCGATCGCTGCCGCACAGCCAATACGGTCACGCCGACAAGTGCAGCGATGGCGAACAATGCAAGCAGCAGGCGCTGCCGGTTCGGCCGTCGACCGGATTGCCGTCCAGCAAAGCCTCCTTGTCTCGGGGAATCCGAACGGTTCTTCTTCATCCTTGAAGCGAGTCTTACTTTTCATCCGAGCGGGGGGACATTGGATTATGCCGGCGGTGGCGGCAACTTCACGGCGACCTTCAGCAGCGGCATTGCAGCCTTCGGTTTCTACCGGATCGACATCGGCGACTACGGCGGCCCGATCCTGCCCTCGCTCTCGCGCGGCACCACCCCGACCGTGCCCAATACCATCGGATCGTCCGGCTTCACGGACGATTCGGTGCTGTGCTTCGGCGCCAAAGCCCAGAACACTGGTGAATGGGTAACCAGCGAGAGGTTGCTCTCCACGACCGGTACGGGGGACCTTTTCGCCTTTGACAACTTCGCCGTTCGCAGCGCCCAGCGGGCGAACATAACCTAGCCGTCGACCCTGGCGCTGCTCGGGCTGGGTCTTGCCTGCCTCGGAGCGGCGCGCCGGCGCAAGGCTGGCGGGTGATCGGGACGAAGGTGATCTCGACGATAGGCAATTGAGCAGGCCGTAGCGACGTACGCTTGGAGTCAGGCGGCGCGGGACTCGGCGCTTCTTCTTGCGGGTAGCGTAAGTTACGATTCTTGAATGCGCACATCGCGAGACGCCGAGGGGGGACAAAAACCGGGTCGCAACGACCCGTGTCCTTGCGGCAGCGGGCGCAAGTACAAGGTCTGCTGTGGCGCAGTGACGTCCACGCATGGGGCGCGCAGTCTCGTGCGCATTGAGCCGGTTGATGCCCGAGCGTTGCAGGCCGCGCTAAGCCAGGCCGCCCGGGCCCGTGCGGACGGACGCGCGGGCGAGGCGATCGCCGCATTGTTTCACGCCGTTTCGCTCGATCCGCAGAACGCCGCGCTGCACTTGGAACTGGGTACGCTGCTCTTGGGAAGTGGCCGTCCTCGCGACGCACTGTCCTCTATCGACCGGGCGATCGGACTGGAGCCGGGCGCGGCGCAGGCGCATGTACGCCGCGGCTCGGCCCTGGAGCAGCTCGGCAGGTTTAAGGAAGCCATCGAGGCCTACCGGCATGCCACCTCGCTGGCGCCGCGGCTCGTCGAGGCCTACGTGCGTCTCGGGACGGTCCTGCATCTTGGTGCGCGCAACGGTTTCGTACTTGAGGTGAAGCACGCGAATACATCGGGACTGCCGTTCAAGATCGAAACTGTGAACGTGCAGGATCTTCGGGCGGCGGCGGCAAAGAGCTTTCGCCGGGCCGCTACGCTTGAACCCAAGCCCGCTCTGTCCCGGCTATTTGGCGCGCATGCGCTGATTGCGGAGGGTGCGATACAGGAGGCACAGGCAGCGCTGCAGCAGGTCATCGCGCTCGAGCCAGGCAACGTCAGCGCCCACGCGCAGTTGGGAAAGATACTATCCGAGTCGGGTCAGTCGCAGGAAGCCTTCGCAGCCTTCGAGAAGGTGTTGCAGCTCGATCCGCGCGCGGTGGGTTGTTACTACGATCTCGTGCGTGTGCGTCGACTGCGCGAAACGGACCGGCCACTCCTGCATCGCATGCTCGAGGTGATGCAACGCGATGACCTTCAGGACATCCATCGCATCATGCTGCGGCTGGCCGTCGGGAAGGCGTACGACGACCTCGACGAACCCGAACAGGCCATCCGGCATTTTATGGTGGCGAACCGACTGAAGGGTCGTGTTCTACCGCTCGATCGCGACCTGATCACGCGGCGAGTGGACTGGCAGATTCGCACCTTCACGAAGGAATTCTTCGCCCGCAACACCGGGGCAGGCTCGCCCGATCGCACTCCCATATTGGTACTCGGGATGCCGCGCGCTGGTACGACGCTCGTGGAGAGCGTACTTGCCTGTCACAGTCAGGTCGGCGCGGGACAGGAGTTGGCGTTCTGGAACCAGCAGGGCCGCAAAATGATGGAGGCAGGCGCGGTTCCGGCCGCTGAAAGTCTGCGCGAGATTGCCGATACTTACCTCGCGCTTCTGCGCTTCATATCGAAGGCACCGCGCGTTACGGACAAGAAGCCCCAGAATTTCATGTGGGCAGGATTGGTCCGTCTGGTGTTCCCCGAGGCCCGCATCATCCATTGTCGCCGTAACCCGCTGGACACGTGCGTGTCCGTGCTCGCCAATTTCTTTGCACCACAGCCTGATTTCTCAACTGAGCCCAACGACCTCGTCTTCTACTATCGTGAGTACGAGCGCGTCATGGCGCATTGGCGGACCGTGCTGCCAGCCGATCGCTTTGTCGAGGTGGACTACGAATCACTTGTAGCGGATCCGGAGCCGGCAATCCGCCGCATTCTCGAATTTTGCGATCTCGGTTGGGAAGAAACATGCGTCCATCCCGAACTCAGCAAGCGCAACGTAAGTACCGCGAGTCTCTGGCAGGTGCGCCAGCCCATCTTCAAGGGCTCGGTGGGCCGCTGGCGGCGCTACGAGCCGTGGCTGGCAGAGCTTCGCGCGCTTGGACCGCAATTCGATGGGGAGCCGGTCCATCAAGCAGTGCGGGGCAAGACGATCGAGCCTCTTGGAAAGGAAGCATCCGTTTGAAAGCGGTGCGCAATCCTTGACATGTTGCATATCGCCGTGTTGCGCGATGCATAATCGAAGTCAAAATTTCTTCATCTGGTCCTGATCGTTTCCGGCCGTGCGGGGGAGGGGGACGCGAGCGCGGCTCGGTGAGCCTTCACTCGGGCCCAGACTGTACTGCTTGTGGAAACCGTGGAAGCCGCCGTGGCGAACGCAGATCTGCGTCGCATTCCGGGCGTACCGGAAATCCTCTTCGGAGCGAACGATCTGCGGCTTTCGCTGAGTCTGCCAAGCCATTTCGATGCGCTCGTCCTCGAATTGGCTGAGCGGGCCTGCGAGCACGTGGCTGCTGTGGGCCTGCGGGTTGGAGTTGGGCGCCTGGCGAGAGTGGGCGACAATAGCTTTCGCACACCCGCCGACCTGGTGGCGGCGCAGATTGTGCGATTGCGCGCAGCCGCGTCGCTTGTATCCGCGCATTCTTCCGGCGACCGCTGCCTGCCGAACTCGCTCGTGAAGTCAGCGAAATGCGCAGTTGGCTCTACCAGTGTGCGCAGATGCCGGCACGGTGGCGCGCAGCGGGCGACGGCAACTGCAGTTGCTCCGATCGAGGAGTGAATCGAACAACGAGTGAGGAATTCGATCGATGACAAACGACGAAGTTCAGCAGGTTCCGGTGAGTGAGGCGATGCGGCTGGCCATGGGTCACCATGAGGCGGGTCGGCTGCAAGAGGCGGAAATGATCTATCGGGCCATTCTGGACGCGGATCCTGTCCATCGGGGCGCCAGTTACCACCTGGCGCTCATCGCCTTGCAGACTGGCCGCGCAAAGGAGGCGTTGTCTGCTTTGAAGGCTGCCATGGAGGCAGACCCAACGAATGCGGCGGTCTTGATGAATTATGCGGTTGCACTTGTTGGCAGCGGCGATCCCGGGTCGGCGCGCAGCACCCTGCTTCAGGCGCGGCAGCGTGGCTTTAGTGGCCAGGCATTCGACAAGTTGTTTGCGCAGGTCGAAAGAGTGATCGGCTCGCGTTCCGTTGGGCGTCACCAGAGCAGCTCAGAGGACCGCGCGCGGGATCCGTCTCCTGCCGAACTGTCTTCGCTCGCGAAGCTATATGAGCAGGGCAAGCATGATGAGCTTGAGACCCTGACCGCACGGCTGATGGAGCGTTTTCCGAGCTCGGCGCGCGTGCTTCATTTGCTCGGTGCCTCGCGCCTGACCCGGAATCTCACCCGGGAGGCGAACGAGACGCTGGAGCGCGCGCGTCAACTCAGTCCCGACGATCCCGAGATTCTCAACTTGCTGGGCGTGGCTAGTTTCCGGCTTGGGCACCACGAACAGGCACGGTTGATGTTCGAGCAGAGCCTCGCGCGCGACGCAGGCCGCTACGACACGCTCGTCAATGCATCAGCAAACGCCCGCGCTGCCGGCGACACAGTTGTCGCCCGTCGCTATGCCGAACAGGCACTGACACTTCGGCCAAACGGCGTGGAAGCGATATTCAGTCTTGGCAATGCGGCCTCGGCCAGCGGGCGTAATGACGAGGCAGTGGAACTCTATCGTCGGGCAATCGCCTTGGATTCGAGCTTTGCCGATCTTTACATGAACCTCGGCAATGTCCTCACCAGTATGGGCAAACCCGGAGAGGCGGCAATCGCTCTGCAACAGGCGCTTTCCCTGCTCCCGGATTACGCACCGTTACATCTGAATCTCGGCCGTGCGCTGCACGACCTTGGGGAGACTGCCGCGGCGCAGCGTCACTTTCGCGCCGCTTCAGATCTGGACTCGAGCCTGGTCGAAGCGCACAGCTCCTACCTGTTCTCCCTTGTCCACGACGAAACCATTTCGCCCCAGCAATCCTTTGAAGAACATCTTCGCATCGGCGAGCTAATCGAAGCGCCGCTTCGGCACACGTGGCGCGAGCACGAAAATGACCGTGATCCGGAGCGCGATCTTCGGATCGGCTTCGTGTCCGGAGATTTGCATGACCACCCGGTAGCCAATTTGATCGAGCCAATCTGGATAGAGATGAAGGGTATGCGCCACCGCATCCATGTCTATTCCAATAGGTTTTCGGACGATGCGGTCGCTGCGCGTTTGCGCGCGCTTGCGGACGACTGGGTGCAGGTCGAGCGAATGAGCGATGAGGCGCTTTGCGAGCGCATCCGCGCGGACAGAATCGACATTCTTTTTGATCTGTCCGGCCACACCGCGCGCAACCGGCTGCTCGTGTTTGCCCGCAAACCTGCGCCCATTCAGGTGAGTTGGATCGGCTACCCGGGCACCACAGGACTGTCCGCGATGGATTACCGCTTCGTGCGCGGGTTGGACTCGCGAGGCAATAATTTCGAGGCCCTGTTCTGCGAGAAGCTGGTCCGTTTTGGATTTCGTGGTTTCCGGCCGGCACAGGATTCGCCGCAGATCAATCGCCTGCCCGCGCTGTCGAGTGGATTTGTGACTTTCGGCAGCTTCAACCGACCGAGTAAATTAGGTGAGCGGGTGATCGCACAGTGGAGTCGGGTGCTGCTTGCGATTCCCAATTCCAGGCTGCTGATCGCAGGGGTGGGGGATGCAAGGACCGAGGATCGGCTGCGGGCTTCATTCCATGCGCAGGGCATTACGCCGGAAAGACTCGAATTCCGCCCGCGTGTCCCGCTTCCGGAGTATCTCGCCTTTCATCACGAGGTCGATATCGGGCTCGACACTTTCCCGTATTCGGGCGGAACCACGACCAGCCACGCCCTTTGGATGGGGGTACCAGTGCTGACGGTCGCCGGCCCGTCTTTGCAGCAGAATCATGCAGCTTCGATTCTCGCCACCGTCGGTTTGTTCGACTGGATTGTTGAATCCGAGGATGCTTTCGTCGGCCGTGCCGTGGCGGCCGCCGCCGATCTTCCGACACTGGACCTGCTTCGGTCGAGCATGCGCGAGCGCGCGGTTCGGTATTTCGAGGGGTCTCAGAACGAGGGCGGGCCCGAGCTCGACGCCGCCTTCAAGACCATGTGGCGACGCTGGTGTTCTGGCCAGGCACCGGAAAGCTTTACGGTGGCAACCTGATCCGTGCCGAGCTTGCGCAGCCACGGTCGCCGCCGAACTAATTCCATGCGAACAGCCTGCGACAGCCGTGCTGTCTGCATTGATAAAGAGATGATTCGCTGCCTGATCCCCGACCTTCCAGATGCGGACGCCTTGATGCCGTGGCTCACGCGTATCGATCAGAACCGGTGGTACACAAACTCCGGACCGCTGATCCACGAGTTCGAGCAGCGGCTTCTCGCTTTCTTCGAAGGTGGAAAGGACGCAACTTGCGTCACGCTGTCGTCGGGAATGAGTGCGCTGGAACTCGGCCTGAAGGCACTCGGCGTCGGCGATGGAATGCGGGTGCTTCTGCCCGCGCTGACGCTTCCCGCCACGGCGCTTGCGGTCGCGCGATGCGGTGCCGGTGTTCGGTGACGTGTGTCCAAACAGTTGGGCACTTACACCTGTGATCGCACGCCGTGTGTTGGACCGCGTACACCTCGATCTGATCATGCCGGTTGCCGCCTTCGGTCTGCCACTGCCGTGCGCCGAGTGGGATGGGTTCGTGGCGGAGACAAAGGTTCCCGTTCTTGCGGATGCGGCGGCGGCGTTGGGCACTCAAACATTGGGCAAGCGGGTGCACTGGACTTTCAGCATGCACGCCACCAAGCCGATGGGGATCGGTGAGGGCGGTCTTTTTGTTTCATTTGATGCGACCCTGGCCGAACGCGTTCGCCGCCTGGCCAACTTCGGGTTCGACGCGAGGCTGGTGCGTGTCGCAGGAGGAACGAATGCCAAGCTGAGCGAGTACACTGCCGCAGTCGGTCTCGCACAGCTTGAACGCTGGCCACGGATGCGCGCGGTGCGCAGCTTAGTGCTGCAAGACTATCGGCGTCGCCTCGCCAATGTGCCGGACGTCGCAATGCAGAGTGGCGAAGACTTTCCGCCCGCGACGTCTTGCGTGCGGATTCCCGCAGACGCGGCGGTTGTTGCCGAAGGCCTCGCCCGCGCCGGCATCGAGACACGCCGGTGGTACCTGCCGCCTTTGTATGAGCATCCGGTTTTCGGCGACACGCCAAGGATCGGCCCGGACGGCGGAAGGAGGTTGCCGGCGACAGAATATCTGGCGACCGCACTGCTGGGGTTGCCGTTCAATACCCGGCTGTCGACGGAAGACGTGGCATAGGTCGTGGATGCACTCGCTATGGAACTGGAACTAAGCAAGGCAGATCCACGAGGTGGAACGGCCTCAGCGCGAGTCACATTTTGAGCGGCCTTTTCGGTCGCGCAAGGGTCATCGGCGTCGCGTCGCTGCTTGTCGCACACGGAAGTGCTGCCGGCACGCCAGCATAATTCGCCGCGGGCATGCACCAAGAGCCAACAACCTACGCTGTGCCGCCGACGAAGGTGCGGCTGCGGCGTCGGGTCGCGGCCACTGATTACTGCAGAGACCGGGCGGCCTGTCAAAGCGATTTCTGGAGCATGCATTGAATGTTTTGATACTGGGAGCCGGCGGCCACGGTCAGACGGTCGCCGACGCATTGTTGCGCGCCACCAGAATCGATCTTGAAACGCGCGCGATTGGATTTCTCGACGACACGCCCGAACTTCAAGGCTGGCGGTACCAGGGTATCCCGCTCCTCGGGAGGATCGACCGCGTCGCCGACGTGCCCCACGACGGCGCAATCGTTGCCATCGGCGACAACAGCTTACGCCGCCAGATCTTTCTGCGCTTGCAGGCGCTGGGGATCAAGTTTGTTTCGGTCGTGCATCCGACGGCAGTGCTCGCGCTCGACGTCGAGATCGGACCTGGTTGTTACATCGGCGCAAACGCGGTCGTCGGGGTGGCTTCGAAGATCGGCGCGAACACGATCCTCAACGGAGGAGGGTGCCTCGGCCATCACAACCGAATCGGCGATCACGTTCACATTGCACCGGGCGTCAACTCCGCAAAGGACGTACACATCGACGAAGGAACGCAGATCGGCGTCGGCACGATTTTGCTTCCCGGCCGTTCGGTCGGAAGGTGGAGCGTCGTCGGCGGTGGCTCGCTGGTGGCGCGCGACATTGGCGACGGTGTTCTTGCCGTGGGATCGCCCGCGCGCGCCATTCGAAGGATTGTCGCCGATCATGGAAAGCACTGAACCATGCACATGATGAAGGTCAACGCGGCGCTCATGCGCCGACTGGCGCTGCGCAGCCACACGGTCGCGGGTCTGGCCGGTCCTGATGTGCCGACGATACAAACGATCAGCGACGCCGACGGCCGAACGCATCTGGTGTTCTCGAGTTCGGCGTGCACGGCAATTCTCAGTGATGACACTTTCGTGCCGCCGGATATCGCATCGGCGGTCGAAACGGTCGGCAAGACGTTCGGCAAAGATGTCTCGGCGGCGTCCGCGTTTCTCCGCCGGACGCCGTTGCTTTCCAGCGGCGCGATTCACAAGGCGAGGCGTGGCCAGTTCTTGCGGCACCAGAGCCAGATGCGGCGTCGGCACGCGGCGTTCATCGAGGCCAGTGCCGAGCGGCATTGCGAGAACATTGAAACATCTGCAGACGTCGAGTCGGCCCGCAACCCGGCTGCGGCGTTTGTCGATTGCATCCTGCGACAGATCTTCGACACAGAGATGGCGAACGGAGGCGCCCTGTTCGATCGGTTGACCGGTCTGCCGGCCAGCGTGCTGGATTACGTCCAGCATCCCCGCCTGCTCGGCGAGACGTCGAGCCGAATCGCCGAGTTCCTGTCTGCGTGGGACCGAGTTCATCACCGCGAGTCAGAAGCGGATGGCGCGGCGTTGCCGTTTGTCCTGCTTGGGTATGTGCTGATGGGCCGCGATCCTCTGATCGGCGGCTTGAGCGCGTTCCTGCATGACTTCGCGCTGACGCAACGCACGCCCGCTGAACGCGATCGATGGCTGGGGGAGCTCTCGGCCAGGCGCCTGTTCCAGATCACCTCGCCAGTCAACTTCATCGCTCGCTCGGCGGCGGCGGAGCGTGACGTCGACGGCGTGACAGTGCGGGCTGGCGATCGGCTTCTGCTGATGCTTCCCTACGCAAACGCGGCGCAATGCGACAGTATCGGCATGGCGGGCATGGCATTTGGCCACGGGCAGCACACTTGTGTCGGAACCGCGCTTTCGCTGCAGATCGCGGACGCTTTCCTTGCCGCATTCCGTAAACGATTCGCCCGAATCCACGCTTTCAGCATCAGGCCTGCGAAGATCGTTCCCGGTGTTTTTCTTTGCTACAGATGAATGGTATGAATGCCGACACGCAGCAATTCGAGAGCTTCCTGACGCGCCATTTCAAGGGGACGTCGATGAAGGGAGGCCTCGACGCCAAGCTGGCGGACCTTGAGCTCGATTCCCTTGATCTGTTGGATCTCATTCTGGCGCTCGAGCGCTCTTTTGGAATCACGGTGGATGTCGACGCGATCGACCAGAACATGACGCTGCGAGAGTTGCATGAAATGGTGATGGCTGCGAAGCCTTGAGCGGTCGAGGACACCCAGCCTGGGCTCGGTTGTCGTGCGTCACTGCGGTCGCGGGTCCCGTCTCTCCCAGAAGCCAACGCGGCGAAGTTGGTCCACTTCGCGCGGCTCGATCGCCCGCGCAAACGGATAACTAACGACGCCGTGCCCAGCCGCCTCGCATTCGGGAAGAGGCGGTCCCAGCCAGTCTTGCAGAACCATGCCCGCTTCGTCGAATCCCAGAATGTGACGCGCAGCAGTCGCACCGGTGAAACGGCCGTTGCACTGATGGATCAAGATCTCGCCATTCCGCCGGGATGCCATAACGATCGCCTCGAGCACGAAGGGACAGCAACCGTGCCCGCAGACGACGTGAAGTTTCAGGAAATCGTCAACGACTTCCTCGACATGCCGGGGATTGGCGAAATCGATCAGTCGCCCGCCGAGGGTGCCAGAGGTCTGAAGAATGATCGGCGCGCCCATGGCTTGGCACTGCTCGTAGATCGGGTAGAGCCGCCGGTCGTTGAGGAGGTGGCCCTGTGCACGGCCAGGCTCGTCGCACACCGCTCGAAATCCCAGCTTGGTGACGCAGCGCTCGATTTCGTCTGCGGCAATGTGAAACGTATCGCTGGCA
Source organism: Burkholderiaceae bacterium (assembly GCA_036824465.1). Taxonomy (GTDB): domain Bacteria; phylum Pseudomonadota; class Gammaproteobacteria; order Burkholderiales; family Burkholderiaceae_F; genus JAKOQB01. Next base: position 16,757 of record DAITAC010000061.1, read on the forward strand.
TCGATTCCCGCCACGCGTTGGAAGCGCCCAGAATGCCTCTGCTGGACTTCGGCAAGCAGGTCGTTGTGCGAGGTGCGAGCGGGACGGCCGTATTGACCGCGACGAGCGCCGGGATTGCACCTTGACACACTGATACGGCGGTGGTGAGGCCAGCGGCGCCGCTCTCGGCAAAGAATACTTCCTCATCCGCCGTGGCCAGCGCGGGCACTCGGTCCCCGCGTCCGAGCCGGGACATGCAATCGTGGAAGTAATCCGCTCCTGCGGCGGCCGGCAAGCGCCAGCGCATGTCGATGAGCAGCACAAAGGTGCCGCAGCAAGACTGGGGCGGATTGATGGCAACGAGTTACCTGCTCCGATCCATCATTGGTGGCCGGCCAGTGCCCATTGCAGCGCGTCTTGCCATGGCGGCAGGGCCACCTGCCATCGATGTGCCAGCCGATCACAGGAAAGTCGTGAATTGGCAGGCCGTCGTGCCAGCGTTGGATATTCGCCCGTCGTGATCGGCACGATGGTCCTGAGCTTTCGCGCGGGATCGGATGACCGCTCGATAATCAATCGGGCGAAGTCGTACCAGGTTGCGCTGCCGGCGGCGGTCAGGTGATAAATGCCGCCGCGTTCAGAGAATGCTGCGGCGACGGAAGCCCGATCATTCCCCGCACGCGCGACGATCGCGGCAATGGCTTCGGCAATCGAGCGCGCCCAGGTCGGCGCGCCGTGCTGATCGTTGACGATGCGCAGTTCCTCGCGCTCCTGCGCTAATCGCAGGATCGTGCGCACGAAGTTGTGCCCGCGTTCGGCGTAGACCCAGCTGGTACGCAGAATCAGGGCCGACGCGCCGGCTGTCTGAACGCCCAGTTCACCGAGCAACTTCGTGCGTCCGTATACGGACATCGGGTTTGGTGCGTCATGCTCGACATACGGGGTGGATTTCTGCCCGTCGAACACGTAGTCCGTCGACAAGTGGATCAGCGCCGCGCCCTGGCGCGATGCCTCGGCTGCGATCGCCGTCGGTGCATTGGCGTTCACCGCATGTGCAAGCTCAGGTTCGGACTCGGCGCGATCGACCGCCGTATACGCGGCGCAATTGATGATGAGGTCGGGATCGAGCGCGCCGATCGCGGCGCGAATCGCGTCGGGCTGCGTCAGGTCGCAATCCTCGCGCCCGAGCGCGCTAATCCTGCCCAGCGCCTGCAGACTGCGCTGGCACTCCCACCCAACCTGGCCGTCACGACCAAATATCAAGATCCGCATCGTTCATTCTCTTCTCACGCTGGCACCAGCGGCAAGCGTCCTTGCGTCGGCATCGGGCCAGGCAAACGGTCGGTCGATTCCAACGCGGCGGCTGGAACTTGTTCCATCTTGCCATGCGTCGGTACGCGCATCGCTTGACGGTCATCGCCGAGTTACTTCTTCTTGCACGGTTGCAGGCTGCGATTCGGCATGAGCGCGGCTCGGCCAAGTAAAATCCGGCCCTTGCCGAGAAATCCCCTGGGGCACCAGCAGTCTGCCCGTACCGCCTTGATGAACCTGTTTGACGCCAACACAAAAGCACTCTACGCGCGCCACGGCGACGAGGATAGACCGACCTCGCTGTCAATGTTGCCCGGATTGGTGCCGAGCGGTGCGGACGTTCTCGACGTCGGTATTGGCGGCGGGGCGCTTGGCGAGCGGCTGACACACGAGCGCGGCTGTCGGGTCGACGGTGTCACGCTGAGCGAGGTCGAGGCTGCCAATGCCGCCGCACACTATCGGCGCATCGAGGTGGCCGATCTGAACGACGTGGATTTGAGCCGCCTTTTCGCTGGGCAGCGCTATGGCGCCATCGTCTGTGCTGACGTCCTTGAACATCTCGAACGGCCGACGCAGGTTCTCGATGCATGTCGCGAACTGCTTGCCGAAGACGGGGTGCTGCTGCTCTCAGTCCCAAACGTCGCCTACATCGGCCTCATCGGCGAACTCCTCTCCGGGGAGTTTCGTTATCGGATCGAAGGGTTGCTCGACAGCACGCATGTGCGCTTCTTCACGCGGCGCTCGCTGCTGAGGATGCTGCGGGATAACAGCTGGCATGTTGATCTCATCGAGCCGCTGACGCTCGACCTGCCGGAGTCCGAGTTTCGTCCCGAATTCGAGACGCTGCCGCCTGCCGTGCGCCGCTACCTGCTGGCGCTGCCGGATGGGTTGACCTATCAGTTCATCGTGCAAGCCCGGCGCGCTGGCACGGTCGCTGTCGCGCCGGATGCCCCGGCGAACGACCCGGACTCGCGCCCGGCCGCGTCGTACTCGCTGCAGCTCTATCTGAAGAACGCCTCAGGCTACTCGGAGGACCGCAAAGTGGTCGCCACAGCGCGCATTGGTGAGGAACGCCAGCTGGTGCGTTTCGCCCTGCCGCCCGGCAGCATATCGCTGACCGGACTGCGGTTCGATCCGGCCGACCGGCCGGGCTTCCTGCACCTGTTTGCCATGCGTCTGCTCGATGCGCGTGGAGTTCCACGGTGGACCTGGGATGGCGCGGTCGAGTCAATCGAAGCCGGCGACCCTCACGAGGTGGTTTTTCAAAAGCCACGGACGGCAGAGCATGGCGCAGTGCTGCTGCTTTGCGGCGACGATCCGTTCTTCGAGTTACCGATCGATGCGGCGCAGCTCACCGCGGGCGGTGAAGGTGCAACGCTGGAAGTGGATCTTGCCTGGCCGATGTCGGCCGACTATCTGCTATTTGTCGACCAGCTGAAAGAGCGCCGTCGGCGCGAGGAAACGCTGCAGTGCGAGCTGGTGCAAGCGCGCGCGGCGCAGCAGGACGCGAGCAGGCAGCAGCTCGTGGAGAAGACCGAGGCGGCCGCGCAACGGGCCGCGGTCGAGAGACTCGAACGCGAGCGCGCGCAACTGCTCGAAGCACGCGCTGCGCGCGAAGCGGACCTTCGGCGCGCGGCCCAGGAGATCGCCTCCCTGACGCACGCGCTCGGTCATACGTATGCGGCGAAGGACGCAGCAGCCGAACAGGGCGAATTGCTGCGCAAGCAGGTATGTGAAATCGAGGCGTCTCGCTGGTTCAAGATGGGTGCGTGGATTGCCAAGCGGCTCGGCCGAACGGGCAGCCCGCTGGTACGCAGCACGGCGTCACTGCTGCCGGCGGAGCGGCCCCGCGCGCTGCGGCCGCCGCGTTCGGGCATCTGCATTATCGTGCCGGTGTACAGAGGTCTCGCGGAAACGCGGACCTGCGTCGAATCGGTTCTGCGCAGTGCGTCGAAGGCGCGGTTGCGCATTGTCTTGATCAATGACGCCAGCCCGGAACCGGAGGTCACGGCCTATCTTCGCGAGGTCGCCAAGCGCGATCCGCGCGTCGAGTTGATCGAACATGCCGCGAACCTCGGGTTCGTTGCGAGCGTCAACGGCGGAATGCAGCAATTCGGGGATGACGACATCATCCTGCTAAATAGCGATACCGAGGTAGCCGGTAGCTGGATCGATCGCCTTCGCGATGCCGCGTATCGTGAGCCGGGCATCGCCACGGTCACGCCGTTTTCGAACGCGGCGACCATCTGCAGTTACCCGAAGTTTTGCGTCGACAGCCCGATGCCAGCGGACATGTCGACCGCCGCGCTTGACCGCTACTTCGCTTCCGAGAATGCCGGCCAGTTGATCGACATTCCGACGGCCGTCGGCTTCTGCATGTTCATCCGCCGCGACTGCCTCGATGAGGTGGGCCTGTTCGATGCGGAGCGCTTCGGCCGCGGGTATGGCGAGGAGAACGACTTTTCCATGCGTGCCCAGGCCGCCGGCTGGCGGCACGTGCTCGCGCTGAACACGTTCGTGCGGCATTCGGGCGGCGTCAGTTTCGGCCAGGAGAAGGCCACGCGCGTTCAGGCGGCGCAGGAATTGTTGGCCGCGCTGCATCCGGACTATGCGCCATTGATTGCCCGACACCTGCAGCAGGACCCGGCGCGGCCGGCGCGCCTGAAGGTGGACCTTGCGCGCATCCGCGCCAGCAGTCTGCCGTCGGTGCTTTTCGTCTCTCACATTGGCGGCGGCGGTACGGAGCGGCATTTACGAGAGCTTGCCGACACGCTGGGCCTTCAGGCCAACGTATTCGTCCTGCGGCCGACTCACTCTAGCGAATTCGCGCTCGAGTGGCTGCGTAGCGGCGAAGGCTTCCAGCTCGGTTTTCTGCTGCCGGCGCAGTATGACGCTCTGGTCGAGGCACTGTGCGCACTCGGTGTGGTCCACATCCACTATCACCACACGCGCGGGCAGTCGCCGCGCGTCCGGGACCTGCCGCAGTCACTTGGCGTGACGCACGACTTTACCGTGCACGATTTCTACTCGGTGTGCCCGCAAGTGACCTTTTCCGACGAGAACGGACGTTACTGTGGCGAGCAAGGGCTGGAACAGTGCGCGGAATGCCTGAAGCGGCGACCCGCGCCGGACGGCGCGTCGATCGATAGCTGGCGTTCGGGCTTCCGGCCGATGATTGAACGGGCGCGCTACGTGTTCGCACCGAGCGAGGACGCGGCGGCACGGCTGAACCGCTACTATCCGACGACCGCAAGCGAGCTCGCACCGCATCTGGACCTGGATCTGCTCCCACCCGCGCCGCATCCGCAACCGGTGAGCAGTGAGCGGGCCATGCGGGTGGCGGTGATCGGTGCGCTGAGCCAGATCAAGGGTGCCGACGTGCTCGAGGCGGCGGCGACGCTCGCCTCCCAGCGTGGCAGCCGGATCGAGTTTCATCTGATTGGTTTTGCGTATCGCAAGCTGCGCACGCCGCCAGAGGCGCGGCTGACCGTGCATGGCGAATACGCGGAAGCAGACCTGCCCGCTCTGCTGGATTCAATCAAGCCCGACCTGGCGTGGTTCCCGGCGCTTTGGCCAGAGACCTATAGCTACACGCTCAGTGCCGCGCTGAATGCGCGGCTGCCGATTGTCGCGCCGGATCTCGGCGCCTTTCCGGAGCGGCTATCTGGCCGACCTTGGACGTGGATCTGCCCGTGGTATCGAACGCCCGAAGATTGGGTGCAATTTTTCGAGGACTTGCTTCGAGAGCACTTTGAGTCGGCGATCGCGCCTGCAAGCGCGCCGATCCGTCCGACGAGGGCGCCCCGTTTCTCCTATACCCACAACTACTTTTGGGGACTGAACGCGCGTGTCTTGACTGCACCGCTTTCGGCGGTGTTCCTCGAGAAACATCGCTTGGGGCAGATAATCCCGGACGCCGTCCGGCAGACGAACCGCGACGTCCACTCGACTCCTGTGGCCTGCGCCGTTTCCCGGTCTTCCGCGCGCGTGTGAAAATTGTTCCGGCGAGCATCAGGGCGCGCGTTCTGGCAAGGCTTCATGTTTGATCGGCTTGGCTCGACCGAGGTTTCATGGGATAAGGGCACTGCACACGAGTTCGTGTCCGAACAACAAATTCTTATCTGTCGAGTTGCGAACGAACCATGATCCTTGTCACCGGCGGCGCCGGCTTCATCGGTGCGAACTTCGTCCACGAGTGGCTGGCCGTCGAACGAGAGGCTGTGCTCGTGGCCGACAAACTCACCTATGCGGGCAACCTCGACAATCTTGCGGGTTTGGGCGATGACAGTCATTTCGGCTTCGCGCAGGTCGATATTTGCGACCGTCAGGCCGTGGCCGAACTGCTCTCGAAGCATAGACCGCAGGCGATCGTGCACTTCGCTGCGGAAAGCCATGTCGACCGCTCGATCAGCGGACCCGGCGAATTCATCCGCACTAACATCAACGGCACGTTTGAACTGCTCGAAGCGTCGCGCGCTTACTGGCAGACGCTTGATGCAGGTGCTCACGAGGCCTTTCGCTTCGTCCACGTGTCCACCGACGAGGTGTATGGCTCGCTGGGCGAGGGTGATCCTGCGTTTGCCGAGACGACGCCCTATGCGCCCAATAGTCCGTATGCCGCGAGCAAGGCGGCTTCCGACCATCTGGTTCGGGCCTACCACCACACCTATGGTCTACCGACGCTGACGACCAACTGCAGCAACAACTACGGCCCGTACCAGTTTCCGGAGAAACTGATTCCGCTGATGATCCTCAACGCGCTCGAAGACAAGCCGCTGCCGGTCTACGGAGATGGCGCCAACGTGCGCGACTGGCTGTACGTCGGCGACCACTGCGCCGCGATCCGCCGCGTATTGGCACAGGGGCGGTTGGGTGAGACCTACAACATTGGCGGTAAGAGCGAAAAACGCAATTTCGATGTGGTGCAATCGGTCTGCGCGGTGCTCGATGAACTGCGGCCGAAGGCCCACGGACGCTACGCGGAGCAGATTCGCTTCGTCACCGACCGGCCTGGACACGATCGCCGTTACGCGATCGATCCGCGCAAGATCGAGAACGAGTTGAATTGGCGGCCGGCGCAGACCTTCGAGAACGGCATCCGGCTGACCGTGCGGTGGTACCTCGACAACCCGCAGTGGACCGATCGCGTTCGCAGCGGGGGATATCGGGAATGGATCAAGACCAACTACGCGCAGCGACTAGGGGGGCAGGCAAACAAGTGAATCGCAAGGGAATCATTCTGGCCGGGGGCTCTGGCACGCGCCTGTATCCGGTGACGCAGGTCATCTCGAAGCAGTTGCTGCCGATCTACGACAAGCCAATGGTCTACTACCCGCTGACCACGCTAATGCTGGCGGGAATCCGGGACATCCTGATCATCTCTACTCCCGCCGACACGCCACGCTTCCGCGAACTGCTGGGCGATGGCAGCCGGTGGGGAGTCAACCTGGGCTATGCCGAGCAGCCTTCGCCCGACGGGCTGGCACAGGCGTTCATCATCGGGCGCGAGTTCGTCGGCCGTGATCCTGCCGCGCTGATCCTCGGGGATAACATTTTCTACGGGCACGATCTGGTCGAGCAGGTACGGCGAGCCAACGCGCGCGCCGATGGTGCGACTGTCTTTGCCTATCACGTACACGATCCCGAGCGGTACGGCGTGGTCGAGTTCGACCTTAGCCGCCAAGCCATCAGCATCGAAGAGAAGCCCGCGCGCCCGCGCTCAAACTACGCCATCACAGGCCTTTACTTCTACGACAATCAGGTGCTCGATATTGCCGCCTCGATCAAACCATCGGCGCGCGGTGAACTGGAAATCACCGATGTGAACCGGACGTACCTCAAGGCGGGCGCCCTACAGGTCGAGATCATGGGCCGCGGTATGGCGTGGCTGGACACGGGGACGCACGAGTCGTTGCTGCAGGCCTCGGTTTTCATCGAGACCATTGAGCAGCGGCAGGGGCTGAAGGTCGCTTGCCCCGAGGAAATCGCGTTTCGGGCCGGCTGGATCGACGCCGCGGACGTTGCAAGACTGGCCGAGCCGTTGAAGAAGAACGGCTACGGCCAGTACCTTCTGCGCCTGCTTGACGAGCGTGTCATGTAACCGGTGCACTCGAGATGAAGGTCATCGTCACCGAACTGCCGGAAGTCCTGATCCTTGAACCGCGCGTTTTCAACGATGAGCGTGGCTTCTTCATGGAAAGCTGGAACGCGCGGGTCTTCCGCGACACGACCGGTGTGGACGCGACGTTCGTGCAGGACAATCACTCGCGTTCGATACGCAACGTGCTGCGTGGCATCCACTACCAGGTTGTCAAGCCGCAGGGCAAGCTGATGCGCGTGGTAACTGGAGCCGTGTTCGACGTCGCTGTCGATCTGCGGCGCTCGTCACCAAACTTTGGCCGGTGGGTGGGTGTCGAGCTTTCCGCGCAGAACAAGCGGCAGCTGTGGATACCGCCCGGATTCGGCCACGGTTTTCTGGTCACCAGCGATTTCGCCGACTTCCTCTACAAGACGACCGAGTACTGGATCGGGCACTACGACCGCACGCTGAGGTGGGACGATCCGAAGCTTGGCATCGATTGGCGGTTGCAGGGCGCGCCCATTCTGGCTGCGAAGGATGCACGGGCGCCACTGCTCGATGCAGCCGAGACTTTTTCGTGAGGCTTCGCGAGTCTCCGCGCGAACAGACAAGGCGCAGGCCAAGTACCGGCTGAAGAACTCCTTGCAGGGCACATCGACACCGGAGAGCCAGCTGGATTGGCTCTCGCCGACCACCGAAGCTGCCGCGCCATTAGCCTAGGCGACTCATTGACGTTGTCTTATCCAGTTCAGCAAATGTCGCCAAACCACAGACAAGACGCCGGTCCGGACCTCGGGTCGCCCGTTGCGTTGCGGTTTCCGCCAATGGCCCTTTTCGGCGCTCTCGCTTTGATCGGCTGTGCCGTGGTCTATCTGGTCCTCTATGCAAACGCCGCGACTCTCGACGTGGCATATGCGGACTACCTGCTTCCCCCATTCATCACAGCTGTTGACGCTTGCATGAGCGGGCAGGACTGCATGGGGGCGTTACTCGCCCCGACCTCCAATGGGTACCGCTGGACCGTCCCGGCGTTGCTGCTGACCCTGAACGCAGCGGTCTTCGGCCTGACCACAAGGTTCGAACTGGCTCTTGGAATTGTTGGGCTGATCCTGGCCTCGTTGACTCTGTACCTCTGGCTGTCAACCACCTGGCTGAGATCGGCGCGCCCTGTTGTACCTGTCGTTCTGTGGATTCCCTGCCTGTTTTTCCTCTTCAACCTGAACCAGTGGGAAAACATTGTTCTTGGCATAGGTGGTTATCACCTGCTGGGGCTGGCTGCACTGATACTTTGTCTTTGGGTCCTTGATCGTTCGCTTCGGGCGTCACAGGTCACGACGAAGCAAGCCTTCATGTTGTTCTTGTCGCTTGTCGTTTCGTCACTCTTCCTGCTCCAGTACTTCGTGGTACTGGCCGTGGCTGCGGCGGGCCTTACCTTCGTTGCGCTTGTCGCCGGCTATCGCAATGCGAGCGGGCTGTTGTTGACGATCCTGGCAGGGTCGGTCGTGGGATTTCTGTTGACGTTCGTTCCAGCCGCTTCCTTCGGGCAGTCGACCGCGGCCGCCTTGCCAAGCCTCGAGGATTTCGCATCAGTCGCCAGGTTCTTCCTGAACATGCTCGCCGCAGCAATGCTGCAGTGGGAGGGGAAGCGAGTCATGGTCAACAGCGGATACGTGCTTGGATTGCCCGCCATGATGGCGCTGGCCGTGTCGATCTGGCTCTTTCTGAGCTGTCGCATGTATCGAACCAGTTGGCTGCCGCTCGCATTGTGTGTCTATGGCTTGCTGGTCTCCATCGTCGTTTCGTTTTCGCGTTTTCGCTATGGGGTCGAATACGGCTTCGCATCCAGATACACTTCACAGACAGTCCTTGGTTTCCTTGGATGCTATCTCGTGCTTGTAAAGGCGCTGGAGATTCCAGCGCAGGAACGCGGAGCGATCGGCATCGTCACGGTATTCTGCATCGCGGCGGCGACTATGCAGGCTGCGACCCATGTTGTGCAGTGGGAAATCGCCCCACATCGACAAGCGTATTACCGAGAAGTTGTGCGGATTGCGGCCACGTTCGAGCAGGCGTCGGATGCGGAACTCGTTCGCTTCCAGATACCCGTGCATGCCACGAGGCAGGCTCTTCCGATCCTCAGGCGGCATCGCCTTGCCTTCTTCCGGTAGATTGCGCCGTTGAGTCTGTTGATTCACCTGAAGTTTCGGACGGTCGATCCATGCATTCGTGCCGGGCGCTGCCGTATGTGCAGGTCGCGCGGCGAATGGCAGCGAGCCAAGGGACGCTA
>DAITAC010000237.1:0-2505 GCA_036824465.1 Burkholderiaceae bacterium
TTGGAATGCCGTCATCATCTCCGCCGAAGAGTCCGAGCACAGCGGCCTTGATTGCCGGAGCCACCTCGATCGCGGTCTTGTCACCCGGGTGATACGCACGCGCCGTTGGTCCATACCAGGCGACTGCCGCGGCAAGCTGTGAGTTATGCCCCGCGTACATCAGCGTCGTACGGCCGCCCCAGCAAAAGCCGGTGATACCGAGCTTCCCGCCGCCCCCATTCTTCGCGGCCCAGGCAGCCGCCGCATCGAGGTCGCCCATCACCTGCGCATCCGGAACCTTGGCGACGATGTCGCCGATCAGCCTGGAAATGTCGGTGTACTTGGTCGGGTCGCCCTGGCGCGCGTACAACTCGGGTGCCACTGCGAGGTAACCGAGCTTCGCCAGGCGACGACAGACATCCTTGATGTGTTCGTGAACCCCGAAGATCTCCTGCACCACAAGCACGGTGGCGAGACTGGTCTTGCCGGCGGGGATCGCGCGGTAAGCCGGGATCTCGCCGCCCTTGACCGGTATCTTCACTTCGCCTGCCGTCAATCCTTGCGTGTCGGTGGTGATCATCGTTTTCGCCTGAACGGGCAGCACCGCAGCGGCAAAGCCGGCGGCGAGCGAGGTTGTCACAAAACCGCGCCGCGTGACCTCCAGCGGCGGCCGCAGGCTATCAAACTCTTGCTGTTGATCCGGCGTCAACACTGAACGTACTACGTCCATCGAAATGCTCCTCGAAATCCCTGCTGTCAAGCCGGGCAGGACTTTAGCCGTCGCGGTCGTGGTCGTGGTCGTGGTTTCAGTTCGACAGCGATTCAACAAGTAGAATTCCGTCTATCCCCGATTGATGCGTGTCAGGCCTTCATGAGAGGCAGGGCACTTCTTGTCCGTGGCCACCCGCAACTACGACGACGACCGCGCCGCGCCCCGAAAGAAAGACAAGGGCGATATCCGCAAGCTGCGCGCGCTGTGGCGGTTCCTGCGGCCGTACCGGCTGCGCTTCACGCTGGCGCTGATCGCAATGTCGATCGCAGCCGGCAGCGTGCTCGCGCTCGGCAATGCGCTCAAGCACGTGATCGACGAAGGCTTCAGCGGCGGCAACGCGGCGGCGCTGAATGCCACGCTCGCCACGGTTGCGGTGATCGCGGTCATTCAGGGCGCGGCGACCTTCTGCCGCTACTACCTGTTCACCTGGGTCGGTGAGCGTTTTGTCGCCGATATCCGCCGGACCGTGTTTGATCACGTGCTGAGTCTGTCACCAGTGTTCTTCGAGAAGACCCGCACCGGCGAGGTGATTTCGCGCCTGACCAACGACACGCAGCGCATCGAAAGCGTGGTCGGCGGCGTGTTTTCCTACGCGCTGCGCAATTTCGTGATGATGGTGGGCGGCATCGTGATGTTGACGATCACGAGCCCCGCGCTGACGCTGATCATCCTGGCTGCGGTGCCGTTCGTGGTGACGCCGATCCTGCTGCTCGGCCGCCGTGTGCGCAAGACGTCGGAGGCAATGCAGGATCGCATCGCCGACAGCTCCAGCTACATCGACGAGACATTCCACGAAATCCGCGTCGTGCAGGCCTACACGCACGAGCCGCATGATCGCGCGCGCTTCGGCGACCGCATTGAGCGCGTGTTCGGCGCCGGCGTCGACGCCGGTCGCTACGGCGCGGCGATGGTCGCAAGCGTGATCGTGCTGGCGTTCACGTCGATTGCGTTCGTGCTGTGGCTCGGCGGCCGTGCGGTGATGGCGGGCGAGATCACTCCGGGCGATCTGTCGGCCTTCGTCTTCTACGCGGTCGTGGTCGCCAACGGCGTGATGGCCGTGTCGGAGACTTTCGCCGAGTTGCAGCGCGCCGCCGGTGCATCCGAACGCCTGATGGATCTGCTGTCCACGCAGCCCGAGATCCGCGCGCCGGCGCAACCGAAGTCGCTGCCGCTGCGGTTGGCAGACGCGCGCCGTGAGCTCGGCCATCTGCAATTCGACCGGGTGACTTTCCACTATCCGAGCCGACCCGAGGTGCCGTCGCTGGCCGACTTCACGCTCAACGTCCGTCCCGGCGAAGTGGTGGCGCTCGCCGGCCCGTCCGGCGCGGGCAAGACGACGGTGTTCCAGTTGCTGTTGCGCTACTACGATCCGCAGCATGGCCGCGTGCTGGTCGATAGCGTCGACGTGCGTGATGCCGATCCGCAGGAGGTGCGCCAACGCTTCTCCGTCGTCACGCAGGAGCCGGTGATCTTCGCGGACACGGTGCTTGAAAACGTGCGCTATGGTCGGCCTGATGCGACGCGCGAGGAAGCGACCGACGCGCTGCGCGCCGCCTACTGCCTCGATTTCATCGAGAAACTTCCCGACGGGCTCGACACCTATCTGGGAGAACGCGGCGCGCGCCTGTCCGGCGGGCAGCGGCAGCGGATTGCGATTGCGCGCGCATTTCTCGCCGACCGCGAAGTGCTGCTTCTCGATGAGGCAACCAGCAGTCTGGACTCCGAAAGTGAGCAGATGGTTCAGCACGCGATGG
>DAITAC010000062.1:0-26150 GCA_036824465.1 Burkholderiaceae bacterium
GCCGCCCCCGCCATCGTGGTCTCCGATACTCGTCGGGTTGCGCGCACCTGCCTGCGCGGGTGACGCGGCGATGAAGCGGACCGCCTCACGCAAGGCGCAGCTTTATGCGCTCGGCCAGACTGGGTATTGATCTGTGGCAAGCATCGCCGGGACCAGGCGAAGCGCGATGCGCAGGAGCGACGCGTCGCTCAGATCAGCTCGGCGTTCAACGCTTCGAGCGCGGCGGCCCCGGGGCAAAGTTCCGCCTCGCCCAGGCGATTCAACGGGATGTCAACCGTGTTCAGGTGGTCGTGCAGATCGTCGGCTGACGGATCGACGAAAAGCAGGCCGGTCACGATCTCGCCCTGCGCCTGATGCGCGTGGATATGGCTGATCGCAGAGAGCCGGTCGCCGGCGTCGTAGCCGGCATCGAGCTTGCGCAACCGCAAGCGACTGCCGTCGTGCTGCGTGATTTCGATCACATCGCCGGGATCGTAGGATGCGGTGATCGTGTCACGTTTCGGCATGAAGTCGAGCCGGTTCACCGCGTCGTTGTGCGCGCGAACGTAGTCGTAGCTCTTGGTACTGCCGGGATGGTTGTTGAACGCCACACACGGGCTGATCACATCGATCAGCGCTGCGCCCCGATGACTGAGCGCTCCCTTGATCAGCGGCACCAACTGCTCCTTGTCGCCGGAGAAGCTGCGCGCAACGTAGGTGGCGCCCAGTTGCAGCGCCAGCGACACCATGTCGATCGGCGCATCGCGATTGATCGCGCCGCGCTTGGATTTCGAACCCGCATCAGCAGTGGCCGAGAACTGGCCCTTGGTCAGGCCGTACACGCCGTTGTTTTCGCAGATGTACGTCATATGCACTCCGCGCCGGATCAAGTGCGCGAACTGCCCCAGCCCGATTGACGCCGAGTCGCCATCGCCCGACACGCCGAGGTAGATCAGATCGCGGTTGGCGAGGTTGGCGCCGGTCAGCACCGAGGGCATGCGCCCATGCACGGAGTTGAAACCGTGCGAATTGCCGAGGAAATAGTCGGGCGTCTTCGATGAGCAGCCGATGCCGGACAGCTTGGCGACGCGATGTGGTTCGATCGCCAGTTCCCAGCACGCCTGCACGATGGCGGCCGAAATCGAATCGTGCCCGCACCCGGCACACAGCGTCGAGATCTTGCCCTCGTAGTCGCGGCGCGTCAGGCCGAGCCGGTTTTGCGGCAGCGTGGGGTGGTGCAGCGTGGGTTTGGTGAGGTAAGTCATTTTGAGTCGGGCGTCGGGGGTCGGGAGTCGGGAGAATTCAATCCCCGCCGGAATTGCGGGTTCGATCTTGTCCACCGGCAACAGCGCGGAGACTCCCGACTCCCGACGCCCGACTCCCGACTGCTCTTTCGGCAATCGCCTGCACGATGAAACGCGCAGTGATCGGCGTGCCGTCGTAGTGCAGGACAGGCACCAGGCGAGCTGGGTCGACCTCCAATTCGTTGACGAGCAAGGAACGCAACTGGCCGTCGCGGTTCTGCTCGACCACGAACACGGTGTCGTGCTCGGCGATGAACTGCGCGACCGAATCCGGAAATGGAAATGCACGAACCCGCAGGCGGTCCATGTGCACGCCCCTGGCTTCAAGCGCGCCAAGCGCTTCCGACATCGCCGGACTGGTCGAGCCGTAGTAGATGACACCGAACGACGTCCGCTGCGCGGCGCGCCGCACGATGGGCTGCGGCACCAGCTTCTTCGCGGTGGCGAACTTCTTCAGCAGCCGCTCCATGTTGTAGACGTAATCGGGTCCGGCCTCCGAATAGCGCGCATAGGCATCCTTGGTGGTCCCGCGCGTGAAGTAAGCACCCTTGGTCGGATGTGTGCCGGGCAGCGTGCGCCACGGGATGCCGTCGCCATCGACATCGAGATAACGGCCGAAGAATCTCTTGCTGGCATCGAGCTTGTCGGCCTGCAGAACCTTGCCGCGATCAAGCCGCCGCGTTTCGTCCCATTTGAGCGGCGCGCACAGGCGATGGTTCATGCCGATGTCAAGATCGCTCAGCACGAAGATCGGTGTTTGCAGCCGGTCGGCCAGATCGAGCGCGGCGGCGGCGAACTCGAAGCACTCGTGTGGGTCTTCCGGAAACAGCAGCACGTGCTTGGTGTCGCCGTGCGACGCATACGCGCAGGCAAGCACGTCCGACTGCTGCGTTCGCGTCGGCATGCCGGTCGATGGCCCGCCGCGCTGAACATCGATGATCGTCGCCGGGATCTCGGCAAAGTACGCCAGCCCGATGAATTCGTTCATCAGGGAAATGCCCGGACCCGAGGTGGCGGTGAAGGCGCGCGCGCCGTTCCACCCGGCGCCGATCACGATGCCGATCGACGCCAGCTCGTCCTCGGCCTGCACGATCGCGAACCTGTTCCTGCCGGTTGCTGCGTCGACGCGATACTTGCTGCAGTACTTCTGGAACGCCTCGGCAAGCGACGACGACGGCGTGATCGGATACCACGCGCACACGGTCGCGCCGCCATAAACGCAACCCAACGCCGCGGCGGCATTGCCCTCGATGAAGATGCGATCGCCGACCGCGTTGCGCCGCTCGACGCGCAGCCCGAGCGCATCGCGCAGATCGCGACCGTGCTGCATTCCGATCGTGAACGCCTCGAGGTTCGGCTGGATCAGCCTGTCCTTGCCCTTGTACTGCTCGCCGAGTAACTGCGCGATCACCTCGGGCTCGATGCCGAGCATCGCGCACAGCACGCCGACATACATGATGTTCTTCAGGAGCTGCCGTTCCTTTGGATCGGCGAACTTCGTGGTGGCGATCTCGGTCAACGGCACGCCGATGACGTGGATATCAGTGCGGAACTTCGACGGCAGCAGACTCTTGGTGCTGTCGTACAAAAGGTAGCCACCGGGTTCAATTTCCTTGATGTCCTTGTCCCAGGTCTGCGGGTTCATCGCGACCATGAGGTCCACCCCGCCACGCCGCCCGAGATAACCCTGCTCGGTCACACGCACCTCGTACCAGGTCGGCAGACCCTGGATGTTGGACGGAAAGATGTTGCGCGGGCTGACGGGCACGCCCATGCGCAGGATGCTGCGCGCGAACAATTCATTGGCGCTGGCGGAGCCGGAGCCGTTGACGTTGGCGAATTTGATGACGAAGTCGTTGACCGCTTCGAGGCGCTTTATCCGCGGTGCGGCGAGGTCTGCCTCGAGCCGGCCCTGATCGGGTGCGTTCATCACGCTGCCTTCCTGTGCGGCGTGCGGCACGCATGCCCGGCGTGCGTCACGTCGAGCAGGAATTTCTGCATGTCCCAGGCGCCGGTCGGGCAGCGCTCGGCGCACAGGCCGCAGTGCAGGCACACGTCCTCGTCCTTGACCATCACGCGACCGGTCTTGAGCGACGTCGAAACGTACAGCGCCTGTGAGGCATTGCGCGCCGGTGCCCGCAGGCGCGGGCGCAGGTCCGCTTCAGCGCCGTTGGCGGTGAAGTTGATGCAGTCGGTCGGGCAGACATCGACACAGGCATCGCACTCGATGCAGGTCGTGGCGTTGAAGATCGTCTGCACGTCGCAGTTCAGGCAGCGCTGCGCTTCCTTCCATGCGGTGGCGCGGTCGAAACCCAGTTCAACCTCGACCTTGATGCTTTTCAGCACCTGGTTCACGTCGCGCCAGGGCACCTTGTAACGCGCATCGGCTGCCACGTCGTTGTCGTAGCTCCACTCGTGCAGGCCCATCTTCTGCGATACCAGCGTCACCCCCGGCGCCGGGCGCACGCGAACATCTTCGTGGTGCAGGTATCGGTCGATGGAAATCGCCGCATCGTGGCCATGCGCCACAGCCCAGATGATGTTCTTCGGACCGAAGGCGGCATCGCCGCCGAAGAACACGTTGGGCAGCGAAGACTGCAGCGTGACCTTGTCCAGCACTGGCATCCCCCACTGGTCGAGTTCGATGCCGGCATCGTGCTCGATCCAGGGAAATGCGTTCTCCTGTCCGACCGCAATCAGCACCTCGTCACATTCGACAATATGTTCCGGCTCCCCGGTGGGCACCAGTTCGCGCCGCCCCTTGGCGTCGTACGCTGCCTGCACGCGTTCGAACGCCATTCCGATCAGCTGTCCTTTGCGGTGCAGGAACTCCTTGGGTACGAGGTAGTTCACGATCGGGATACCCTCGTGCATCGCGTCTTCCTTCTCCCACGGCGACGCCTTCATTTCCTCGAAGCCGGAACGCACGATGACCGTGACCTGCTCGCCGCCGAGGCGCCGCGACGTGCGGCAGCAGTCCATCGCGGTATTGCCGCCCCCGAGCACGATCACGCGTTTACCGATCTTCGTGACATGGCCGAAGGACACTGACGAAAGCCAGTCAATGCCGACGTGGATGTGTTCGGCTGCCTCCTGCCGGCCGGGAATCTGCAGGTCGCGCCCGCGCGGTGCGCCGGAGCCGACGAAGATTGCGTCGAAGCCGTCAGCGAGCAGGGATTTCATCGAATCGATGCGTACACCGCCGCGAAAATCCACCCCGAGGTCCAGAACGTAGCCCGTTTCTTCGTCGATCACTTCTTCCGGGAGGCGAAAGCGCGGAATCTGCGAGCGGATCATTCCGCCCGCCTTCGGGTCGCTGTCGAACACGGTGACCTCGTAGCCTAGCGGTGCCAGATCGCGCGCCACCGTCAGCGACGCCGGCCCGGCGCCGATACACGCGATGCGCTTGCCATTCTTCGGAGCCAGCAGCTTCGGCAACCTCGACCGGATGTCATCCTTCAGATCGGCGGCGACGCGCTTCAGCCGGCAGATTGCGACCGGCTCAGGACGCTCGGACTGCGCCTCCTCGACACGGCCGCGGCGGCACGCTGGCTCACACGGCCGGTCGCAGGTGCGGCCGAGAATCCCCGGAAACACGTTGGACTTCCAGTTGACCATGTACGCGTCCGAATACCTGCCGGCAGCGATGAGCCGAATGTATTCGGGCACCGGCGTGTGCGCGGGACACGCCCATTGGCAGTCAACAACCTTGTGGAAATAGTCCGGGTTGCGGATTTCAGTTGCCTGCAACGGTGTCTCCTTCCGTCGATGGCGCTCTTGCGGCGCTTGATCGACCGAGTCTACGCCGCGGCTGTTGCGCAGAATGGGGAAAGCCCTGTGTTTTCGCTGCTATTTCAACGGAGTATCGCGCCTTGGCTGCACCCGCCGGTGGTAGCATCGACGCCCTCGACGCGTACCGCAGGCCTGTTCTGCTGGGCGCTCTGTCGAGACGCAGATCGCGGCGCCGGAATCCGGCGTGTCGGTCCCCGGACTTGAGAATCGCCACGGTCCGGACATCTTTGACGAGAAGCTCGTTACGCAAGGTGAGCGCCATGATGAGACAGTTCCAGGTCAACTCGTACCTGTTCGGCGGCAACGCGCCGTATGTCGAAGAACTGTACGAGAAGTACCTCGACAATCCTGCCTCGGTGCCCGACAAGTGGCGCGCGTACTTCGACCAGATGCAGCTGGTCCCGGCGGCCGATGGCAATCCGCAGACACCGGACGTGGCGCATGCACCGATCATCGAGTCGTTCGCACAGCGCGCCAAGGCCGGCACGCTGCGGCCCGCGGTCGCGCCGACCGATCTGTCGGTCGCGCGCAAGCAGGTGCATGTGCAGTCGATCATTGCTGCCTATCGGTTCCTGGGGGCGCGCTGGGCAGATCTGGATCCGCTGAAGCGCCAGGAACGGCCGCAGATCCCCGAACTGGAGCCGGCCTTTTACGACCTGGCGGAAGCAGACATGGATATCGTGTTCTCGGCCGCCAACACGTACTTCGGCCAGGAACAGATGACGCTGCGCGAGATCGTCAAGGCACTGCGGCAGACTTATTGCGGCACGATCGGCGTTGAGTACATGTACATCTCGGACCCGGCCGAGAAACGCTGGTGGCAGCAGCGGCTTGAGTCGATCCGCTCGACTCCGAGCTACTCCGCGGAAAAGAAAAGACACATCCTCGACCGGCTGACTGCCGCCGAAGGCCTGGAGCGCTACCTGCATACCAAGTTCGTCGGTCAGAAGCGCTTCTCGCTTGAAGGCGGTGAAAGCTTCATCGCGGCGATGGACGAGATCGTGATGCACGCCGGCGAAATGGGCGTGGAGGAAATCGTGATCGGCATGGCGCATCGTGGGCGCCTGAACGTGCTGGTCAACACGCTCGGCAAGATGCCGAAGGACCTGTTTGCCGAATTCGAAGGCAAGGCTGCGAGCGATCTGCCCGCCGGCGACGTCAAGTATCACAACGGCTTCTCCAGCGACGTGACGACTCCGGGCGGGCCGGTGCATCTGTCGCTGGCGTTCAATCCGTCACATCTGGAGATCGTCAATCCAGTGGTCGAGGGGTCGGTCCGCGCACGGCAGGAGCGCCGCGGTGACCACAAGCGCGAAAAGGTGCTGCCGATCCTGGTGCATGGCGATGCCGCGTTCGCCGGCCAGGGCGTGGTGATGGAGACGCTGAACCTGGCGCAGACGCGCGGCTACCGGACCGGCGGCACGGTGCATGTCGTGATCAACAACCAGATCGGTTTCACCACCTCTGATCCGCGCGACTCCCGCTCGACGCTGTATTGCTCCGATGTCGTCAAGATGATCGAAGCCCCGGTGCTGCACGTGAACGGAGACGATCCGGAGGCCGTCGTCCTGTGCGCGGAGCTGGCGATGGACTACCGGCAGGCATACAAGAAGGACGTGGTGATCGACATCGTGTGCTTCCGCCGCCTTGGCCACAACGAACAGGACACACCGGCGGTGACGCAGCCGCTGATGTACAAGAAGATCGGTCAGCACCCAGGCACCCGAAAGCTCTACGGGGATCGGCTCATCACGCAAGGCACGCTGAAGGCAGAAGAGCCGGACGAGATGGTGAAGGCCTTCCGCGCTGCGATGGACGCGGGCCGCCACACCGTCGACCTGGTGCTGACCAACTACAAGAGCCAGTACGCGGTCGACTGGTCACCGTTCCTTAACCGCAAGTGGACCGATCATGCGGACACCGCCGTGCCGATGGCCGAGCTGAAGCGGATGGCCGAGCGGATCACGACGGTCCCGGCCAATTTCAAGCTGCATCCGCTGGTTGAGAAGGTGGTGGCCGATCGGCGCGCGATGGGCGAGGGCAAGCTGCCGATCGATTGGGGCATGGCCGAGCATCTGTCGTTTGCTTCGCTGGTGGCAAGCGGCTATCCGGTGCGGATCACGGGGCAGGACTCGGGGCGTGGCACCTTCACGCATCGGCACGCCGTGCTGCATGACCAGAATCGTGAGCGATGGGACGCCGGTGTCTACGTGCCGCTGCAGAACGTGTCCGACAAGCAGGCGCCGTTTCTGGTCATCGACTCGGTGCTGTCGGAAGAAGCGGTGCTCGCCTTCGAGTATGGCTACTCGTGCGCGGAGCCGAATGCGCTTGTGATCTGGGAGGGACAGTTCGGCGATTTCGTGAACGGAGCGCAGGTCGTGATCGACCAGTTCATCTCCTCGGGAGAGGTGAAGTGGGGCCGACAGTCAGGTCTGACGCTGATGCTGCCGCACGGCTACGAGGGGCAGGGGCCGGAACATTCGTCGGCGCGCCTGGAGCGGTTTCTGCAACTGGCGGCGGACAACAACATGCAGGTTGCGCAACCGACCTCGGCGGCGCAGATCTTTCATCTGTTACGGCGCCAGATGATCCGACCGTTCAGAAAGCCCCTGGTGATCATGACGCCGAAGTCGCTGCTGCGGAACAAGGAGGCGGCCTCTTCACTGACCGATCTGGCGCGCGGCGAGTTCCAGACCGTCATTGCCGACGGCAGTGCGGCCGACGCGAAGAAGGTCAAGCGCATCGTGTTGTGCTCTGGAAAGGTGTACTACGACCTGGCCGCAACGAGGAAGGATCGCGAGATCGACGACATGGTGATCCTGCGGCTCGAGCAGCTGTATCCGTTCCCGCACAAGACGCTGGCTGGCGAGTTCAAGAAGTACCCGAATGCCACCGAGATCATGTGGGTGCAGGACGAACCGCAGAACCAGGGTGCGTGGTTCTACGTTCAGCACCATCTGCTCGAGAACATGAGCGACGGACAGAAACTCGGCTACGCAGGGCGCGCGGCGTCGGCCTCGCCCGCGGTCGGCTACTACGCGATGCACAACGAGCAGCAGAAAGCGTTGCTCGATCAGGCGTTCGGAAAACTCAAGGGATTCGTGCAGGTCAAATAGGCCACGGACCGGACGCGTGCGCCGGTCGCGGCTGCCTGCGCTGGAGCGGACGCGTTGCGCCGCTCAACTCCGGCGGATCTACTCAAATTGAATCGCTAAGAACACTCTAGAGAACAAAATGGCCATCGTTGAAGTCAAGGTTCCTCAGCTGTCGGAATCGGTCGCCGAGGCGACTTTGTTGCAGTGGAAGAAGAAGCCAGGCGACGCGGTCGCGATCGACGAAATACTGATCGAAGTCGAGACCGACAAGGTTGTGCTCGAGGTTCCTGCGCCGAGCGCCGGCGTGCTGTCGAAGATCGTCAAGGTCGACGGCAGCACGGTGGTTTCGGGGGAACTGATCGCGACGATCGATTCCGAGGCAAGGGTCGCTTCCGCGGCTGCGTCGGCGCCTGCACCGGCGGTTGCTGTTGCACCGAAGGCCGCCCCGCCGCCCGGCGCAGGTGGTGTCGCGATGCCCGCTGCGGCCAAGATGCTCGCGGACGCTGGAATGTCGGCGGCGCAGGTGGCCGGGACGGGCAAGGACGGCCGCATTCTGAAGGGCGACGTGATTGCGGCGAAGGAAGGTGTGAAACCGGCAGCCGCGCCCGCACCGGCACCGGTGCGTCCCGCGCTGCCTGAAGTCAAGGCCCCGCTCGACCTGAGCGCGCTCGCGGATCGCCCCGAGCAGCGCGTGCCGATGTCGCGCCTGCGCCAGCGCGTGGCGGAACGCCTGGTGCAGTCGCAATCAACCGCCGCGATTCTCACTACATTCAACGAAGTCAACATGCAGCCGGTGATGGAGCTGCGCAACAAGTACAAGGACAAGTTCGAGAAAGAGCACGGCGTCAAGCTTGGCTTCATGTCTTTCTTCGTCAAGGCGGCGATCGCGGCACTGAAGAAGTACCCGGTCGTGAACGCGTCCATTGATGGCACCGACATCGTCTATCACGGCTACTTCGACATCGGCATCGCGGTGGGCTCACCGCGCGGACTCGTCGTGCCGATCCTGCGCGATGCGGACCAGATGACTTTCGCCGACATCGAAAAGAAGATCGCCGACTTCGGCAAGCGCGCCGGGGAGGGCAAGCTGGGACTGGAGGAGCTCACCGGCGGCACGTTCTCGATTTCCAATGGCGGCGTGTTCGGCTCGATGCTGTCCACACCGATCATCAATCCGCCGCAGAGCGCAATTCTCGGCATCCATGCCACCAAGGAGCGCGCAGTGGTCGAGAACGGCCAGGTCGTCGTGCGGCCGATGAACTATCTCGCGCTGTCGTATGACCATCGGATCATTGACGGTCGCGAAGCGGTGCTGTCGCTGGTGGCGATGAAGGAGGCGCTCGAAGATCCGGCGCGCCTGCTGCTCGAGGTATAGGCCGGGGAGAAAGACAGCAATGAGCAAGAGTTTCGACGTCATCGTGATTGGAGCCGGCCCGGGCGGCTACATCGCCGCGATCCGTGCTGCCCAGCTTGGCTTCAGTGTGGCCTGCATCGATGAATGGAAGAACGCCAAAGGCGGCGCCGCGCTGGGCGGCACCTGCACCAACATCGGCTGCATTCCATCCAAGGCATTACTGCAGTCGTCAGAGAATTACGAACATGCATCGCATCACTTCAAGGACCATGGGATCGAAGTCAGGGAACTGTCGATCAACCTGGCGCAGATGCTGGCGCGCAAGGACAAAGTGGTGAAACAGAACAACGACGGCATCGCCTTTCTCTTCAAGAAGAACAAGGTGACGTTCTTTCACGGCCGCGGATCGTTCGCTGGCAAGAGCGACAACGGCTACGAGATCAAGGTCAACGACGAGATGATCGCCGGCAGGCATGTGATCGTGGCCACCGGTTCGAATCCGCGTGCGCTGCCGGGCGCGGCGTTTGACGAGAAACTGGTGCTCTCGAACGACGGTGCGCTTGCGATCCCCGAAGTGCCCAGGCGTCTGGGCGTGGTCGGTGCAGGCGTGATCGGGCTGGAGATGGGATCGGTGTGGCGGCGGCTGGGTGCGGACGTGACCGTGCTGGAAGCGCTGCCGGCCTTCCTCGGCGCGGTAGACGAATCGATCGCCAAAGAGGCGCAGAAGGTCTTCACGAAGCAGGGACTGAAGATGCACTTCGGCGTCAACATCAGCGCGGTGAAGACGGCGAAAAGCAGTGTCGAGGTCCAGTTCACGGACAACGCCGGCGCCGCGCAAACGCTTGCCTGCGACAAGTTGATCATATCGATCGGCCGCGTGCCGAACACGACCGGGCTGGGCGCCGACGCGGTCGGGCTGAAGCTCGACGAGCGCGGCTTCGTCGCCGTCGACGACGACTGCCGCACCAACCTGCCGGATGTGTGGGCGATCGGCGACGTCGTGCGTGGTCCGATGCTGGCGCACAAGGCGGAAGAAGAAGGCGTGGCGGTCGCCGAGCGCATCGCCGGGCAGCATGGTCACGTGAACTTCAACACGATTCCGTGGGTGATCTACACGTCGCCCGAAATCGCCTGGGTCGGCCAGACGGAGCAGCAGTTGAAGAGCGCCGGGCGCGCGTACAAGTCCGGATCGTTTCCATTCGCGGCCAACGGTCGCGCGCGCGCGCTCGGCGATACGACCGGAATGGTGAAGTTTCTGGCGGACGCAAAGACCGATGAGATTCTCGGCGTGCACATGATCGGACCGATGGCATCCGAACTGATTTCCGAAGCCGTGGTCGCCATGGAGTTCAAGGCGTCGAGCGAGGACATTGCCCGCATCTGCCACGCGCACCCGTCGCTGTCGGAGGTGACCAAGGAAGCGGCGCTGGCGGTCGACAAGCGGACGCTGAATCTGTGAACCGTTGCTCGTGATCCGCGCTCCGCGGCTCGTACGCGGCGGTCGGGCTTGACGGATCTCTGAGCACGGATCGCGCCGATGCCTTTCCGTTCCCATCTCGACGCCGCCCTGGCCGAACGGGGCTACACACTCGACCCGGCGCAGATGCAGGCGGCCGATCGGCTGCAGCGACTCGCTGAGGAATGGACCCTCTACAAGCATGCGCGGCGAAACGCGTTCCTGAAGCTCGTCAGTCGCCCGGAACTGCCGCGCGGCGTTTATCTGTACGGCGGCGTGGGGCGCGGCAAGAGCTTCCTGATGGACTGCTTCTTCTCCGCCGTGCCGCTGCTTCGCAAGACGCGCATTCATTTTCACGAATTCATGCGCGGGACTCATCGCGAGCTTGACGAACTGAAAGGCACGCAGGATCCGCTGGACGAGGTGGCGCGCCGGGTGGCGCATCGTCATCGGTTGATCTGCTTCGACGAGTTCCACGTGTCCGACATTGCCGACGCGATGATCCTGCATCGACTGCTTGTGCGTCTGTTCGATCTTGGCGTCGGCTTCGTGATGACCTCGAACCATGCACCCGACGCGCTCTACCCTGAAGGGCTGCACCGCGACCGTTTCCTGCCGGCGATCGAATTGCTGCAGGCGAGGCTCGATGTGGTCAGGGTCGACGGCGGAATTGACTATCGGCGGCGGGCGCTCGAGCACATTCATGTCTATATGACACCGCTGGATGCCGAGTCAGACGCGCACATGGAATCATCGTTCCGCGAGCTCGCCGAGACAGAAGACGACGACCCCGTGCTGCAGATCGAGGCACGTCAGATCCGCGCGCGCCGTCGCGCAGGTGGCGCAGTGTGGTTCGACTTCGCGGTGCTTTGCGGTGGCCCGCGTTCGCAGAACGATTACCTGGAGATCGCGGCGCAGTTCCACACCGTTCTGCTGTCCAACGTGCCGCAGATGTCGGCGGGCCAGGCAAGCGAGGCGCGCCGTTTTACCTGGCTGGTGGACGTGCTGTACGACCACGGCATAAAGCTGATCATTTCAGCGGAGGCGGCCCCTGAAGCACTGTATCGCGCGGGTGCGCTTGCAATCGAGTTTCAGCGGACGGCGTCGCGGCTGATCGAAATGCAGTCACGCCGCTACCTTGAGGCGCCGCGGCGTGCCGTGGCGACGCGGATCTGAAGCGCATGCTGCGCGCGCTTGTTCTCATTGCTGCCTTATCGGCCCCGGCGTCCGCGGCGGACAGTCCGCTGCAACGCGATCTTCCGAGCGGTTCGATCCGGACGCGCGAGCAGGCGGCGAGCGCTTCACTCGCGGCGCGCGCCCGGGCTGAGTCGATCGATCTGGCATACAAGGCCGAATCCGAACGGTGCGCGACGGTCGTGCTGGTGAAACGATGCCTGGGCAATGCGCGCAGGATCCGTGATGTGGAACTGCGCGAGGTCGAGCGGGTCAATCGCGAGGCACGCGATGTCGTGCGCAAGCTCGATGCGCAGGAGCGGGCCGGTGCGCGGGCGGCGGAAGATGCGCGGCGCGCGGCGCAGGCACCGGCAAAGGAGCGGCAGGCGACCAGATCACGCGAGGCATATCAGGCGCGCCAGAATGCGGCCGAAAAGCGCAAACCGCAGAGCGCGCCGTCGGTCAAGCAACCGCGGACGATGCAGGGCGCGCCAGCGCCACAACTCAGCGCTGCCGAGCGGGAAGAGAACGTGCGACGCCTGCAGGAGAAGCAGCGGGCGGCGGCCGAGTACGCCAAAAGCAAGGCTGCAGAACGGGCGGCCAATGAACTCCGACGTGAACGGCGACGACAGGAAAGGCTTGAAGAAAAGAAGCGGGCGGCGGAGGCGCGTACGAAATGACCGGTACTACGCGGAACTGGTGTCGCCACTGCCGTTCTTCGGCGGGTCTTCTTCGAACCACAGCGTCGCGGTCGGCAGTCGCTTGGGAGGCTCGGGCGCCTCGAGCTTGACGATGGCGAGCGCCATGTTGTCGCCACGCGCCTGCGCGCGCTCGCGCGCGATGCGCACGATGTGCTCCGACGCTTCGCGCGGTGTCAGGCTATGCAGCAGCGACCCCAGTTCCGGCTCCTCGAAATACGCCCACACGCCGTCGCTGCAAAGCAGGAACGCGTCGCCGACGCGCAACTTGCTGGCTTCATCGATGACCAGGATGGGCTTGTTGGACACGCCCAACGCGCTGATCAGGACGTGTTTCATATGACGCGCGGCGTGTGCCGCCTGGTCGGCCTTGCCCGCTGACTGCAGATGCGCGGCGTAGGTCTGATCAGACGTTCGGTGCACCAATCGCCCGCCCCGAAAGAGGTAAAGCCGGCTGTCGCCGGCATGGGCCCAGATGGCATAGTCCTTGCGCACGATCAGGGCAACGATCGTGCTGTGCGGTTCCTTTTCACTTGACAGCGCAGTCAGGCGGATAACCGTATGCGCCTCGGTCGCGATCTGCTCCAGCAACGCGCGCAGACCGCCGGCGTCGCCTTCTGCGACCTCGTGAAACACATGGTGGGCCGTGGTGATCACCTGGTCGGATGCCATGCGGCCACCACTGCGTCCGCCCATGCCGTCGGCCACGACTGCAAGCAGCGCGTTGGGATGGCGTTTGCTGGTGATCAGCGCGACGCGATCCTGCTGTTCGGGGCGGTCCCCGATGTGCTCCGCCGTACAGGCGGTGACCTTGAAGCGGGACATTGGCGGGTGCAAAGATTTCGGGGCGAGTCTAGCGGCGACACTTCATTCCGACGCGCGCCGAACGGATGAACGGCCCTGTTAGCATGTATCAATGCTGGAGCCAGAAAGTCAGGCGGAGGGCGGGATCATGGAGTCCGAGGAGATCAAGCGCCGCATCATCGAACTGCAGGTGGAGCATCGCGATCTGGACGAGGCGATTGCCCGCATGGCCGAGCAGGCGGGTATCGATGAGATCCGGTTGCGCCGACTCAAGAAACGAAAACTGCAGATCAAGGACACGATCTACATGCTGCAGATGCAGCTCGTGCCCGACATTCCCGCGTGAGCGGGAGGCCTGCCGCGTCGTCTGAAGCAGACGTACAACTCGCTGCGGTACGCCGCCGCGTCGCCGCGGCATTCGAACCGGGTGGCGACCTGTCCGGTTCGATCGCGGGGTTCGTTCCGCGCGCATCGCAGCGCGCGATGGCGCTGCGCATCCTGGATGCAATCGCCGAGCGCGGCACGTTCGTCGCCGAGGCCGGCACGGGTACCGGCAAAACCTTCGCGTATCTGGTGCCTGCGCTGCTTGCCGGCGGAAAGGTGTTGGTGTCGACCGGTACCAAGGCATTGCAGGACCAGGTCTTTCGCAAGGATGTCGCCACGCTGACGCAGGCGCTCGGACTGCGCATCGAGTCCGCGCTGCTAAAGGGCCGGCAGAACTACGTCTGTCTGCTGCGGCTGGCTCGGACCGAGGCCGAGGGCTTGCTTGCCTCCCGCCAGGATGTTGTTCACCTGCGTGCGATCACCCGCTTTGCACGACTTAATGCAAGCGGCGATCGGTCCGAGCTGGCCGAGGTGCCGGAGAACGCGTCGATCTGGCCAACGGTCACGTCCACGCGGGAGAACTGCCTGGGGCAGGAATGCGCGCGCTTTGACGATTGCTTCGTCTACAAGGCGCGGCGCGCGGCACAGGCGGCCGACCTCGTGGTCGTCAATCACCACCTGTTCCTGGCCGACCTCGCGTTACGTGACGACGTGCTACGCGAATTCCTGCCAAAGGTCGATACAGTGGTGCTGGACGAGGCGCACCAGTTGCCGAAAATCGCGGCCGATTTCTTTGGCAGTGGCTGGACGTTGGCGCAGTTGACCGATCTCGCGCACGATGCGCGTGCACTGGGGCTGCATGCGGCGGCGGACGGAGCCGAATGGATTTCGCTGACCCAGTCGATCGAATCGGCCGGTCGGCACGTGCGGCTTGCGATCGCTGAGCGCGGCATTGCGCCGGGAGCGCGCGCAGCGCTTGACCGCCTTCCCCGCCTGGACGAACTGCGCGGTGAGATTAGCCGTATCGATACCGCGCTGGCGGCGTTGGCGGATGCCGTGAAGACCAACCAGGGCCGCGATGACGAGCTGGATGCGCTCGGCCCGCGCATCAGCGGGTTGCGGCAGTTGATCAGCACCTGGATCGAGCCCGAATCAAAGCCCGAACCCGCGGAGACCGATGGCAACGAGTTCGTGCGCTGGGTCGGACTCACCGCCCACGGTGCGCAGTTCCAAGCCACGCCCCTGGCGCCCGGGGAGACTTTTGCGCGCCTGCGCGAGCAACAGCCGCAGGCATGGATTCTCACCTCGGCGACGCTGACGCTGGCCAACTCGTTTGAGCCGTATCTGCAGGATATCGGCCTGCCGCGTGCGCAAGCGCAGCGCTGGGACAGTCCGTTCGATTTTGCGCGGCAGGCGCTGCTGTATCTGCCGCAGTCAATGCCGAGCCCGCTCGCGCGTGATTTTTCCGAGCTTGTCGCCGATGCCGCCTGGCCGGTGATCGTCGCGGCCGGTGGCCGCACATTCATGCTGTGCACGACGCTGCGCGCGGTGGAGCGTGTCGCCGAGCAACTGCGGCGGCGCATGGCAATCGACGGCACCGATCTGCCGCTGCTGGTGCAGGGAACGAGCACGCGCACCGCCCTGCTCGACGCCTTTCGTCAACTCGGCAACGCGGTGCTGGTCGGCAGCGTGAGCTTCTGGGAGGGTATTGATGTGCGCGGCGAGGCGCTGTCGCTGGTCGTGATCGACAAACTACCGTTTTCGCCGCCGGACGATCCAGTGGTGGAAGCACGCATCCGCCGCCTGCGCGCGCTCGGCCGTAATCCCTTTCTCGAGTATCAGTTGCCGCAGGCCGTCACATTGCTCAAGCAGGGCGCAGGGCGATTGATTCGCGATGAAAATGACCGCGGCGTGCTGATGATTCTCGATGACCGCTTACTGACAAAGCCGTACGGCAAGACCGTGCTCGCGAGCCTGCCGCCGTTCTCGCGCACGCGGAAGGAGGAAGAAGCCTGTCGCTTCTTTCGTCGTGATCCGTGATCTGTCACTCGTGAATCGTGCGTTGCGGATCACGAATGGATCAGCGCGAGGCAGAAAGATAGCGGCTGTTGGGGAAATTGGTGCGCAGCACGCGCTCGGTGTCGGTGCGCAGCGGCTCCATGCCAAGCGCGCCGTACGAACGGATCAGGATGGAAAGCGCTTCTTCAGCCGCCGGTGTGCCCTGGTAGTCGCGCAGCGCACCTTGCGCGCGCTGGATTGCCGCGACATGGGCGCCGCGCAGCATGTAATAACGCGCCACGTTCACTTCGCTTTGGGCCAGCGCGTTGACCAGGAAATTCATCCGCGCGCGCGCGTCAGGCGCATAGCGGCTGTCGGGAAAGCGCGTGACGAGGTCCCGGTACGCATCGAATGCTTCGCGCATTGATTTCGGATCACGTGCGCTGGGGTCCATGCCGAGCCGCTGGCCGAACAGGCCGAGGTCATCGGAAAACGTCGACAGCCCCTTCAGGTAGTGGACATAGTCGGCGGTCGGATGATTCGGGTTCAGCTTCAGGAAACGATCTGCAGCGGAGATCGCCTGCGCCGATTCGCCTTCCTTGTAGTAGGTGTAGGCAATCTCCATCTGTGCCTGCTGCGCGTAGCGGCCGAACGGATAGCGCGCTTCGAGCTTTTCGAGCCAGTTACGCGCGGCCTGCCAGTTGCCGGCGGCCATTTCGCTCTGGGCCTCTGCATATAATCGATCAGCATCCCACTTTGCCGATGGATCGCGGTCGGTAGTGCCGCAGGCGGTGAGCAAAGCAAGAACGCCGGCTGCGATCAGGCCGGCGACCCATCTGAACATGGTCTCACCGGATGTCGAGCGCCCGTTTATTGAGCGCTCTTTGGTAGCTCCGTCATGCGCGCGAGGCCGATTCACAGTGTTGAACACGCTTCAGTTGTCCGGTTGTCCCTTAGCGGCCGATTATATCGACGCGCCCCGATGAGCGATGCGCCGATCGTCGAAGAGCCCGATGATGCGGATGCGTCAGAACCGCCGCAGCGATTTGCCGTGACATCGGCGTACAGTGGGTTGCGCGTCGACAAGGCGCTGGCGCTGCTGCTTCCGGACGTTTCACGCAGTCGCATCCAGCAGTGGATTGAGGCCGATGCGATTCGCGTCAACGGCATTTCACCACGCGCGCGTGATGCGGTGATCGAAGGCGACGTCATCGAGTTGACGCCGCCGCCGGCAATCGATGCGCTTGCATTCGAGCCCGAGACGATGGCGCTCGACATCGTCCACGAGGACGACGCCATCATCGTGGTCGACAAACCGCCCGGACTCGTCGTTCATCCCGGCGCGGGCAACTGGTCCGGCACCCTGCTCAACGGACTGCTGGCCCACGACGCAGCGCTGGCCCGCGTGCCGCGCGCGGGCATCGTGCATCGACTTGATGCCGATACGAGTGGACTGATGGTGGTGGCGCGGACGATCGCCTCGCACACCGAACTGGTGCGGCAACTGCAGGCGCGCAGCGTGTTGCGCGAATACTGGGCGATTGTCGTCGGTGCTGCGCCGCTGGCTGGCGCGATCGACGCTCCGATCGGCCGCGATCCGCGCAATCCGGTCAAGTTCAAGGTCAGCCAGGCACCGTCCGCCAAGGAGGCGCGAACGAACTTCCGGCGCATCGAATGCGTCGACGCGGGACGCGTTCAGTTGTCCTGGCTTGCGTGCCGGTTGGAAACGGGCCGCACGCACCAGATTCGCGTTCATCTCGAATCGATCGGCCATCCGTTGATCGGCGATCCACTGTATCGCCGAGGGCGTCCCGGACCGGCCGCCGGCGCTGGGGAAGGCGACGCGGCATGGGTGCGGTTTCCGCGCCAGGCTTTGCACGCCTGTCGCCTTGCGCTGACGCACCCGTCCAGCGGCGAGCGAATGGTCTGGTTTCGGCCGCCGCCGCCTGACATGCGACGATTGATGCGTGCCGCCGGATTTGCCGCGTGTGACCGGCCACGCGAGGTATTTGATTGACGCGCGCCGCGCTGCATCCGGATTGGATCACCCCGGACTGGAAAGTGCCGACGCGGGTTCGCGCCTTCGTGACGACGCGCAGCGGTGGCGTGTCGGCCGGTCCGTTCGGCGGGCCGGACGGCGGCGGTGGCATGAACCTCGGGCTGTCGACCGGTGACGATCGCGAGCGCGTGCGAACAAACCGAGGACTGCTGCGGTCTGCGCTGCCAGCCGAGCCGTGCTGGTTGCGCCAGGCGCACGGTGCGGCGGTTGTCGACGCATCGAAGCCCGACGATCTGGTCGAGGCCGACGCCGCGTTCACCAGCGAGCCGAACGTGGTCTGCGTCGTGTCCGTTGCCGACTGCATGCCGGTCTTTCTTGCAGAGCGACAGGGGCGCTGCGTTGCGGTTGCGCACGCGGGCTGGCGCGGACTGGCGGCGGGTGTGATCCAGAACAGCGTCACCGCCATGCGGCAGCAACTTGGCGAGCGCGAAGCGCACATCCTTGCCTGGCTGGGCCCGTCGATCGGGCCGGCCCGCTTCGAGGTCGGGGCCGATGTGCTGGAAGCGATGCGCGCGACGCTGCCTCGTGCCGCGGAGGGGTTTATTCCGATCGCAGGGCGAAAGTTCCTTGCCAGCCTACCGGCACTGACGCGGCAGGCGCTGGCGCAGGTCGGCGTCGAGGACAGCGGTGGGGGAGGTCTGTGCACCTTCAGCGATGCCTCCCGTTTCTACAGTTTTCGGCGCGACCGCGTGACGGGTCGGCACGCCGCTGTCATCTGGCTGGAACGATAATGGGCCCGCTCGGAGCGCGACGATGCCAGAATAGCGGCGTGGCGGTTTGACATGCCACGCGATCGATAGCGAGAATTCACCGACTCACCGTTCGCGCAGCGCGCGGACCCAACCCAACCAAAGAACGATCCGGGAGAGACATCTATGGCGACGCGTTCTGCGCGCAAATCAACCCGTTCGCGCTTGCCCGCGAAATCGGAGGTCGGCTCGACGATCGCAGGTTCATCGGCGGCGCCTTCCGAGGATCTGCCCGACGCGGGCAACCCCTGGCTCAATTGGTGGTCGTCATTGGCGTCGATGGCGCCGGCGGGTGCCGAGCTGCCGCGCATCGGGATTGCGCCCGAGCGCGTACTCGACCTGCAGCAGAGCTACATGCAGCGGCTGGGACAGATGTGGTCCGATTTCATGGAGCATCCCGACAAGGCCGCTGAGCCGATCAAGGACAACCGCTTCGCCGACACGGCCTGGCAGCAGAACCCGCTGGCGTCCTTCTACGCGCGCACGTACTTGCTGAATTCGGAATTCATGAATGCACTGGCCGATTCGATCGATGCCGATCGCAAGACGCAGCGGCGCGTGCGCTTTGCCGTTTCGCAGTGGGTCGACGCAATGTCGCCGTCGAATTTTCTCGCCCTGAATCCGAAGGCGCAGAGGACGCTGATCGAGACCAAGGGCGAGAGCCTGAAAGCGGGAATGAAGAACCTTCTGGCCGACATCCAGAAGGGCAAGATCACGATGAGCGATGAGAGCGCCTTTGAGATCGGCCGCAATGTGGCCACCAGCGAAGGCGCAGTGGTATTCGAAAACGAGCTGATCCAGTTGATTCAGTACAAGCCGCTGACGGACAAGGTGCGCGCACGGCCGTTCCTGATCTTTCCGCCGGCGATCAACAAGTTCTACATCATGGACCTGCAGCCCGAGAACTCGTTCGTGCGCTTCTCGGTCGAGCGCGGCAACACGACGTTCCTGGTCTCGTGGAAGAACATTCACGCCGACCAGGGCAAATTGACCTGGGATGACTACCTCGAGAAGGGGCCGCTCGCGGCGATCCGCGTCGTGCGCGAGATCTGCGGGCTGGCGGGCAAGAAGGACGGCAAGATCAACGTGCTCGGTTTCTGTGTGGGCGGGACAATTCTTGCCAGCGCATTGGCCGTGCTGGCGGCGCGCGGCGAACAGCCGGCGGCCAGCCTGACGTTGATGACTTCACTTCTCGACTTCGAAGATGCGGGTGTACTCGAGGTGTTCATCGACGAACAGCATGTCCGCATGCGCGAGCAGCGGCTGGGCAAGGGCGGAGTCATGCCGGGCAAGGAGGTGGGCAACACCTTTTCGATCCTGCGCGCCAACGATCTGGTGTGGAATTACGTGGTGAACAACTACCTCGAGGGCAAGCAGCCGATGGCCTTCGACCTGCTGTACTGGAACGGCGACAACACCAATCTGCCGGGGCCAATGTATGCCTGGTACCTGCGCAACATGTACCTCGAGAACAATTTGCGGGTGCCAAAGAAACTGAAGTGCTGCGGTGAGCCGGTCGATCTGGGGAGCATCAAGGCACCCTCGTACGTGTTTGCCGCAGTCGACGACCACATCGTGCCGTGGAAAGCCGGCTACGCGTCCGCACGACTGCTGACCGGCGCTGACAGCGTACGCTACGTGCTGGGTGCAAGCGGTCATATTGCGGGCTCGATCAACCCGGTGTCCAAGAACAAGCGCAGCTACTGGACCAATCCATCGCATGTATTGCCGGCCAACAGCGAGGCGTGGCGCCACGGCGCGACCGAGCACCAGGGCAGTTGGTGGGCCGACTGGGATAAATGGCTCGCGCAGTACGGCGCAGGCACAGTGGCAGCGCCGAAGAAGTTCGGCAGCGCGCAATACAAGGTGATCGAGGCGGCTCCTGGCCGCTATGTGAAAGAAAAGGCGTAGGAGAAACCAATGACCAAAGCGGTGATCGTCGCTGCGGCCAGGACCGCGGTAGGAAAATTTGGTGGGTCGCTCGCGAAACTGCCGGCATCGGATCTCGGCGCGCTGGTGATCAAGGAAGTACTGGCGCGCGCCAAGTTGCCGCCCGAGCGTGTCGATGAAGTCATCCTCGGCCAGGTGCTGGCGGCCGGCGTCGGACAGAATCCGGCGCGACAGGCCCTGATCAAGGCCGGACTTCCGGTTGCGGTCCCTGCGATGACGATCAACAAGGTGTGCGGCTCGGGCCTGAAGGCGGTGATGCTGGCGGCACAGGCGATCGGCAATGGCGATGCGGAGATCGTCATCGCCGGCGGTCAGGAGAACATGAGCCTGGCACCGCACGTGCTGATGAATTCGCGCGATGGTTTCCGCATGGGCGATGCCCGGATGATCGACAGCATGATCATCGACGGCCT
Source organism: Burkholderiaceae bacterium (assembly GCA_036824465.1). Lineage (GTDB taxonomy): Bacteria > Pseudomonadota > Gammaproteobacteria > Burkholderiales > Burkholderiaceae_F > JAKOQB01. The sequence continues at coordinate 21,149 of DAITAC010000062.1, forward strand.
CTGGGACGTCTACAACAAGTACCACATGGGAATCACCGCGGAAAACGTGGCCAAGCAGTACAGCATCGATCGCGCACAGCAGGATGCGTTCGCGCTCGCCTCGCAGGCCAAGGCGGCCGCGGCACAGGACGCGGGCAAGTTCAAGGACGAAATCGTCGCCGTGATGATTCCGCAACGCAAGGGCGATCCGCTGGCGTTCGACACGGATGAGTTCGTCAATCGCAAGAGCAACGCGGAAGCGCTGTCGGGCCTGAAGCCGGCGTTCGACAAGGAAGGCACCGTCACTGCGGGCAATGCATCGGGGATCAACGACGGTGCGGCCGCGGTGGTTGTGATGTCGGAGGCGCGTGCTTCGGCACTGGGTCTCACGCCGCTGGCGCGCATTGCATCGTTCGCTTCGGCCGGCGTCGATCCAAAGATCATGGGCATGGGGCCTGCACCAGCCTCGCGCAAGGCACTTGAAAAAGCGGGTTGGAAAGCCTCTGACCTGGACCTGATGGAAATCAACGAGGCGTTCGCGGCGCAGGCCTGCGCGGTGAACAAGGAGATGGGCTGGGACACCAGCCGCATCAACGTCAATGGTGGTGCGATCGCGATCGGGCATCCGATCGGCGCCTCCGGCTGCCGCATCCTCGTCACGCTGCTGCACGAGATGAAGCGACGTGGCGCCAAACGCGGTCTGGCGTCGCTGTGCATTGGTGGCGGAATGGGAGTTGCACTGGCAGTAGAAAGATAGTCGGGAGTCCGGAGTCGGAAGTCGGGAGAATTCATTCCCGACGTTGCGCCCGACTCCCGACACCTGACGCCCGACTGAGTTCAAAGAGGAGACATCAATGGCAAAAGTTGCATACGTCACGGGCGGAATGGGCGGAATCGGCACCGCGATCTGCCAGAGATTGCACAAGGAGGGCTTCAAAGTGATCGCGGGCTGCGGGCCGACTCGCGACTACAACAAATGGCTGGCAGAGCAGAAGGCGGCTGATTACAGGTTTTACGCGTCGGTCGGCAATGTCGGCGACTGGCAGTCCACGGTGGATGCCTTTGCCAAGGCCAAGGCCGAGCATGGGCCGATCGATGTGCTGGTCAACAATGCCGGCATCACGCGCGACCGCTTGTTCATCAAAATGACCCGCGACGACTGGGATGCCGTGATCAACACCAATCTGACCTCAATGTTCAACGTGACCAAGCAGGTGATCGCGGACATGATGGAGCGCGGCTGGGGACGCATCATCCAGATCAGTTCGGTCAACGGCGAGAAGGGCCAGGCCGGACAAACCAACTACTCGGCCGCCAAGGCGGGCATGCACGGCTTCACGATGGCGCTGGCACAGGAACTGGCCAGCAAGGGCGTGACCGTCAATACCGTCAGCCCCGGCTACATCGGCACCGACATGGTCCGGGCGATCAAGCCAGAGATTCTGGAAAAGATCGTCAACACGATCCCGGTGAAGCGTCTGGGTACCCCGGACGAGATCGGATCAGTCGTTGCATGGTTGGCGGGTCCGGACTCCGGCTTCACGACCGGCGCCGATTTCTCCTGCAACGGTGGTCTGCACATGGGGTGAGCGCGGGGTTTCGACGGACACGCCTGCGCGTGTCCGTCGCCGCGCGAACCGGCCCGCGATGCAAACGCGGGCCGTGGACCGAGGGAGCAGTTCACGGTCGCGCAGCGGCCCTGGCGAGCGAGGAGCGCCGGGGTTTCGATGGCCATGCCTGCGCGTGTCCGTCGCCGCGCGAACGGGTGCCGCATGCAAAGCGGCGCCTTGGACCGAGCGAGGCGTTCGCGGGGTCGCATTGCGACCCAAGCTGTAATGGCGAGGCACGTGAAATCGACCATCCCGTAAAGTGGCTAGAATCGCGCCACGAACAGAAAGCCGGGAGGCAGCGCCGCGCGAGCGATGCTGATGCTGAAAAGGAAGTAACGCCATGCCATCCGCCCATCGCCTGATCAAGAAGTACCCCAATCGTCGTCTGTACGACACGCAGACCAGTACGTACATCACGCTCGCGGATGTCAAAGAACTCGTGCTCGAGCAGAGCGACTTCCAGGTGGTGGATGCCAAGAGCGGTGAAGACCTGACGCGCCAGATCCTGCTGCAGATCATCCTCGAAGAGGAGCAGGAAGGCTCGCCGATGTTCACGCCGCCCGTGCTGTCCCAGATCATCCGCAGTTACGGCAATGCGATGCAGGGGATGATGGGTTCGTATCTCGAGAAGAACGTGCAGGCGTTCATCGAAATACAGAACAAGCTGCAGGAGCAGAGCAAGGCGTTTTACGACACCAACAAGATCGGCCCCGAAATGTGGACGCAGTTCGTCAACATGCAGGCGCCGATGATCCAGTCGATGATGTCCAACTACATCGAGCAATCCAAGAACCTGTTCGTGCAGATGCAGGAGAACATGCAGAACCAGGCGCGCTCGATGTTCACCGGCTTCCAGTTCCCTGGCGACAAGAAGTAGCCGCGCCGTTTCGGTTTCGATGACGGTCAAGCCTTCTGCGCGACGGTCGCGCCAGCCGGTCGCGCGCGCTACCGTTCCGACGGTCGGGTTCGTCTCGCTCGGGTGTCCGAAGGCGCTGGTCGATTCGGAGCGCATCGTCACCCAGTTACGTGCCGAGGGCTACGCGATGAGTGCGTCATACGACGGCGCCGATCTGGTGATCGTCAATACCTGCGGCTTCATCGACAGCGCGGTGCAGGAGTCGCTCGACGCGATCGGCGAAGCGTTGCACGAAAACGGCAGGGTGATCGTCACCGGTTGCCTTGGCGCCAAGACGGCAGGCGGCGAGAATCTGGTCGCCAGGACGCACCCCAAGGTGCTGGCGGTCACCGGCCCGCACGCGACCGACGAGGTGATGGGGCATGTGCATCGATACCTGCCGAAGCCGCACGATCCGTTCATCGATCTGGTGCCGCCCGCAGGAATCAAGCTCACGCCGAAGCATTACGCGTACCTGAAGATTGCTGAGGGCTGCAACCACCGGTGCACGTTCTGCATCATTCCATCGATGCGCGGTGATCTCGTCTCACGCCCGATCGGCGAAGTCATGCGCGAGGCCGAGGGTCTGGTCAGGCAGGGCGTGAAGGAGATCCTGGTGGTGTCGCAGGACACCAGCGCCTACGGCGTCGATGTGAAATACAAACTCGACTTCGCCGGCGGACGCGCGGTCAGGACCCGGATGACCGAGCTGGTCAGGGAGCTAGGTCGACTGGGCGTCTGGGTGCGGCTTCACTACGTGTATCCGTATCCGCACGTCGATGAAGTGATCCCGCTGATGGCGGAGGGCAAGGTCCTGCCGTACCTCGATGTGCCGTTCCAGCATGCGCACCCCGCCGTGCTCAAGCGGATGAAACGTCCCGCGAGCGGCGAAAAGAACATCGAGCGCATACGCGCGTGGCGCGCCATCTGCCCGGATCTTACGATCCGCTCGACCTTCATCGCCGGTTTTCCGGGCGAGACCGAAGGTCAGTTCGAATACCTGCTGGAGTTCCTGCGCGAGGCGCAGCTTGATCGCGTCGGCTGCTTTGCCTATTCACCGGTCGAGGGTGCTGCCGCCAACGCGCTCGATGGAATGCTGCCGGAAGAAGTGCGCGAGGAGCGGCGTTCGCGTTTCATGCATGTGCAGGAAGCGATTTCACGGACGCGGCTGATGCGCAAGAGCGGCAGCATTCAGCGGGTACTGGTCGATGAAGTCACGCCGCACGGCGCAATCGCCCGCTCGAGTGCGGATGCCCCGGAGATCGACGGCGTGGTCCGAATCGAACCGCACAAGAAGCTCAAGGTCGGCGAGTTCTTCGACGTGAGCGTGAAATCCTCTGACGCACACGACCTGCATGCGGTGCTGGCATGAGGGCGCGCGCGGCGCGGGCGGTGCAGATCGCAGCCGCGTTGGTGGCTTGCTCGCTGAATCCATCCGGCGGCGCGCAGCAGACCGATGCGGGCGGCGCATCCAGTGATGGTGCGAAGCCCGCCACTGACTGGCCCGACCCGGCCGCGCTGCGCTGGCGCAATACCTTAGTGATCGGCGGCGCGGCTGCTGCCCTGGGCGCGTTCGGCGCGTCGCGCTGGTGGAAGGGAAGTTTCGAAGGCACTTTCAAGAACCAGGGCGAGGGCTGGTTCGGACGCAGCACGACGTTCGCTGGTGTGGACAAGTTCGGGCACGCGTACTCGACGATGGTTGGCGTGCGGCTCCTGACGCCGGCATTGCAGTGGGCAGGCAACGATGTGGAATCGGCGCGTCGCCTGGCGGTGATTTCGACTTTCGCTGCGTTTGCGGCCATCGAAGTCATCGACGGCTATTCAAGCCGCTACACGTTCAGCCGCGAGGACTTGATCGTCGACGCGCTCGGCGTGATGCTCGGCTACGCGTTCGAGGCCAACCCCAGGCTGGACGAGGTGCTCGACTTCCGGCTGAACTATCGCCAGTCGAAGTTTTCGAGCTTCTCACCGCTGGAGGACTACGATGGCCAGAGGTACTTCCTCGTGTTCAAGCCGGACGGCGTGCCAGCGCTGCGCGATGTGCCGGGGCTGAAGTACCTTGAATTCAATCTCGGCTATGGCGCCACCGGCTTCGACGTGTTCAAGGCGCTGCAACAGCCGCGCATTCGCAGCGTATATGCGGGCGTCAGCCTGAATCTGTCGCGCCTGCTGGCGGACGGCTTCTACGGCGGGCAGCGAGGCTCGACCCGTAGCCAGCGCGTGGCCGATGGCGTGTTCGAGTTCGTGCAGTTCAATAGCGCCAAATACGCGCGTTATGGCATCGACAATTGAAGTTGGTTCTACTGTGACGCTCCTGTCCGGGCCTGCGGACTGCGCCGTGCGGGAAGGCTGCCGAGCACCGCTCCGCTGACGATCAGCAACGCTGCTATGGCGACGATCGAAGTGAGCCGGCCCTGGCCGCTTGCGACCAGCACCAGCGTGGACCCGAGCGGCGTGAGGTAAGAGAGCGCGCCGATCGTCTTGGCATCGCCACGCTTCAGGGCCGCGTCCCACAGGA
>DAITAC010000142.1:0-8156 GCA_036824465.1 Burkholderiaceae bacterium
GACTCGCAGTACGACAGGTTGTTGTCCTGGTTGATGCGGTCGATGAACACCACGCCCGGCTCGGCGTGGTTGTAGGTTGACTGCATGATCTGGTCGAACAGGTCGCGTGCGCGCGCCTTGCGGTAGACCCAGGTGCCCGCATTTGGCCCATCCATGCGCTTGTAGCCGCTGTCCTTGTCGAACGGCTCGGCCGCGTGCCACAGTTCGATCTCACCGTCGGCCTCGACCGCGCGCATGAACTCATCGGTCACGGCGACCGACATGTTGAAATTCGACAGCGAGCCGTCGCGCTTGGCGTGGATGAAGTCCTCGATGTCAGGATGGTCGCAGCGCATCATCCCCATCTGCGCGCCGCGCCGGCTGCCGGCGGACTCCAGCGTCTCGCAACTCTTGTCGAACACGCGCATGTACGACAGCGGGCCGCTGGCGCGCGAATGCGTGCCGCGCACCAGCGCGCCGCGCGGGCGGATGCGCGAGAAGTCGTAACCGACGCCGCCGCCGCGGCGCATCGTTTCGGCCGCCTGGTTCAGTGCGTGATAGATCGACGGCACGCCCTCGCCGTTCACGCCGCTGATCGCATCGCCGACCGGCTGCACGAAGCAGTTGATCAGCGTGGCGGCGATCTCGGTGCCGGCGGCGGAATTGACGCGTCCGCCGGGAATGAACCCGTCGACCATCGCCTCATAGAAGCGACGTTCCCACTCGGTGCGCAGTTCGGGTTTTTCGACCGATGCCAGCCCGCGCGCGACGCGGCGACGCACGTCGTCGACGGACTTTTCGTCGCCTTTGGCGTATTTTTCGATCAGAACGTCGATCGAGATGGGCTGCTCTTCGAGCAGCAACTGGGCCTTGTCCAGCTTCATGAAGGAGACTCCCGTGCTCGCTGTCCGTGCGGTTGCGGGCAGCGTTTGAATTCGATTTGGAGCGGCTCAGTATAGGAACTTCCAGTGCGGTGTGCAGAAGAAAATTTTTTCCAGCGCCGTTTTTGATCTGCGTTAAGACCACAATATATTGCGTCGGTCTGCAGGATTGACCCAGCATATAGCGCATGTCGCGGTCCGCGGCCGGGCGGATACGCCCTCCTATACTGCGCGCCACGGAGGGTTTCGCGATGAACCTGCAGCAGTTCCGCTTTCTGCGCGAAGCCGCGCGGCAGAAGTTCAACATCACCGCGGCGGCGCGGGCGCTGCACACGTCGCAGCCGGGCATCTCGAAAGCGATCATCGATCTCGAAGGCGAGCTCGGCGTGCCGATCTTCGCGCGCCAGGGCAAGCGCATCCTCGGACTGACGCCGCCCGGCCAGCAGATCCTGCTGGCGGCCGAAGCGATCATGCAGGAGGTCGACAACCTCAGGAAGCTGGCGCGCGACTATGCCGGGGCGCCGTCGGGCACGCTGCGTCTGGCGACCACGCATACGCAGGCTCGCTACGTGCTGCCCGCCGTGGTGCAGACGTTCGCACGCAAGTTCCCGCAGGTGCGGCTGAAGCTGCTGCAGGGCAATCCGCCGCAGATCGCGCAGATGCTCGCCAACGGCCAGGCCGACATCGGCATCGCGACCGAGTCGCTGGCCGAAACCCCCGGGCTCGCCTGCATCGACATCTACGAATGGACGCACGTCGCCGTCGTTCCGCCCGGACATCCGCTGGCGAAGATGCAGACGACGCCGGGCAAGCTGACGTTGAAGGACCTCGCGCGCAATCCGATCGTCACCTACGAGGCGCACTTTTCCGGCCGCACCAAGATCGACCATGCCTTCGCCGAAGCGGGCATCGAGCCCTCGATCGTGCTCGAGGCAATCGACGCCGACGTGATCAAGACCTATGTCAGCACCGGCATGGGGGTCGGAATCATCGCTGGCGTGGCGGTCGATCCCGCCAACGAGCCGCTGATCGTGTTGCCATGCGGCCATCTGTTCGGCAAGAACATCGCACGACTGGCGGTCAAGCAGGGCGCGTATCTGCGCGGCTTTGTGTATTCGTTCATCGAGTTGCTGGCACCGGGATGGGACAAGCGCCGGCTCGAGCAGGCGTTCGGCGGGTGAGCCTCGGTGCATATCGCGCCGGTGCCGAACGTCAACCTTTGGTAGGGTCGTGCCGGACTAGACTTGTCGCCATCCGGTCGAGAGGACCACGCCATGAAAGCCAAGCCGACCAGTCCAGTGCCGATCCACGGCCTGCATCACTTTGCCTATCGCTGCAAGGACGCAGAGGAGACGCGGCACTTCTATGAAGAAATCCTCGGCCTGCCGCTGTTTCACATCATCCAGAGCGACTATGTGCCGAGCACGGGCGAGTATTGCCCGTATACACATATCTTCTTTCGCATGACTGATGGCTCCTGCGTCGCGTTCTTCGATCTCGGCGACGACGTCGGCAGTGCCCCGTCGCCCAACACGCCGGAATGGGTCAATCACCTTGCGCTGCGCGTGGACACCGTCGAGCAGCTTGAAAAGACCAAGGCACGGCTGCAATCGCATGGCATCGACGTGATCGGCGTCACCGACCACCATATCTTCAAGTCGATCTATTTCTTCGATCCCAACGGGATCCGGCTTGAGCTGACGGCGCAGCTCGCGTCCGAGATGCAGATGCTCGAAGAGAGCAAGACCGCGCACGCGCGCCTGGACGAATGGACGCGGCGCAAGAGTGAGTGGCGCCGGCAACGGTCGGCAGGACAGGGACCCGCGGTGCTCAAGCCCCAGCAGAATGATCGGCCCGAAGTGGCGGCGCGCGCGAAACACTCCGCATGAGGGTCTGCATCGTCGGCGCCGGCTCGATCGGCGCCGTGCTCGGCGCCAGGCTCGCCGCGGTGGGCCATGACGTGTGCCTGATCGCCCGCGGCGCGCACCTGGACGCGATTCGCGCCGGCGGCCTGAAGCTGGTCGATCACGTCGATCAACGCTCGGGCACGTTCAAGCTGGCGACGAGCGCCGAGCCGGCCGATTTTGGTGCGCAGGATCTCGTCATCATCGCGCTCAAGGCCCACTCGATTGCGACGATGCTGCCGCGCATGCGCGCGCTGATCGCAGGGCACACGGTGGTGGTGCCTGCAATCAACGGTCTGCCGTGGTGGTACTTCCATAAAGAAGGCGGCCCGCACGACGGCATGCGCGTGCGCGCGCTCGACCCCGACGGCACGATGTTCGCCGCGCTCGATTGCCGACACGTTGTTGGCTGCGTCGTGCACATGTCGGCCGAGGTGCGTGCGCCGGGTGAGGCGCACCACACCGGCGGGCGCCGGCTGATTCTTGGCGAGCCCGACAACTCCCGCTCGGCGCGCCTCGACGCGGTGTGTTCCGCGCTGAACGCAGCCGGGTTCGAGGCAAAGGCGTCGACCAGCATCCGCCTTGATGTGTGGACCAAGCTCCTCGGCAACCTGTCGTTCAATCCGGTCGCGGCGCTGACCGGCTACCTGATGAACCAGATCTGTGCCGACGATGACGTGCTCAATGTGATCCGCGCGGTGATGCGCGAAGGCATGGCGGTATCCGAACACTATGGACACCGGATGCCGATGACGATCGACGAGCGCATCGACATCGCGCGCCAGCTTGGCGCGGCCAGGATCTCGATGCTGCAGGACCTCGAGCAGCGCCGCCCGCTCGAACTGGCCGCCGTGGTCGGCGCGGTGATCGAGCTTGCCGATCTGGCCAACATCGCCGTGCCGGCTACCCGGATCGTGCACTCGCTCGCGCTCGCCCGCACGCGCGCGCTCGGAATCGCTTGACGGCGCAGCCGGCCCGGCTACGCTTGCGCCCGACTCCAGACGCCCGACGCCCGACGCCCGACGCCCGACCAAACATGCCCGACGACCCCATTTCCGCACCCCTGACCCGCACAGCGACGGCGGTCAGCGATGGCGCCTACGAACTGCCGGTCTATCCGTTTGTCGAGCCGGCGGAACTGAAGGGCAAGCTCGGCCGTCATCCGGTGGTCATCATCGGGGCCGGGCTCGCGGGGCTGACGGCGGCCTGCGACTTTGCCGCGCGTGGCATTCCTGCGGTGGTGATCGATGAGGACGACACCGTCGGCGTGCGCGGCTTTTCCAGCCGCGGCATCTGCTACGCGCAGAAAAGCCTCGAGATCTTCCGCCGCCTCGGCATTTACGAGCGCCTGCTGGCCAAGGGCGTGCAATGGTCGGTCGGCCGCACGTTTGCCGGCAATGACGAGGTGTACTCGTTCGACCTGAAGAAAGCGCGCACGCACGATGTGTCGACGCAGCCGCCGTTCATCAATCTGCAGCAGTTCTATCTCGAGTGGTACCTCGTCGATCGCATCTATGAACTCGGTGTGGTCGAACTGCGCTGGAAGAACAAGCTGGTCGACATCTTGCCGGCGCGCGACCACGTGCGGCTGATGATCGACACGCCCGCCGGCCGCTACCAGACCGAGGCGCAGTGGGTCCTCGACTGCAGCGGCAGTCACAGCGCGGTGCCGCGCATGCTGGGCGTGGGTGCCGAGACGGGCCGCATTCTCGATCGCTGGTGCATTTCGGATGTGCGCTTCAAGGACGTGCCGCCAGCCGAGCGCTGGACCTGGATCGAAGCACCGTTCAACGAGAACCGCGCCGTATGGCAACACCTGATGGCCGACGAGGTGTGGCGGCTCGACTACCAGATGGCGCCCGATGCCGATCCCGACGCGACCGCGCGGCCCGAGGTCGTCGACGATCGGCTGCGCCGGCAGTTCGGACCGAAGGTAGCGTATGAACTGGTGTGGGTCGGGCCGTACGCGTACCGCAGCCAGTGCCTCGACAGGTTTCGCGCCGGCCGCGTGCTCTTTCTCGGCGATGCCGCGCACGTGATGAGTCCGTTCGGTGCGCGCGGCGGCAACAGCGGCATCCAGGATGCCGACAACCTGGTGTGGAAACTCGCGCTTGTGCTCGAAGGCCGCGCGCCGGAAACACTCCTGGACAGCTACGACGCGGAGCGACGTTTTGCCGCTCAGGACAACATCCGCATCACCAGCATGACCACGCGTTTTCTTTCACCGCCGACCAAGACCGAGCGCATGCTGCGCGAAGCGGTGATTTCGCTCGCCCGCGAATACGCGTTTGCACGTGCCTTCGTCAACACCGGGCGGCTGTCGTCGCCGACCCGCTACGCGGAGTCGCCATTGAACATCGGCACCGGCGGTGGCGGGCACGTGCAGAATGTCGCGCTGATGTTGCCCGATGGTTCGCGCGGCGACCTTGTGGCGTTGCTGATGCAATCGGACTACGCGCTGCTGGGGCTCGTCTTCGGCGACCTCGACGCGTATCACGCGCAGGAATGCCAGGCGCTGGAAGATCGCTATCCGGTCCGCTTTCTGTGCGTGCGTACGGAAGAGGGCAGCACCAGCACGTTTCCCACCGTCATCGATGCCGAGGGGCATCTGGCCGATCAGATCGGCGCGGCGGGCAACGACATCGCGATCGTGCGCCCCGACCTGCACCTTGCGGGGCTGATCGACGATGCGTCGCCAAGCGACATCGAACATGCGCTGCGCACCGTGCTGGGGGTTCAATGACAATGAAAACCGAACTCAACCTGAAGAATCCCGACGCGTTCTATGAAGCCTGGCTCGACGCGCATCGCGGCCTGGCTGATGACCAGAGCGCGCAGTTGAATGCGCGCCTCGTGTTGCTGCTCGCCAATCAGATCGGCGACGACAGGGTGCTGGCCGACTGTGTGGCGGCCGCGGCCAAACCTTTTTCCCATGCGCGATGAGTCACGGTGCGCCGGTGCTGCGCGTGGCGCGGCCGACCAACGACCTGGCGCCGCTGCGCGCGTTCTACTGTGAAGGGCTCGGGTTCGAGGTCCTCAGCGCGTTCGAGGACCATGACGGCTTCGATGGGCTGATCGTCGGCCATCCGCATGCGCCGTATCACCTGGAGTTCGTGCGCGAGCGCGGCGTGACGGCGGCGAACTCGCCGAGCGACGAACACCTGCTCGTGCTGTACGTGCCCGACACCGCGCACTGGCATGCCGCCGTGGCGCGGATGGAGGCGACCGGCTTCCCGGCCGTGCGTCCGCATAACCCCTTCTGGGCGCGCAGCGGCGCATGCTTTCGCGATCCCGACGGCTATCACGTCGTGCTGCAGAACGCGGCGTGGAGCAAATAGAACGTCAGAATCTGAAACCAATCTTCGCGCCGAAGCTGGTCGTGCTGCCCGTGTTGTCGACTTCAATTGCGAGATTGCCGCCGGCCAGGTTGAAGTTCAGTCCCGCAAAGACCTTGCTCTGCGTGAAGCTCTCGCCGCGCAGCAGCGGCACCCCGTTGGGCGAACTCTTGACCCACACCTGGCCGATGCCGGCGTATGGCGTGAACATCGCCAGTCCCTTCGAGACTGACACATCAAGCGACCGCGTATCGAAATCGAGTTGATCCACGCCGGTCAGTCGCGTCAGTGCGCCACGCACCGCGACCGCGGGCGTCAGCGCGCCGCCTGGCAGAAACGCCCAGCGCAGTTCGCCTCCGTAGTAACGCAGGTTGGTGCCCGGCACGGCGGAAAACGCGGCGCCGATGTCGATATCCAGCGGCAGTCCCTTGGTGAGCCGCAGAGTCGGCACGGGCAGGGTGCCGGGCACGCTGTCGCCGCCCGACGCGCGCCGCCACAGGTCCGTGTGTTTCAGTCGCGTGCCGGTGACCGCCAGTCCGAGGTCGAAGCCGGTGATGCCGAGCGGCTCGGCCGGAATCAACCCCTTGTATGACAGCGCCGCGCCGAGATCTTCCGACAGGAGGCGAAACTCGTTTTGGGACAGCGTCTGGATTGAGTTGATGTCCGCGGCGCCGAGCGGCGTGGAAAACGCGGCCGTCAGTGTTGTAACAACTGCGGTGACGAGACGTCGTTGCATGGCGCGGCTCCCTTGATGATGTGGACGCAGTATGTCGCGCGCCGGCGCGCGATCGGCCGGACGGCGTCGCGCAATCAGGCGAAGCTCAATGACGGATACCGCGGCGGTGAATCAGGTCGAGTGCGGCGTCGAACAGCGGGCTCGCGGGACTTGCCAGTTCATCGCACACGGTCAGGTGATTCATGTCGGCGACCGCAAGGTGGCGAACGAAATTGCCGCGCCATCCCTTGCCGAGCAGCTCGGACTGGCGCCTGAACTCGCTCGATTCGAGCGCACCAACCGCGGTGATCAGCGGTGCCGTGGTCGCGGGCGCCATCAGCGCCGGCGAGAGCTTGCGCGCGCGCGCCAGGTCAAGCTGCAGATCGGCATTGACGAACGGCGCGTAGATCAGCGGCTCCAAATCGAACAGCCCGCTGATCGGCAAACCGCCCTTGACCAGATCGGCCGGCAGATCGGGTGAGTACACCGGCCACAGCGCGGCCATCATCATCGCCGTCAGGTGACCGCCCGCCGAGTGGCCCGCCACGAAGATGCGATGCGGATCGAATCCATAGCGATCGGCATTGCGATACAGCCACGAGAGCGCGCGCAGCGTCTGCCGCACGATCTCTTCCAGCGGCGTCTGCGGCGCCAGCCCGTAGTTGGGGAGCGCGACCGACACGCCATGATTGACATAGGGCGGTGCGATCCACGAGAAATCCGACTTGTCGAGCGAGCGCCAGTAACCGCCGTGAATGAATACCAGCAGCGGCGCGCCGTCACTGCGCGCGGGAAACAGATCCAGACGTTCGGGCGTGCTGTCGCCGTACTGCAGGTCGATCAGGCAGGCGCGCAGGCGACGCGTCGCGGCGGCCTGCTCGGCCCAGCGCGCGAAGATCTGCGGATGTTCAGGAATCATTGCACGCGCGTTGTATTCGCGTTCGCAGAACTCGACGGAGTAGGTCATGACATGGGTCGGCGAAGTCGGGATCCGATCAGTCTAAGCAGGTGCGTCGCCTTGAGACGGCTTCCATCACCGACGTATAATGCGCGCCTCGCCGAGTGGTTCAACTGCCACGCGGCGACGGATTTTGGGGACGTAGCTCAGCTGGGAGAGCGTCGCGTTCGCAATGCGAAGGTCGAGGGTTCGATCCCCTTCGTCTCCACCAAAATGCCAAGGGGCTGCCACCGCGCAGCCCCTTTCGCATTGTGTGCGACAACGTACGCTGCCGGCGCAATCCGCTCGCGGAACACAACCGCCGGACCAGCGACCGAAATGATTCGATGAAGAGGATTCGAATATTCCGGTGTTCACGCCGGAGGTGTGTGCTGTATATTTCTA
>DAITAC010000063.1:0-3178 GCA_036824465.1 Burkholderiaceae bacterium
TCCAGATTGCATAAACTGTGCGGTTCGGCGCCATTTACGCGCCCATTCGCTGACTGAATAACCGCACCATGTCGTTCGAGAAGTCCATCCGCATCCGCGGCGCGCGCCAGAACAACCTGAAGAACCTCGACCTCGACCTGCCGACCGGCGAGCTGATCGTCGTCACCGGCGTGTCGGGTTCGGGCAAGAGTTCGCTCGTGTTCGACACGCTTTATGCGGAGGGGCAACGGCGCTACGTGGAGACGTTCTCGCCGTACGCGCGCCAGTTCCTCGACCGCATGGACCGGCCGCAGGTCGACCGCATCGATGGCGTGCCGCCGGCGATCGCCATCGACCAGACCAATCCGGTGCGCACCTCGCGCAGCACGGTCGGCACGATGACGGAACTGAACGATCACCTGAAGCTGCTGTACGCGCGCGCCGGCACGCTGTTCTGCCGCGGCTGCGGCAAGCCCGTGCGGCGCGATTCGCCAGGCAGCATCGTCGATGAGCTGACGGCGCGCTGCGCTGCGCACGGTGACCCGCGCATCGTGATCACGTTTCCGGTGCGCGTGCCGAAAAACTTCAAGGAAGAAGAAGTCCGCGCCAATCTGGAGGCGCAGGGCTACACCCGCGTGCACGCCGAGCGCGCCGCCGGCGACGAAAAGGTGCTCGACGTCGTGCAGGACCGCCTGCGCATTGGCAGCACCGAACGACAGCGCGTCATCGAAGCCGTCGAATCAGCACTCCGCTTCGGCGCCGGCCGCGTTGACGTGCACGTCCTGAACGATGAAGAGATTCCCTCACCCCAACCCTCTCCCACTGATGTGGGAGAGGGAGAACCACCCTCCCGACTCCTGACTCCCGACTCCCGACTGATCTGGCGTTTCAGCGACGATCTGCACTGCGCCGACTGCGACATCCACTACGCCGACCCGAACCCGAGCACGTTCTCGTTCAACTCGCCGCTCGGCGCGTGCGACACTTGCCGCGGCTTCGGGCGTGTGATCGGCATCGACTACGGGCTGATCATTCCCGATGAAAGCAAGACGCTGCGTGACGGCGCGGTCAAGCCGTGGCAGACGAAGAGCTTCGCCGACTGCCAGCGCGACCTCGTCAAGTACGCACCGAAATTCAACATCGATCTCGATACGCCGTGGCGGCTGATGAAAGAGTCGCAGCGGCGCTGGGTGCTCGACGGCCAGAGCGGCTGGACCGGCAAGTGGCAGACGCAGTGGTACGGCGTCAAGCGCTTCTTCGAGTGGCTGGAAAGCAAGGCCTACAAGATGCACATCCGCGTGCTGCTGTCGCGCTACCGCGCGTACACGCCGTGCACGACGTGCATGGGCGCGCGGCTCAAGCCCGATGCGCTTCTCTGGCGCGTCGGCGCACGGGCGGATGCGGATGCGGTGCTGGCCCTCACCCGGCGCTGCGCGCCACCCTCTCCCACTGATGTGGGAGAGGGAAAGTCAGGCTCCCTCTCCACCCATCAGGGGGGAGAGGGCGGGGGTGAGGGGGCGACGTATGCACGCTACAAACCCGTCAACGTTGCGTGGACCGACGCCCAGCTCACCGCCCTGCCCGGCCTGTCGATCCACGATGTGATGCTGCTGCCGATCGACCGCGTGCGCGCGTTCTTCGACCGTCTGACCTTCACCGGCGCGATGGACGAAGCCACCGAGCTGCTGCTCGAAGAAGTGCGCGCGCGGCTGAAGTTCCTGTGCGATGTCGGGCTGGGGTACCTGACGCTCGACCGGCAGAGCCGCACCCTGTCCGGCGGCGAGGTGCAGCGGATCAACCTGACCACTGCGCTCGGCACCTCGCTCGTCAACACACTGTTCGTCCTCGACGAACCCTCGATCGGCCTGCACCCGCGCGACATGCATCGCGTGATCGAGGTGATGCACCGGCTGCGCACGGCGGGCAACTCGCTGGTGGTGGTCGAACACGACCCGCAGGTGATGCTCGCGGCCGACCGCATGCTTGACATGGGACCGGGCCCGGGCGAGCGCGGCGGCGAGATCGTCTTCAATGGCACGCCCGACGAAATCAAGCGCTCCGCGACACTGACCGGGCAGTACCTGTCGGGCCGCAAGCAGCTCGAGTTGAACGTGCTCACCGCCGACGGCTACGCCACGCGCAACGTGCGCCCCAACACGCCGCGGCTGGTGCTCGAAGGTGCGCGCGAGCACAACCTGAAGAACATCGCGGTCGAGTTTCCGCTCAATCACCTGGTGGTCGTCACGGGCGTGTCGGGCTCGGGCAAGAGCACGCTGATCCAGGACGTGCTGTTCCCGGCGCTCGCCAAGGCGAAGGGGAAAACGACCGAAACGCCGGGCGCGTTCGACCGCGTGCTCGGCCATGACTGGCTGTCCGACGTGGCAATGGTCGATCAATCGCCGATCGGCAAGACCACACGCTCCAATCCCGCCAGTTACGTGGGCGCGTGGGATGCGGTCCGCAATCTGTTCGGCAAGGCGCGGCTGTCGGTCGAGCGCAATTACACCGCGGGCATGTTCAGCTTCAACGCCGGCGACGGCCGCTGCCCGACCTGCGGCGGCAACGGCTTCGAACACGTGGAGATGCAGTTCCTGTCCGACGTGTACCTGCGCTGCGCCGACTGCGACGGCAAGCGCTTCCGTCCCGAAGTGCTCGAAGTGAAGATCGAGCGCGGCAAGCTGGCGTTGAGCGTGGCCGAGGTGCTCAGTCTGACGGTCAGCGAAGCGCTGCAGTACTTCAGTGGCGATCGCGAAGTGGTGCGCGTGCTGCAGCCGCTGGCGGACGTGGGCCTCGAATACGTGAAGCTCGGCCAGCCGGTGCCGACGCTCTCGGGCGGCGAGGCGCAGCGGTTGAAAATTGCAGGGTTCCTCGCCGAGGCGGCGAAAACCGGCATCAGCGATCTGCCGATCGGCAGCAAGCTGGCACGCAAGGGATCGCTGCTGCTCTTCGACGAGCCCACCACCGGCCTGCACTTCGACGACGTGGCCAAGCTGATGCGCGCACTGCGCAAGCTGATCGCGGCCGGGCACTCGCTGATCGTCATCGAGCACAACCTCGACGTGATCCGCGCCGCGGACTGGATCGTCGATCTCGGTCCCGAGGGCGGCGATGCCGGCGGCGAAGTCGTCGTCGCCGGCACGCCGCGTGACCTGATGGCGCATGCGACCTCGCATACCGGGCGCGCGCTGCGCGACTACGA
>DAITAC010000063.1:3278-5957 GCA_036824465.1 Burkholderiaceae bacterium
ATCCGCCACGCGCGCGAGCACAACCTCAAGGGCATCGACGTCGAGATTCCGCGCGACACGTTTACCGTCATCACCGGCGTGTCGGGCAGCGGCAAATCCACCCTCGCCTTCGACATCCTGTTCAACGAGGGACAGCGGCGTTATCTCGAATCGTTGAACGCGTACGCGCGCTCGATCGTGCAGCCGGCCGGCAAGCCCGATGTCGACGCGATCTACGGCATTCCGCCGACGGTGGCGATCGAGCAGCGCACGTCCCGCGGCGGCCGCAAGTCGACGGTCGCGACGATGACCGAGATCTATCACTTCCTGCGGCTGCTGTACCAGAAGCTGGGCGTGCAGTACTGCCCGGACTGCAACGTGCCGGTGGCGCCGCAGAGCTTCGAGGCGATCGCCGCGCAGATCCTGCGCGACTTTCGCGGCCGGCATATCGGTCTGATGGCGCCGCTGGTGGTCAATCGCAAGGGCTTCTACACCGATCTGGCCAAGTGGGCGCGCAACAAGGGCTACACGCACCTGCGCGTGGACGGTGAGTTCCTGCCGACCAGCAAGTGGCCGCGGCTCGACCGCTTCAAGGAACACACGATCGAACTGCCGGTCGGCGACCTGATTGTCTACAGCAACGACGAAGCCCGGCTGCGCGCGCTGATCGCCACCGCCCTCGAACACGGGCACGGTGTCGTCAATGTCATCTGGCCACTTGACCGATTACGCATAGCGCTCGACGCAAAGCCCCTCGCCCTCCGGGAGAGGGGTGGGGGTGAGGGAAGCAGCGCGCCGCTGAAACCTGATCTCGACTCCCGCGTCTTCTCGACCAAGCGCGCGTGCTCGTCGTGCGGCACGTCGTTCCCCGAACCCGACCCGCGCCTCTTTTCGTACAACAGCAAGCACGGCTGGTGTCCGGACTGCTATGGCACGGGGTTGAAGCTGCAGGGCTTCGATGAGGAACAAAGCGGCGAAGAAATCTGGTGGAACGCGTGGTACGAGGGCGAGGCGGTGCCGTGCGAAACCTGCCACGGCGAGCGCCTGAATCGCGTCGCGCTCGCCGTGAGGTGGCAGGACAAGTCGATCGCGCAACTGGCGGCAGGTTCTGTCGGCGATGCGAAGCACCTTTTTTCGCAACTGCAACTCGAAGGCCGCGACGAACAGATCGCGCGCGACGTGCTGAGCGAGGTTCGCTCACGGCTCGATTTCCTCGAGGAAGTGGGCCTGGGTTATCTCGCGCTCGACCGCGCCGCGCCGACGCTGTCCGGCGGCGAAGCGCAGCGCATCCGGCTCGCGGCGCAACTGGGCTCCAACCTGCAGGGCGTGTGCTACGTGCTCGACGAGCCCACGATCGGCCTGCATCCGCGCGACAACCGCATCCTGCTCGACGCGCTCGGCAAGCTCGAGGCCAAGGGCAACACGCTGGTGGTGGTCGAGCACGACGAGGACACCATCCGCCGCGCGCAGCACATCATCGACATCGGCCCCGGCGCCGGCGGTCGCGGCGGCCGCGTGGTCGCGCAGGGAACGGTCGCCGACGTGATGGCAAGCGCCGAGTCGATCACCGGCCAATACCTGAAGACCCCGCTCGCGCACGCGGCCGCGCCGCACCGCGAGGTGACGAAGGACACAGCGCGCCTCGTGCTCCGCGGCGCGCGGATGCACAACCTGCGCAACGCGACGGCCGAGTTTCCCATCGGTCGCCTGAGCGTCGTCACCGGCGTGTCCGGCAGCGGCAAGTCGACGCTGGCGAGGGATGTGCTGCTGGCCAATCTGCGGTTGGCAGTCCGGAGTCGGGAGTCGGGAGTCGGGAGAAAACCCGTCAACGCCCGACGCCCGACGCCCGACGCCCGACGTCCTGCTCCCGACTCCCGACTCCCAACTCCCGACTGGATTGCCTGCAACGCGATCGACGGTCACGAACAGATCGACCGCGTGCTCGAAGTCGACCAGACACCGATCGGCAAGACGCCGCGCTCCTGCCCCGCTACCTACGTGGGTTTCTGGGACACGATCCGCAAACTCTTCGCCGATACACAGGAAGCGCGCATGCGCGGCTATGGCAGCGCACGTTTTTCCTTCAACACCGGCGAAGGCCGCTGCCCCGCGTGCGAAGGCCAGGGCCTGCGCACGATCGAGATGAACTTCCTGCCCGACGTGAAGGTGCTGTGCGACGTGTGCGGCGGGCGGCGCTTCAATCGCGAAACGCTCGGCATCCAGATGCGCGGAAAGACTGCGGGCGACATCCTCGCGATGGAGATCGACGAAGCAGTCGAGTTCTTCAGCGCGCATCCGTCGATCGCGCGCCCGCTCGCGCTGATGAAGGATGTCGGCCTTGGCTACCTCACGCTCGGCCAGCCTTCTCCAACTCTGTCCGGCGGCGAAGCGCAGCGGATCAAGCTCGTCACCGAGCTGGCCAAGGTGCGGATGGACGAAGGACTGATCCGCACCGGCCGCGCCTACAAACCCCTGCATACGCTCTACGTGCTCGACGAGCCGACCGTGGGCCTGTCGATGCACGACGTGGAGAAACTCGTCCGCGTGCTGCACCGGCTGGTCGACGCCGGCAACACGGTGGTCGTGATCGAACACAACCTCGACGTGATCGCCGAGGCCGACTGGGTGATCGACCTCGGCCCCGAGGGCGGCGATGCCGGCGGCCAGGTGGTGGCGCAGTGCTCGCCGCAGGAGCTGGCC
>DAITAC010000063.1:6057-25556 GCA_036824465.1 Burkholderiaceae bacterium
GGCCGCGCGTATCCGCCGTTCTGGGATGACGACGGCAGTGGCGGCCATTGCCCCCAGCGCGTCGAATGGCTCGGCGCCGGCGGCCGCGTGCTCGCCGCCTCCGACTACGAGGACCAGCAACGGTTTCTGTATTCGGTTGCGCGGCATCGGGCGCCGGAGATCTCCGCGCACTGGGAGTTCCTGCTCGCGCCGCTGGTGCAGAACCAGTTGCCGCGTGCCGGGCCAATGCGGTTTCGGCAACTCGAGTACTACCGCATGCCGCTGATGGCGTACCTGGCGGTCGATGACCCGCTGCGCCTCACGCGCCCGCAGTTCGTGCGGCTCGCGCTGGCCACGGGTGAAGGCCAGGCGGACGAACTGCCGTTCTCCGAGCAGCATCTGGCCGATTTCGAGCAGCGCTACTGCTATGACCGCGGCTGGCGCGGTGCGTCGAGCGGCAACAGTGCGCTGCGCCTGATGACGTGCGGCCACGCGACGGTCATCGTCGGCTGCAGCAGGGACAGCTTCTTCACCGGGCTCGACCGCGGCGCGCTGGCGCAGTTTCGCCACCAGCATTTCCTGGTGGTGCTGATCGCCCACCTGCACAAGGCGGCGCTGCTGATGCTGTCGGACCGGCTGGTGGGCGCGTTGAACCGGCTGGACATCGGGTCATTCGATTCGGTCAGGCGATTCAAGCGCACGATCCGCGCGACCAAGGAGATCTTCCTGCGCTTTTCGCATCGCTACTGGTTCCATGAGGTGTCAGACCAGGTGCAAGCGCGCGATCTGTTTCACATGTGCTCGGGACATCTCGGCGTGGAGCAGCTCTACACCGAGGTGCGCGAGGAAATCCAGGACATGAGCGATTACCTCGACAGCGATTCGCTGCGCCGCCAGGCCAACACTGTGGTGCGCCTGACCGTGGTCACGGCGTTCGGGCTCATCGGCACGGTCGTGACCGGCTTTCTCGGCATGAACCTGTTCGCCGCCGCTGAAAACGACGTGCTCACGAAGGTGATCTACTTCCTGCTGGTGCTGGTGCCGGTCACGTGGCTCACCTTCTACACCATCGTCAAGTCGAAGCGGCTGGCGGATTTCCTGGAAGCGCTGTCGGACGAGCGCCTGAGCAGCCGCGCCAAGCTCGCATCGCTGGTGGCGGTGTGGAAAGACCGGAACACCGCGCGTAATTCACGCTGAGCGCTTCGCTCGCGCTACAGCGGCGTGCCGTCGGATGCCTTCTTCGGCAGGTCGTCGCGCACCGTGAACCAGTTGACGTGCGTCTCATAGAAGGCGTGTGCGCGCGGCAGGTCGGACAGCGGCGTTGAAAAGTTCGCGCGTGCGATGTGCACCTCGCCCGGCCAGCGCGCGGAGCGGAAGAACAGGCTCGATCCGCAGCGGCTGCAGAAGCCGCGCTGCGCATCGGTCGATGATGCGAACCACGCGAGTGCATGCTGTGCATCGTCGAGGTGCCACTGCGTTTCAGCGGCACCGACCCAGGTGACGAAGGCGGCACCGTGCGCGCGCTGGCACTGCGTGCAATGGCAATGCGCCACCCACTTCGGCGGCAGAGCAACGCTGAAGCGCACCGCGCCGCACAGGCAGCTGCCGGCGGCAGATTCGCTGCCGGGGGACGTCATGAATCGATCCTCACGGTTTGCGTGCGAGCGAGTCGCTCGGCCAATCGGCGGCTCCGCGACGCTCACTCCTCGTGCAATCGCCCGCTGCCATCACATCCACTCCGGAATCGACGGCACCCGCAGTTGCTCGGCCTCGGGCAGATCGAAGCCAAAGTGCTCGATCAGCAGCGCCCGCAGCGCGGTGCGGTCGGGCAACTGGCTCGTGCGCGGCGTGCTGGCGTTCCAGCGCGTGACCTCGCGATTCATTACGGTGATGCGGCCTTCGGGGGTCAACGCGCGCATCATGATGCGGCTGACGAACAGCGAGTCCGGGTGGGTGGCCGTGAAGTGATTCCCCATCTCGAAGTCCACCGGGTGCTCCTGCTCCAGCGTCGAGACCCAGGCATTGACCGCGGTTTCGCCGACCTGCGCATGCAGCGTCCACAGGTCGCCCTCGCGCGTCATCCAGTGTGTCTCATGACCGGTGCGCGCCGGCGCCGCGTCGATCAGCGGCACCGGCACACGCGCTGCCAGCGAGCCGAAACCCGGGTCGACCACGAATGTTCCTTCGGCAAGCGCAACGGTCAGGAACATGTGCGTGCGCGCGGCCTCGGTGCGTGGCTTGTACATCGTCACGCGCGCGCAGTGACGGCCCGGCCGAAACCCGAACGCCTCCAGCACGGCCGCGAACAGCGTCGCATGCTCGAAACAATAGCCGCCGCGATGGGCGCGGACGAGTTTCTGCTGCACGCCGTCGAGGTCGACGCGAATGCGCCGGCCGAGCAGCACGTCGAGGTTCTCGAACGGAATGCGCGTCATGTGCGCATCCAGCAGCGTCGCCAGCGTTGCAAACGTCGGTCGCACGTCGCCGCGCCAGCCGATGCGTTCGAGATAGGCGTCGAGATCGAGCAATGACTTCATGCGCGCCATCTTATTCTTGCTCGTCCTCCTCGCGCCGGCCGCGCAGCGACGCGCCGACCCGGCACGCGCACGGCCTTGTTCGGACGGGACGGGCTCGCGGGCACAACGGCCTGACGCGCTTTTGCTGTCGGGCGCCCGCCAAGCGCCCCCTAATCCCGCGAATTGATCTGTCTCAGCGGAAATCGGCGGCGGAGTCCTAAGCTCAGGCCATCGTGTCATCACCCCGCGCGTTCGATCGACCGCGCCGTATGCCTATGTCCTCCTCCGCCGCAATCGCCTACTTCTCGATGGAAATCGGCCTCGCCGACGCAATCCCGACCTACAGCGGCGGCCTGGGCGTGCTGGCCGGCGACACGATCCGCTCGGCCGCCGACGGGGAAGTGCCGATGGTCGCGGTCACGCTCGTGCACCGCAAGGGTTACTTTCGCCAGCGCCTCGACGCGTCCGGTGCGCAGACGGAGGAGTCGGTGCAATGGTCGCCGGCCGACCTGCTGACCGAGTTGCCCGCGCGCGCCACATTGAATCTCGAAGGACGCGATGTTGCGATTCGCGCCTGGCGCTACGAGGTCAAGGGCGTGACCGGATTCACGGTGCCGGTGTTCCTGCTGGATACCGACCTGCCGGAAAACGCCGAGCCCGATCGCCACATCACCGACAGTCTGTACGGCGGCGATGATCGCTATCGGCTGCGCCAGGAGTCGGTGCTTGGAATCGGCGGCGTGCGCATGCTGCGCGCGCTCGGCTACACCGACATCCGCCGCTTCCACATGAACGAAGGACACGCTGCGCTGCTCGTGCTCGAGCTCGGTTACGAAGAAATGCTGCGGCGCGGACAGAATACGGTGACGCGCGAGATCGCGGTCGCGGTGAAGCCGATGTGCGTGTTCACGACCCACACGCCGGTGCCGGCCGGCCACGACCAGTTCCCGCTCGGGATGGTGCGCGAGGTCATCACGGGGTACGCGGGCGTGTTCACCGAGCGAGCGCAGGAGTTCTGCCTCGACAACATCCTGAACATGACGTACCTGGCGCTCGACAACAGCCACTACGTCAACGGCGTGGCGAAGAAGCACGGCGAAATATCGCGCGCGATGTTCGCGCAGTACAAGATCGACTCGATCACCAACGGCGTGCACGCCGGGCACTGGATTGCGGCCCCGATTGCGGCGCTGTTCGATCGCCACATCACCGCCTGGCGCGAGGACAACGCGAGCCTGCGTTACGCGCTCGGCATTCCGCGCGGCGAACTTTGGACCGCGCATCAGACGGCCAAGGAAGATCTGATTCACTACGTCAACGAGCACACGGGCGGGAGCCTGTTCTCGAACGTGTTCACGATCGGCTTCGCGCGCCGCGCCACCCCGTACAAGCGCGCCGACCTGCTGTTCCATGATGTGCAGCGCCTGCTGGCGGTGAACAGCCACGCCGGCCCGATCCAGGTCATCTACAGCGGAAAGGCGCATCCGCACGACGGCGGCGGCAAGGATCTGATCCGCCGCATCTTCGAGCAGATCGCCGCGCTCAAGGGCCGGATCAACATGGTCTACCTGGAGGAGTACGACATGGCGCTGGCGAAGAAACTTGTCGCCGGCGTCGACCTGTGGCTGAACACGCCGCAGCCGCCGATGGAGGCGTCCGGCACCAGCGGGATGAAGGCCGCCATGAATGGCGTGCCGCAGTTATCGATGCTCGATGGCTGGTGGATCGAAGGCTGCATCGAGGGTGTCACCGGCTGGGCCATCGCCGGCGGTCCGAACGGCGCGGGCGACGAACGCGCCGCCGACGCCGAAACGCTCTACAACACGCTCGAAACCGTGGTGCTGCCGCTTTTCTACCGCGAGCACGACCGTTATGTTGACGTGATGAAGAACGCGATTGCGCTCAACGGATCGTTCTTCAACACCGAGCGCATGGTCGATCAGTACGTGCGTAAGGCGTATTTCAGGTAGCGCCGCGATCGCCGCGGCCACGTAGCAGCTTGAGGCTCAAACATGGACACCCCTGTCAAATCGATTGTTCAACCCAAACCATTGAATGCCGATGAACTGCGCAAGCTGAATGCGTGGTGGCGCGCGGCGAACTATCTTTCTGTCGGCCAGATCTACCTGCTCGACAACCCGCTGCTGAAGGACAAACTCGCGCTCGAGCACGTGAAGCCGCGCCTGCTTGGTCACTGGGGTACCTCGCCCGGGCTGAACTTCATCTACGTGCACCTGAACCGCGTAATCAGACGCGATGACCTCAGCATGATCTACATCTGCGGCCCCGGCCACGGCGGGCCGGCGATGGTCGCCAACGCGTATCTGGAAGGCACCTACACCGAGTTCTATCCGGACAAGACGCAGGACGCGGAGGGATTGAAGAAACTCTTCAAGCAGTTCTCGTTCCCCGGCGGCATCCCGAGCCACGTCGCGCCCGAAACACCGGGCTCGATCCACGAAGGCGGTGAGCTCGGTTACGCACTCTCGCACGCGTACGGCGCCGCGTTCGACAACCCGGACCTGATCGTCGCCTGCGTGGTAGGCGACGGCGAGGCCGAGACCGGGCCGCTGGCGACCGCGTGGCACTCGAACAAGTTCCTCAATCCGGCGAGCGACGGCGCGGTGCTGCCGATCCTGCATCTGAACGGCTACAAGATCGCCAACCCAACCGTGCTCGCGCGAATTCCGCACGAGGAACTCGAGGCGCTGTTCGTCGGCTATGGCTACACGCCGTACTTCGTCGAAGGCGACGATCCCGAGACGATGCATCAGAAGATGGCGGCGACACTCGATACCGCGCTGGGCGAGATCCGTTCGATCCAGCGCAACGCGCGCGCGAGCGGCAAGGCCGTGCGGCCGCGCTGGCCGATGATTGTGCTGCGCACTCCGAAAGGCTGGACCGGACCGAAGGAAGTCGACGGCAAGCCCACCGAAGGTTCGTGGCGCTCGCACCAGGTGCCGCTTTCGGAAATGGCCACCAAGCCCGATCACGTGCGCCTTCTTGAACAGTGGATGAAGAGCTATCGGCCCGAAGAACTGTTCGATGCCAACGGCGCGCTGCTGCCCGAGCTGCGCGAACTCGCGCCCAAAGGTGAGCGGCGCATCAGCGCGAATTCGCACGCCAACGGCGGCGTGCTGCTGAAGGATCTGCGACTGCCGGATTTCCGCGACTACGCTGCGAAGATCGACCGGCCTGGCGGTGTACAGGCCGAAGCAACGCGCGTGATGGGCAATTTCCTGCGCGACGTGATGAAGATGAACGCGGACCACCGCAACTTCCGCGTCGTCAGCCCGGATGAGTGCGCATCGAATCGCTGGGGGGCGCTGTTCGAGGTGACCGATCGCGCGTGGATGGCCGAGCGGCTTCCGACCGACGATCACCTGGCGCCCGATGGCCGTGTGATGGAGATCCTGTCCGAGCACACCTGCCAGGGCTGGCTCGAAGGCTATCTGCTGACCGGACGGCACGGTTTCTTCTCGTGCTACGAGGCGTTCATCCACCTGATCGACTCGATGTTCAACCAGCACGCCAAGTGGCTGAAAGTCACGAGCAAGGAGATTGCGTGGCGGCGGCCGATCGCCTCATTGAACTATCTGCTGACTTCGCACGTCTGGCGCCAGGACCACAACGGCTTCTCGCACCAGGACCCGGGCTTCATCGACCACGTGGTCAACAAGAAGGCCGACGTGATCCGCGTGTATCTGCCGCCCGATGCGAACACGCTGCTTGCGGTGACGGACGAATGCCTGCGCAGCCGCAACCTGGTCAACGTGATCGTCGCCGGCAAGCAGCCGCAGCAGGTCTGGCTGACGATGGACCAGGCAATCAAGCACTGTTCAACCGGCATCGGCATCTGGGAATGGGCGAGCAACGACTATGGCGCCGAGCCCGACGTGGTGATGGCTTGCGCGGGTGACATTCCGACGCTGGAGACGCTGGCTGCGGTCGATCTGCTGCGGCAGTGGATTCCGGATCTTAAGGTCCGCGTCGTCAACATCGTCGACCTGATGACGTTGCAGCCGCGCGAGGAGCATCCGCATGGGCTGTCGAACAAGGACTTCGATGCGTTGTTCACCAGGGACCGGCCGATCATGTTCGCCTACCACGGCTACCCGTGGCTGATCCACCGGCTCACGTATCGCCGCACCAATCACCCCAACCTGCATGTGCGCGGATACAAGGAGGAAGGAACGACCAGCACGCCGTTCGACATGGTGGTGAGGAACGATCTCGACCGTTTCCATCTGGTCGGCGACGTGGTCGAGCGCGTCGAGCGGCTGGCCCCGATCCGCGCGTACATCAAGCAGCGCGTGCGCGACAAGTTGGTCGAGCATCGCGAGTTCATCGTCAAGCGCGGCACCGACATGCCGGAAGTGGCGGACTGGAACTGGCCGTCTTGAACTGATGGCGAGCGCCGTTTCCCTCACCCCCACCCCTCTCCCCGTGGGAGAGGGGCTTCTCTTCCTTCTCCCGGAGGGGCTCTTCTTCTCTCTCCCCGTGGGAGAGGGAAAGAGGGTGAGGGATTAGTCACGTGGCCACGCTCCTCGTCATCAACGCCGGCTCGTCGAGCCTGAAGTTCTCCGGCTACGAGAGCGACGAAGGTGAGCCGCGTCTGCAGTTTCGCGGACTGCTGGAAGGTATTGGCGATGCGCCGCACTTCGTCGCGCGCGATCCCGCCGGCGCGGTGCTGACGGAACGCCGCTGGCCGACTTCGACACGCCTGTCGCACGACGCCGCATTCGATGTGCTGCGTGAATGGCTCGATGCGCACGTGGGCGTCGGCGCGCTCGCGGCGGTCGGACACCGCGTCGTGCACGGCGGCAGCCGCTTTGCCGCGCCGGTGCGTGTCGATCAGGACGTGTTACGCGAACTCGAAGAACTCGTGTCACTGGCTCCGCTGCATCAGCCGCACAATCTGGCGATCATCCGCGCCGTCGCAGCGCGCGAGCCCGATCTGCCGCAGGTCGCTTGTTTCGATACCGCGTTTCACCGCACGATGCCCGAGGTCGCGCAACGCTTCGCGCTGCCGCGCGCGTTACACGATGCTGGCATTCGGCGCTACGGTTTCCATGGCCTGTCATACGAGTACATCGCGCGCCGGCTGCGCGACCTTGATCCGGCCGCCGCCGCCGGCCGCGTGGTCGTCGCGCACCTGGGCGCGGGCGCGAGCCTCGCCGCGCTGCGCGCCGGCAAAAGCGTGGACACGACCATGAGCTTCACCGCACTCGATGGCGTGCCGATGGGCACGCGCAGCGGCGCGCTCGACCCCGGCGTATTGCTGTATCTGCTGCAGCAGCGGCGCATGTCGCCGGAGCGCCTGACGCAGTTGCTGTATCACGAGTCGGGCCTGCTCGGCGTCTCGGGCATCAGCAGCGACATGCGTGAACTGGAGGTGAGCACCGATGCGCGCGCACGCGAAGCCATCGAACTCTTCGTCTACCGCATCGCGCGCGAAGTCGGTGCGCTCGCTGCCATCCTGGGTGGACTCGATGCGCTGGTCTTCACTGCCGGCATCGGTGAAAACTCGCCGGGAATCCGGCGTCGCGTATGCAACGAGATGTGCTGGCTCGGCGTGACGATCGACGCCGACCACAATGCGGCGCACCGCGCTGTCATCTCAGCGCCGGCAAGCGCGATCAAGGTGATGGTGATCCCGACCGACGAGGAGCGGATGATCGCGTTGCACACCCGCGCCGTGCTGGGCTGAATCGCGTGAGGATCCGGGCGACCGGAAACAGGTGCACGTCGTGCGCTCCTGCAAAGCCCGGCAATGCAACCGGCCCGGAATCACGCCGGCAGGAGACCGGCCTTCGCGTTCGACCCCGTGCAATACCCTCAGAACCACACGGTCATCGCCAATCCCGCCCCTGCGAGCAGCACCCACGCCGCTGCCAGCTCAACTTCGACCTGCAGCCCGGCGCGCAGCGAAAACCACGTCATCGACAGCAGCGCGAGTCCCATCGTGGTCGCCTTGATCAGCACGAAGCCGGTGGTCGCGTAGCCCCACGCGCCGTCGCGCCACAACCACCACGCACTGAGCAGCGCCAGCGGCACCACGACGCCCAGGTCCAGCACGAATACATACACCGCCGGTGTGTTCGCGGGCACGATCACCGGCGGCAGCGGCCGCGCTTGAGGAACGGGATGATCTGGCTGGCCCACAACAGGCGCAGCAAGAAGAAACCACGCCGCGAATAGTCAAGCAAAGTTGCTGAAGAGCGAGTGGCGCCGGAGCCCTTGTTCGAACCTCATGGCCTCGCGTTCGCAATCACATGTCCGGCCATTGCGCGCCGGACTTCCTCGTCGCGCCCGACCAGGAGGTGGCCGCCCTGCTCGAAGCCGATGAACTTCGCACCGGCGATCTGCGATGCGGTGTATTCGGCGCTGGCATAGGTGCCGTAGCCGTCGTCGCGGGCGCTGATCACGAGCGTCGGCGCGCGGATCGCCGCGAGATCGTAGGGCTGCAGATGAGTCGCCACTTGCGTCTCGTTGCGCAGGCCGTCGGCACGCGCCGACACCGGCAGGATGCTGTCGAGCATCGCGTTCACCCTCGCCTGCTCAGTCGGGCTCGCGGCCGCGACCAGTTCGGGGGGTGTTGCCAGCACGCGCCGGATCACCTGGTCGCGCGCGACATGCAGCGCGGACCAGAAGACGAAGTCCGAGCCGATCAGCGACAGCAGGATCTTCTCGGCCAGCGGTGAGGGCGAGGGCGCGGAGTCGGCCACGCCGGCTGGTTTGTGGGCCAGGGGCACGACCAGGATCAGTGCGCTGACCCGCTGCGGATGGCGAATCGCCATCTGCATCGCCGACAGTGCACCGGCCGAGACACCGACAACCGCCGCACGCTGCACACCCAGTGCGTCGAGCAGGCACGCGTGTGCATCGGCCTGCGCTTGCGGCGATGCGTCGGCAGGCAGCGGCGTGCCCAGGTAGCCGAAGCGCGACGGCGCGATCACCCGGACCCCTTGTTGCGAGAGAAAGCCCGCGAATTCCATGCCCTGGTCGTGACCACCGCCGGAACCGTGAACCATCAGCAGCGGCACACCCTGGCCGGCCTGCTCGTACTCGATCGGGCCGCAGCGCGTTTGCACGACGACGCCGCCACGCGCAGCGCGAGAATGGGCCGCCGCGACGTCGGAGTCGAAGCGCCACCAGACCCACAGGCCGGCAGCCGCAACGAGCAAGGCGATCACGCCCAGGATGACTTGCAAACGTTGCGCCCGCATGGTCCGCCCCACGTGCGAGCCGATCAGCCGCGCTTCATGAACTCGTCGATCTTCTTCTGCTCCCACTCGGGACCGAATACACGATCGAGCCCGAACACCCCCAGGGCGTGCAGGGCGACGGCGATACCCCAGCCGAACAGTGGCCAGTAGAACCACCAGCTACCGCCCGAGAAGAAGTTGATAAAGAACAACAACGTCATGACAACAACGTAGACCGCCAGGTGCCCATAGAAGCCCTTGAGCTTGGCCACTCGTTGCTGTGCCTGGATGAGTCTCTGTTCCTGATCCATGTCGTACCCCATTTCAAGTCGGCGTTCTCCGCGTCGGACGCCTCAACTTCACTCACTCAGACCAGCACCGCCTGCACGGGCCGGCGCAGCGACGGCGGCAGCTTCGGGCCGCGTCCGAATCGAACCACCAGGTCGGGTCGGTGCGCGCCAAGTCCCAGGTGGCTGGCGAACTGCGGTCGCAGCGACGCCACCTCGACCGGCTGATTGACGAACGCGTTGCGTATTCCGAGCGCGGCGGCCTGCAGCGCGAAACGCTCGTAAGCGCGGCCGACCTCGACCCAATGCGCCTTGTCCGCTGCCTGGCCCACAAACACGGCGACACCGGCCGAACTGCGCAGGTGCCTGGCGTACTTGTCGTTCTCTGACTTCGGCGTGAAGACGAACCCGAACATCAGCCTGCCCAACCAATCCGGCACGATCGGGTTGCCCGACGACGCGCCGAACAGGCCATCACGCAGGCGCACTGCCTCAGCGCCGCTGAATCGGATCCACGCCTTCAACTCCTCGACAAAGGCCGGGTCGTTCATCTGTGCGGTGTTGCCCTGGACGACATACTCGAGCACCCCGTCGATCGCCGATTTCTCCGTCAGCAGCAGCACGCGAACCGGGCCGGAACCCGCAGCGCGTTCGAGCAGCGTCAGGTCATCCTTCGACAACGGTTGAGCGTCGTACTCGCCGCGCGTGCACTGCCGTTCGGGGATGGCCTTGAACAGCGACGAGGCATCGGCCCGGGTCGGCTGCAGCTCGATCCTGACCGAATCGCGCGCCGCGTCGAAACTGGCTTCACCCTTCAGCCCGTGCGCCAGCGCAGACTGGATCAGGTTCTCTGCCGCACATCCCAGCGAAACGAAAAGATGATGATCGTCCGGATCAACCGCAGGACAACGCCGCGACAGGTCAGGCAGGATCGTGATCGCCTTGTCTTCGACGGCAAACTTCCAGCACTGCGTGTTGTGGCTGGACGGCGCGAGCGTCGCATAGCGAACGAGTTCCATGCCAAGCGCCGCGCCCTCGAATCCACTCAACGCGCCAAGTCGCCACGTGCGACCCGAGACGATTTCATAGCTCTCCGCATCCGGGCCGGATGAACAGCCGGACATCATCGACACGCCACCAAGGATTGCCGGTGAAGTGCTTGCGCGGACGAGCGCCGCCGCGGCGGCCCCCAATACCCCGCGTCGAGTGGCCACCGTGTTCGATTTCGCACAGCCCGTGCTCGCCGCCATCGGCGCTCCTTGTTTCAGACGCCCCGGATCAGCGGCAACACGGTACGCACGAAGGCGATGCCGAGCGCCACTGCCGTCACCAGATAGAAGGCCGGATACAGACAGCGCAACCGCATCAGCGAGGCGCGCCCTGCTGGCACCGCCAGCAGCGCGACGTAGCGCCGCGTATCACCGTCCCCGATCATCAGGTCGATGCGATCCAGGCATTCATCGAGTTCGCGCTTCAACTCGATGCTCATCATCAGCTGGATCACGGAGACGACGACCAGGAAACCGAGCAGCGTGATCTGACCGATCGGGTCGTCGCGCACAAACTGCAGCGTCGCCAGGCAGGCGGCGACGACGATTGCAAACACGTTCGCGCCGAGCACGCGCCCGTTGCGCAGATGGCGAGCGTTCTCCCAGTTCTGCGCATAGATTTCTTTCAGCAGCGTGTCGTTCGACGCACTGCGTGCGACGTAGGGTTCACGCGGGGAGATGTTCGTAACTGATTTCACGCCGCCCTCCTTGCGCGCGTTTCCTTATCGGTCCGCACACCCGCCTCGAGCGTCACGTCCGCGGCTTTCAAACGCTCCACCAGAACATCCCCGAGCCCCGTCGCCGGCGTCAGTACGCCGCCGCGCGCGGGCCCACCGGGCAATCCATCCGCATCGAGCGCGAGGCACAGGCCGGCTTCGCAGACGAACTTCAGCGTCGCGCGATTCCCCGGGTCGCCCTGGTGCCGGATCACACCGCGCACCACTCGTCCATCCGCTGCGAATCCCAGCAATTCCATCGTGAACCAGCCACTCGCCATCGTCCTTTCCGACGGGCCCGCACCGGGTTTGGGCAACACTTTCTTCAGCAGACCGCGTGTGGACGCACGCGCCATCGCGCCTTCGAAGCCGCTCAGGAATCCGTTGACGAGCGATGCCTTGATGTGCGCGGCCGGCGCATCGAATTTCGTGTACTCCTGGTATTCGAAGTCGGGCCCATACGGCTCCTTCCACTGATCGAACAGCGCGGCGCTGCGGCGGACCACGCGCGTGTTGATCGGGCCCATGATGAACGGTCCGACCCAGGTGCCGATATCGCCGTCGTAGCGGACACCGACCGGATCACGATTGCGCGCAATCTCATCGCGCGTATGGCCATCCGCCGGATTCAGCAGGAACGGATCGCGACCGACCTCGACTGCGCCCGACTCGTGTCGATGGATGTTCGACGCCAGCGTGCCGCCATTGAACCCACCGTACATCTGGAAGTACGCCTTGACGTGCCGGCATGGCACGCCGAGTGTTCGCCGCATCTCGCGCGCGATGAGATAGCTGCCGATATCGGAAGGCACGGAATCGAAGCCGCAGCACGGAATGATCCGGGTGCCGTCCGCAGCGGCGCGCCCGTGATGGCGGTCGACCAGCGACCTGACCCAAACCGTTTCGCCGGTGATGTCGACGTAGTGCGTCTTCATGCGCACGCCGGCATCGACGATCGCATCACCATAGAGCGCGAACGGGCCGGCGGTGTTGATCAGCACCCGCGTCTGCGCGGTCATCGCATCGACCGCGTCCGTGTCGCTACTGTCGGCGACCAGCACGCCGACGGCTGCACCGCCGCCGAGCTGGCGTTGCAGCGCCTCCAGTTTGGCGCGATCGCGCCCGGCGATGGCCCAGGTGAAGGCATTGCGTTGTGGGTGGGCTGCCAGATACTGCGCGGCGCGGCTGCCGACAAATCCAGTCGCACCGTACAGAACGATGTCGTAGTTGCGCCTCTTCATCGACCCATCCTGTCTGCCCGCACCCGGGGAGAGCCCAGGCGCAGGCTCGATTGATTCAAACTGGACTTCACGCGATGCGTACCGCCGTCGCTCTGCAAATCATCGTCTCCCGGGAATCCCGAGCAGTGATGAGCGTCAACGACGCGACGACGCGGCGATCCCATCGCAGATCGCGTATTGCACATGACACAAACCGCACCGCGATGGTGCCTGTCCGCGACGCAGTTACGCGATGGTCGCGACGATCGGTTACATGACTGACCCCTCGCAACGGCCGCGCAATCGTTCCGCGCGAATATGCGGCCGGTAATGAACCATGAGGCAGTCCGAGACTTCGCGAATTCCGGCGATGACGAGCGTCCTTGACGCGCTTCAACGCGATCAGTCCAGCCACCCCGACTCGTCGATCGTCGCGGGCACTGATCAATGGAGATCACGATGATGGAACAAATCATCGGCGCCGCGCTGGCGGCGTTGCTCGCGCTGGGCGTCTCGGCCCAGGATCGCGATGCGAAGTGAGTCGTGGAGCGCGATCTCGGCAATGATCATTACGCGGCAGGCTGCCCGGTGCGCGTCGACAAGGCGGTCAAGGGCGATGTGTTCCTCGCCGGGCGCAGCATCGATGTCGACGCGGCGGTCGACAGCGATGCTCGGCATGCTTGCGATCTCGCTGCTGGGACGCCTGCCATACGTGGGCGGCTTGGTCTTGTTGATCGCGCTGCTGACCGGCCTTGGTGCACTGCTATTGCAGGTCCGGCGCGGCATAGCCGTGCCCGTGTGATCCGAGGCGTATCAAGGGGTAGCATCTCCGCGACTCTCGTCACGGAGTGCTGCCCATGCGTATCTGGCTGTTTGTCCTGGCGTTCGCGATATCAGCAACGCACGCGGCCGAATTGCCGATCTTCGATGCGCACATGCATTACTCGCATGACGCATGGGACAACGTGCCGCCAAAGGTCGCGCTTGATCTTCTGCGGCAGGCGAGCGTGAAGCGCGCGCTGGTGTCGAGTTCCAACGACGACGGGCAGCAGCGTCTGCTGCAGATGGCGCCTGAGGTGATCCTGCCGTCGCTGCGGCCGTATCGCATGCGCGGCGATGTGGGAAGCTGGGCGCGCGACGCCACGGTCGTGCCATACCTCGAAGAGCGGCTGGCGAAGTACCGGTACGTCGCGATGGGCGAGTTCCATATCTATGGCGCCGACGTCGATCTTCCGGTGCCGCGGCGGATGATCGAACTCGCGCGACAGTACAACCTCGTGCTGCATTCTCATTCGGATGCCGATGCGATCGAGCGTCAGTTTGCGCAGTGGCCGGGCGCGCGAATCCTGTGGGCGCATTCGGGTTTCGAAACGCCGGCACGGTTGCGGGCGATGCTCAACAGACACCCGACGCTGTGGTGTGACCTGGCGTTTCGCACCGATCACGCGCCGGGTGGCCAGCTTGATGCCGACTGGCGTGGGCTGTTCCTCGAGTTTGCCGATCGATTCCTGGTCGGCACCGACACTTTCACGCCGGAGCGCTGGCCGTACGTGGTCGAGCACGCGCGCTGGTCGCGCCAATGGCTCGCGCAGTTGCCGACCGACGTCGCCGAGCGGATTGCGTGGAAAAATGGCGAATCGTTGTTTGCAGCGGCGATCAAGCGATGAAGCGAACTTCACTGGGAGCAATGCTGATCGGCTGCGCCGCAACCGCACTCGCGTGCGAGCCACCTCTGCATGGCGCAAATGTGCAGAAGATCGAGGGCGCACGCTATGTGCTGGCGTGGCGGCCGATCCCGGCGCCAATCCGCCCCGGCGAGTTTGTGACTCTGGAGATCGGTGTCTGCGCCCGCGAAGGCCAGCCACGCCCTGCCACACTGCGCGTTGATGCGACGATGCCCGAGCACAAGCACGGCATGAACTATCGACCGAGCGTGACGCCCAAGGGCACAGATCGCTTCGCCGCCGACGGTGTAATGCTGCACATGGCTGGACGCTGGGAGATCGCGTTCGATATCAACATCGGGGCTGCACAGGAATCGCTGCGTACCTCGATCGAGGTTCAGTAGCGCGGGATCGAAGCAGTGTGAGAAGCGCCCGCTTGAAGGCCGTACTGCTGGGAATCGCGCTGGCTCTCACCATGACGCCGACGCTCGCGCAGAGCATTACGTTCAGCATCGATGAACGCGCGCGGATCCTGGCGCACGGCCCATGGCCACCATCGATCACGCGCGATCCAGGCAATCGGGTTTCGGGCGATTGGGACGCAATCGATCTCGGCCGGCGGCTGTTCTCTGATTCCGCGTTGTCCCGCAGCGGCTATATCGGCTGCGTGACCTGTCACCAACCCGACCGCGCGCTGACCGACCTGCGACCCCGCGCGCACGGCATGGCGGATGTCGACCGCAACACGCCGACGCTCGCCAATTTGCGCCTGCAGCGCTGGTACGGCTGGAGCGGCACGAGCGACAGCCTGTGGATGGCGAGCATCCGGCCGCTGCTCGATACGCGCGAACTCGATACGGACGCAGCGTTGATCGTGCGACGTTTTTCGCTCAACGACGATCTGTCATGTCGCTATCGCAAGGTGTTCGGCCGCGCGCCCGATCACGCCGACGACGAGATGCTGGTCAACGTGGGCAAGGCGCTCGCGGCGTTCGCGGAAACGCTCGTAACGGAGCGCACACCGTTCGACGGGTTTCGCGATGCACTGGAACGCAACGATCAAACAGCGATGCAGCGCTATCCGATCGCCGCGCAACGCGGGTTGAAGCTGTTCGTCGGCCGTGGCAACTGCTTTGTCTGCCACACCGGGCCGAACTTCAGCAATGGCGAGTTCCATGACATCGGCATCCCTTTCTTTGTCGCACCCGGCAAGGTTGATGCCGGGCGGCATGAGGGCATTCGCACGCTCAAGGACAGTCGCTTCAATCTGCTCGGCCGTTTCAACGATGATTCAAGTCGCAAGAACGCGACCGCGACCGTCCATGTCGCCCTCGAGCATCGCCACTGGGGCGAATTCCGCACCCCGTCACTGCGCAACGTCGCCGTGACGCCGCCGTACATGCACAACGGTTCGCTGGCCACGCTGCGTGACGTCGTGCTGCATTACTCCGAACTCGACGGTGAGCGCCTGCACGCGGACGGCGAAAGGATCCTGCGCAAGCTCTCGTTGGCCGAGAAAGAGATCGACGACCTGGTCGCGTTCCTGCAGACATTGACTGACGCCGCAGGTGAGCGCCGACTGCTGCCAGCGATCGATCCGATGCTGTGCAAGTGACAACTATTCCGGAAGGATGACGCGCGCGATCGCGTGTTCCTGGCGTTCATCCGAACACCCGTGCAAGCCGTGACTCGCTGATGGAGCGTAGCGACCGTACCGTGCATGCATGACTCGCCCTTTTGCATTCACCCTCGCTCCTGCGGCCCTGCTCGTGCTCGCCGGTTGCGCGACCGTGACCGGATCGCCCACGCAGGCGATCAGCATTCACACCGTCGACGCGAAAGGCAAACCGGTCGGCGGCATGCGCTGCCGGGTGGCAAACGATGAAGCCGACTACTTCGGCAATTCGCCGTTGCTGGACGTACAGATCCGTCGCTCCTCGTCCGACCTCGAGATCGAGTGCCGCAGCGGTGCGCAGATCGCGCGTGGCACCGCCTTCGCGCGCAGCCCCGGTCTGAGCGGTCTGGTGCTGCTGCCGGGCGGTGGCGCGGCCGCGCTGATCGATCGGCTCAGCGGCTACGCCTACGCGTACCCGCGCGCAATGCAACTGCGCGTCGGTGAGCACCTGTTGTTTGACGTCAGCGCGCCGGCGCGCGACGGCGACGAGATCACCGACTCGCCGCGCTGAGCGCGCGGCACGCGCATGCCCGTGCCTGCTAACGTGCAGGCATGGTTGAAGCCCTCACCGAAGCATTGGCCGCGCAGCTTGCGCAGGTTGCGGCAACGAATGTGGCCCGTGAATACCCGTACCACGTGGTTCACCTTCTGCGCAGCGATGCGGACGCGCGACCCCCGCGTGAACTGCATCCGGTGTTTCATGGCAGCTACGACTGGCACTCGAGCGTCCATATGCACTGGACCCTGGCGCGCTGCCTGCATCGATTCCCGGCACTGCAAGATGCACGCTCACTCGCGGCGCATTTCGATGCGCGACTGACGCCCGAGAACATTGCGCGCGAGATCGCGTACTTTGAAGCGCCGGGACGCGGATCGTTCGAGCGGCCGTACGGCTGGGGTTGGCTGCTCGCGCTGCAGGCCGAGCTCGATGTTCTGGCCGGCACGCAGCCCGCCGCTGCGCGCTGGCGTGATGCGCTGGCGCCGCTCGCCAGCCTGATCGCGCAGCGTTTCGTCGACTGGCTGCCGCGCCAGGACTATCCGGTTCGCAACGGCACGCATGCAAACAGCGCCTTCGCCCTGATCCATGCGCAGCGCTACGCCCAATACCACCAGCACCGCGCGTTGCTGGCCGCAATCGCGGACCGCGCACGCGTGTGGTTTGCCAGGGATCGCCGTTATCCGGCCGACTACGAACCGGGCGGCGATGATTTTCTTTCTGGCGGCCTGTGCGAAGCAATGCTGATGCTGAATGCAGTCAACAGCTGCGATTTTGCCGACTGGTGGCACGCGTTTGAGCCAGCGCCCGCCGCGCTTGCGCGCTGGCTGACACCGGTGGCGGTGAGCGACGCGCGCGATGCGAAGATCGTTCATCTGCACGGGTTGAACCTGTCGCGCGCCTGGTGCTGGCGCGCACTGGCGCCGCATCTGCCAAAGCAACTTGGGCCGATGATCGAAAAGACCATCGTCGCGCACGTCGAGACATCGCTGCCGGCGGCCCTTGCCGGCGACTACGTCGGCACCCACTGGCTGGCGTCATTCGCGGTACTCGCGCTCGACGCCAGCCGTTGACCGTCATCAACGCGGTCCAGCCCTGCGCTGTTGTGATACGGGGGGAGGTGTGCGATGAGTGTCAATTCATCGTCGGCGGACGCGATCGTCATCGGGTCCGGCATCGGCGGGATGGCCGCCGCAGCGGCGCTGGCAACACAAGGTCGCCGGGTGCTGGTGCTTGAGCGACATACGCAAGCCGGTGGACTGACGCAGACGTTCGAGCGCCAGGGGTATCGCTTCAATGTTGGCGTCCATTACCTCGGCGGCTTCGGACCAGGCAGCCTGAATCGCCGCCTGTTCGATCTGCTCGGCGGCGGGCGGATCGGGTTGGCGCCGATTCCCGGCACGTACGACCGCGTTCATTTCCCGGAATTCGAGATCGCCTTTTCGCCGCCGCGCGCCGCGCTGATGCAGACGCTCAAGGCAGCGTTCCCGGATGAAAGCGCGGGCATCGACAAGTACTTCGACGCGATCGATCACGGTACGCGCGCACTTGGCGCAGCCTTTGTCACGCACAGCGCGCCTGCCATCATTGCCAAGCCAATGGCGTGGCTGAAGGGGACCGAGATCGAGCGTTGGGTCGGCCGCACGACCTGGGACGTTGTTTGCGAATGCGTGAGCGACCCGCGGCTGCGGGCCGTTCTCTGCGCGCAGTGGGGGGACTATGGCAGCCGCCCGCGGGAAAGCTCATTCGCCATGCACGCGACTGTGGCGCAGCACTATTTCGATGGCGCCTGGTATCCGGTCGGTGGATCGGCCAGTTTCGCGCGTGAAATGGCTGCCACCATTGAACACGCGGGTGGTGCAATTCGTACCGGCGCTGCCGTGGCTGCAATCCGCACTCACGATCGGCGCGTTGTCGGCGTGACCCTCGCGGACGGCGAAACGCTGGATGCGCCGTGCGTGATCTCCGATGCCGGCGCGCGCAACACGCTGCGGCTGCTGCCGTCGCCCGACGTCGACTACGCCTGGGCCGGCGATGTGCTTGATCTCGAACCGTCGTTCGGGCACGTGGGCCTGTATCTCGGCATCGAGGGCGATATCGCGGCGCTCGGCGCGGACACCGCCAACACGTGGATCTACGAGACGTGGGACATCAATCTGCTGTGGGGCGATCCATTCACGCAACCACGCGCGCCGGCGCTCTTCGTATCGTTCCCGTCGCTGCGCGATCCGGCGCACGATCCGGGGCCGAACAAGCGGCACACGGCGGAAATCATGGCGTTGGTCGACTGGGGCGTGTTTGCGCAATGGGATCGTTCGCTTGAACCCGGCGGCATGAAGAAAGGCGCGCCGGCCGCCGAACGTGGTGAAAGCTACCTCGCGTTCAAGGCGCTGCTGGAACAGAACTTGATGGCGCAGTTCGCCGCGCGGTTCCCCGACATCGCCGCCCGGGTAACATATCGTGAGGCATCGACGCCGATCTCGGTGGCGACGTACATCGGCTCCGAACACGGCGCAATCTACGGGCTGGAAACTTCACCGCGACGCTTCATGTCGAATGCGCTGCGCCCTCGTACGCCCATCGGCGGACTGCTGCTCGCCGGCCAGGACGCCGCCACGCCCGGCGTGACCGGTGCCATGATGGGCGGCCTGATGGCAGCGGCCTGCATCGAGCCAAAACTGTGGGCGCT
>DAITAC010000064.1:0-20140 GCA_036824465.1 Burkholderiaceae bacterium
TCAACCGGCGGCCCGTGCCATGTGTCGTCGCGCGGGCGAGCGCGCGCCAATGCCTGATCAGCCTCACACCAGCCTTCGCACGCGTTGCGTCCCGGGCGGCGGCGCCAGAGATTAAGCAGCCCCTTGCACTTTGCATAGAAGCGGAAGAATCGCAGAACACTGCGGCGCTCCGCTGGAAGCAATCGATGTGCGCTGCAGATGAGTTTGTCGTCGGTCATGCCGCGGTCGGTCAGAACCACGGCCCCCCACGCCTTGACCCGTATCCGCGTTCCGAGCGGCAGGCGCGGTCCAAGCACGACAGCGTCCAGCAGATCGTCTTCAAGTCCCAGCAATCCCGGCACGGAGCCATAGTTGAACGGGCATGGCAGGGGCGAGATGAAGTCCACGTGGCCGGTGGAACCGCGCTTGAGAAGACTGCCGCGCGGAACCTCGATGACGACCTCGACCTCCGGCGGGTCCAGCGATGCCGCGCCGGCTAGGTTCGAGTTGTCGTTCGCATCGTTCACGGCCCGAGCGTACCCTCAGTTCGTAGGCCCTGGCGCCAGAGTTTCCCCGCGTGATCCTGAGCGGCGAAGCGCAGTGCATCTGTCCGCTACAGTCGAACCTCAACGCGGCTGAACCGTTACGCCCAGCTCATCAGCGAATTCCTCCTCAACGATGTCCGTCCCGCCCCGCTCCGTTCGTTGGCTTGCCGCTCTGAGCGCGATCACGCTCTTCGGCTGCGCCGTTGACGAAGGTGTGCGCGGTCCGTTACCTCCGCGCCCGGCCGACGTGCGCGCCCAGATTGCAGGCCTGCTGCCGGCCAACATGGCGGATCGCGCAGGATGGGCGGTCGACATCCATGCGGCGTTCACCGCATTGGGCATCCCGCCCAATCCGTCCAACATCTGCGCGGTGCTCGCAATCACTGAGCAGGAGTCGAGTTTTCAGGCCGATCCGTCGGTGCCCAACCTCGGGCGCATCGCGCGCGAGGAAATCGACCGCCGTGCGGATCGTCTGGGCGTGCCCAAACTGGCGGTC
Organism: Burkholderiaceae bacterium; assembly: GCA_036824465.1. Lineage (GTDB taxonomy): Bacteria > Pseudomonadota > Gammaproteobacteria > Burkholderiales > Burkholderiaceae_F > JAKOQB01. Next base: position 1,021 of record DAITAC010000064.1, read on the forward strand.
GACGTGGCGCTGAAACTTTCGTCGCCCAACGGCAGGAGCTATGGCGAGCGGATCGAGGCGGTCAGGACCGAGCAGGAACTGAGCCTGATCTACGAGGACTTCATCGGCATGGTGCCAATGGGCAAGCGGCTCTTCTCCGACTACAACCCGGTACGCACCGGCGGTCCGATGCAGGTGAGCATCGCGTTCGCCGAGCAGCACGTGCGTGCGCGTCCGTATCCCTATCCGGTGGAAAGCTCGATCCGGCACGAAGTGTTCACGCGTCGCGGCGGCCTGTACTTCGGCATCGCGCATCTGCTCGACTACGCAGCCCCGTACGACAAACCTCTTTATCGGTTTGCCGACTTCAACGCCGGCCGCTACGCCAGCCGCAACGCCGCGTTCCAGGGCGCGGTGAGCCTGGCCTCGGGCATTCCGCTCGTGCTCGATGGCGATCTGGTTCGCCACGGCAGCGACGCGGGAACCAGACCCGGCAGCACCGAGCTTGCGGTGCGCTCGCTCAACCGCCACCTCGACATGAGCGAGGCCGCAATCCGGCGCGCGCTCGAGCAGGGCGAGAGCGCCGAGTTCGAGCGCAGCACACTTTACCGGCGCGTGTTTGAACTGGCCGAAAAGATCGAGGGCCGGGGGCTGCCGCGCGCGGTGGTGCCGAACATCGAACTGAAAAGCCCCAAGATCACGCGCAAGCTCACCACCGACTGGTTTGCCAACCGCGTCGACAGCCGGCACCGTCGCTGCCTTGCGCGTGCGGCGGCCGCAGCGGCGGCGGACGACTGGCAGAGATCTGCGCTTGCGGTCCAGTTCGACTGACGGCGCACTGCCCGACACAACATTGCTGTCACGGTTGATGTGACCGCCTTCACGCCGCGCGCTACGCCGTCACCTTGACGCCCTTCCAGAATGCAACGCGGCCGCGGATCTGCTTTGCCGCGTCCTTCGGCTCGGCGTAGTACCACACAGCATCCCGGTTTTGCCTGCCGGCGACATCCAGCGAGTAGTAGTTCGCGGTGCCTTTCCATGAGCACACGGTGGTCGTGCCGCTTGGCCGCAGGTAATCAGCCTTGACGCTGGCCAGCGGAAAGTAGTGATTCCCGTCGACCACCACGGTGTCGTCCGACTCCGCGATGACGGCACCGTTCCAGATCGCCTTCACGCGATTCTCCCTCGGGCGAATTGCGCCATGCTCAGTATCTGGCGCGCCCGCCTGACATGTCGAACACCGCGCCCGTGTTGAAACTGCAGGCATCGCTGCACAACCACGCGACGAGGTGCGCGACTTCATCGGCGGAGCCGAGTCGCTTCAGCGGACTGTCGTTGATCATCGTCTGTACCGCGTCCTCGCCCAGGTTGCGGATCATGTCGGTGTCGATCGGGCCCGGCGCTACGCAGTTGACAATGATTCCCGTGCCGGCCAACTCTCGTCCGAGCGCCTTGGTGAACGCCACAACGCCGCCGCTTGCGGCCGAGTAGGCGGCCAGTTTTGCCAGCCCTTCCTTGCCTGCCAGCGAACCCAGGTTGACGATGCGGCCACCACCCGAGCGGCGCATGTGCGGCACCACCAGTTGCGCGACCTGCATCATGCCGATCAGATTGACCTGGATGATCCGCTGCCAGTCGGCCGGCTCGTGCGCGTCGAACGCATGCAGCGTGCCGAGATAGCCGGCGTTGTTGACGAGGATGTCGATGCGCTGCTTCTGCTCGACGATCTCGCCGAGGGCGCATTCGATCTGGTCGCGCCGGGTCACGTTGACCGCCCGCGATTCGATCCCGGCGCATTCGATCGGGTTCGTGTCCCACACTCGCACGCGAGCACCGGACTTCGCAAGCCGCTCGGCGACAGCCCTGCCGATACCCCGCGCGCCGCCGGTGACGATTGCCGTCTTCCCGGACAAGTCGTATGACACTGGCATACGAGCCTCCCTGGATCCGCTGGAACAACGGGAGGATAAAGCGGCGCGGCCACCGCAAAGAGATCACCGCGCGCGACCTACGCGTCGAGCGCGAGAAAAACGTTGTTCAAGCCCTCCGCCAATGTCGGGTGCGCGAAGATCGCTTCCTTCAGCACCGTGTACGGCATCTTGCCCAGCATCGCAATCTGCAGCATCGACATGATTTCGCCGCCTTCGACGCCGAAGACGGTGCAGCCGAGGATCTGGTCGTTCTTTGAATCAACGATCACCTTCAGAAAGCCCCGTGACTCGCTCATCTCGAGCGCGCGCGCGATGCCATTCATGCCGATCCTGGCGACGCGGACATCGAGTCCGCGTTTGCGCGCTTCGGTTTCGTTCAAGCCGACGCTCGCCAGCTGCGGATCGGTGAACACAGTGTTCGGCACCATGCGGTCGCCGAGTCTGGCGTCGATACCGAGTATCCAACGGTCGCGCAGGATGCGGAAGTCGTCGTACGAGATGTGCGTGAACTGCGGGCCGCCCTTGACATCGCCCACTGCAAAGATGCCCGGCACGTTCGTTTGCAGTGTCGAATCCACGGTCACATAGCCGCGGTCCGCTGTGATCCCGGCGGCGGCGAGATTCAGATCATCCGTATTCGGCTTGCGACCGGTGGCGACAAGCAGATGCGAACCGCGCACGGTCTGCACAGTGCCGTCTTTCTTGTAGTGCACACCGATGTCGCCGCGCCCGCCGTCGACGCGTTCGACCAGCGCGTCGCATTCGATGCGGAGTCCATCCTCTTCGAGCACCTGGCGCAGCGCCGCGCCGACATCCTCGTCATCACGAGCCGCCAGCCGCGGCGCGCCTTCCAGCACTGTCACCGCAGCGCCGAAACGGCGAAACATCTGTGCGAATTCGAGCCCGATGAAGCCGCCGCCGAGCACGATCAGATGCTGTGGCAGCTCGGTCAATTCCATGATCGAAGAAGAGTCGAGCGCGGGAACGTCCGGCAGACCGGGGATCGGTGGTATCGACGGCCGCCCACCCGTGTTGATGACGATCTTCGGGGCGGTAAACGAGCGCTGGCCGCCATCGCGCAGTGCAACCTCGACCGTCTTCGCATCGGCGAAACGCGCGATGCCAAAGATCAACTCCAGGTTCCCGGTCTTCTGTAACCGCTGCGTACCGTAGTTGCGAAAGCGCTCGACAATGCCGCGCTTGCGCGCGATGACGCGCTGCATGTCGACGCGCACCGGCCCCGCATCGACGCCGAAGTCGGCCGCGCGCCGCGCCAGGTAGGCGACACGCGCGCTGGCAACCATCGTCTTGGTCGGTGTGCAGCCGACGTTGATGCAGGTCCCGCCGACGTGTTCACGTTCGACGATGGCAGTCTTCCAGCCGGCCTTGGCAAGCGCGAGCGCGAGCGGCTTGCCGGCCTGCCCGCTGCCGAGGATCAATGCATCGACGCTTTCGATCGCGGGCATGGCGTCTCCTCCGGGTCCGCGTGAGTGCGAGACAGCGCACAACGCTACATCATCTGTTCCGTCGAATTGTGATCATGCACCAGCACGCCTTCGATCGGATCGACCGCGCCGGTCCACGGCTGCTCGGCGATTGCTTCCTTCGTGTCGCGATAACCCGCCTGGCAGCGGGCACGAATCCCAGCCTCGGTGAAGTCGATGTCCTTGGTGTGGTCCTCGGCCTCCAGCCGCGGCGCGTGCAGGTGCACGATATGCATCGTCGTGCGGCATCCCCACGACAGCAGTTCGCGCACTTCGGCGCTGTCGCGTTTCGATTCGGGCAGCCGCTGGCCAAGCTCGGTGATGATGTGGCGCAACCGGTGGATCTGCTTCTGTCGCGCAATGTGAGTGGCGGCGCGGCTGGCGTACTGAATCTCCTTCTGCCGTCCCAGGACCTGCCAGATCGACTCAGGTTCGGAGCCACTGGGATTCCATAACTGGATCGCAAAGATGGTGGAGCTGCGGCGCGGGTTGTCGTCGAGCACCGCTTCGATCGGCGTGTTGGAGTAAACGCCGCCGTCCCAGTACGGCTCATCATCGATGCGCACCGCCGGGAATGCCGGCGGCAGCGCGCCGGAGGCCATCACGTGTTCGGCGGCGAGTGTCTCCTCGCGGCTGTCGAAGTAGCGCATCTCGCCGGTGCGCGCATTGACCGCGCCCACCGTCAGGCGCGGTGCATCGGCATTCGCGCGCGCGAAGTCGACGTGCTCCATCAGTGTTTCGTGCAACGGCGAGGTGTCGTAGAACGCCGCGTGATCCGCACCCAGCGGTGTCTGCAGGCCCCACCAAGACGATGGGTTGGGCTTGAAGAACCCCGGCACACCCTGCGTCATGATGCTCAGATTGGATAGCGGATTGAGCACGCCCGGCGCGGTGACCATCATCGGAAATGGCGACTGCCATTCGAGCACGTCCCAGAACGCATGCATCTGCTTGAGCCGGTCTTGCGGTTTGTTGCCCGCGATCAACGCCGCGTTGATCGCGCCGATCGAGGTGCCGATCACCCAGTCGGGTTCAATGCCGGCCTCGTGCATCGCCTGATAAACACCGATCTGATAGGCGCCCAGCGCGCCGCCACCCTGCAGCACCAGCACGATCTGGCCCGGTGGGCGGGCAGTATTGGCGCTGGATTTCGCCGCACCGTTGCCGCGCGGCACTGCTTTCTTCGATGCACGGCGAGCCATGCTTTTCTCCCTGAGCGAAATCGGTCGGCCGCCGGCACTTCCGCCGGCTGCGCATTAGTCCCTGCACGCAGCGAAATCTTTCATCGCCGCGCGATTGTGCGCGTGCTACCGGGCCGTGATGCTCGATGTGATCGACGCAATCACGCCACTGGCCGTCTTGAACGGCGCCTCGTTGCCGCCCGAGATTCCGTGCCGGCGCGCGATCCACAGGAAGTCGGTGTACACCGCGGATACGTTGCCGGCAGCGTCTTCCTGAACCAGTAGTCGCACCGGCCAGTCGATACCGGCTTCGGGCTTCCCATTGATGAATTGCGTGCCCAGCGGCGGGTTGCCGAAGACGAGCATCGTCGAACGCTTCAAAGGCAGCTTGACGCCGGCCTTGGCGGCCAACTGGGCTTGATCGATTTCACTGAAGAACATGATGCCCTTGTCGGCGATGTCCTTCTTCAGTCGCGCAATCGTCTCGTCGGTCGAATACGTGCTCCTCACACGCACGATGCCATCGTCGATCTGCGCTTGCGCAGAGGTGGATGCGATGGCGCCAATGGCGACGAGCAGGCCCAGGCCCAGTTTCACTAATCTGCTGAACATGACTTCCTCCTTGAGTGATCGCCGGACAATCCGGCGGATTACGAATGGATTTCCCTGGCGGCGCGCTGCCACGGCCAGTGGCCTTCAAGCTCGAGCGCCAGCGCCCAGCTCAGAAAGGTCCGGATCGCGACGATCACGGCGAGCACCTGCACGCTTTCCATCGTCGGCGTGAAGGCAACGGTGCGCACGATGTCGGCGGCGACCAGCACCTCGAGTCCCAGCAGGATGGCGCGGCCCAGGTCCTGGCGGTAGCGCTGCAGTCGCGCCGCACCGTCGATATTGCGAATCGCGACATAGCGTCCGCTCGCGATCAGCAATCCGCCGATGATCAGCACCACGCCCGCAACCTCGGCCGCGGTGCCGGCAATCTCGATGAATTCGCGCACCGTCATCGTGGTCCCCGTTACGCGATCGCCGGCCGCAGTTGCGGCTCGGGGATCTTCAACTGCGTAGCGAGCAGAGCCGCCAACACAAGCGCGATCCCGACGCCAGCCACGACCGCGCCCCAGCCCAGACCATCAAACACCTGACCCAGCACGGCGGCACCAACCAGACCCCCGAGGAAATAGCTGGCCAGGTAGATGCCGTTGGCCGAGGCGCGATCAGTGGTCGCGGCACGACCGACGAACCCGGTCGTCGTGGCTTGTGCAAAGAAGGTTCCGACCGCGACCAGCACCATGCCGGCGAGCACCGCGGGCAGATTCGGAGTCACCAGCAATGGCAGCCCCAGCACTGCGACCGCGATTCCGGCGAAGCATGCGGGCCGCACGCCGAACTTCGCGACGAGTTTGCCTGCGATCGGTGTGGTGAACATCGACGGCAGGAACACGAAGTAGACGATGCCGAGCGCCATCGGCGCAAGTTCGAGCGGGGCACGCCGTAAGACGAAGTTCACGTAGGTGAACACACCGAGGAACACGAACAGGATCAGGAAGCCGAGCGCAAACGCCACGCGCAGCGATGGATTGCGCAGATGCTCGGCATAGACCGACCACGGCGAACGCGCATCGGACATCGGCATCAGCACCGACGGCGTTCGGCTCAGCGTGAAATGGACCAGCACTGCCCCCGCGAGATTGAGCACGGAGAAGACGTAGAAGTTGCCGGCCAGCCCGAGCGTGTCGGCCAGCGTGGCCGATATCAGGCGACCGAAAAGGTTGCTCGCGACATTGCCGGTGATGTAGGCAGCGAACGCGCCGGCGACTTCCGCGCCGTTGCAATGCTCGGACAGGTACGCGAGCATCAGCGTGAACGCGGCCGACATGCAGAGGCCCTGCGCGATGCGCAGCCAGGTGAACGTGGTCAAGTCCGGTGCGACCGCGAGCAGCGCAGTCGGAATCGACAGCAGCGCGAGGCTGACCAGAATGCCCTTGCGACGATCGATGCGGTTGCTGAAATACGCAACCACCAGTCCGGAGATCGCCATGCCGATGGTGCTGGCGTTGACCGCGAAACCCATTGCCGCCGGCATCACCTTGTAGTGGCGCGCCAGTGACGGCAGGATCGCCTGCGTGGCAAAAAGATCGACCAGCGTGAGAAAGGCGGTCAGACCGATCAGCAACCGGCGCATCAGCACGGTGGTGGACGTATCGGGCGGCGCACCGGCGATGGCGCACACATCAACGTGGCTGGACATGGTCAGTCGGGAGTCGGGCGTCAGACGTCGGGCATTCGGCCGCAATTTGAGACACTGAGAGCCCTTCAGCGTGTGGTCTGCCGCAATCCACACACGCAGGAACCCCAGGCTCGGGGAGTCTCAACTCCCGACGCCCGATGCCCGACTGAGTCTTACATCATCTTCTTGTCGGCACCGGTCTTGTCGTGAAAGATGTCGACCGAGATCAACACGACCGGTGCGCTCGTCTTGTTCTCCCACCAGTGCGACGTGCCTTTCTTTTCGGACGAGATATCGCCCGCTTTGTGCACGATCGGTACCGCGCAGTTGCTCGCGTATTCGATGACTTCGCCGGACACGATGTAGATCTGCGCCGGCCGCTCGTCGTGGCTGTGCCATGGCACGATCCCACCCGGCTCGATGTCGAGCTGGCGGATGCGAAACAGACGGTCCTTCAGCGCCACGGCCGGCTCCTTGCTCAGATCGACCGCGTTGCGCACGACGTCTTTGACGCCCTTGGCGCCGTGGCTGACCATCTTCTGGCCCTGGCCGTCGGCAACGCGCTTGTCGGCCGGGCACTCGCCCGCAATGGCGGCGCCCGCGATCAGCGAGAAGGCGCCGGCGATGAAACCGGCAATGAGACTACGGTGGACAAATGACTGCTTGCGGTTCATGGTGAATGACTCCTCGTCGATAATCCCCGCGACCACCATGGCCACGGATACTGGTCGCAGCACCAGCCCGTGAGGAGGATGCGTGTGCGGATGACGAGAAGCTGCTCTCACGAGCCCGTGGCTTGCGTCTCCCCTCGACCGGCCGTCACCCGGCCAGCGCTGCGTTGCGTACTTGGTCAGCGCAGTGCAGCGAATCTTTCAGGATGACGCACTAAAGAAAGTGATTCGGCACACGTAAGAAAGCGTGCGCCACGACGACGACGCGGCCCGCGATCAGGCGCGCACGTGCAGATCGTCGCCGCCGAAGATGAGATTCAAGGGCTCGATCACGACCTGCCTGCTGCCCGCTTCGACGTGACCGGCAATCCAGGCGCGCACACCGGCACGCGCCGCAACTGCGACTGCGTTGGTTGCCTCGCTCGCGTCGACGAACAATGCGAAGCCGGCACCCATGTTCAGGTTGCCGTACGCCTCGCGCGCATCGCTGTGCGTCTGTTGCTGGATGAAGCTCAGCACCGGCGGCACCGGCGGCAACTGCGAAATGCGATACGTGAACGATCCGGGATGCCGCATCAGTTTGCGCCAGCCGTGGCCGGTGATGTTGGCGCAGTAGTGAGGAACGATGCCCGCTGCGGCGAGCGCTTCGGTCACCGGCGAATACAGCACGGTCGGCTCCAGCAGCGCCGTGCCGAACTGGGTGCCGTCGTCAAGGCACGTCGCGTATCCGTCGGGCAGGCGTTCGGCCAGCTTGCGCGCGAGCGAGATGCCGTTGGCGTGGATGCCGCTTGACTCGAGCAGCACGATCGCATCGCCTGCTGAAAGTCTCTCACCAAGCGTCAGGCGTGATTTCGGCCGCACCAATCCCACACACGATGCGGCCAGATCAATCCGGCCCGGTGCAATCACGCCTGCGAGCGCCGGCGTTTCGCCACCTCCCCATGCGACGCCGCAGCGATCGCACGCGGCTTTCCACCCGGCGACCAGATCGCGCGCGCGCGCCTCGTCGTCGAACCAGTCACTGCCGCTCGCGGCCCAGTACGCATGCACCGACACGGGCGTCGCGCCCACCGTGATGATGTCGTTGATCGCCATCGCCAGCGTGTCCTGCGCGATCTGGTCGTAATAGGTCTTGCCGGTGAGCGCGCGCATCGCATCGGCGACGAGTGCCTTGGTGCCGAGGCATTCGGTGATCGACGCCAGATAGAAATCGCCGCAGTCGACCACATACGCCGATTCGCCGCGTGATGCGGCGACTTCGACCAGTCCATGCCGGGCGAGATTGCCCGCCGTCGCCGCCGCCGCCTGCTGCGCGAGGATCTTCAGCGGATCGATCTTCGCGTAGTCGACGCCGGCTTGTTTGTAGTTTAGAGGCATAAGTCAGTCGGGCGTCGGGAGTCGGGAGCAATGCGAAGACTTCGTCGTTCATCACAAGTGGCAGCCATCGCGATCGGCGCGAAACCTGGGCACGGCATGCTTTTGACTCCCGACTCCCGACGCCCGACTGCCTCTAGACTACGCTCGGTTCACGAACGGATTCTATTGAATGAGCATCTTCACCGCGGAACGAATCCAGGCGGGCGTATGGATTGGCGTCGGCATAGCATTGCTGGCGCTGCTGTACGTGCTGGCGCCGGTGCTGACCCCGTTCGCGGCCGCGTTCATCCTCGCCTACCTGCTGGTGCCCGGGGTCGACTGGCTCGCCCGACACAGGCTGCCGCGCGCGGCCGCGGTGCTGATCATGATTGTGGTTGCGCTGCTGGTGTTGACCGGCCTGATGCTGATTCTGGTGCCGGTTCTGCAGCGGGAAGTCGTCGCCTTGCAGGAGCAGTTCCCGGCGCTGGTGAACAAACTCAATACGGATCTGGCGCCGCGCATCAACGAGCTGCTTGGCACATCGATCAGATTTGACAGTCAGACGCTCAAGGAACTTCTGGCCGAGCGGGTCGGCAGCCAGGACAACATCGTCGGCAAGATCATCGAGCACGCACGCGCCGGCGGGGTAGCGCTGCTCGGGATTGTCGGCACGCTGGTGCTGATCCCGGTGGTGCTCTTCTACGCGCTGCTCGACTATCACAACTTCACCGAGCGATTCAGATCGCTGATACCGCGGCGCTGGCACGACTCCGCGATGAACATGCTGAACGAAATCGACCGGCTGCTCGCGCATTTTCTGCGCGGACAGATGTCGGTGATGGGCATCCTGGCGGTGTACTTCTCGATCGCACTGACGATCGCCGGATTCCAGGCCGCGCTGCCGATCGGCATCCTCACCGGCCTGTTGATCTTCATCCCCTATGTTGGCTTCGCGCTAGGACTGGTGCTTGCGCTGCTGACCGCGATTCTGCAGTTCGGCAATTGGTATGGGCTGATTGCGGTGGCGGTCGTCTACGGTATCGGGCAGTTGCTGGAGACGGTTTTCCTCACGCCGCGACTGGTCGGCAAGAGCATCGGACTGCACCCGCTGGCGGTGATCTTTGCTCTGCTGGCCTTCGGACAGGTGTTCGGCTTTTTCGGTGTGCTCCTCGCGCTGCCGGCCAGCGCTGCGCTGCTCGTGGCCCTGAACCGGGTCAAGCAGGCCTATCTGGCCAGCGAGTTCTACAACCGGTCGTGAGCACGACGCCGCACTTTGCAGTCGGAAGCACCACGGGGAGCGCCACATCACAACTCGCGCTTGACCTGCTGCAGCCGCTGCGTCCAACGCTCGACAACTTCGTGGCCGGTCGCAATTGCGAAGTGCTCGAAGCGCTGCGGCGCGCGGCGCACGGCGCAGCGCCGGACCGGATCATCTACATCTGGGGCGAGGTCGGTTGCGGTCGCACCCACCTGCTGCGCGCCCTTGCCGATGCGCCGCGCGCCTATGAGTGGTCGCCGGCGTCGACGCCCGATGAACCCGGGCTCGCCCTCATCGACGATGTCGAACAACTCGACAATCCGGCGCAAGTCGCCCTGTTCAACCGGTTGAACGCGGTACGCGCGCGCGCGGATGCGGCATGCGTGATCGCGGGACCGGCCGCGCCATCGCAGCTCGCGCTGCGCGAGGACCTGCGCACGCGCCTGGCGTGGGGCCTCGTTTATCAGTTGCATGCGCTGACGGACGCGGAAAAGGCCGACGCGCTGGCCAGGCACGCCGCGGCAAGCGGCGTGCAGATGTCTTCCGATCTGATTCCGCACCTGCTCACGCATCTGCCACGCGATATGCGCACGCTGGTGGCGGCGCTCGAAGCGCTTGATGCGTACGCGCTGGCACGCAAGCGGCCACTGACCGTGCCACTGCTGCGGGAGTTCCTGCATGTGGACCGCACAGGCGGCACGTAGAATCCGGCGCAGATGAAACTGGCACTGTTTGATCTCGACCACACGCTGCTGCCGATCGACAGCGGGGACACGTGGACGTACTACCTGGTGCGCGCGGGCGGACTGGACGTCGACGAATACGGCGCGCGCACTCGCGAATTTGCCGCTGCCTACAGGGAGGGCCGATTCGATATCGAGGGTTACCTGGAATTCCAGATGGCACTGCTGGCACGCTTTCCGCGACGGCAGCTGGAGCACTGGCGCACGCAGTTCATTCGCGACCATGTGCTGCCGCATCTGCGACCCGAGGCGGTGGAGCTGATCGACCAGCATCGCCGCGACGGCTATACCACCGCAATGGTGACCGGCACCCACACCTTCGTCACGCGCCCGATTGCAACCGCGTTCGGCTTCGAGCATCTGCTGGCCGTTGAACCCGAGGAGGTCAACGGTCAGTTCACCGGCCGTTACGTGGGCATGCATACCCACCAGGAAGGCAAGGTGCGCGTCGTCGAGGCATTCGTCGCCGCGCGTGGAGTGACGCTCGAACAATGCGAGGACAGCGTGTTCTACAGCGATTCGATCAACGACCTGCCGCTGCTCGAGCGCGTCAAGCGGCCGTACGTGACCAATGGCGACGATCGGCTGCGCACCATCGCCGCCGAGCGCGGCTGGCCGACACTGGATCTGTTCGCGCTGGTAGTCGACTGATGCCGCGCCGCTCGATCTGATGATCAAGAGACTTGTCGAGAGAGTGCAGACTCTGTTCACGCGTGTCGGGCGCAAGAGCGCGCGCGCGCGCAAGGAGCCCAAGCGGTATGCGGTCGCCGAGCACCGTATCGATCGCGCGCTGGTCCCGCGCTCGGCAGTGCGGGTATGCGAGACACTGCAGAAGGCCGGGTTCGACGCGCTGGTGGTTGGCGGCGCGGTGCGCGATCTGCTGCTCGGCGTGGCACCAAAGGACTTCGACGTCGCCACCAACGCCACGCCGGAGCAGGTGAAGTCGCACTTCCGGCGCGCGATCATCATCGGCCGCCGTTTCCGGCTCGTGCACGTGATGCTGGGGCCCGAGACGATCGAGGTCTCCACCTATCGAGCGCCGGTCGGCGAGGAAGTCGCCACTGACGAACACGGCCGCGTGCTCGCCGACAACGTGTTCGGCCAGCAATACGAAGACGCGGCACGGCGCGACTTCACGATCAACGCGATGTACTACGACCCGACGTCAGAGACGCTGCTCGACTATCACGACGGCCTGAAGGACATCCGGCGCAAGCGGCTGCGCATGATCGGCGACCCTGAAGGACGCTATCGCGAGGACCCGGTGCGCATGCTGCGCGCGGTGCGCTTCGCCGCCAAGCTCGGTTTCGAAATCGACGAGGCGACGCGCGCGCCGATCACGCGGCTGGCCGAACTGGTCGAAAACGTGCCGGCCGCACGCGTGTTCGACGAGATGCTGAAGCTCCTGACCAGCGGCCATTCAGTGGCGTGCGTGCTGCGGCTGCGCGCTGAAGGTCTGCATCATGGCCTGTTGCCGATGCTCGACATGATCCTGGAACAACCCGAGGGCGAGCGTTTCGTGATGCTGGCGCTGTCGCGCACCGACGAGCGCGTACGCACCGGCAAGCATGTCGCGCCGGGTTTCCTGTTCGCCAACCTGCTGTGGCACGAGGTGCTCAAACGCTGGAAGGAGCGCGAAGCGCGCGGCGAGCATCGGATTCCGGCGCTGGACGCGGCAATCGATGACGTGTTCGATACGCAGACCGAGAAGCTGGCAATCCAGCGCCGCTACACGTCCGACATGCGCGAGATCTGGATGCTGCAGCCGCGCTTTGAGCGCCGCCAGGGCGGTGCGCCTTACAAACTGCTCGAACATCTGCGCCTGCGCGCCGGGTATGATTTCCTGCTCCTGCGGTGTGCCGCGCAGGAAGCGCCGGCGGAACTGGGCGAGTGGTGGACCCGGTTCATGCACGCGACAGCGGAAGAGCGCGAACAATTGCTCACCGCAGCGCGTGCAACGCAGGCGACGGCCGGAGGGCCGAGACGCCGGCGGCGGCGCAGGCGCAGCAATGCAGTCGCGGCAAGTCCTCCATCGGAGTAGGTTCCAGCGGGGCAGTCAATTGGCGAGCAGTGAGGGGGATTTGAAGCGACGCGCGTACATCGGCCTCGGTGCGAACCAGGGTGACGTGAAGGAGACAGCGGCCGCCGCCATCGAAGCGATCCGCTCGATCGAGCGCTGCGATTTCGTCGCCGTCTCAGGCTTCTATCAGTCGGCGCCGATTGATGCCGATGGTCCCGACTACATCAACGCCGTGGTCGCCGTCGACACGCTGCACGACCCCTACGCGCTTCTGCTGCATCTGCTTGATCTCGAGATCATGCTTGGCCGCAAGCGGCGCATGCCGAACGCGCAGCGCAATGCGCCACGCAAAGTCGACCTCGATCTGCTGCTGATGGGCGATCTGATCCTTTGCAGCACGCCGCTGACGCTGCCGCATCCACGCCTGCACCGGCGCGCGTTCGCGTTGCGCCCCCTGGTGGAACTGGCGCCCGACATTGAAATTCCCGGACTGGGCTCGGCGGCCAAATTCCTGCGCGCTGCAGCGGATCAGCGCGTTTCGCCCTGGCCCGCCGCCTGAGCAACGCGGTCCAGCGCCTGCGCGCACCACGCCGCCGCTGACTGCATCGAGTTGCTTCCTTCACAGGCCGCCATGACTGCCGTGCTGCCCGCGCGTTACCGTCACATCGTGATCGAAGGGCCGATCGGGGCCGGCAAGACGTCGCTCGCGCGCAAGTTGGCGCAGCACGCCGGCGCGCAACTGCTGCTGGAGCAGCCCGACGCCAATCCGTTTCTCGAGCGCTTCTATCGCGACAGCGCCCGCTACGCGCTGCCGACCCAGCTCTTCTTCCTGTTCCAGCGCGTGCGCCAGCTGACCGAACTGAACCAGCTGGATCTGTTTCGCACCCTTGTCATCGGCGACTTTCTGCTGGACAAGGACCCGTTGTTCGCGCGACTGACGCTGGCCGATGATGAACTGAAACTTTACGAGCAGATGCTGGCGCAACTGGCTCCGCAGGCACCGACACCGGACCTCGTCGTCTATCTGCAGGCCGACAGCGACACGCTGGTCGAGCGCGTGAGCCGCCGCGGCAATCCGATCGAGGCCGGCATCAAGGAAAGCTATCTGCGCGCGCTGTCCGACAGCTATACGCGCTTTTTTCACCTGTACGATGCGGCACCCGTGCTCATCGTCAATACCGAGCACCTGAATCCGATCGACAACGTGGACGATTTCACGCTTCTGTTGTCGCGCATCGAGAAGATGCGCGGACGGCGCGAGTATTTCAACGTGGGAGCGATGCTCACATGAGCACGCACCCGACCGAAGCACCCGCGGCGCGCAAGGCGGTCACGCTGCCGCGCCTGCGCGAGATGCACGAGCGCGGCGAGCCGATCGCCATGCTCACCTGCTACGACGCGAGCTTTGCGGCGCTGCTGGACGCGTGCGGTGTGGACTGCGTGCTGGTCGGCGATTCGCTCGGCATGGTGATCCAGGGCGAGCGCTCCACACTGCCGGTCACGCTCGACCACATGGCGTATCACACCCGCTGCGTGGCGAACTCGCTGCGCGCTGCATGGCTGATTGCCGATATGCCTTTCGGCAGCTACCAGGGTGGCCCACAGACAGCGCTCGATGCAGCGGTCAAACTGATGCAGGCCGGCGCGCAGATGGTCAAGCTCGAAGGCGGAGAGTGGCTGGCACCGACGATCTCCTTCCTGGTGGAGCGCGGCATTCCAGTGTGCGCGCACCTGGGCCTCACGCCGCAGTCGGTGCACGCACTGGGCGGTTACCGGATCCAGGGCAAGACCGAAGAAGGCGCGACACAGCTGAAACGCGACGCACTCGCCGTGCAGGGCGCGGGCGCGACCATGCTGGTGCTCGAACTGATGCCCGCCGCACTCGCCACCGAGCTGACCCGCATGTTGTCGATTCCGACGATCGGCATCGGGGCCGGCAATCTGTGCGCGGGCCAGGTGCTGGTGCTGCACGACATGCTGGATGTGTTCCCGGGCAAGAAACCGCGTTTCGTTCACAATTTCATGGAAGGCAGCTCGAGCATTCGCGTCGCGATTGAAACTTACGTGACGGCGGTCAAGGAACGCTCGTTCCCGGGGCCTGAACACGCCTACTGAGCACGAGTTCCGCTGGCTACAATCCGGCGCGCGCTAACCGGGGCGTTCCCCGCGCGGAGGCGCCGATGAAAGTAGTCCACACGATCCAGGAACTGCGCGACCAGTTGCGCGGCCAACTGCGCATCGCCTTCGTGCCGACGATGGGCAACCTGCATGCTGCCCACCTCGCCTTGATGGATATGGCGCACCAGCATGGCGATCCGGTGGTGGCATCGATCTTCGTCAATCGCCTGCAGTTCGGCCCCAACGAGGACTTCGACAAGTACCCACGCACGCTGCAGGAAGACATCGACAAGCTGCAGAAGCAGAACACCGTGTATGCGCTGTTTGCACCGAGCGAGCGCGAGTTCTATCCCGAGCCGCAGCAATACCGCGTCCAGCCGCCGACCGATCTCGGCGACATTCTCGAGGGACACTTCCGGCCCGGCTTCTTCGGTGGCGTGACGACCGTGGTCCTGAAGCTGTTTTCCTGCGTGCAGCCGCGCGTGGCGGTGTTCGGCAAGAAGGACTATCAGCAGCTGATGATCGTGCGCCAGATGTGCCGGCAGTTCGCGCTGCCGACCGAGATCATTCCGCACGAAACGGTGCGCGACCCGGACGGCCTGGCAATGTCATCGCGCAACCGTTTCCTGAACGACACGGAACGCAAGGAAGCGCCGCGCATGTACCGCACGTTGAACCAGGTGCGCAATCGGCTGCGCGCGGGCGAACACGACGTGGCGCGCATCGAAGCCGATGCGCAGCGTGAGCTGGCCGCCAACGGCTGGAAGATCGACTACGTATCGGTGCGGCGGCAGCGCGATTTGAACGCACCGACGCCGGCCGAGGTCAAAGCCGGTGAGCCGCTGGTCGTCTTGTCCGCCGCGAAACTCGGAACTACGCGGCTGATCGACAACCTGGAAATCTGATTCCGTTTCCCATTCAAATCAGCATGGACCATCGTCCCGGCGCAGGCCGGGACCCAAGTTGGATCATTGGACATTGGGCCCCGGCCTGCGCCGAGGCCACGAGTTCGTTCTTCGCGCTTTGAACCAGAACTGGAATGAGGAACGTGCGCGCCCGAGCCGGGGCCGAATGGCGGAGCTCAGTTCGGGCGATGGGACCACCCGACACAAGGCCTTGACAACCGCGTCACACGGGATGGATTCGCCTCCCGCCGGCAACCCGTAGCCCTGGCGACAATCCTCCTTCGTAAGCACACCCGCACGCCCAATCCCAGTGCCATGGGGACACATCTGCACTACAAGATTGCCGACACCGACGCGGAATTCGAGGCGATCCACCGGCTGAACTACCGCACCTTCGTCGAAGAGATCCCGCAACATGCGGCGAATGCCGAGCGCCGGCTCGTCGACCGGTTTCACGCGCAGAACACCTACCTGATCTGCGTCGCAGACTCGCAAGTGGTGGGCATGCTAGCGCTGCGAACCCAGCGCCCGTTCTCGCTCGACGAGAAGCTGCCGGATCTCGACACGTTTCTGCCAGCCGGTGGCCGCATCGGCGAGGTGCGGCTGCTGGCGATAGAACGTGAGTGGCGCAACTCCGGCGTGATGGCGGGCCTGGCGCGAATGCTCGAGCGCGAGTGCTTCGCACGCCGTCTCGACATGGTGATCGTCTCGGCCACGACGCGTCAGCGCCGCTTCTATCAGCATCTCGGCTTCGAGCCGTTTGGCCCGCTCGTTGGCCGCGAAGGCGCACGATTTCAGCCAATGCGCCTCGGACGCGAGCGCTTTCACGAAGTGATGCCGACCGCGGCCTGGCGGCGCGAGCGCTAGATCGCCCGCCGGGCACTGCCGCGAACCCGCGCGCGCCGCGGGATTTCCGGCCCCGTTCGTGACAAACGTCTACAAGTGTCCACCGACGGCGCCGTAGATTGAGCTCGTCACTTTCGCGCGAGCGCGCGAGGGGTCGCGATGGCCGACCGTTTGAAGTTTCTTCTGGTCAATCCAACGGCGCCGCAATGGCGTGTTGGCGCGGGCACGACTGCTTCAAAGAAGACGCAGTTCTTCCGCTTCTCGATGCTGTCCAGCCTGTATGTCGCGGCAGCGCTGCCGCGCGATGTGGCGGCGCAGATCGTCGACGAGGAGGTCGATGTCCTCGATTTCGACACGGATGCCGACCTGATCGGCATTTCCTTCATGACCTTCAATGCGCCGCGCGCGTACGAGATTGCCGATCGATTCCGTGCGAAGGGAAAGAAAGTCATCGTGGGCGGCTACCACCCGAGTCTGCTGCCGAACGAAGCCGCGCAGCATGCTGACAGTGTGTGCATCGGCGAGGCCGAAGGCACGGTGCCGCAGTTGATCGACGACTTCCGTCACGGCAGACTCAAGCCGCGCTACGCGTCCGGCCTGGTGTCGCTCAGCGGACTGCCTGTTCCGGACCGCTCCTTGATCCTGAACGGCCGGTACGCACCGGTCGATACGGTGCAGGCCACGCGTGGCTGCCCGAACAACTGCAGCTTCTGCTCGATTTCGTCGTTCTTCCACCAGCAGTTCCGCGCGCGTCCGGTCGAAGAAGTGATTGATGAAATCCGATCGCTCGGCCGTTACCTCCTCTTCATGGACGATAACCTGACTGCCAGCAAAAGCTATGCGGAAGAACTCTTCAACCGCATGATCCCGCTGGGTAAGCAGTGGTTCAGCCAGGCGAGCATCCGCATCGCTTACGACGATCGCCTGCTCACGGCCGCCGCAGCCAGCGGTTGCCGGGGGCTCTTCATCGGGCTCGAATCGCTGTCGCAGGACAACCTGCGAGACTGGAACAAGAAGATCAACAAGGCCAAGGACTTCGATTGGGCGATCAAGCGCCTGCACGACCATGGCATCGGCGTCATCCCAGGGGTGGTCTTCGGTTACGACAACGACACGCCGGCGATCTTCGACCAGACGCTCGACTTTCTGCTGAAGACGAACGCCGATGCGTTGCAGGCAACGATCCTGACGCCGTTTCCTGGCACGCCTCTGTACGAAGAAATGAATCAGCAGGGACGCATCACGGACCGTGATTGGTCTCACTACGATTTCAGCCACGTCGTGTTCGAACCGCTGCGCATGAGCGCGGCACAACTGCGTGCTGGACACGACCGCGTGCTGACGCAGTTCTACTCATTGAAGAACGCCAGCCGCCGGTTCCTGCGCGAGATGGCTTACCTGCCGCTTTCCCTGATCGCCAAGGCGGCGATTCCGCTGAATCTCTCGTATCGGGTACGGCTGACGGCGGCCGGCACGATACCGGCGTGACAATTGCGCTGGCGGTAATTCGCCTTGCCACACAACGCGAACACGACTGCCGACACCCGCGCCGGTCGCTTGCCAAATCTTAAAGATGATCTGCGGTTTCGCGTTTCTTCATCCGCACGCTCGGAAGAGCTGACCGTGTTGTTGCTGGTTGCCTGCAACGATCTGGCACAGCGTCTTCTCTTTACGGGCGAGGATGCGAAAGAATGCGAAATCGTTACGGTTTCGGGGGTCCGCTTACCCTTCCCGAGGTGTCGATCGTCGAAAAAAGTGCGATCTGAGGGGCCGACTTCAGCAGGACGCTCAGACTCCGCGCGTTTTCACACAGGCGCGGCCAGGACCCGACGTTGGTGTCTTCCGACGAATTTGTTGGGAACCAGACATCCGATACCTGTTCACGCGTTCAAATATGGAAGATCGTCCGTCCAGCGGCGATCAGGAATCGCCTCCACTTCCCTCGGTGGCCCAGGAAGACGGGAAGGCTGCAACTGCGGGGAATTCCCTTATGCTTCGCCGCTCCCGATTCGGGGTCATGCCTTTGCCAAGCGATCGTCGATATTGAAATGGCGGAACAGCTGATCATTTACGGTAGCGGTCAGATGGCAGAGGTAGCCTATGCCAGATTCCGCCGCGATCCTCGTTATGAAATCGCCGGTTTCACCGTCGATCGATCGCATCTGCATGCAACGTCAATGTTCGGCTTGCGCGTCGTACCATTTGAAGAT
This sequence comes from Burkholderiaceae bacterium, assembly GCA_036824465.1. Taxonomy (GTDB): domain Bacteria; phylum Pseudomonadota; class Gammaproteobacteria; order Burkholderiales; family Burkholderiaceae_F; genus JAKOQB01. The sequence continues at coordinate 19,950 of DAITAC010000064.1, forward strand.
GTCGAACGCGAGTACCCCGCGCGATCGTTCCGGATGTTCATTGCGGTTGGCCCGATCCAGAACAATCGGATCCGCGCCGATCGATTCCTGCAGGCGCGGCGTATGGGCTACGGCTTCGTGAATTACGTGAGCCCACACGCGATCGTGGATCCGGAGGTCGCGTTGGGTGAAAACTGCTCAGTCGGCGAAAA
>DAITAC010000064.1:20240-23879 GCA_036824465.1 Burkholderiaceae bacterium
ACGCGATCGTGGATCCGGAGGTCGCGTTGGGTGAAAACTGCTCAGTCGGCGAAAATGCCATCGTGCAGCCGTACGCGAAGATCGGAGACAATGTAATGATTGGTGCTGCAAGCGTCGTGGGCCATCACTGCGTGCTGGCCGATCACTGCTATCTGACTGTCAACTGCATCCTGGCTGGTTCAGCGCACATCGGCGCGCGCGCTTTTCTTGGTGCAGGCGCGACGATTCGCGATCGAGTCAGCATCGGGGACGGATGCATTATTGGCGCGGGTGCAACCATCGTCCGCGAGACTGCTCCGGGCACCGTTCATTTGGCTCCGGATTCAATTGAGCTTTCGATCAGCAGCGATCGAATCAGCCTCTAGTGCCGCATCACGTTGGCGATTGACCAGGCGTCGATACCTTTCCAGTTCGTTGCGCAGGAACGCCGCGAACGCGTTGGGCGGCTCATCGATTGGCTCGAATCCGAGACGCTCCAGGCCTTTACGAAACTCCTCCGACGCAAGCGCCTGCCGCAATGCGCCCTGGAGGCTGGTGATCAATTTGCCGGACGTTCCGCCTGGAGCGAGCAGCCCGTGCCAGGTCTCGAAGTCGAAATCGAAGCCCTGTTCGATCATTGTTGGTGCATCGGGGAACGCATGCGACCGCATCTGTCCCGCATTCGCGACGACGCGAAGTGCTCCGGAACTCGCGTGGGGCGCGACCGCCGCAACATCGGCGAGCAACAGGTCGACGCGGCCGGCCACGACGTCCAACAGGGCCGGCGCAGTTCCCTTGTACGGCACCTCAAGAATGTCCACGCGGGCAGCAGTCTTCAGGGACTCGATTGCAAACTGAACCAGCGTTGCGCCGGAAGCGTAGGTCAACGTCCCCGGCTGTTTGCGCGCGTGCTCGACCAACTGCGAGGCGTTCATGACTGAGCGATCGGAAGGCACCGCCAGCACCAGGGGAGCGCGCGCAATCCGGCCGATGGCAGCGAAATCCCGTAGCGGGTCGTACCGCAAGCTGCGGTCCAGCGCGGGGGCGATCGTGAGGTTGCTTGCGCTGCCCAGCAGCAGCGTGGAGCCATCGGCCGGAGCGCGTGCGGCGAACTCAACGCCAATTGCGCCGCCGGCGCCGGACCGATTCTCGACCACCATGGAAACGCCGAGCAGAGCCCCCAGCGTTTGCGCCAGCAGCCGCGCAATCAGATCACTCTGGCCACCGGGCGGAAAGGCGACGACGAGCCGAACCGGTTTCGTGGGAGAAGTTTGCGCCGCCGCGAGCCGACTCGTCAGCAAAAGCGCGCCAGCAGCAACCGCCTGCAGAATCTGACGCCGGTGCATCAGGCGCTCCTTTCGAATTCACCACGCGCCGACGATTCGGGTTGCGCCATGCGCGCTTCCGTGGCCTCGCAGATCGCGGCGGCAAGCTCTGATAGGTTGGGATGATCCAAAAGCACTTCCAGCGTCACCGAGACGCCGAACGCAGCATCGACAGCGGCAAGCACGCGCATGCCGCGCAACGAATCGCCGCCGAGATCGAAGAAGTTGTCCTTCCTGCCCACGCTCGGGACCTGGAGCACGTCGGAGAAGATCCGGGCGATCTCAGTTTCTTCGCGGCCGATCGGTGGTTCGTATTTCACCCGGACCGTTCGGTCGAGGAGGTCAGCCAGTTCGGTGCGGTTGACCTTGCCGGCAGACCCGCGCGGCAGGGCTGCCACCTCAAGGATGCGCGTCGGGATCTTGAACGCTGCCAGCCTGGCGCGAAGAAAGCGGCGCAAATCGCGGTCGCTGACTCGCTCGCGCAGCACGACCGCTGCGGCAAGGTCCTGCCCCAGCGTGGGATGCGCGATGGCAAACGCGGCTGCCTCGATCACCCGCGGGTGCTGGGCCAGCGCGGCTTCAACCTCGCCCGGCGCGATCTTCAGACCGCCTCGATTGATGATGTCCGTGAGTCGACCTTCGAGGTAGACGAATCCATCGCGGTCGATACGCCCCGCATCGCCGGTTCTGAACCAGCCGTCGCAGAAGGCGGATCGGTTGGCCTCGTCGTTGTTCTCGTAACCCGCGAACACCTCCGGTCCCCGGACAATGATCTCGCCCGGTTCGTCAGGACCCAGGAGGCGACTCGCATCGTCCGCAATCGCGATGTCGATGTTCGTCGCTCGACCGACCGATCCCACGGGGGCTCGTTCCGGCGGAAACGGCGTCTGAGTAATGCTGCCGGACTCCGTCATTCCATAGCCGATGATGACGGGCACCGCGAACGCCTGCTCCAGCCGCGAGCGAACCGCCTCAGGTAGGTCAGTCGTGCCGGACCAGATCGCCTTCAGAAAATGGCGCGACCGCGGCGCACGGCGTTCGAACGCTTCGAGCAGCGCGATATGCGAGGCAGGAGGTGCAAAGTAATGCGTTGGAGCAACGGACTCCAGCAGCTCGATCGTGGCATCTGCCGTCATCACCCCGGTGCAGACGATCGAACCACCGGTCAGCAACCCGGCGTGCACCCGCCGGATTCCGGCGCTCGAGTGCAGCGGCAAGGCGACCAGGCACCGGTCGGAGTGATCGATCCGCGAAAGCTCGACACGATTGCGCGCTGCCTCGGCAACACGCCACTGTTCCCACGGCACGATCTTCGGCGCCGAGGTGGTGCCCGACGTGTGCATCAGCAGGGCTATATCGTCAATGAGCGGCGGTTCGACAGCTATGCGGCGGCGTGACGACTCCGGGATCAATTCCACAGTGCCGGCGCGATCGCCCGAGGAGGAACGCAGCGCGATAAGCGCTATGGCCGCTCGGCGCGCCGCACTTACGGCAGCCGAGTTCGAGCCCTCGGGCGCGATCAACGCATCGATCCGCATGGCGAGGAGTAGGCGCACCAGCGCGTCCTCGTCCAGTGTGTCGTTCAAGGGTGCGCAAGTCGCGGCGGAACATACGGCCAGCATCGTCACCACAAACTCCGGCCCATCCGGCAACGCAATGCCGATGCGCGAGCCCCGCCCGAAACCGGCGTCGGCCAGACCCCGAGCAATCAACTCCAGCTGCCGCTCCAGTTCCGCATAGGTCAGATCAGGTTGACCCGGAGCGACGATGGCAACCGCCGCTGCATGGTCGCGAAAGGAAGTCGCGAACAAGTCAGGAAGTGTGCTCGGTGCGTGTCTGGGCCGTGCCCAACCCGGTTTCTTCATGTCTTCTGTGTCCATGACGGGCGCGTGATTGCGTACATCAGAACCGGATGGTTCGCGAGCTGATTTTCGATCGACTGGCACGCTGCGCCAAGTTTCTTCCAGCGTAGCAGGGAAACGCGCATGCTCCAGCGCTGCGAGCGCTTCGCAATGGTGCCGGAATCATCGAAAGCCGCGCCGTCGTCGGCGGGACGTGTTCTCAGATCATCGTGATGACCTGCCCGGCGAAGCGTCGCTCGCGCTTGAGGCACATGTTCGAGATTCCCAAGGGCGCACTGATTTGCTGAGTCCGCGAAGCAAGATACGGCATTGCGCGCAGCCCTGCGCGCACTGTGATCACGCGCCCATAGTCGTCGAGCCGATTGCCCTCAATGCGCGCCACATAATCGTCCGACCAGTTAGGCGCCAAATACGCTCAGCGAGCGATGCTGCGCCGATCGCTGGAAGTTCTGGCAGCGGGGAGAGTTCCTACT
>DAITAC010000064.1:23979-25484 GCA_036824465.1 Burkholderiaceae bacterium
GCGAGCGATGCTGCGCCGATCGCTGGAAGTTCTGGCAGCGGGGAGAGTTCCTACTTGTTGGCCTGCCTGATCTCGCCAGTACTGCGCGCCGTTAGCGATTCAGTTTCGTTCTCGACTTCGCCGCCGCTCGCAGATTTCCGCAAGGTCAGCGCACCGCCAGGCAGTGGTATGAGGCCGGAGCGGAAGCCGTCGCTCGAGTTCGGCTAAGGGTTTCGCGCGGACGTGGCCATTGCCGCACAAGGGCTTGCCCAGAGCGCAACAGGTCCAACCCGGTTTCAAACCAATGCTCCGTTGCAGCCGAGCGGCGTAGCCACGCAGGGCGATCCGGGCCGGCAGTGCCGTCCGACTCGACCAAGAAAGCGTTTGAACTCCCAATGCTCCCCGTTACCCGACGCCACAGGATTGAACCTGCCGCTTTCCCAGAGCTGGATCGAATCGGCTGCGACTGGGACGCCGAGCCCCCTTCAATCCTCGCTGTCAGCCCACCCGTGCCATCGCGCGTTAACGCCACGCTGCCTGGGTCGAGCAGAACACAATTGGGGGGGGTACTGTGGTTGAGTCGTTGCAATCGGCACTTGCGTCGAATCCGCTGCTGTCTGGCGGCACTGCCCTCGCGGTCATCGGCATCCTCGCCATGTGGCTACGCGAAGTTCCGGCCAAAGTGGCAGCGTGGGCCAAGCATTTCCTTGTCACCACGGTCACTGTCGACAGCCGGGATGAGCTGATGTTTCCAGCGTTGGTCGAATACATGGACAGCCGCGAAGCGCTGCGCCGGATCAACAACTTCACCGTGCGAACGGTGCGCCAGCAGGGTTCCGCGTACCAAAGCCTGCAGGATGAACTGCAGCAGGGCGGCCGGCCGACGGCGACTTTTTCGCCCGGCGAGGGTTTCCACCTGTTCATGCTCGACGGGCGGCTGATGTGGATGAATCGCGAGGTCCAGGTCGGCGGCGTGTCGGTCGTCGAGAAGATCACGCTATCGACGTTCGGCCGTGACAAGCGCCCGCTGGAAACGATTGTCCACGCCGCCATGAGCCACCGGATCGAGCGCGAACTGAACCGGATCGCTATCTATGTGCCGAACCCGTACAACAACGAGTGGATGCGCGCGCGGCTGGGCAATAACCGCAAGCTCGATTCCGTCGTACTCAGAGCGGGCCAGAAGGAGGCGATCCTCGCGGACCTCGAGCGCTTTTTTGCGGCGCGCGAGCGCTACGAGACGCTGGGCATCCCGTGGCGGCGCGGCTACCTTCTCTATGGCCCGCCGGGCACCGGCAAGACTTCGCTGGTCACCGCGCTCGCGTCGGAACTGTCGCTCAACGTGTGCGTGCTGTCGCTCGCCTCGCCCAACGTCACCGATGAGAAGATCGGCAACCTGCTTGCCAGTGTGCCGCGCCGCTCGGTGATCCTGATCGAGGACGTCGACGCCTTTTTCCAGCAACGCAGCAAAGCCGACACCGGCGTCAAGGTGTCGTACTCGGGCTTCATCAACGCGCTCGACGGCG
>DAITAC010000143.1:0-8070 GCA_036824465.1 Burkholderiaceae bacterium
CTAGTGCAGTGTCGGCCGAGCCTCGGACACGCGCTCATAGCGGGCGCCATGTTCGAGCAGGAACTCGTTCACCGCATGTCTTTGTTCCGCAATCGTCGGTATTGCGTTCATGCGCGTGCAGAACTCAAGGCCGCCGGCAAGTCGCTTGGTGTACCAGATGATGTGTTTGCGCGCGGTGCGCAGGCCCAGATGCTCGCCATAGAACGCGTAGTGATCGTCCAGATGCGCCAGCAGCAGTGGACGAATCTCATCCACACGCGGCGGCGGCAGCAGTTCACCGGTGCGCAGGTAGTGATCGATCTCGCGGAATATCCAGGGCCGACCCTGCGCCGCGCGGCCAATCATGATCGCATCGGCCCGCGTCTTCTCGAGCACATGGCGGGCACGCTCGGGCGTATCAATGTCACCGTTCGCCACCACTGGAATCCTCACTGCTGCTTTGACCGCCGCGATCGTGTCGTACTCGGCGACGCCGCCGTAGCCGCATGCGCGCGTGCGGCCGTGCAGCGTCAGCATCTGCACGCCGGCATTTTCGGCGAGCTGGGCGATGCGCAGCGCGTTTCGATTGCGCGGATCCCAGCCCGTGCGGAATTTGAGCGTGACCGGAACTTCGACCGCATTGACGACCGAATCAAGAATCGCGGCCACCAGCCGCTCGTCTTTCAGCAGCGCGGAGCCGCAGGCGACATTGCACACCTTCTTGGCGGGGCAGCCCATGTTGATGTCGATGATCTGCGCGCCGCGATCGACGTTGTAGCGCGCGGCGTCGGCCAGCATGGTCGGATCGGCGCCCGCGAGTTGCACCGCGACCGGCGCGCTTTCGCCGTCATGATTCAGCCGCCGTACGGTCTTCGCGCTCGCCCAAAGGCGCGGATTCGATGCCGCCATTTCGGATACCGCATAGCCGGCGCCAAATTTCCTGCACAAGTGACGGAACGGCCGATCGGTGACTCCCGCCATCGGTGCGACGAAAAGACAGTTCGGCAGCTCGTAAGAGCCGATGCGCATGGCGAAGCAGGAGTGGTTTTGCGAGGCGAGGGCGCGAATTGTAGCCAACCTCGGGGACGCGTCTTTGACGCAAGTTGAATTGCGCAACCGAATTTCAGGCGCGCACGCCGAACATCAGCAGTTGCGCGAGTTGCCGACGCAACGGCGGCAGCAGATCGAGCGCGACGAGCCCGGCGCTGCGCATCGCAGCGATCGGCGAAAAGTGCGTCGCAAATGCTTGCGGCAACCATCGGGTCAGTGCGGCAATCGCATTTCGATCGACGCGGCGCCGCGCCGTGTACTCCGTGAGAGCGGCGTTGATGTCGCCGTGCATTGCAAGCGCATCGGCGAGCGTCATGCAGTCGCGCATGCCCAGATTGAAACCCTGGCCCGCCACTGGATGCAGTGTCTGCGCCGCGTTTCCCAGAGCGACGAGGCGATGTTCACGCACGTGCTCCCGCAACACCTGCGTCAGGGGATAGCGGCGGCGCGGGCCGATCGCTTCGATCCGGCCGATCCGCGTGCCGATCGCGCGCTGCAGTTCGCGCGCAAACGCCTCGTCCGTTGATGCAAGTCGACGCTCGGACTCGGTCTCGTCCATGCACCACACCAGCGACAGCGTGCAGGCAGTCGCATCACCCGTTTGCGCCGGTGTCGGCAGCAGCGCCAGCGGGCCGGCGCGCGTGAAGCGCTCGAATGCGCTTCCGGGCTGCGGCCCACGCACGCGCACATTGGCGATCACCGCCCATTGCGTCGGGGAAGCATGAGGCGCGCCGTTGGTTGCGGCCAGTCCTTCCGCATGCACCGCCAGCGGCGCCTCGAGCGAGCTCGAATCATCGAGAGCAATGCGCACCCGCGCCGGCGTCTGCTCAACGCGCATGGCGCGGCACGGTCGCCGTGATTCGATCAACCGCTGAGCGGCCGCTGCACGCGCCAGCGCCTCGACCAGATCACCATACAGAACGGTCGCGCCCAGATCAGCGCCGTCGAAATCGTCCGCGGCCAGATGAGTGGCGCCAAACTCGCCCGCGGAACTGACGTAGACATCGCGGATCGGCGCGTGCCTGGGGAGGAACTCGCCGAGCAGCGGCTGCAGCATTTGCCACGTCCCGCGCGACAGCGCCAGCAACCTTGCGTCCCGCCGCATGTCGTCGAGTGTGCGCGCCTCGACCACGACCGAGCCGATACGTCGCTGCGCGAGCAGCAGAGCGCAGACAAGCCCGATCGGTCCGCCGCCAAGGATTGCGATCCGTTCCGACTCCCTCATTGGTGCGTACGCTTCGTCAACGTTTCACTCTCGCACGCTGCATTCGGTGCGCCGCAGGAAAGCACGCGACAGTCCGGTGCGGCCATCATCGCCCGATCGCTCTTGATCCGAATACCGATGCGATTGGACTGCGCCGGCGCCGTCGCATCCAGCGCACGAGCGCGGCGATGTTTGAGGTCCCTGTTCGTTCTCACGATCGAATCCCCTGGGCGGCCGCGCGCAGCGCGGCGTCCAGCTCAGCCAACTCATCGGGCGCGCCGACGTTATGCCACATGCCGTCAAAGCGCTCGCCTGTCACGCGCCCGCGCGCTGCACAGGCATACAGCCAGGGAAACAGTTTCCGCTTCCCCGGGGCCTCGGCGCGAAACATGCGCGGCGCGAACACGCCAATGTTGGCGTAGGTCAGCAGGGGCGGATGCTGGTTGATGCGACCATCGGCAAGGCCCATGTCGCCCCCGGGGTGCGATGGCCGGTTCTCAACCAGTACCAGGTGCGCATCGACCGCTCCCAGCTCAATCGCCTGCGCGTGCGCGATCAGGCGCCGATAGTCGTAGTCGGTCACGATGTCGCCGCTGACGGCAATGAAGGGCCGGCCCGACCCTTTAGGCGCAAGCAGCGGCAGTGCCTGGATGATGCCGCCGAGCGTTTCAAGTGCGTCGTCAGCCGTCGTTCCTTCGCGCGAATACTCGATGCGAGCGCCGAAGCGTGAGCCATCGCCGAGCGTGGCCTCGATCGCAGCCGCCAGGTGCGCCGTATTGATCACCAGTTCGCGCACACCCGCGAGTACCAGCGCATCGATCTGCCACTCGATCAGCCGCTTGCCTCCGGCCACAAGCAGGGGCTTCGGCGTCACGTCAGACAGCGGTCGCATCCGTTCGCCGCGTCCGGCCGCGAAGATCAGGGCTTTCATTTCGTGATCCGTGGTTCGTGATCCGTGCCGTCACCCGGGCCTGCGCATCAATGGTATCGGCTTGCGCAAGAGGATCAGCGATCGCGGGTCACAGATCACAGTCATGACGCATGTCCGGCTCGAGACGCAGTTCCCTCCAGTTCGTCGAACAGTCGCGCCAGCGGCGCCAGAGCCACGTAGCGATGAGTCACGCCGCGCACGTAATTGACGAAGCGCGGCGTATCGGTCAGGTAGTGCGGTTTGCCGTCGCGATAGTTGATGCGCGCGAAGATGCCCAGCACCTTCAGGTGGCGCTGCAGGCCCATCCATTCGAACCCGCGCCAGAAGTCCGAGAAGTCTGCATGGACCGGCAGCCCGGCGCGGCGCGCCTTCTCCCAGTAGCGGATCGTCCAGTCGAGGACGCGCTCTTCTTCCCACGAAACAAACGCGTCGCGAAACAGCGACACCACGTCATATGTGATCGGTCCATGCACGGCGTCCTGGAAGTCGAGTACGCCGGGATTCGGATCGCTCACCATCAGGTTGCGCGGCATGAAGTCACGGTGCACGTACACGCGCGGCTGCGCCAGGCACGCTTCGATGATCGTGCGGAACGCGTCCTGCAGCACCTGTCGCTGCGCCGGCAACATCGTTCGCTGCAGGTGGCGCGCGACGTACCAGTCGGGAAAGAGGTTCAGCTCCCTGCGCAGCAGAGTTTCATCGTAAGGCGGCAGCGTGTCGGCGCGGCTTGCCAGCTGCCACTTGAGCAAGGAGTCGATCGCGTCCGCAAACAGCGAATCGGCAGTGCCAATGTTCAGCGCCGAGAGATATGTCGTAGTGCCCAGATCGCTCAGCAGGAGAAAACCCTGGGCGAGATCATGTGCAACGATGCGCGGCGCGTGCAGTCCGGCCGCATGCAGCAGCGCGGCGACATGCACGTAGGGCCGGCTGTCCTCCTTGTCGGGCGGCGCGTCCATGGCCACCAGCGTCGCCGCTCCCGCCTCGAGGCGAAAGTAGCGGCGGAAACTCGCGTCGGCGGAGGCGGGACGCAGTGAGTCCGGTTGAAGCCGCAAGGATGACGGTCGCGACGCGAGCCATCGATGCAGTTGTACGAGGCGAAGATCAGGCGTCGATGCCGTCATGGGAGGCGCTGCCGCGCGGTTGGTGACAACGTGTTCCGTCGTTCGTGATGGATGAGCGTTGCTTCCTATAATAGCCACGCGACCTGATCCGCCTTCGATGCCACGCCCAACGCCGCGCGCGCCCGTGTTCCGACTTCCCGCCGCGGCGCTGCTGGTGATGGCCGAAGCACTCGCGCAGGCGCCGACCGTCGTCGATCCGCCGCCGCAGCTCAGGATTGAACGCGCACTCGGCGCGGGGCGCACCGCCGGCACATCGCCGGGCGCGACCTACGCACGGGCGCAGCGCATGTCGGGCGAGGTCGATGAGCGCATCGTTCTTGAGGGCGAGGCGGAAGTGCGCAGGGGTGGAACCGTGCTGCGCGGCGATCGAATCGACTATTCGGTGCCTGATGACGAAGTGACGGTGACGGGTCAGGCGCGCATCTTCCGTGACGGCGCGGTCGTCACCGGCCCGAGCCTGAAGCTGCGCGTCGACGCGCAGACGGGCAGCATGCCGGACGCAAGTTTTTCCTATGCGCAGCAGGGCGGCCGCGGGCGCTGCGCGCTGATCGAGTTCCTGGGAGAAGACAAGACCCGGCTGACGGACGCCACCTACACGACCTGCGCGCCGGGCGATGACTCCTGGTGGGTCAAGGCGAACCGGCTCGATATTGATCGCGCGGAAGAGGTGGCCACCGGATCCGGCACCTCGATCCACTTCCTCGGTGTGCCGATCTTCGCTTCTCCATATTTTCAGTTTCCGCTCGGCGATCGTCGGCGCAGCGGGCTTCTGACGCCAAGTCTGGGCATCAACTCCAAGCTCGGTATCGAAGGCACGCTGCCGTTCTACTGGGACATCGCGCCGAATCTCGATGCCACGATCACGGCGCGCATCATGCAGCGGCGCGGGCTGCTGCTGCAAAACGAATTCCGCTATCTTGAACCGACGTTCCGCGGCACGGCCCAGTTCGACATCATTCCCAACGATGTCGTATTCGGCGGCGCGCGCCAGCTGGCATCGCTGCGGCACGAATACGTGAACCCGATCGGCGTGGTTGGCGGCATTAACTACAACCATGTATCGGACGACCGCTACTTCACCGACTTCTCGCGCAGCATCGTGGCGGCATCGCAGTCGGTGCTGCCGCAGGAGGCATATCTCGGCTTCAATCGCCCGTACTGGAACACGGCGCTACGCGTGACCAAGAACCAGACGCTGCAGGACCCGCTGGCACCGGTGGTCAAGCCGTATGAGCGCCTGCCGCAGGTGACCTTCAGCGCGCGCAACACCGATTTTCGCGGATTCGACCTCGCGCTTGCCGTCGACGCGACGCAGTTCGACCATCCGACGCTCGAAAAGGGCTCGCGCGTGATCCTCAATCCAGGCGTTTCCTATCCGTTGCTGGCGCCCGGCTATTTTGTGGTGCCGAAGCTGCAGTGGCACGCCACCGCGTATTCGCTTGACGCCGCAACGCATCCAGGCGCCACGCGCCCGACGCGCTCGCTTCCAATTGCGTCGCTCGACACTGGACTCGTGTTCGAGCGCGAGGCGCGCTGGTTTGGCGAAGCAGCGGTGCAGACCCTTGAGCCGCGCCTTTACTACGCCAACATTCCATTTCGCGACCAGTCGAATCTGCCGAGCTTCGACAGCGCGCTGGCGGACTTCAACTTCGCACAGCTCTTTACCGAGAACATCTTTGTCGGCGGCGATCGGATCGGCGAGGCGAAACAAACGACCGCCGCTCTGGTCGGCCGCGTGCTCGATCCGGCAACCGGCACCGAGCGTGTGCGTGCGCTGCTCGGGCAGCGTTTCTACTACGCGCCGCAGCGCGTGACTTTGCCAGGTGGCGCCGAGCGCACCGGCGGCGCATCCGACATCCTGTTCGCGTTGAGCGGCACGCCGGCGCGCTATTGGAACACCGACATCGCGCTTCAGCACTCGACGCAGCAGGGACAACTGGTACGGGTCTCCGCCGCGGTTCGCTGGCAACCGCGACCCGCGTCGGCCTTGAGTGTCGCGTATCGCTACAAGCTTGACGAGTTGGAGCAGATCGACGTGGCCGGGCAGTGGCCGCTGACGCCGCGCTGGTACGGTGTCGGGCGCGCGAACTATTCGCTGCGCGATTCGCGCTGGGTAGAACTGCTCGGCGGCGTCGAGTACAAGGCGGACTGCTGGGTTGCGCGCGTGGTCATGCAGCGGTTCGTCACGGCGACCCAGTCGGCCACGACGACGGTATTCTTCCAGTTGCAGCTCAATGGACTCGCCAGTATCGGCAGCAGTCCGATCGAGCAGTTGCGGCGTAATATTCCGGGCTATCAAGTCATCAATCCGCCTCCCCGCGAGCCGGGGCGCTTCGACACCTACGAGTAACCAATGAAGTCAAGCCATGCGGTAAGGTGCGCCGCGCTACTTCTGTTCGCGGCCGCTTCGGCCAGCAGCGCAATCGCGCAAGTTGCCGCGCCTGCGCGAGCCGGGGCCAAGGTGCTGGATCGCATTGTCGCCGTCGTCAACGACGAGGCGGTCACGCTGAACGAACTGCAGTTGCGCGTACGGATCACCGAGCAGCAGTTGACGCGCCAGAACATTCGCATGCCGCCTGCCGACGTGCTGCGCCGGCAGGTGCTGGAGCGCATGATCGTCGACCGCGCGCAGCTTCAGCTGGCGCGTGAAAGCGGCGTGCGCGTCGACGACGCGACGGTCAATGCCTACATCGCGCGGGTCGCCGAGCAGAACAGCACCACGCTGCCGGCATTTCGCGAGCGGCTGGAGCGCGACGGCGTCGCATTCAGCCGTTTCCGCGAAGACATCCGTGATGAGATCGTGATGTCGCGTCTGCGCGATCGCGAGGTCGACAGCCGGATCCAGATCTCAGAGGGCGAGATCGACAATTTTCTTGCAGAGCAGGTGGGCGTTGAGGCTGGCGCGATCGAGTTCAACATCGCGCACATCCTGCTGCGCGTGCCGGATAACGCGACCACCGATCGGATTGAGCAGACGCGCAAGCGCGCTGACGAACTGCTGGAGCAGCTGCGGGGCGGCGCCGACTTCGCGCGGACGGCGGCCAGCTTCTCGAACGCGCCGGAAGCGCTGCAGGGCGGCGAGCTGGGCTGGCGCACGGCGGAGCGGCTGCCGTCGCTGTTCCTCGACGCAGTGAAGACGCTCCAACCCGGTGAACTCGGTCCGGTCGTGCGCAGCCCGGGCGGGTTTCATATCCTCAAGCTGGCTGGGCGGCGCAACGCGGTCGAAGGCAAGCTGGCGACGGGGCCAGTCGAACAAACCCGCGTGCGGCACATTCTGCTGCGCGTGTCGGACCTGTCGCCGGAGTCCGAAGTGCGGCGGAGGTTGAACGATCTGCGCGATCGCGTCATCAAAGGAGGACAGGATTTCGGCCAGCTCGCGCGATTGCATTCGGTCGATGGCAGCAGCACGCGCGGCGGTGAACTTGGCTGGCTGTATCCCGGCGACACCGTGCCGGAGTTCGAGCGCGCGATGAACGCGCTGAAACCGAATGAAGTCAGCGAACCGGTTCAGTCGCCGTTCGGCTGGCACCTTATCCAGGTCCTCGAACGCCGCACCGAGGCCTCCCCGGTCGAGCGCAATCGGTTCGCAGCGCGGCAGGCACTGCGCGATCGCAAATCGGATGAGGCATTCCAGGAATGGATCAGGCAACTGCGCGACCGCACCTACGTCGAATATCGTCTCGACGAAGGTTGATCAGCCCCTAGCCACGTCGTCGCCGCAAATGAGTCGGGGTGCCATGAGCGCGCCGGGCCGTCCCAAGCGCGAATCCCTGGCGCGCAGCGAC
>DAITAC010000238.1:0-2422 GCA_036824465.1 Burkholderiaceae bacterium
GCACCATGTATTGCCCGAGTTTCCCGGACGCACCGACAATACAGACCTTCTTCACGCTCTTCCTATTTGGAGTAGCACATAACGTTTGACATAACCGGCGGTCAAAAAGCGCAGCTTCTTGACTGTCCGGTTGATGGAAGGGTTATGCGTCGTCTTCACGAACGTGAACTGATCCACCTGACTTCAGGCAATGCCACGACTTACGCCTGGCGAAGATTTGCATTGGAGATACGACGCGACAGCCATAGTAGATATGCACCGATAACAACATCAACCGAGAAACAAAAAACGGGATACCAACCAGGAACACCAGCGTTTGTGATGAACTGACTATGCGTCAAGTCGTACAGCCCGTGAAGTATCCAGAATGCACCGACCACTACCGCTGACTGACGGACGCTCACAAATGCGAAAACCAGCCCAACTACGACAAACGGAACACCGTAGATCATTTCTTTGACGCCCACAGCCTGCTCACCGGCTTGTAGAGCAAAGAATGCGTACAAGCTAGGCAGAGTGAGCAGGCCTAATGAATACAACCAACGCTGCCCACGAATGATCCGTGCAAAGACTATCGTGAGAACACCTACCGCGACACCAATGAGGGCTTCAATCAAGACTCCCTCCTTCCTTTAGACGCCTAACGTTCGAGCTAACCGGGCGCCAACGGCGGGACGCCAGGCCCGGGCTGGCGAAAATGTACCGCGTACCGCCAGACCGGGCCTGGTGGCCCGCCGTTGGTGCTCCGGTTGAGCGAAGGGTCAGGCAGCACCGCTGGTGGAAGGCTCAGCGAAGAAGCAGCCAGACCAGTACAAGTACGGTGCTAGCTGCGACAAGGAGCCACGGCAGGGTCCTCTTCGGAGTGAATCGGTCAGCAACTACGACTCGCAGATCACTTGCTGCCGAGATACGCCCGCAGTTGTCGCAGCGTACTTGTGTAGCCATATCGGGAACAGCCGGTGCCGCGATGAGCGTTGAAACGGCGACTTGATCCCAAGTTCGCTCGCTTGGCAGGTCGGCTCCGCAGTGGGGGCATCTGAGATGTGCCATTTGGTTCTCCGTAGTCGGAGGGGCAGGGCAAGAGGATTCTGCTCTTGCTTTCGGCGGACCGCTACCTAGCCGCGGCACCTGAGTTGGTTAGGTGGCGTTGCCATATCGCGGCGAAGCTGCCTCATGGCTGTTCGAGTCCTCGGCGCGGATGCGTCGAACCTCCTCATGCCGGGGCGCGCGCTTGGTTCCTGTGCTGCCTAACCCGTTTGAATTGAGCGGCGCCGTTAGGCGTCCGCTCGAATTAAGGGTTGGGCGTGACCCCGAAACCGCGGTCACTTTGGCTGCAAGGTTACGGTAAGCAACTCTTTGATTGCCTTGACCGCCTCGGAATGCGCCTGCGCGTCGTAGGCGACAGTGACTCCACGCTCGACGCACGGATCGCTCGCGTAGGTGAACGGCTGCTTCGTCTGGCTGTTCACGATGCGACCACCCGGCACCTCCTCCAGGCGGGGGCAGCCGCGCGTCGTCTGCGCCTGCGGGAGCTTGACCGGGTTCTTGAGTGCCGGGTTATCGAAGATGTGATGCGCGCCGGGGTACTCGGTCAGCGTGATGTCCTTTCCGGCTTTCCTGAGGCGCTCGACGTACGTACGGCACTCGGCGGCGGGGACGTAATCGTCCGCCGCGCCGTGGAAGATGCGGATCGGCTTGTCCACCACGTCCAGCCCATCGATGAAGTCCCGGTTGCAGGTCGGATAGAGCCCGATGTAGCCGGCGAACGTGAGGCCGCCCGCCGGGCCGTGCATAGCGGCGAACCGCTTGAGAGCGGAGTAGTGAGCCGCTCCGCCGCCGCGCGAGAAACCCATGACGACGACCCGTGCCGGGTCGATCCGGGGATGCTTGCCGAGGACCTCGAGTGCGCGGTACGCGTCGCCGATGTGAGCCCAGCGGGCGAGCTGGTCCTGGTCGTCACCGGTGCTCGTGATGCCGCGGCCGGAGAAACTGTCAACGATGAAGGTCGCAATGCCCAACGTGGCGAACTCTCGCGCCCAGTTGTCCTGAATGCCCGACGGGCCGCCCGAGCCGTGAAGCAGGATCACGGCTGGCAGCCGGTCGGTGCCGGCGCGTGGGATGCGGAGCTCGCCGCTGATGGTCGCCGGCTTGGCGTCCTTCTTCCCGGTCAGAAACTCCTGCTCGGTCGGGGTCTGGGTCTGGATCGCATGCAGCTCGAGTCTTGCAATCTGCGCGCTGACCGGGCCGATCGGGAACACCGCACTGACGACTAACGACCAGGCAAAAAGCACCAAGCCGGGCTTGCGGGAAAAGCTGATGCACATAAGAGCCTCCTTTGGTTACTTACTGCTGTGTAGTGACGCCCAACGTTTCCGTTCAGCGGCGCGCCGCTTGCGGCGCGTCCGCTGCAACGGATGGTTGG
>DAITAC010000007.1:0-79429 GCA_036824465.1 Burkholderiaceae bacterium
GCGTGGTGTTCATCGACCGCATCAACCAGGACAACAACCTGTCGTACTGCGAGTCAATCGCGGCGACCAACCCATGCGTGACGGCCGATACGAGACTTGCCACACAGTTCGGTCTGGTGCCGATCGGTGAGCTGGTCGCGCGCGGCACGGCGATCCGGGCGACGGTCGATCAACGCTCGCTCCTCGCGCCCGAGGCGGAGCGTGGCACGACCGTGCGCGACGCGGCCCCGGCCTTCATGACGACGGCATCGGCAGACGTATATCGCGTCGTCACCGAGGCCGGCTACGAGATCAAGGCCACCGAGTGGCACGACTTCTACACCACGCGCGGCAAGATCAAGCTGCGCGACCTGAAGGCTGGCGATGAACTGCTCGTGCAGTCTGGCAAAGGCCAGTTCGGAAGTGAAGGCAGCGAAGAACTCGGGCTGCTGATCGGGCTCATCACCGGCGACGGTCACTTCACGAACCGCGGCGATGGAGAACAAGCCGCGATCCTGAATTTCTGGGGCGAAGACCGCGCGCTCGCGCCGGCGATCGCGGCAAGCGTCAACGCGATGATCGCCGGCCTGGCGGCAAATCCGCGGACTTATGAGGTCACACCGGTCGCGGTGCCGGCACGCAACCACGCGTTCATCCGCTCCGTGCTGCTGGCGCGAGTGCTTGAACACCATGGATTCTCAGCGCAGTCGAAGCACAGCGTGCCGGAAATCATCTGGCGCGGCAGCGAGGCTTGTGTTCGTGCGTACCTGCGCGGCCTGTTCCAGACTGATGGTACGGTCAACGTGTCGAGCAGCAGTCAGAGTTGCTCGATTCGCCTTGCTTCCAGTCACGAATCACTGCTGAAGGATGTGCAGCGGCTGCTGGCAAACTTCGGCGTCTTCTGTCGCATTCACAAGCGGCGTGAAGCGGGGCCACGGATTCTTCCGGACGGGCGTGGCGGCAAGCGCGAGTACGCGTGCAAGGCCGATTTCGACTTGATCATTGATGGTGAATCGCGCGAACGGTTCATGCACGAAATCGGTTTCCTCGGCGCCACCAAGAACGCGAAGTACAAGTCGTGGGTTGCGGACAAGGCACTGCGCAAGACGCAGCGTTTTGCTTCGCGCATCGCGTCGATCACGCACGCAGGGCGCGAGGCGGTTTATGACACGACGCAGCCCGACGGCAATGCCGTGATCTTCAACGGACTCGTCACCGGGCAATGCGGCGAACAACCGCTTCCGCCCTACGGCTGCTGCTGCCTTGGCTCGATCAACCTGACGCGCTTCGTGCTCGATCCATTTGGCGAGGGTGCTTCGTTCGACTTCGCCAAGTTCCACGAAGTGGTCAAGGTGTCGATCCGCGCGCTCGACAATGTGCTCGACGCCACGCTGTGGCCGCTGCCGGAACAGCACAAGGAGGCGATGAACAAGCGCCGCGTGGGCCTTGGTTACACGGGGCTGGGCAACACGCTGACGATGATCAACCTGCGCTATGACTCCGACGCCGCACGCAAGATGTCGAGCGATATCTCGCGCGCGATGCGCGATGGGTCGTACGAAGCCTCGATGGAACTGGCGCGCGAGAAAGGCAGGTTCCCGCTGTTCGAATCCGACAAATTCCTCGCCGCGCCGCATTGCGCCTCGCGCCTGCCGGACGAACTGAAGGCGAAGATCCGCATGCACGGCATCCGCAATTCGCACCTGCTTTCGATCGCACCGACCGGCACCATCTCGCTCGCATTCGCGGGCAACGCCTCGGGCGGCATCGAGCCGACGTTCTCCTGGACCTACATCCGCAAGAAACGCATGCCCGACGGCAGCAAACAGGAATATGCGGTGGAGGATTACGCGTACCGCATGTACCGGCACCTGGGCGGCGATGAGCATCACCTGCCACCGTCCTTCGTGCACGCGCTTGAGATGGGCGCGATGGATCACATGTTGATGATCGCCGCGGTGCAGCCGTACATCGACGCCGCGGTCAGCAAGACCGTGAATGTGCCCGAGGACTATCCGTTCGAGGATTTCAAGCGCCTGTACTCCGAAGCGTGGAAGGCCGGCTTGAAAGGAATCACCACTTATCGGCCGAACAGCGTGATCGGCTCCGTGCTCGAGGTGAAGAAGCAACCCGCCGTGCAGGAACCGCAGGATCTGAAGGACGATCCCGACCGCCGCGTGCGCCTGGACTCCGCGCCACAACCGGCGTTGGCGAGCCTCAAGTGGCCGAGCCGCCCGGACCTGGCCGAAGGCAATCTCGCGTGGACCTACATGGTCGAGATTCCCGGCCGCAACGAGAAATTTGCGATCTTCATTGGACAGGTGGAGAACAATGGCGCGCCGCCGATGCCGTTCGAGGTGTGGGTCAACGGTGCCGAGCAGCCGCGCGGGCTGGGCGCAATCGCGAAGGCGTTGTCGATGGACATGCGCAGCGAGGACCGCGCATGGCTGAAGATGAAGCTCGATGCGCTGGCCAAGGCGCGCGACGAACAGGGCTTCATGCTGGCGATGCCGCCGACACGCGAGCCGAAATGGCAAAGCGGCGTGGTGGCCGCGTTCGCCAACATCGTGCGCTGGCGCTGCGAGCAACTGGGCGTGTTCCGCGATCTCGAGCAGCAACTGCTGCCGATTCCCACGCCGATGATGAATGCGCTGTTCAGCAAGAAGGAGCCCAAGGCCGGGCCGCGCGGCACGATGAGCTGGACGGTCGATGTGAACAACGCGAACACGGGCGACGACTTCGTGCTCGGCGTGAAGGAACTGCAACTGCCCGACGGCAGTCGCCGCCCCTACTCGATCTGGCTCGCCGGCGAGTATCCCAAGGTGCTCGACGGGCTGTGCAAGCTGATCTCGCTCGACATGCGGGTGATGGACGCAAACTGGATCGGGCTGAAACTGAAGAAGCTGCTCAACTTCGGCGAACAGAACGGCGAGTTCTGGGCGCCGGTGCCGGGCGAGGAAAAATCATCTCTGTATCCGAGCACAGTCGCTTACATCGCCACGCTGCTGCTGCACCGATACAAGGTGCTCGGCATCCTCGACGACGAAGGCCGCGCAATTCAGTCGGCCGGCATCCTCGCCCTGCCCGACGCGGTGAAGGTGATCGAAAACGAAACCGCACCGATTAAAGGGAAAGTCTGCCCGAGCTGTCACGCGGCCGCGATGATCAAGCGCGATGGCTGCGAGTTCTGCACGGCGTGCGGGTATACGGGGCAGTGTTCGTAGCACGGGCCGTATCGGGTCGTACCTGTGGATTTCCATGTTGCCGGTGGCCTTCAACTCCTCGTAGATCACGTCGTCCATGCGCGAGCCGGTGTCGATCAGCGCCGTGGCGATGGTGCATCGGTAACGCAAACGAAAACGGGCAACATGAGGCGGCCCGTTCCTTGATCGCGCGCCCGGGCTTGTTTGGGCTTTTTCTTGGCCTCGGTCGCCTCGGGGGCCGCGGCGCGGATAGCTTGCGTCTTGGCGGCTAACCTATGGCGGAACGTCTTGACCGGCCGGTTTCGACGCTCGGATCTGCGCACCGGCGTAGAACGAATGCGACTCCGACGAGGTTTCCAGCTCAACCAGCGGGTATTCTCTGCGGTCCTTGCAGTTGGTTTACTCCTCGGGAGATCCGGTGGCCTGCGGAACGACCGCGTGCGTGCTGATCCAAAAGCATGCCCCTTGCCACTACGGTCCAACCGACGGCACCATCCGTGCCGCGCAGGGTCGCCCCGGGCCCGATGAGTCCTGAAGGACTCAGAGCCCTCCCGATGTCGTGATCAGGATCGTCCCGCGCGCGCCGACGGCGACTGCCGTCTTCGGGCTGACGACGGCAATTTCGTACAGCGCGGGAATCGTGAGGTCAAAGGGAGCGCCGATGGTCGACCAGGAGATGCCGCCGTCGGAAGTACGGGCGATTGTTCCGCCCCCTCCGCTGACGCCCACGACAATGCCGAGTTCGAGACCTGAGAACGACACGGCATTGAATGCGGCATAGCACTCGTTGATTGTGATGCCGCTGCCGATGATGGTCTGCCATGTTTGCCCGCCGTTGCTGGTACGGTAAATCGTGCCGCTGAAGCATGCTGCACCGACGATGACCCCGACCTCGGGCGTTGCGAACCCGATGTCGATATGGCTGAAGCTGGGGGAACTGACCTGCGTCCAGGTGTTTCCGGCATCCGTCGTGCGCAGCACACTTGGCGTCATGCTGCCGTTGTTGATGGCAATTCCCTGAAGCGAGTTGGCAAAGGCCACCGCCCGGAGTCGGTAATAGGGGCATGGAGCCACGGTGCAACCCGGGTTGATGACCGGGATGGTCGCGCTGCTCCAGGATTGACCGCCGTCCTGAGTTCGCAACATGATGCCGGCCGCATCGGAGCTCTGATTCCAGTTGGTCAAGACGCCGACGGCGGGGCTGGCGAATGCGACGCTGCTAAAGACTGCACCGGCGCCGGCCGGAGTCGTCACCGAGGTCCAGCTCTGCCCGGTATCGGTGGAGCGCAGCACGGTCCCGCCCGACCCAACGGCGAGACCAACCGCAGGTCCCGCAAAGGCGACTGCGCGCAGCGTCTGGTTCGTTCCGCTGGACACGG
Organism: Burkholderiaceae bacterium; assembly: GCA_036824465.1. Taxonomy (GTDB): domain Bacteria; phylum Pseudomonadota; class Gammaproteobacteria; order Burkholderiales; family Burkholderiaceae_F; genus JAKOQB01. Next base: position 4,562 of record DAITAC010000007.1, read on the forward strand.
CGTTCCAGCTGACTCCACCGTCGCTGCTGCGCAGGATCACTCCGCCATCGCCGACTGCAACCAAGGTCGAAGCATCGACCTTCGCGACCGCGTTGAGGGTGCCCGTCGCCGGCCGAGAAGAGACTGCGCACCATCCGGTGCCACCGGTTCCCGTGCAGGTGAGTCCCGCGGTGCTGGGACTCACCGATAGTGCGGCAGTGTCGCTCGCTACGGTGCCCGCGGCGTTGCTGACGACCACGCGATAGCGATTGCCATCTTGCAGCAGCGTCGTTGTCGCGAGGCTGAGCGAATCTGCAGTGGCGCCGGCAATTGAGGTGAAGGTCGAGCCATCGCTGCTCGACTGCCACTGGTAGTTCAAGACGTTACCGCCGGCGGTAACGCTGAAGCGCGCGTCGGCGCCAGCGACGACACTCTGATCGGCAGGCTGCGCCATGATCACCGGCGTGATGGCAACGTTGAGCGTCGCGGCGGAACTCGTGACACTGCCCGCACCGTTGCTGACCACCACCCGGTAGCGCCACCCATGCCGCGCAGCCGTGGCCACGGCGATCTGGTAGCTGCTCGCCGTTGCGCCGGCGATAGCAACAAAGCTCGTACCGTCGCTACTCGATTGCCACTGGTAGGCGATAGGCTCGGTGCCTGCCGCGGCGACCGTGAAGGTAGCCGCGCTACCGGCAACGACGGTTTGGTCGGTAGGTTGGGACATGATCGTCGGTGCGACGTCCGGGTCACCGGCACCGCCGCCGCAGGCGCCCAGCCAGAGGACCGCAGATAGGAGGATCGGAAGCCATCGACACCACGTCGATCCGCCCGAGCGATCGGAGCGGTGTTCGCGTTCGAGCAACGCCTCGGTCAACATCAAGCCTCCCTCCCGGACCTCACTGTGGGCCACAGTCTCAATAAGCATTTTCAGCGTGCGCGCAGAGGGCGTTTTGATCGGGCGCAGGTGGACGCGGTCGCGGGCGCTGCGCCAAAGGTGCGGCCGGCGAGGCCGAGTGTCGGCGTGAACTCTGAGCCGGCGCTCTGCGAACTGGCGCCGGTCGGGCACAGGGCGGCCAACCGCCCCGTCGCATCATCTCGAAGAACTCGGCGTTGCTCCTGGTATGGCGCATCTTGTCGAGGAGGAATTCCATCCCCTCGGGTCACAGGGTCAGGTCTTGCATCAACGCATTGATCTGAGCCGATCGCATCGCGGATGCTGACTCATCGAGCCGCAACAGAACTGCGCAGCCTCGCGACAGCAAACCTGGGTCACCGACCGAGGGACAGGTCTCGCCTCTTCCCTGTTTCACCTCTTTGATTCACGACGCACCGAACGGCTTCGCCTGGTCATCAACGCGCCGGCCGAGCAGGCTACAGCAGATCCGCTAGCTGCTCCCGCGTCATGTCGCAATCGCGAAGAATCTTCGACAGCAACCCAGGGCCGATCGTCTCGCCAGCGTGCACCGGAATAACGGTCGTGCGTCCGTCAGGGTGGCGCAGGAAATGATGGCTGCCCTTGATTCGCGCGATATCGAAGCCGGTGTGCTTGAGCGCTGTGATCAGTCCCTTGCCCGTAATCGCCGGCAAGCCGATCATGCCTCTACCGCGATGCGCTGTACGCCAACAAAATCCAGTTCCGCCGCCGGTGCTCCCTGCACTTCAAGGCAAAGTTCAATCGCTTCGCGCATACGAGTCATAAGCCCATCAAGCGACCGTGCCTGCGTATGGCAGCCAGGCAAGGCAGGCACCGAGCCTATGAAGTACCCTGCGGAATCACGCTCGATCACAATGTCAAAGTGGCGTTTCATGCCAAACCTCCCGACCGCATGTTACCTGCATGTCGAAAGCCAAGGGCTGGCGACGACTTCGTGCTCGGCGTGAAGGAACTGCAACTGCCCGACGGCAGTCGCCGCCCCTACTCGATCTGGCTCGCCGGCGAGTATCCCAAGGTGCTCGACGGGCTGTGCAAGCTGATCTCGCTCGACATGCGGGTGATGGACGCAAACTGGATCGGGCTGAAACTGAAGAAGCTGCTCAACTTCGGCGAACAGAACGGCGAGTTCTGGGCGCCGGTGCCGGGCGAGGAAAAATCATCTCTGTATCCGAGCACAGTCGCTTACATCGCCACGCTGCTGCTGCACCGATACAAGGTGCTCGGCATCCTCGACGACGAAGGCCGCGCAATTCAGTCGGCCGGCATCCTCGCCCTGCCCGACGCGGTGAAGGTGATCGAAAACGAAACCGCACCGATTAAAGGGAAAGTCTGCCCGAGCTGTCACGCGGCCGCGATGATCAAGCGCGATGGCTGCGAGTTCTGCACGGCGTGCGGGTATACGGGGCAGTGCAGCTGAGGAAGAGTCGTTGCCATCGGTGACCCATACGAGATCGACCCGACGACCGCATTGAAGTCATTGCGCTGAGGTGTCGCGACAGCTTACAAGCCGCGCAGTCGACTTGCTTGCGACTCGCGTCAAACAAAGAACAGCACCGTCGCGAAATGGCTGGCGCTGCCACCGATGACGAACAGGTGCCACACACCATGCGCGTGGCGCCAGCGTTCGTCGTTGACGTAGAAGACGATGCCGGCGGTGTAAAGCAGGCCGCCCACGCCGAGCCAAAGCATGCCCGTGGCGCCGAGCGCCTGCAGCAAGGGGACGATGGCGATCAGGCCCATCCATCCCATCAGCGCGTAGGGCAGCGCCGATTGCGGACGGTCGTTCTTGCGTCGCCACGCGCGCCAGATGCCGTGCAATGCCGCGGCCCACACGACCGCGAACATGGTCCAGCCCATGGCGCCGCGCAGGCTGACCAGCGTGAAGGGCGTGTAGGTTCCCGCGATCAGCAGATAGATCGCGGAGTGATCAAAGCGGCGCATCACGTCTTTCGCCGGCGGCCGCACCGAGTGGTACAGCGTCGAGGCGGTGTACAGGATCACCAGCATCGCGCCGAAGACGCTGAAACTCGTGATCCGCCACGGATCACCGAGCACCGCAGCGTGCACGATGAGCACGATCGAGCCGGCAATCGCCAGTGCGGCACCCACCAGGTGCGTGAAGCTGTTCAGACGTTCGCCGTGATACATGACGCGTTGAATTTCGTTCTTAGTTCCGGGACCCAACTCGCGAATCTTGCGGACCTTATGTTCGCCCGACTTCGCTTTGATGCCTGAAAATTACGACGCACGGAGCTCGCAGTCTGTCCGCTGGCGCACATTACCGGCAACGGCAATTGCGGCACCCACCAAGTGCGTGATGATGTTCAGGTGTCCGCCTTGTACACGCACTGCCCCTGGTGTGTGCGGACGGCGCCGTTGCACTTGCCTCGGCGACGGTCAGGCGAGGATCAGAATCCAGCAGCTCTTCTTCGCCACCATCGACTGCGCACAGCGATGATCCCGCGATGGCGGGCACCAGGAAGGTCACAAAAAAACAGGGCCGCACCGTTCAGTTCATCAGCACATTGACGATCGCATTGCCGATCCCCATCAGCGCGGAACCGGAGATGAGTCCGGCGCAGATCGGCTCCATGCCTTCGACCCAGAACTCGTGCCCGCGCGTGCCTTTGGCGGGATGGCGACGCCCCATCACCCAGAACAGCATCGCGCCCGCCCACATGGCGAACGTCGCTTCCGGCGGCAGCACCACGCCGAGGCCGACCGACACGGCAGACAACCCGAACCGTCCCTTGGTGGCCATGCGGGCGACTTCGATGGCGGCCGCACTCACCGCCGCCACGATCATCGACACGATGGCCGAATAGGGCAACGCGCTCACGCCCTTGGCGATGATCTCGGCCACGCCCTTCCACTGCAGCGCCGCGGGAAACGCGAACTGATCGGAAACCATCGCCGCAGTCGAACGCACGCCGTTGGAGTCGGGCTGCAGAAACAGCAGGAAGAACAACGGCACGCAGGCGATCGCGCCCGCGAAAATGCCGATCACATGGCCAACGGCCTGCTGGCGCGGTTTGCCGCCCAGCATGTAACCCGGCTTGATGTCGGACAGCAGGTTCGCCGCGTTGGCGGCGATTTCGGACGTCATGCCGGCGGGAATCAGGTTGCTGGCGGGATTGCTGCGGTCGATCGCGCCCATGGTGAACTGCGTGATCTTCGACAGCGATCCGGTCGGCGTCCATGAGGTCAGCGCCATCGAGTTGGTGCAGATGATGGACAGCACGAAGATCAATGGCAGCGAGATGAACGCCAGCAACCACGGCACGCCGAAGAATGCGTGCGTGACCCACGCGCCGAGCACGCTGAACAACGGAATGCCGAGCGCCGAGATCCAGAGCGGGAATTCGATGTGCTTCAGAACATCATCTTCCCGACGCGCGCCCTCCGCCTTGCTGCCGCGTTTGAAAAGACCCTTGAAGATCTCCGGCCGACCGAGCAAGCTCACCAGCGAACCCACCACCATCATGGTCACGCCCCACCACAGCGACCACTGGTTGACGATCTCGGCGCGCGAAATCGGCACCAGCGCACCGGTCGGCCCCACGCGCTGCACGATGTCGCCGGCCTGGATCATGATGGGTGCCAGGATCACGAAATTGATGAAGGCACCGAGCAGGCAGCTCGTCGCCACGGCGATCCCCATCAGGCCGCCCACGCCGAGCATCGCCGCATCGAGCGTGAGGCGCAGTCCGAGCTGGCGGATATCGGTGCCAAGGATGGTCGGGATCCACGCGTTGGCCTTTGCCGCCGCCGCGTAATAGTAGGAATCCAGCCGTTCGTGAAAAGTCCATGGCTCCTTGAGACCTGCCCACTGATCCATTCGCAGGATCTTGAACTGCGCGAGCTTCATCCAGCCGTCGCTGATGATCGCCTGGTACAGGCCGGTCACGAGCGCAGTGATGCCAAGCAGCCGGGCCTTGAACATGCCGGCGCTGGCCGCACCGGTGTAGAGCGCATCGAGCACGACGCCGCTGGCGCGCCCCTCGGGAAACGGCAACTGTTCCTCGTTGATGAAACGCCGCTTCATCGGGAACGCGAGCAGCACGCCGATGATCGAGACCACGCACATCCAGACGACCATGTGCCACCAGGGAATGATCCGGCCGGTGACAAGCATGTAGGCCGCGAGGCTGGAGATCATCGGCGCGACCATGTAGCCGGCGGCGGTCGCGATCGACTGCGTGCAGTTGTTCTCCAGAATGGTGAAGTCCGCCGCCATCCCGGCGCCGTGCATGATTCGATAGATGGCGAACGCCAGGATCACCGCGGTGAGTCCCACGCCGATCGTGATACCGGTCTTGGCGCCGATATAAAGCCCTGTCGCCGCCAGCACGCCGCCGAGCACAAACCCGGTCGCCGCCGAACGCAGCGTGAGCTGGGGCATGTCGCCGCGATAAACGTTCCTGAACCACCACTCGTCCTTCTGCGTCCGCGTCCACGTGCGGACCTGTTCTTCGTCTAGCTGGAGCAGCGCCATTTGTTGTCGTTCGTAGTTGCGGAACCGACGCTATCTTCGCAGAGAGTCGAAAGTCGTCGCGCGGATTTCCAGAGAGCGGCGCGACAATGCGGCAGGCATCGGGTGCCAAATTGAAGTGAAAGCGCGCCGGCGTCTCTCACGGTTCCCAGCGCTGCATTCGCAGTTCGAAACACTTTCATGCGGGCGCTCGGCAAGGAGACCTCATCGCCGACCAATGCGCCAGCGCCGTCTCCCGCACCGACGGTTACGGAAAGGCAGCGGCTGGCGACCGCATCAAGGCAATCGGCATTGCACCGGCTGAGCAAATGTCGCAACGCGCCTCTTTGCCGCATAAGAAGCGTCGGGCAAGCGGGGTCAGGTCCTGCAACAATCTATTCTCTCCCTTTGATCCATCGCTCCGGAACCTGGAGCCGATTTCTCGAAGTGATCAAAGCTGCTCTGAACTTTCGATGGCGAAGGGTATAACTCCGGCGCCCCGGGGTCTTGTCAATGCGATACCGGCAATTGGAGGCCTAGTGAATGTCCGCTAACGCTCTGCTTCAGCAGGCCGCAACCCTTCATCAAGCAGGACAGCTGAAGGCAGCGGCGGCGCACTATCACCAGGTGCTAGCGCAATCGGCGGAAAACGCCGTTGCGCTTCACAACCTGGGCGTAGTGGCCGTTCAGGAAGGCGACTTGCAGCGCGCGGCACCGTACTTCGAGCGCGCGCTGAAATCCGCCCCCGACGACGTGAATTGCTGGCGCAGCATGGCCAACTGCAAGTACGCGCTGGGTTTGTGGGAGGACGTTGACGCAATGATACGAGCGGCCGCAACCCGAGGACTGGGCGATGCCGGGCTCGATGCAGTCGCCGCGGCGATGAAGGGCGAACCAGGTGGCCGAAAGGTCTTCTGTGTCGGACGCAACAAGACCGGCACGACCTCGCTGGAAGCCGCCCTGCGTTCACTGGGACTGCGCATGGGGCTTCAAGCGCGCGGCGAAATGCTGAAGCTCGACTGGGCGAGGCGCGACTTCGTGCGCATTCTCGGGCTGTGCAGGACCGCCGATGCGTTCCAGGATGTTCCGTTTTCCCTTCCGTTTACCTTCCAGGCGCTCGACATGGGTTTCCCGGGAAGCAAGTTCATCCTCACCATCCGCGATACCCCAGAGCAGTGGTTCGAGTCGGTCAAGCGTTTTCAGACGAAGATCGTGAACAAGGGACGGCTTCCCACGCCCGATGACCTGCGCGAGTTCGAGTACCGGTACAAGGGCTATCTCTGGGAAGCCTTCGTTCTGAACTACGGGGGTGACGAAAAGCTGCTCTACGACCGGGACACCTACATTGCCCGGTATCTCGACCACAATCGTTCCATCATCGAGTACTTTAGACACCGGAAAGACGATCTTCTGGTAATGAACGTCAGTGATCCGGAGGCGATGCGCAAGTTGTGCGAGTTCCTTGGTTTTACTTATCGGGGCCAAGTCTTGCCGCGCCTCAACGCGTCGGGCTGAACGCTGCACGGCTCAGTACGCGAAATCGTTATCGCTGTTCAACGCCGAAGCGATGTCCACCGACATCGACCGGTACCTGCGCCGACACGGCCGTCTACACCGGCAACCGCGCGGCGTATGCGATCAACGCCGCCAGCTCAGGCTTCAGCGTTCAAGGGCCGGAGGGCAACGACACGCTAGCCAGCATCGAGCGCTTCAAGTTCGCAGACATGAACCTCGCGTTCGATTTGGCACAAGGGCAGGCCGCCGGCAAAAGCGTGCGCATCATCGGCGCGGCGTTCGACGCGAACAGCATCATCCCTCAGTACGTGGGCATCGGGCTGCAACTGTTCGACCGCGGCAGGACGATGCTGCAGGTGTGCCAGCTCGCCGTCGACACACCCCTTTTCCTGTCGCCGGCTGGTTCACATGGCAATGCCGACTTCGTCAACCTCGTGTACAGGAATGTGGTTGGGGTCCTGCCATCACCCGCCGACCTCGACTACTTCGTCGGGCTGCTGCAGGGAAGCGGCGGTTCCATGACGCGGGCGGAATTACTTGCACTGGCCGCCAACGCCGGCATCGACGAGACGAACATCAACCTCGTGAGCTTCATCCAGAACGGCGCCGAGTTCGGCGGCTGAAGCATCAGCAGCCTAATCCGTGGCGCGCGGCAACGCGCAGCCGACGCGGCGCCGCACGTATGCGAGCGTTGACGATCCCGTCGATCGGCACAAATCGGCACGCTCCGCTGGTCCCTTCGGTCATTTTCTGTTGCCTCCGACGGCCGAGTCGCGACTAAACTGAGCACGCGATTCTTCGGGAGGGGCTCCGATGTTCAAACTGCCGCGTGCTTGGCTGCTTTGTTCAGCGTTGCTGCTTTCGGCTCTGCCTGCTCTCGGCGCAGATTCGCCAACGATCTATCGCTGCGAGTCCGCCCGCGGCGTGGTTTCCTACAGCGACAGTCCATGCCCGGCGGGTACGCGAACGATACGTACGGTCGACCGCGAACCGACGCTCGAGGTCGCGGAACCGTCGGACAAGGCAACGCCGTCGAACGCGTCTGCCGGAAAGATTTCACCGGCGAAACGCGCGCCGATTGATCCCTGGGTCGAAGACCAGCGCTTGAACGAACAGATTGCGCAACAGCGTCGCGCGTGTGCCGAACTCGAGCGACGAATTGCCTTTCATCGCGGCGACCTCAACGCGGCACTTCCCGGCCGTGCTGCTTCCATCGAGCTCGAACTGCGCCGCGCGCAGGACGAATTCCAGCTTCACTGCGCCAAGCGGTAGCGTTCGTCCACGGTCAGACATGGCCGCGGCTGGCAGCCGCGCCGGAGCAACGGCCGCGGCGTTGGGCGACAATGTTCTTCAACCAAACCCCCCGATGGAGAGATTGCCTTGTCACTGGTGCTGACCGATATCCGTGATCGCATCGGCGTGATCACGCTGAATCATGCCGCCAAACGCAACGCGCTGAGCCACAAACTGGTCGAGGACATCATTGCGGCACTCGGTGACTTCAAGTCCCGCAAGCTGCGTACTGCGATCCTGCGCGCGCAACCCGGCGCCCGCGTCTGGTCGGCGGGACACGACGTGGACGAACTGCCGGAGTCGCGCCGCGATCCACTTGGATGGGACGATCCGCTGCGTTACCTGATCCGCGAGATCGAGACCTTCCCGGCGCCGGTGATCGCGATGATCGAGGGCACGGTCTGGGGCGGCGCGAGCGAGACGGCATTCGCGTGCGACCTGATCGTCGCCACGCCGGAAGTCACCTTCGCCATCACGCCGGCCCGCCTGGGCGTGCCCTACAACATCGCCGGCATGCTGACTTTTCTCAATGCCTCGAACATGCGCATCGGCAAGGAGATGGCGTTCACCGCCAAGCCGATCAGTGCCGAGCGCGCCGAGCGTCTCGGCATCATCAACTACGTGGTGCCAAAGGACGAGCTGGAGTCGTTCACCTTCGATCTGGCCGGCACCATTTGTGAAAATGCGCCGCTCAGCATCTCGGTGATGAAGGAGCAGCTGCGCATTCTGGCCGGCGCGCATCCGATGTCACCGCAGGGATTCGAGCGCGTCCAGGGCCTGCGGCGTGTCGTGTATGACAGCTTCGACTATCAGGAAGGCATACGTGCATTCAAGGAGAAGCGCAAGCCGGTGTTCCGCGGCGAATAGACGGCGCGGCGATATCATGCGCGGGTGATCCCGGACCGATTCAAATGGCTGCTGACGCTCGCGCTGTTCGTCGCAACCGCTGCCTTTGCGCAGGCGCCGAACACTGTATTCCTGGAGGAGCTGACCTGGACCGAGCTGCGTGCTCAGCTCACTGCCGGCAAAACGACCATCATCATCCCGATCGGCGGCACCGAGCAGAATGGCCCGGCGATGGTGCTCGGCAAGCACAATGTCCGCGTGAAACTGCTGTCGGAGAAGATCGCGCTCGCGTTGGGCGGCGCGCTGGTGGCCCCGGTGCTGGCCTACGTAGCCGAAGGCAACATCGATCCGCCGACCGCGCACATGCGCTTCACGGGAACGATCACGCTGCCCGAAGCGACCTTTGAGAGAGTGATCGAGTCCGCCGCGCGCAGTCTGCGGCATCATGGGTTCCGCGACATCGTTCTGCTCGGCGATCACGGCGGGTATCGAAAAAACCTCGCGGCGGTCGCCACGCGGTTGAATCGCGAGTGGGCTGCGACCGGTGTGCGCGTGCACGCGGTCCCTGAGTACTACCACGCGACCGAGACTGGGTATGCGCTGCTGCTGAAGCAACGTGGTTACCGAGACGAGGAGATAGGCAGCCACGCCGGGCTCGCCGATACGTCGCTGACGCTCGCGCTGGATGCGCGCCTGGTGCGGGTGGACCGGTTGCAGACCGAGCCGCGGGCTGAAAAGGCCGATGGCGTGTACGGAGATCCACGTCGCTCCAGTGCGGAGCTCGGCCAGCTCGGCGTCAACCTGATCGTCACGCAGACAGTTGACGCCATTAGAAAGGCGACCGCGCGCCGTTAGGGTGCATCGACAACGAATTTGCCGTCCGGTATTTCCATCGCAGTTCTTCAACACGTCTCAACCAGAACCCATAACCGCAATGAAAAAGAAATTTCGCCCTTGCCCGCTGCACGCCGCGTGGTGCCTGCTTGCAATCGTCGCTCCGCCTGGCGCTGGCGCGCAGATGCCACCCGTGGTCGATCCGAGCAACCTGTACAGCGAAACCACTGCGGGCAAGTTGAGCCCCGCGGTGGCCGGACATCTCGCGCGCGTCTATGTTCCCAATCGTCAATCCAACGATGTGACGGTCATCGACCCGGCGACGATGAAGGTGATCGATCGCATCAAGGTCGGAATCAATCCGCAGCACATCGTGCCGTCGTGGGATCTGCAGACGCTATGGGTCACCAACAATGCCGAGGGCCGCACCGACGGCACGCTGACGCCGATCGATCCCAGGACCGGCAAACGGCGCGGGCCGGACGTCGTGGTCGACGACCCGTACAACATGTATGCCACGCCCGACGGCGCCTCTGCGATCGTGGTGGCCGAGGCACGCAAGCGGCTGGACTTCCGCCATCCGCAGACGATGGCGATGCAGTACTCGATCGACGTACCGCAGTGCCCCGGCATCAATCACGCGGACTTCTCGATCGACGGCAAGTACGTGATATTCACGTGTGAATACTCCGGCAGCCTGGCGAAGATCGATCTCATCAATCGCAAGGTGCTCGGCTACCTGTCGCTCGGCAAAGGCCGCATGCCGCAGGACATCCGTGTCTCGCCCGACGGCAAGGTGTTCTTTGTCGCCGACATGAAGGCCGACGGCGTGCACCTGATCGACGGTGACTCGTTCACCAAGGTCGGGTTCATCCAGACCGGCGTCGGTGCGCACGGCCTTTACCCGAGCCGTGATGGCAGGAAGCTTTACGTCGCAAACCGCGGTTCGAACAAGGTCTGGGGGCCGCCGCGCGGCAAGGGCAGCGTGTCCGTGATCGACTTCGCCACGCGCAAGGTCGAGACAACCTGGCCGATCCCGGGGGGCGGGAGCCCCGATATGGGCAACGTCAGCGCCGACGGCGGGACGCTGTGGCTGTCAGGTCGCTACGACGACCTGATCTACGTGATCGACACCACGACCGGCGCGACCTCGACCGTCAAATCGCCCAGGGAACCGCACGGCCTCACGGTGTGGCCGCAGCCGGGCCGCTACTCCCTCGGCCACACCGGCAATCTGCGCTAGGAGTCTGCGCGGCAGAACGGATCGAAGCGAAACGGGTGGGGCGAGAGGCCAATTTGTCGCGGATTTGAGGCCGCGTACCCGAGGTACGCAACGAAAAGCCGAGGCAAAGTGGGACTCGCCGCCGCCCGTTGCAGCCGATTTGTTTCTGCCGCGCAGACTCCTAGGCCTCGCTACGGTGTGATGAAGGTGACTGTGTAGCTGGCAGTGGGCCCCGCCGCACAATTCGCAATTCCCGCGATGTCGATGGTGACCGCCGTGTCGGCATTGCCGCGGTCCCAACCGCTCGAAGGTGATGCGCTCGTGTCGATCGACCAGACGAGTGTGTTATCGCCGTAACCGTTATCGGTGCGGCTCTCAACACGTGTGGCGATCGCCTGGCCGATGTCACCGCGCATCACGACTGACGCGCCAGAGAAGCTCGCGCCCCGGCAGGAATACGAGAACCGATCACCCGGCCCTTGCAACGAGCGCGGTAGGAATCCTTGCGGCGGCCACGGCACGCCGATCTTTGCCGCGGCGGGGCCGGTCGTGCCGGGTCCCAGAATCCAGAGCGCATTCGCCTGCGGCACATCGCCACTGCCGATGACTGCAAGCTGCGAATAGAGAATCCAGCGTCGATGACCGACGACGAAATTGTTCGCACCCCGGTCAGTGATGTAACCATCCAGGATCGAAACACCGCGATTCGGAAAACTCGAATACGCGAGATTCGATTTACCAGCCGCTTCGGCCCCGTCCGCGCCGTAGCACGGCCAGCTGGTCGAAGGAACATGACTCAGGCTGTCGGCCGCGTCCATCATCAGCGCAGTCTGCTGCGCCTTCGCGGATAGGGCGAGATCGAGCACCACGTTGCCCGGCAGCCCTGCCATCGCGCGGTAATAGTTCAGACGCTTCAGGACCGCGCGCTTGAACGCCTCTGGCGTGTCGCCCGCGCGGCAGTTTGCGATGTCGCCGGTCCATGAGAACGGCGTGTTGTCGAAATAGGTGTCGTTCCAGCGCGCAACGACTTCGCTGCGACTGCCCGTATCAATGGGCGTGACTGACGCGGCGAGCTGACCGGCGAGAGGTGGCGGTGGCGGTGGCGGTGGCGAAGGAGAAGGCGCCGGCGCGGGGGCGGAAGTCGGCGCTGGCGGTTGCGGCGAGCTGACACTGTCGGAGCCGCCACAGGCAGATAGCACAACGACAGACACGGACGCGAGCAGCAGACGGCGCACCAGGATCTCCCAGGGTCCGGCGCCACGAGCATGGCCTGCGAGAACGGCCACCAGGCCGTCGCGACGCTTGGAACCGGCACGACAGTATTTCAAGCCAACGCGGCCGCCGGCAGTCAGGCAGAAGGACTACCGCGCCACGACGGCGCGGCGACAAATTCCCCGCTCACGACGGACAGGCGTGGATCAGGCGCCCTACGCCGGCTCCGGCACGCTCGGCAGGCCTGCGAGTGCCATCGCCAGTTCGCGCTCATCGTAGTTCTGGTCGCTGAGCTTGCCCGCGAAATAATCCAGGTACGCCTGCATGTCGAAGTGGCCGTGGCCGCACAGGTTGAACAGGATCGCGCGGCTCTTGCCCTCCTCGCGACAGCGCACCGCCTCATCGATCGCGCCCTTGACCGCGTGGTTCGCCTCCGGCGCGGGCACGATGCCTTCGTGCCGCGCAAAGAACACACCGGCTTCGAAACAGGTCGTCTGCTGATAGGCACGCGCCTCGATCAATCCCAGCTGCTTGATATGCGAGACGAGCGGGGACATGCCGTGATAGCGCAAACCGCCAGCATGAAAACCGGGCGGCATGAACGTGGAACCGAGCGTGTGCATCTTCGTGAGCGGCGTCATGTGCCCCGTGTCGCCGAAGTCGTAAGCGTAACGACCGCGTGTGAGGCTCGGACATGCCGCAGGCTCGATTGCGACGATGCGCACCTTCTTGCCGCCGCGTAATTGATTGCCCAGGAACGGGAACACGATGCCGGCGAAGTTCGACCCGCCACCGGTGCAGCCGACGATCACGTCCGGGTAATCGTTGGCAAGCTCAAGTTGCGCGATCGCCTCCTGCCCGATCACGGTCTGATGCAGCAGCACATGGTTGAGCACCGAGCCCAGCGCGTACTTGGTGTCGTCGTGGCTGGCAGCGACTTCGACCGCCTCCGAAATCGCGATGCCCAGGCTGCCATTGCTCTCCGGCGACTTGGCCAGCACGCTGCGGCCGTAGTTCGTCTCCATCGACGGACTGGCGATGCAGCGCGCGCCGTAGGTTTCCATCAGCGCGCGGCGATAGGGCTTCTGGTTATACGACACGCGCACCATGAAGACCTGCACCTCGATCCCGAACAGCGCGCCCGCGAATGCGAGCGACGAGCCCCACTGGCCGGCGCCGGTTTCCGTGGTGATCTTCCTGATTCCCGCCTCGCGGTTGTAGAACGCCTGTGCGACCGCGGTGTTGGGCTTGTGGCTGCCGGCGGGGCTCACGCCCTCGTATTTGTAGTAGATGCGCGCCGGCGTCTGCAGCGCCTTCTCCAGCCGTCGCGCGCGATACAAGGGCGTGACGCGCCACTGGCGATACACGTCCCGCACCGGCTCGGGAATCTCGACCTCGCGCTCGGTCGAGACCTCCTGCATGATCAGCGACATCGGGAACAACGGCGCCAGATCGTCGGGACCGACCGGCTTCAGTGTGCCCGGATGCAGCACCGGCGGCGGCGGTGCCGGCAGGTCCGCCATCAGGTTGTACCAGTGCTTTGGAATGCGCGACTCGTCCAGTGTGTACTTGACGCTTTCGGTCATGTTCTCCTCCATCATTGGCGCCGTCTGTCTCGAACGCAGCCGACTATAGCGGCTCACGCAGACGCTTTTGCTTGATCGATCATAAGTAAACGTGGCACGCTCGACGTCCGCGGCGACGCGTCAGCGCGCCGAGCATCTGCATCGAAACAATCGAGATCAACTATGACACTTGAACGGCAGATCGTCGACACGTTATCGCGCGTATCGACTGCGACACTGACCACCGTCCTGCTCAAGAAAGGTCTGCGCAACGTCTGGATGCGCGGCACGAAGCCCTTGCGGCCGGGTCAACCGCGCCTGGTCGGGCGCGCTTTCACGCTGCGCTTCATTCCCGCGCGCGAGGACCTGGCCACACCGGAATCATGGTCGAAGCCAATCTCGACACGCGCTGCGATCGAGGCCATGCCGCCGGGCTGCGTCGTGGTGGCGGACGCGATGGGGGTGACCGACGCGGGCATCTTCGGCGACATTCTGTGCGCACGCATGCATAAGCGCGGGGTTGCGGCGCTTGTCACCGACGGTGCCTTGCGCGACGTTGCCGGTGTGCTGGCGACCGGGCTGCCGGTGTGGTGCCAGGGAGTGGCCGCGCCGCCGTCAGTGGCGGGGCTCACGTTCATCAACTGGCAGGAGCCCATCGGCTGCGGCGGCGTTGCAGTACTTCCGGACGATGTCATCGTCGTCGACGACGATGGCGCCGTCCTGATCCCGGCCGCGCTTCTCAACGACGTGCTGCAGGCCGCGCCGGAGCAGGAGCGGCTGGAGAACTGGATCATGCAGGAAGTGGATCAGGGCTCAGCGCTGCCGGGCCTGTACCCGCCCAACGAAGAAAACAGGGCGCGTTACGAGGCATCCAGGAAGGCCGGCAAGCGCTAAGGCATACCTGCGCAAGACGCCCGACCGCCGCGGGACTCATCAGACCGCCGTCCCATGGCCATGCACTTCGACCTGATCGATCTGCGCCTGATGGTGCGGATCGCCGAATGCAACAGCCTGACCAAGGGCGCCGAGGCATCACACCTGTCGGTGCCGGCGGCAAGCACGCGAATCAAGAATCTTGAGGAAAGCATCCGGACCAAGCTGCTGTATCGGACGAGCCAGGGCGTCACGCTGACGCCGCCCGGCCAGGCGTTCGTGTTCCATGCGCGGCAGGTGCTCGCGCAGATCGAGCACCTGCGCGGCGACCTGCAGGAATACGCCAAGGGCATCAGGGGTCACCTGCGTGTGTTCGCGAACACGACTGCACTCGGCGAGTTCCTGCCGCCGGTACTGCACACCTACCTGCTGGCCATCCCGACGAGAACATCGATTTGCGCGAGCGTCTCAGTCACGACATCGTGCGCGCCGTGACCGAGGGTCAGACCGATATCGGCATCGCCGCCGGCAGCGTCCGCACGGAGAACCTCGAGGTGATTGCCTATCGGCACGACCGGCTCGTGCTGGTTGTTCCGCGCGGTCACGCGCTCGCCGAGGCAAAAGCGATTGACTTCGCCGATACCCTTGAACTTGACGATGTGGGCCTGCACGAGGCGAGCGCCATTCACGCCTTCCTGCAGCAGATCTGTGACGGCCTGCATCGGCATATCAAGCTGCGCATCCATGTGGGCAATTTCGAGGCTGCGGTCGGCGTGGGCGTGCTGCCGGAGTCGGCCGCGCGGCGCCACGCGCAGACCATGGACATTGGCATCGTGCCGCTCACCGATGAGTGGGCGCTGCGCGCGCTGCAGATCTGCGTGCGCAGCCTCAAGGCGCTGCCGCCCTTCGCGCGCGATCTTGTGGACCTGCTGGTCGAAGACGCGCGCCGCGCGGAAAGAAGCTGAGTGCGGCAACCCGCGCGACGCCGGGTTGCCCCGTATAGGAAACAGCTCAGTCAGCGTACACGCCGGCGGCACGAATCACCGGGCCCCATTTGTCGATCTCGGACTGCAGCCAGGAGCGCAACGCCTCGGGCGTCTGCTTCGATTCGGGCACGACATCGGCCGCCAGCTCCCCCATCCGGACAATGACCGCCGGGTCCTTCAGCGCCGCGCGCAGCGCGGTGTTGACCTTATCGATCGCGGCACGCGGCGTGCCCTTGGGTGCATAGATGCCGTGCCAGACCTTGACTTCAAATCCCTTCATACCGGCCTCGGCGAGACTCGGCGAATCGGGCAGCACCTTGATGCGCTCCTGCGTCGTCACGCCGTACAACTTCACCGTCCCGGCCTTGATGTGTGACATTGTCTGCGTGGTCTGGTCGCAAAGCAGATCGACCTGGCCGCCCAGCAGCGCGTTCAGTGCCGGTGCTGTGCCCTGGTACGGCACGGTGGTCAACTCAACGCCCAGTGCCTTCTGGAACAGCATGCCGCACAGATGCGAAACAGCGCCGAGCCCGGCGTTTGCCAGGTTGATCGACTTGGCGTTCGCCTTCACGTAGGTGATCAGCTCCAGCATGGACTTCGGCGGCAGGTCCTTGCGGCCAAGCAGCGTCATCGGAACGTCGACAACCTGGCCGATGTACTCGAAATCGGTCATGGGGTTGTATGGCAACTTGCGATACAGCGCCGTCGCGGTGGCCATGCCGTTGTGGTGGATCAGCAGTGTGTAGCCTTCGGGTGCCGCCTTGGCAACGTAGTTGACCGCAATCGTGCCGCCGGCGCCGAGCTTGTTCTCGATGACTACGGTCTGGCCGAGTGATTTGCTCATTGCCACGCCAAGCGTTCGCGCAACGATGTCGGTCGGCCCGCCTGCGGCAAACGGCACAACGAGCGTGATCGGTTTGGCCGGATAGGTCTGCGGCCAGACCGGGCCGGATATGACCGCGCACCAGATGGCCATCGCGGTGAGCAGAAGATTCCTGCGCGTGCTTTTCATGATGAGTCGGTCTCCTGGGTGTGATGAAGCAGCGATCAAGATATGTAACTGGCGCCCGTTTGATGGCGGATCATCTTATATCCTTGGATCAGATCAGTTCGGATACCTCGATGAGGTTCAGGTCCGGATCGCGCACATAAATGGAGCGCAGCTTGCGCGTCGCGCCGGTGCGTTCGACCGGCCCTTCGATGATCGGCCAGTTGCAGGCGGTGAGGTGCGCAATCACGTCGTCGAGCGGCCGGTCGGCGATGAAACACACGTCGAGCGCACCGGGCACGGGAAGATGCGCCTTCGGCTCGAGCTCGCGGCCGCGCTCGTGAATATTGATCTTCTGTGAACCGAACCGCAGCGCGAGGCGGCCTTGCCCGAAGGATTCCAGCGTCATGCCGAGCACGCGTGTGTAGAAGTCGACACAGGCGTCGCGGCTGTACGTGGTCAGTACCAGGTGGTCCAGATGATCGATCACGATGCGTCCTTTCGCGCGACGACCTGCACGACATACCCTTCGCCTCTGTGCAGACGCCCTTCTTTCACCTCACGCGTGCCGGCGAACTGGTGTTCGATGCGAAAGCTTCGCAGCTCATCCACAACGTCTTCGAGGTTGGGCAGCAATTCGATTTCCTTCGGCCCGCCGGTGTTGAAGCGTAGCTGCTCGCACCCGTAAGCCTCGTAGATGAACACGCCCCCCGGCTTCATTGCCGCGAGGCAACGAGCGTGCAGTGCGCGCCGCGCCCTCGCGGGCAGGTGCAGGAAGATCGAGATGATTGCGTCCCAGCGCGCGCTGCCCAAATCGAAGCGCGTCACATCGGCCACCGCCGTTTCAATTGTCACCTGCACCTTCTGCGCAAGCTCGCGCGCCTTGCACAATCCGCGCTCGGACACGTCCACCGCCATCACCTGCATGCCCCTCTGCGCCAGCCACACGCTATTGCGACCTTCGCCATCTGCAACGCATAGCACTCGACCGCGGGCAGGGATACGTGCAGACATCTGCACCAGGAACTCATTCGGCGCCGTGCCATAGGCGAACTCGTCGGCCGCATAGCGCTCATCCCAAAACGCCTGCAGCCTCTGCAACGGGCTCAACTTCGACGTGTTCGCGGGCCCCTGCGCCGAAGTCACGAGGTCTTGCCTCTGCGCCGCTCGCGCTCAGCCTCCTCGTGGACGATGGCCTCCGCGCGCAGGATCACCGGGCGGTCCACCATCTTGCCGTCGAGCGCCACGGCCGCACCGCGCGCCTCGGCCGCGGCGCGCAGCACGCGCTGCGCCCAGGACACGTCCTCCGCCGTCGGGCTGAAGGCACGATTGACGACTTCAACCTGGCGCGGGTGAATGCACAACTTGGCACCGAAGCCGAGGCGGCGCGCGCGCAGCGACTCATCCCGCAGCCGCTGCGGATCGTCGATCGCGGTGCACACGCCATCGACGGGCGCATCGATTCCCGCCAGCCGTGATACGAGCACCAGCTGCGAGCGGAAGAACAGCAGCTCCTGATCGTCGCCGCGAATGCCGAGGTCGTGCTGGAAATCAATCGACCCGAACACGAGCCGTGCAACGCCGGGCGCTTGTGCGACAGCACGTGCGCGATCGAATCCCGCCGCCGTTTCGATCAACGGCAGCAACTCGCGGCCCGGCGCGGCCGCAGTCACGCGCGCCAGGTCTTCGACGCGCCCGGCCTTCGGCAGCATCACTGCGCCAACCGCAGGCAATGCACAAAGCGGCAGGTCGTCTTCAAACCAGAAGGTGTCGGCGCCGTTGATGCGCAGCACGACCTGCGCCTGCGCCACTGCGAGCCAGGACGCGAGTGCCGCTCGCGCAACGACCTTGGCGTCGGGTGCGACCGCGTCTTCGAGGTCGATGATCACCGCATCCGCGCCACTGGCCAGCGCCTTGGCAAAGCGCTCAGGCCGGCTGCCCGGCACAAACAGATAAGAAAGACACCGCATGTTCCGTGGGCCGGCGTTCGCGCAGGCTTACTTGTAGCCGGCCGCTGCTGCCTCTTTCTGGATTGCCGCAATCAGGTCCTTGCCCACCCGGCTTTCCATGTCCTTGTACACGGGCAGCATCGCCTTGCGCCAGGCGGCTTTCTGTTTCTCGTCAAGCTGAATGATTTCGGTCTTGCCCGCCACCTTGATCCCGGCGAGCGCCATGTCGTTTTCCTGGCGGGCGATGGCATTGGCATAGCGTGTCGCGTCGCGCATCGCGCCCTCCAGCAGCGTGCGCAGGTCCGACGGCAGGCCGTTCCAGAACTTGGCGTTGACGATCACCGCATAACCGATGTATCCATGTTCGGACACGGTCAGGTACTTCTGCACCTCGTGCATCTTCTGCGTGAAGACATTCGACGGCGTGTTCTCGGTGCCGTCGACCACGCCAGTCTGCAGCGCCTGATAAACCTCGCTGAAAGACATAACCTGCGGGATCGCGCCGAGAGCGCGAAACTGCGCATCCAGCACCTTGGACGACTGGATACGCATCTTCTGGCCCTTGAAGTCATCCGGCATGCGTAGTGGCCGGTTGGCCGTCATCACCTTGAAGCCGTTGTCCCAGTAGGCCAGGCCCTTGATGCCCTTGCCCTCCAGCTTCTGGAACAGCGAGGCGCCCACTGTTCCTTCGGTCACATGCGCCAGCACCGTCCGATCGGGAAAGATGAAAGGCAGGTCGAACACCTCGAACTCCTTGACCCCGAGCGGTCCGAACTTGGATACCGATGGCGCCAACATCTGCACCGAGCCGAGCTGCAACGCCTCGATCTCCTCATTGTCCTTATAGAGCTGGCTGTTCGGATAGATCTCGATCTTGACGCGCCCGCCGGAGCGCTGCTCGGCCAGTTCCTTGAAGCGCAGCGCGCCCTTGCCTTTGGGTGTTTCATTGGTCACCACGTGACTGAACTTGATGACGATCGGCGCCTGGGCCAGCGCGAAAGGCGCCCCGAACAGCAGCGCCAGCAGGGCGATCCACTTCTTCATGTCATGTCTCCTCTTGCAGTCGTAATCGCGATCGGTCGGAATGAATGGCGAGGGCTGCTCTTCGTATTTTCGTTCAATTCTTCGAAGCGAAGAAAAGGGGCACGCGATCCGCCTGCGCGATGGACCAGGCACGTTCGATTACCCCGTTCATCTCTTCCTCGGTCGCCGCACCGCTGAACTCTGCGAGGCGCAGGGCCTTGGCACGCAATTCATCGCGGCTCAACGTGTTTCCCGGGTCGCCTTTGGGTTCGTCGACGCGTCCGTGCAGGCGCCGGCCATCGGTGGTGATCACCGTCACCTTGCCGATCCAGCGTTTCGGGTACGCGGCATCGACCTCTGGATCGAACTCCATGCGCACCCGCTCGCGCAGGTCGACGGTATCCGCATCGAGGAAGTGAGCCTCGAACTCGGGCAGGCCGGCGTGATGGAAGCGCGCCGCCAGGGCAAGCACGGTTCCCATCGAGAATTTCGACTGATGCACGGTCGACGGCTGCGTCACGGGACCAAGCACATCGAGCGCCGCGCGATGCACATGCGCGGTCACCTGCGCAATCTGCGCCGGCTGCAGCGCATACTCGCGCATCACCTGCAGCAGCGCATCGGCGGCGGGATGCGTGTGACGGCATGACGCGTGGTACTTGAACGAGGTCTCCGCGGTCGCCCAGCGCGCACCGAGGGCGTCGGTGAGCTTTGCCGCGTCGGCGTCGCGCGCCATGCCGGCCGCCATGCCCTGTGGGCCTTCGAGAATACGGCGCGCCCCCGTGAAGCCGTCACGCGCCAGATACGCGGCCGCGAGACCGGCACCGGCCGCATGGGCGGTGTGCAGCTGCTTGGAGTCGGCCGCGTCGCGCAGGAATTCCCACAGGCCGGCCGACTGCGTGCCCGCCGAGCCGAACGCGTGCAGCATCTGCTCCGGGGTGAGGTCGAGCAGCCGTCCCACCGCCGCCGCCGCCGCCAAGGTGCCTGCCGTGCCGGTGGTGTGGAAGATCTTGTAGTGCTCGCGTCCGAGAAACTCGCCGACGCGGATGCCGACTTCGTAGCCGGCCACGGCGGCCACCAGCAGGTCCGTGCCGCTGCGTCCCAGCGCCTGCGCCACCGCAAGCGCGGGCGGAAAGACAACCGTCGCGGGGTGAAAAACCGAGCCGTTATGCACATCGTCCTGCTCCGCGACATGCGACGACGCAGCGTTGATGGTGGCCGCCATCAGGGGGCTGGTGCGGCGACGGTGAATCAGCACTTCGCTTGGACCATCGCTCGGGCCCATCGCCTCGCTGAAGCGTGCGATCGATTCGACTGCGCGCGCACCCTTGCCGGCAAGCGCGGACGCGATCCAGTCGACGAAAAGATCTTCCGTTCGCCGCAGGACTGGCGCCGGGATGTCGCCGATGCGCAGCGTTGCAGCGAAGGTCGCAAGCGTCCTGCTGGGATGATCGTCAGCCATGTCCTGAATCCACTCGTCAGAAAGCGCCCTGCGTGTGCAATTGTCCGATCTCGGCCTGCCCATAGCCAAGTTCCTCGAGGATGGCCGCCGAGTGCTGGCCCAGCGCGGGCACGGCGTCCATGCGCGGCGAGAATTGCTCCGGCATCCCCGGCGGCAGCAGTGCGTGGACGCGGCCGGCGGGCGTGTCGACTTCGGTCCAGCGTCCGCGCGCCTTCAGTTGCGGATGCGCCCACACGTCGCTCAGCGAGTTGACCTGTGCGTTGGCGATCTGCGCTTCATCGAGACGCGCCACGAGTTGCTCGGCCGACAGATCCGCGAGCACACCGACGATAAGCGCATGCAATTCCTTGCGCGCCGCCAC
Organism: Burkholderiaceae bacterium; assembly: GCA_036824465.1. Lineage (GTDB taxonomy): Bacteria > Pseudomonadota > Gammaproteobacteria > Burkholderiales > Burkholderiaceae_F > JAKOQB01. The sequence goes on from DAITAC010000007.1 coordinate 26,078, forward strand.
GCGCAACGCGTTGGAGGCGAAGCGCGCATCGGTGGCGAGCTGCGGCTGACGCAGCACCTTGACGCAGAACTCAGCCCACTCGCGCTCGTTCTGCAGGCCGAGCATCACGGTCTTGCCGTCGCCGGTCGGAAACGGACCGTACGGATAGATCGTTGCGTGCGCGGCGCCGGTGCGCGGCGGCGGTGTCGCGCCTTCGAACGCGTAGTACAGCGGATAACTCATCCACTCGACCATGCTCTCAAGCATCGATACGTCGATGCGGCAGCCGAGCCCGGTCTTGCCACGCTCGATCAGCGCCGCGAGGATGTTGGTGTAGCCGTACATGCCGGCGGCGATGTCGGCGATCGAGCAGCCGGCCTTCGAAGGTTCGTCCGGCGTGCCGGTGATCGACAGGAAACCGGATTCGCTCTGGATCAGCAGGTCGTACGCCTTCTTGTCGCGGTACGGACCGGGACGCTCGCGATCGTCGCCATAGCCGGAGATATCGCAGACGATCAGGCGCGGGAAGCGCGCATGCAATACCTCGAACGACAGCCCGAGCCGATCAGCCGCACCCGGTGCGAGGTTTTGCACAAGTACATCGGCACGCGCGAGCAGCCGGCCGAGGATCTCCGGCGCGCGCGCGTGCTTCAGATCCAGCGTCAGGCTTTCCTTGGAGCGGTTGGTCCAGACGAAATGCGACGCCTGCCCGCGCACGCGGGTGTCATAGGCGCGCGCGAAGTCGCCTACCCCGGGCCGCTCGACCTTGATCACGCGCGCGCCAAGGTCGGCCAGTTGCCGCGTGCAGAACGGCGCGGCGATCGCGTGCTCCAGTGAGACGACGGTGATGCCGTCGAGCGGGCGTGGCATCAGAAGCTCCGCGGCAGGCCAAGCAGGTGCTCGGCGATATACGACAGGATCAGGTTCGCCGAGATGGGCGCGACCTGATACAGGCGGGTCTCTCGGAACTTACGCTCGACGTCGTACTCGCAGGCAAAACCGAACCCGCCGTGGTACTGCAGGCACGCATTGGCCGCTTCCCACGACGCCTTGGCGGCCAGATGCTTGGCCATGTTGGCCTCCGCGCCGCAAGGCTGATGCGCATCGAAGAGATCGCACGCCTTCCAGCGCATCAGGTTGGCCGCCTCGACCTCGATGTAGGCCTCCGCGATCGGGAACTGCACGCCCTGGTTCTGGCCGATCGGCCGGCCGAACACGATGCGGTCTTTCGCGTACCTGGTCACGCGCTCGATGAACCAGTAGCCGTCGCCGATGCATTCGGCCGCGATCAGCGTGCGCTCCGCATTCAGTCCGTCGAGGATGTACTTGAATCCTTGCCCTTCGTTGCCGATCAGGTTCTCCGCCGGAATCTCCAGGTTCTCGAAGAAGAGTTCATTGGTCTCGTGATTGACCATGTTGGGGATCGGCCGCACCGTCATGCCCTTGCGAATCGCATCATGCAGGTCGACGAGGAAGATCGACATGCCTTCCGATTTCTTCTTCACCTCAGCGAGTGGCGTGGTGCGTGCGAGCAGGATCATCAGGTCCGAGTGCTGCACGCGGGAAATCCATACCTTCTGCCCGTTGACAACGTAGCGGTCGCCTTTCCTGACGGCAGTCGTCTTGATCTTCGTCGTATCGGTGCCGGTCGTGGGCTCGGTCACCGCCATCGACTGCAGCCGCAGCTCGCCACTAGCGATCTTCGGCAGGTATTTCTGCTTCTGCTCGCTTGAGCCGTGGCGCAGCAGCGTGCCCATGTTGTACATCTGGCCGTGGCAGGCGCCCGAGTTGCCGCCCGAGCGATTGATCTCTTCCATGATCACGCTCGCCTCGGCAAGCCCCAGCCCCGAGCCGCCGTAGTCCTGCGGGATCATCGCGGCGAGCCAGCCGGCCTTCGTCAACGCCTCGACGAACGCCTCCGGGTAGCCGCGCTGCTCATCGACTTTGCGGTGGTATTCGTCGGGGTACTGCGCGCACAGCGCACGCACGGCATCGCGAATGTCCTGGTATTTGTCGGTTGCGGGTCGCATTGATCGATCCATCCAAAAGTGGTCAGGCGAGTTCGGCCGTGGCGTCCATCGCCAGCGCTCCCTCGTGGTCGCGCGCCCACAGTGCGATGCGCCCCTGCTGGTGCCGGCCGCAGACCGTGAAACGGTGAATGTCGAACAGCGGTCGCACGGCCTTGAACGCAAAGCGACTGATGCGCGCGTTCGGAACGTTGCGTCGCGCGAGGTCGAGCAGCAGCGTGGCGATCAGCGGTCCGTGCACGATCAGGCCGGGATACCCTTCGACCCCGGTGACGTAATCGCGATCGTAGTGGATGCGATGGCCGTTAAACGTCAGCGCCGAATAGCGGAACAGCAGCACCGGGTCCGGCACGATCTCGCGCGCGAAATCGCATTCCTGCGGCGCAGGTTGCGGCGCGGTCGCCGGCGCATCGGGCCGCGGCGGGTCGCGGTAGACGATGTCGTGTTCCTCGATCAGCGCCAGGCCGCGGGCATTGGTGATCTCGTGCCGTACGCAGACGAAGACGAGGGCGCCGCTGCGACCTTCCTTGATGGTGACATCCACAATCCGGGACAGGCGCGTGATTGCATCGCCGACCTGTAACGGGTGGTTGAACTGCAGACGGCCGCCGGCCCACATCCGGCGCGGCAGAGGAACCGGGGGCAGGAATCCGCCGCGCTTCGGGTGTCCATCGGGTCCGAGTTCGCTTTGTCTTGCCGCGGGATTGAAGAACATCCAGTGCCATAGCGGCGGCATGTCCGAGCCCGGTACCGGCTCGGGGTCATCGCGATCAAGCGTGGCCGACAACGCCGCCAGCGACGCCGCAGTCACCAGATCGACGCGCTGCTCGGTCCGTCCCACCCACTCCCGTAATCGATCGAGGTCTGTCGTCATCGTGCGCCCCTTTCCGGCAGACAGGATGCCAGCTTGAACCGACTCCACGGAACCGGCAATTCGCTTTTCGGAAAGCTGCCCTTCGGCTGCCGTTAACCCGCATGCTGTACCTGACAGCGTTGCACCAAAGCGCACCGCCACCTTTTCGATCCTTATCCACCCGATCCTCGTATCGTGACCTCTCGCGATCCAGTTGATCGGTAACATCAAGCCTTGACCGGCGGCAAACCCTGCAGCTTCGGGCAAACCGGATCGGTTCCCGCAGCTATTGCGCCCCAGGAGGCAGCCCTGTCATGACCGACCATGTCTACAAGCACATCGAGCTCACTGGATCGTCGAGCAAGAGCAGCGACGACGCGATCCGCAACGCGCTCGCCAAGGCGGCAAAGACGATCCACAACATGCGCTGGTTTCAGGTTGTCGAGTCGCGCGGCCACATCGACAAGGGAGTGGTCGCGCATTGGCAGGTGACGATCAAGGTCGGCTTTTCCCTCGACGAATGAGCACGGCACGCGTTTCGCCGGCGCCGTCTGATTGCTGACGGCAGTCGATCCGGTTTCAAGGACAAGGACCCACACCATGCGCGTATTCCAGATCCAGGACGACTGGGGGATGGACCATCTGCAACTGGCCGCCCGGACCGATCCGCGGCCGGGACCGGGGCAGGTGTTGATCAGGATGAAAGCTTCGTCGCTCAACTACCGCGACCTCGTGGTCCCCAACCGCGGCTACGGCTCGTTTACCGGCACGCTGCCGCTGATTCCAATCTCCGATGGCGTGGGTGAAGTCGTTGAAGTCGGCAGTGGTGTCACGCGCGTGAAGGTCGGCGACCGCGTGTGCCCCTGCTTTCACCAGGGCTGGACCGCCGGCGAGCCGAATCTCGAGCGTCTGACGCAGACGCTCGGTGGCCCGATCGACGGCACGATGGCTGACCTGATGTGTCTGTCCGAAACCGGCGTGGCGAAGGCGCCCGCACACCTGTCGGACGAAGAAGCCGCCACGCTGCCCTGCGCGGCGCTCACCGCGTGGAGCGCGCTCGTCACGTACGACGAGTTGCGCCCCGGTTCACGTGTGCTGGTTCAGGGCACGGGCGGTGTGGCCCTGTTCGCTCTGCAATTCGCCAAGCTGCTCGGTGCGCACGTGACCGTGATCTCTTCGAGCGATGAGAAACTCGCCCGCGTCAGGCAACTTGGCGCCGATGCGGGAATCAACTACACGACCACGCCCGAGTGGTCCAAGCCCGCGCGCGAGTTGAGCGGCGGCGGCGGATTCGATCACATCGTCGAACTCGGCGGCGAGAAGACACTGCCGCAATCGCTGCGCTGCATCCGCCCGGGCGGAACGATCTCGATGATCGGCGTGTTGTCGGGGTCGAGCCTCGCCGCGCCGCTCGGACTTGTCGTCACGCGGCAGGTGCGATTGCAGGGCATCACGGTCGGGCATCGCGACGGCTTCGAGGCAATGTTGCGTGCGATCGATCAGCACAAGTTGAGGCCGGTCATCGATCGCGTGTTCGCCTTCGAGCGTCTCAAGGACGCGATGGCGCATCTGAAGAGCGGCAAGCAATTCGGCAAGATCTGCATCCGGCATTAGTCGCATGGTGCCGGGATTCCCAGGGTCCAGAGGGGTGTTCGCTTGACGCAATGCGCTCGCCGCTGGTCTAATCCGCCCGCCTCTGATGGGGAGTAGCACGCAGACGTTCGCAATGCGAACCTGCTGCGGTGTCGTCAATACGGCGTAGTGGATCGCGCAGGCGCATGATCCCTCGCCCGGCGCCGCAGGCCGGCTTTGCCGGTCGGCAAGACCAAACGAGCATTCGTCCCGATTCAACGGTCCGCGCTTGGCCGATTAACTGAGGCAAATCCATGATTTCCGTCGGCACTCCGCTGATGTGGACGCTGTTTGCAGCGTTCGTTTTCATTGCCCTGCTGGTCGATTTCCTTGCGATGAACAAGCAGGGCGCGCACAGGGTATCGATCAGGGAGGCGGCCGTCTGGTCGCTGATCTGGATCGCGGTGTCATTCGTCTTCTGCGGCTGGTTCTGGTGGTACCTGGGCGGCGCGCAGGGCAGCCAGGTCGCCGGCACGCGGGCGCTCGAGTTCGTGACCGGCTACCTGGTCGAAAAGGCACTCGCGGTCGACAACATCTTCGTGTTCCTGATGGTGTTCACGTATTTTGCGGTGCCGGCCGAGTCCCAGAAGCGCGTGCTGATGATCGGCATCCTGGGCGCGCTCGTGCTGCGCGCGGTGATGATCCTGGTCGGCGCGTGGCTGATCGCGCAGTTCGACTGGATCCTGTACATCTTCGGCGCGTTCCTCGTGTTCACCGGCGTCAAGATGTGGTGGGCGGCAGGACAGGAGCCGGACCTCGAAGCCAATCCGGCGCTGAGGTGGATTCGCAGTCATTTGAAGATCGCGCCGGGATACGACGGCGAGAAGTTCTTCACCATCGTCAACGGGGTGAAGATGGCGACACCGCTGACCGTCGTGATCGCGCTGATCGGCATCGTCGATGTCATCTTCGCGGTTGACTCGATCCCGGCGATCTTCGCGATCACGACCGATCCTTTCATCGTGCTGACGTCCAACGTGTTTGCAATCCTCGGCCTGCGCGCGATGTACTTCCTGCTTGCCGGCATGCACGAGCGCTTCCACCTGTTGTCCTACGGCCTGGCGATCGTGCTGGCATTCATCGGCATCAAGATGCTGCTGCTCGACGTCTACAAGATCCCAGTCGCCTGGTCATTGGTCGTCACCGTCATCGTGCTGGCGGTCACGATGCTGCTGTCACTGCGGATTCCACCCAGGGGAGCGGCCGGCGGCGCCTATCCGTTCCGCGCGAAAGCCAGGGGCGATCACGAAAGCCCGCACGGCTGAGCGGGTCTGCCCGGCTGCCACGCGGGCGGCTACGGACGGTCGCGCATGCGGACCGATGTCGATCGGATCAAGGCGCCGGCTGTCACCATCGACTAGAGTTCATTCGCGACCAGCAGACATGAATAAACGCCGGCCGCCCGAAGATGCACAGGAGAACGCTTCCGCTTTCGCAGGTCTACCGGTTGCTCGAACCGGGGCCGGTGGTGCTGCTTTCGACCGCTCGCGCGGGCCGGCCGAACGTCATGACGATGTCATGGCACACGATGATGGAATTCGAGCCGCCCCTGGTGGGCTGCGTGGTCAGCAATCGCAATTACAGCTTTGATCTGCTCCGTTCAACGCGCGAATGCGCGCTCAATGTCCCGAGCGCCGACCTTGCAGACAAGGTAGTGGCCTGCGGCAACGCCAGCGGGCGCGACATCGACAAGTTCGCCGCGTTCGGCGTTACCGCAATCACTGCCAGCCACATCGCGGCGCCGTTGGTGGGTGAGTGCTTTGCGAGTCTCGAATGCAAGGTGGTCGATACGCGGCTGGTGCGCGCCTACAACTTCTTCATCCTCGAGGTGGTCAAGGCCTGGATCGACCCGGCACGCAAGGATGCGCCGACGCTCCACCATCGCGGCATGGGCCGCTTCATGGTCGGCGGAAAAACGATCACACTGCCCTCGCGCATGAAGTAGCTCGTTCATGACGCGGCAGCACGACCTTTTGAAGGTGTTGTCGGCTCCGACACACCACGCACCACGGGGTCCCCTTCGGGTTCACCGCCGTTCGATCCAGTACAACGCGCCGAGCGCGACACTGAGCACGACCAGGCTCGGCAGTGCGGCCACCACGACCGGCGGCCACGTGTTGAGCAGGCCGAGGTGTGCAAACAGCTTGTTCAGCATGTAAAAGGTCACGCCGATCATCACGCCGGTGAAGATCTTCAGACTCACACTGCCGGCGCGCACGTGCAGGTACGCGAAGGGCAATGCCAGCATCATCATCACCAGAATCGCGAGCGGATAGAACACCTTGTTCCACAGCGCGATCTCGTAGCGATTGGTCTGCTGGCGGTTGGCAGTCAGATGGCGGATGTACTGCACCAGGTCGATCGCCGCCATGCGTTCGGGTTGCACCAGCAGCACGCTGAAGATATCCGGCGTCAGCTCCGACGCCCAGCGCAGCGTGCTGCCGCGGACGATTTCAGTGCGCTGATCCGACGGCGCGGCATCATCCGGCGTCACAACCGGCAGCAGGGTTGCGACGACGTCGTTCAACTGCCACGCCGGCCCCTTGCCGTCGACGACGAAGTGGCCGCTCGCCGCCGTGCCGATCGCGCGCAGCCGATAGTCACGATCGAACTCGAACACGCGCATCGACTGCAGCGTCGCATCAGGCCGCACCTGCTTGACATTGACAAAGCGCCAGCGCTCGACCTGTCCGCCAGCGCCGGTCACCGCATCGCGGACCCACACGCCAGAGCGAAACTGTTCGACCGACTCACCCTTGGCGGATAGCTTCAGTTGCTGCGCGACGCGTTCGGCGGGCGGTGCAACCAGCTCACCGAACAGATAAGTGAGCGCGATGAAGACGAGTGCCGCAAGTATCACCGTCACTGCCAGCCGGCGCGTACTCATGCCCGACACACGCATGATGGTGAATTCGGAATTCGACGCGAGTTTCGACAGCGCGTAGATGGTGCCGATCAGCGCTGCAATCGGCATCAGCTCGTAGGTGCGGGAAGGCAGCGACAGCGCGACATAGGCAAATGCCGTGCTCAGGCGGTAACCGGAACTGATCTCATCCAGCTGGCCAATCAGATCGAAGAATGCGAACAGCGCCAGCAGCGCAAACAGCACGAATGCGGTCGCGGTCGCGATTTCACGTGTCAGGTAATGGCGCAGCGTGCGCATCAGCCCGCCTTCGCCGTTCGGACGCGCAGCGCACTGATCAGCCGGTGCGGCAGCCAGCGTTGCCAGTACACGCGCCGCACGAACAGCAACACGATCAGCAGCGCCACGACCGCATGCGCGATCCAGAGACCGATCGAAAACGGCAACCGCCCGCGTTGCACCGACGATTGCACGATCGACAGCGCGTTGTTGTAGAGCAGGAATGCCAGCACGGCCACGATCAGGTTGAACGACCGACCGACGCGCGGATTGGTGTAGCCAAGCGGAATCGCCAGCAGCGCCACCAGCGCGGCGACGATCGGCAACCCGATGCGCCACAGCAGTTCCCCCAGGTTCCACGTGGTCGGTTGCTGCCACAGTTCGCCACTCGTCTTGGCGCGCGCAGCAAGTTCGGCCAGCGGCGCTTCGGGTTTGGTGTCAAGACGGATTGCGTAGCGATCAAATTCAACCATGCGGTACTCGGCTTCGCCGGGTCGGCCCTCATAGCGTCGACCCTGCTCCAAGACCAGGAAACGCTCGCCATCGGGGCGCAGCTCGATCACGCCCTGAGCGGCGACGATCACGCCCTCTCGGCCCTGACTGCGGTGGCTGACGAACACGTTCTTCACGCGCGCGCCGGCGAGATCGACGCTTTCGACAAAGAACACGCGGTCTGCGCCGCCGGACTCGATGAAGCGCCCGGGCGCGATCTTGCTGACGTCGTCACGTTGCGCAAAGCGCATCTTGCTTTCCACGATCTGCCGGTTCGACCACGGCGACAATGCCAGTGACAGCACGGCTACCAGCACCACGATCGGGGCGGCAAAGCGCAGCACGGGGACGATCCACGCGAACAGGCTCTGACCCGACGCGAGCCACACCACCATTTCGGAGTCGCGATACGCGCGCGACACAGTCATCAGCACCGAAACGAACAGCGTGAGCGTCAATACCGTTGGCAGATAGGTCAGCGCCGTCAGTGCGACGATCGCAAACACGGCGCTGCTGTCGACACGGCCGCCGGCCGCCTCGCCCAGAATGCGCACCAGGCCGACCGAGAAGATGATCGAGAACAGCACCGTGAACACCGCGCCGGCCGTGTTCGACAGCTCGGCAACGATGGCTCGCTGGAAAACCATGGCGGATGCGGGTTGCGAGGGATTCCGGTCAGGCGGCCGCTATACTGCGCGCCCGAGGCAGGACGGCCGTTTCGAGAGCGCCAGAGCAACACAAGATCACGGCGCCGCACATCCCCGTCGAGAGGAAGAAGAACGCAATGGAATTTAGCACGAAGGTTGCGGCGGTCGACGCCGTGAAAGCCGACTGCGTCGCGGTCGGCATCTATACCGACGGCGCACTGACGGCAGCGGCACGGCGCATCGACACTGTTTCAGGAGGGGCCGTTACCGCGGTCATCAACAGCGGCGACGCAACCGGCAAGCGCGGCAACGCGGTGTTGTTGCGCAACGTGGCCGGTGTCACCAGTGCACGCGTGCTGCTGGTGGGACTCGGCAAGGGCGGCGAGTTCAACGACAAGGCCTTTGCCGAGGCAGCGCGCACGGCGGTTCGCGGCGCCGGCACCGGTGTCAGGGATCTGGCGATTGCCGTCAGCGACTGGAAACCGAGGGGCCGCGATCACGCGTGGCAGGCGCGCACGTTGGCGGTTGCCGCGCGCGAGACGGTCTTCCGCACCGATGAGCTGAAGAGCAAGAAGGACGAGAACGGCCCTCGCGTCACGCAGGTGCAACTGCTGCTCGACGCGCGCGACGCGCATGTGGAAAAAGGCCTGAAGGAAGGGGTGGCGATCGCCAATGGCGCGGCGCTCACCAAACGGCTCGGCAATCTGCCCGGCAACGTCTGCACGCCATCCTATCTCGGCGCGCAGGCCGTGCAGCTCGGCAAGGAGTGGAAGCTCGAGGTCGAGGTGCTCGATCGCAAGGACATCGAAAAACTGAAGATGGGTTCGTTCCTGTCGGTCACACGAGGCTCGGCCGAGCCGCCGCGCCTGATCGTGATGAAGTATCACGGCGCAGCCAGGTCGCAGGCGCCGGTCGTGCTGGTTGGCAAGGGCATCACGTTCGACTCCGGCGGCATTTCGCTCAAGCCCGGCGCCGCCATGGACGAGATGAAGTTCGATATGTGCGGGGCGGCATCTGTTCTCGGCACGCTGCGCGCGGTGGCCGAGATGAAACTCAGGCTCAACGTGATCGGCGTCGTCGTGGCCTGCGAGAACCTGCCATCGGGAACCGCCACCAAACCCGGGGACATTGTGACCTCGATGTCGGGCCAGACGATCGAGATACTGAACACCGACGCCGAGGGACGACTGATCCTGTGCGATGCGCTGACCTATGTGGAACGTTACAAGCCGGCCGCGGTGGTGGATATCGCGACGCTGACGGGCGCCTGCGTGGTTGCGCTCGGCGACGTCAATTCGGGCCTGTTCGCCACCGATGAAGCGCTCGCGGACGAACTGCTGAAGGCGGCCAGGGCTGCTCTCGATCCGGCGTGGCGGATGCCGGTCGAGGACGATTATCAGGAGCATCTGAAATCCAACTTCGCCGACGTGGCGAACATCGGCCCGCCCGGCAAGGCAGGCGCCGTGCTCGCCGCGTGCTTCCTGGCACGCTTCACGCGGGCGTACAAATGGGCGCACCTGGACATCGCGGGCACAGCCTGGAAAGGCGGCACTGCAAAAGGCGCAACCGGTCGCCCCGTGCCGCTGCTGACGAATTTCCTGATGAAGCGTGCCGGGTAAAGGCAGTCGCGCGTCGGGAGTCGGGCGTCAGGAGAAAATGCAGGTCGTTCCCGCTTGCAGAATTTGCGCTTCTGGTTAATGTGACGAGCGCCGCCGGCTTCGGTCACTGGCACACTACTCCCGACGCCCGACTCCCGACTGCTCTCACATGCGCGTCGATTTCTACTTCAACGTCGACCACCGTCTGCATTACGCCTGTCGCGTAGTGCGCAAGGCGCGCGCGGCCAACCTGTCGGTACTCGTCTACACCAGCGATGCGGATCGCCTGGCGCGCTTCGACACGGCGCTGTGGACGTTTTCCGCACTTGATTTCGTGCCGCACGTATACGCCGACTCGCCGCTCGCGGCGAACACGCCGGTGTGGCTGACGCTCGCCGCTAACGATGATTCGCGACGCGACCTGTTGCTGAATCTCGATGATGGCGTGCCCGCCGCGGGCTGGTGCACACGTTTCGAGCGCGTGATTGAGGTTGTGTCGAAGGATGACGGCGATCGCGCGCAGGCGCGCCAGCGTTTTCGCGTGTGGCGCGAGCGCGGCGTCACGCCCACCACCCACGAGGTCGGTGACGAATGACTACGCCCGTGCGACCGGAGAAGGACGCGGCGAACACCACCGTGTTCGACGACGATGAGTCGATTCCGGTCCTGACGGAGCGGCTGACACTGCCCGCGCTGGATCTGGATTTCGCGCTGCCGGCGATCGAGCAGCCGACACATATCGAACCGCCAGCCTCCGTTGCCGCGACGACGCTCTTGCTGCCCGCGGAGCCGCCCGCACCGCAGCCACCGGCACCTCCGCCGCCGCCGACCGCGGAGGAGTTGCGCGCCACGGTGCTGCAGGCAGTACTGGAACAACTACCGGCTGAGATCGACTCGCTGGTTCACCAGCGGCTGCGCCCTGCCGTCGAAGCTGCGTTCGCCAATCTTTCGGCCGAAGCCAATCAAACGCTGCGCAACGCGCTGGTCGAAATCGTCGAGCGCGCGGTGCGCGACGCGCTGAACAAGGGCAAAACCGAACCCAGTTAAACGACGCCGTCTGTGCGCCGTCAATCCCGCTAGTCTCTAGTTTACTGATTCTGTCCGAAGTGCATCGAACGCACCAACTGCGTCACTTTCAGCGTCGGTGGCAGGCCAATACAGGCCTGTTTGGTGCGGCTTGGCACCAGCGCTGTGCAATACGCATGCTTCGGCGTTGCTTCTACCCCGGCACGAAACTTGTACTTGGTTTGTTACGCGAATCTTCGCGTTCCGCCAACCGGTCGAGGGGGTTACTGAATGAATCGCAGAGAATTACTGAAAGCATCGGGCGCAGTCGCGCTGAGCACGGGCGGCATTTCGGCCGCCTTTGGGCAATCCAAGACGCCGATCAAGGTCGGCATTCTGCATTCGCTGTCGGGCACGATGGCGATCTCCGAAACCGCGCTGAAGGAAACGGCGCTGATGACGATCGCCGACATCAACGCCAAGGGGGGCGTGATGGGTCGTCCGCTCGAACCGGTGGTCGTCGACCCCGCGTCGAACTGGCCGCTGTTCGCCGAGAAGGCAAGGCAATTGATCACACAGGACAAGGTCGCCGTCGTGTTTGGTTGCTGGACCTCGGTGTCGCGCAAGTCGGTGCTGCCGGTGTTCAAGGAACTGAATCACCTGCTGTTCTATCCGGTGCAGTACGAGGGTGAAGAACTGGAGAAGAACGTCTTCTACACGGGCGCAGCGCCGAATCAGCAAGCGATTCCCGCCACCGAGTACCTGATGAGCAAAGAGGGCGGTGCTGCCAAGCGCTTCTTCCTGCTCGGCACCGACTATGTGTACCCGCGCACAACCAACAAGATCCTGCGTGCGTTCCTCAAGAGCAAGGGCGTGGCCGAAAAGGACATCGAGGAGATCTATACGCCGTTCGGCCACAGCGATTATCAGACCATCGTGGCCAACGTCAAGAAATTCGCCGGCGGCGGCAAGACCTGCGTGATCTCGACCATCAACGGCGATTCGAACGTTCCCTTCTACAAGGAACTCGGCAACGCAGGTTTGAAGGCGAAGGACGTACCGGTGGTGGCGTTTTCGGTCGGCGAGGAAGAACTGCGCGGCGTCGACACCAAGCCGCTGGTGGGTCATCTGGCGGCATGGAACTATTTCATGTCGCTTAAGAATCCGAAGAACGACGCGTTCATCAAGATGTACAGGGATTGGGCCGTCAAGCAGAAGCTGCCGAACGCCGAAAAGGTCGTCACTAACGATCCGATGGAAGCCACCTATATCGGCATGCATCTATGGAAGCAGGGCGTGGAAAAGGCGAAGACCACGGACATCGATCCGGTCATCAAGGCGGTCGAAGGTCAGAGCATCGACGCGCCGTGTGGCTTCAACGTCAAGATGGACGAAAAGAATCATCATCTGCATCGGCCGGTGTTCATCGGCGAGGTGCGGGCGGATGGCCAGTTCAACGTCGTGTGGAAGACCAAGGGTCCGGTACGCGCACAGCCGTGGAGTCCGTTCATTACGGGTAACGAAAAGAAACCGGACAATCCGGCCTGACCGACCTTTCCGTGCTCGCAGGTAGCCCGCCTCCGCAACGAAGGCTACCCGCGCAGCACGGCGGGAGACACCGGATGGATCTTCTTGTGCGCGCCTGCGCGCGCGCGGGGGCATGCCTGTGCACGCTCGCGTGTCTATGCATGCTGCTGCTCGCCGCCACCCCGGCCGCGGCGGCGCTTGATCCGGCGCTGGCTGCGCAACTGGGCAGCGAGGATACCGACGCGAAGATCGAGGCGATCCGCAAGCTGGTCGCGACCGAAGACCTGCGCGCCGTGGAAATCCTGAAGGCGCTCGGCGAGGAAGCGCTCGCGTTGATCAACGACGGCAAGCGCGCAGTCATCGTGACCGATGGCCGGATCGCTGACGCGGCAACCGGCGAAAAACTGGGCACGGCACCGGCCAATCTCGAGTCCATCGTCATCAACAACCGCATTCGCGGTGAGCTTGGCGCGGCGATCGCCGCCTTGAGGCTTGTCAGTCCCGATCGCACGGTTCGCATGGCAGCCGCCCGGGAGTTGCAGGGCTCCGACAATGAAGACGCGCTGCCCATCATCCAGCGCGCGACCGACAAAGAGCAGGACGCCGAGATCAAGTCGATCCTGCAACTGGCCAGCGCGTCGCTGGCACTGAAGAGCAGTGATCCGGCGCTGCGACTGCGGGCCGCAAAGGCGCTCGCGGCGAGCACTGATCCGCAGGTCCGACAGATGCTCGCCACGCTGGTCACCAAGCAAAAAGACGGCAGCTATCCCGAGATGGACGAGCGCGTTCGGACCGCCGCGCAGACTTCGCTTGATGACATCAATCGTCGTCTGCGCGCGACCGAGGTCGGCCTGTCCCTGTTCTCGGGCGCCAGCCTGGGGTCGATCCTGCTGCTTGCCGCGCTCGGGCTGGCGATCACCTATGGCCTGATGGGCATCATCAACATGGCCCACGGCGAGTTCCTGATGATTGGCGCCTATGCGACCTACGTCGTGCAGGGGCTGTTCCGCAAGTTCGCGCCCGGGGTCTTCGACTGGTACGTGATCGCGGCAATGCCGGTCGCCTTCCTTGTCACGGCCGCGATCGGCATGGCGCTTGAGCGCAGCGTGCTGCGCTGGCTATATGGCCGGCCCCTGGAGACGCTGCTGACAACCTGGGGCATCAGCCTTCTGCTGATCCAGGCCAGTCGCACGATCTTCGGTGCGCAGAACGTCGAAGTGGAGAACCCGAGCTGGCTCTCGGGCGGCATTGCGCTCGCCGGCGGCTACGTGGTCCCATTCAACCGGATTGTCATCATCGGCTTCGCATTCGTCGTGCTTGCCGCCGTGTGGCTGGTGATCAATCGCACGCGAATGGGACTGTTCGTGCGCGGCGTCACGCAGAACCGCGCGATGGCCAGTTGCACCGGCGTGCCGACCCATCGCGTTGACATGCTCACCTTCGGGCTGGGATCCGGCGTAGCGGGTCTGGGTGGCGTGGCGCTGTCGCAGATCGGCAATGTGGGACCGGATCTGGGTCAGAGCTACATCGTAGACAGCTTCATGGTGGTTGTACTGGGCGGCGTTGGTCAACTGGCCGGTACTGTGATCGCCGCGTTAGGACTCGGGTCGATCGCCAAGTTTCTTGAACCCTGGTCCGGCGCGGTGATGGCCAAGATCATGGTGCTCGTGTTCATTATCCTTTTCATCCAGAAGCGACCCCAGGGGCTCTTCGCCCTGAAGGGCCGGAGCGCTGAGGCATGACACGACTTTTTCCGCCGCGCGTGTGGATATCGATCCTGGTCGTCGCGGCCCTGCTGCTGCTTGTCGTGCCGTTGCTGCATCTCGCACTGCCGGAAGGACACGCGCTGCACGTGTCGAGCTTCTGGATCACGCTGCTCGGCAAATTCATGTGCTACGCGGTGCTGGCGCTGGCGATGGACCTGATCTGGGGATACACCGGCATCCTGTCGCTTGGCCAGGGCCTGTTCTTCGCGCTCGGCGGCTATGCCTTCGGCATGTACCTGATGCGCCAGATCGGGCGCGATGGCGTCTATCACAGCGACCTGCCGGACTTCATGGTGTTCCTCGACTGGAAGGCCTTCCCCTGGTACTGGACCGGCTCGGACTCCTTCCTGTGGACGCTCGTCCTTGTCGTCGCCGTGCCGGGCCTGCTCGCGTTGGTCTTTGGCTTTTTCGCGTTCCGCTCGCGCATCAAGGGTGTCTACTTCTCGATCATTACGCAGGCGCTGACGTTTGCAGCGATGTTGGCGTTCTTCCGCAACGACATGGGCTTCGGCGGCAACAACGGCTTCACCGATTTCAAGCGCGTTCTCGGCATACCGATCACCGCGGTCGAGACACGCACCGTGCTGTATGTGCTCTCGGGCCTGTACCTGATTGCCGCTCTGCTTCTCGCACGCTGGATCGTGAAGAGCAAGCTCGGTCGCGCATTGACCGCGATCCGCGACCAGGAATCGCGGCTGATGTTTCTCGGCTACCAGACGCTGTACTTCAAGCTCACGATCTGGACACTGGCCGCCATGATGAGCGGCATCGCCGGCGCACTCTATGTGCCGCAGGTCGGCATCATCAACCCGAGCGAGATGAGCCCGGCCAACTCGATCGAGATCGCGATCTGGGCTGCAGTCGGCGGGCGCGGCACGCTGCTCGGTCCGATCCTCGGCGCCTTCGCAGTCAACGGCGCGAAGAGCTGGTTCACGGTCGCCTATCCGGAGTTCTGGCTGTACTTCCTCGGGCTGCTGTTCGTGCTCGTGACGCTAATTCTTCCGCGCGGCCTGATGGGCCTGTTTGTGAAACTGCGCTCGCGCCGCGCGCCGATCATGGCGGATTCGATCGTCGTGCCCATCGAGGCCAAGTCGTGAGCGAACCGATCCATGACGTCGGCGGGACCGGCGGCGTCGGTTATTCCCACCATCTGCAGGCCGATAAGGTCGACACATCGCACGGCCCGATCCTGTACCTCGACGACATCACGGTGAGCTTCGACGGCTTCAAGGCGCTGAACAAACTGTCGCTCACGGTCGATCGCGGCGAACTTCGCTGCATCATCGGTCCCAACGGTGCCGGCAAGACGACAATGATGGATGTAATCACCGGCAAGACTCGACCCGACCTCGGCACGGCGTTCTTCGGTCAGACATTTGATCTGACCCGCTTGCCGGAAACGGAGATCGCGCGCCTCGGCATTGGCCGCAAGTTCCAGAAACCCACCGTGTTCGAGAGTCACACGGTATTCGAAAACCTGGAACTGGCGATGAAAACCGACAAGCGCGTGCGCCCGACCCTTCTTGCGCGCCTGACCGAAAGCCAACTCGATGTGATCGCGCGCACGCTGAAAACGATTCGCCTCGAGGGTCACGAGCAGCGGCTGGCGGGCGCGCTGTCGCATGGCCAGAAGCAGTGGCTGGAAATCGGCATGTTGCTGGTGCAGGAGCCGGAACTCATCCTGCTCGACGAGCCGGTCGCCGGCATGACCGATGTGGAAACCGAGCACACAGTGGAACTCATTCTCGAACTTGAACGTTCGCATTCGATCGTGGTCGTCGAGCACGACATGGACTTTCTCGCCAGGATCGCACGCAAAGTCACGGTGCTGCACGAAGGCAGCGTGCTCGCCGAAGGCCGAATGCAACAGGTGCAAAGCAACGAACGCGTCATCGAGGTGTATCTGGGCCGATGAGTCGGCCGCTCATCATGCTGACGATCGAAGGCATCAACCAGTACTACGGCGGCAGCCACATCCTGCGCAACGTGAGTCTGCAGGTGCCTGTGGGCGCGTGCACCGTGCTGCTGGGTCGCAACGGTGTGGGCAAGACGACACTGCTGAAGACGGTCATGGGTCTGGTATCCGCCCGGAGCGGCGCGATCCGATTCGACAGCCAGGACATCACCAGACTGCCGCCGCACCAACGCGTCCATCTCGGCATCGGCTATGTGCCGCAGGGGCGCGAGATTTTCAATCGGCTCACCGTCGAAGAAAACCTTCAGATGGGGCTCGCGCCTTTAAGAGGTCGCGCAGCACGAACAGTGCCAGAGCACATTCTCGAGACTTTCCCCGTGCTCAAACAGATGCTCAAGCGTCGCGGCGGCGATTTGTCGGGCGGTCAGCAACAGCAGCTTGCGATCGGCCGCGCGCTGGCAGCCAGCCCGCACGTGCTGATCCTGGACGAGCCGACCGAAGGCATCCAGCCGTCGATCATCAAGGAGATCGGCACCGTGATCCGAACGCTGGTGGAAAAGAGCAAAATGGCGGTGCTGCTCGTGGAGCAGTATTACGACTTCGCCGAATCGCTGGCGGATGGGTATGCGGTGATGTCGCGCGGCCAGATCACGCACGCGGGCACGGGCTGCGAGATGAAGGAGAAGAACGTCCGCACGCAGGTTTCCATCTAGCCCGATATCCATTGAACAGCTGGCACGCCTCACTGGCGCTGGACTATCGCTTCGTCGCACCGCGCACTGCGCTCTCTGTCCGTCACCACGGACCGCTGCGGGTACAGAAGGCGCTTTATCCCGAAGGCGATGCCACGTGTCACACCATCATGCTGCATCCACCGGGCGGCATCGCGGGCGGCGATGCGCTGTCGATCAAGGTCGATGCGCAACCCGGCGCACATGCACTGATCACCACGCCCGGCGCGGCCAAGTGGTACAAGGCAAACGGCCGCGCTGCGTCACAACGCGCACATCTTCGCGTCAAGGGAGCGCTCGAATGGTTGCCGCAGGAAGCGATCGTGTTCGACCAGGCCGACGTGCACTCCGAGATCCACATTGACGTTGAACGCGACGCCAGGATGATCGGTTGGGACATCGTTGCGCTCGGCCGAATGGCGTCCGGCGAGGCGTTCACCGCTGGCTGCTTCGCGCAGTCGATCCGCCTGTATGAGGACGGCGCACTGCAATGGGTCGAACGCACCCGCATCACCGGCGGCGATGCGTTGCTCGCTTCCCCGATCGGGCTCGCCGGACACCGCGTCTTCGCCTGCGTTTGGGCCATCGGGCCACACTGGGGCGACGAGCGGATCGCTGCCCTGCGCGAGTGTTGGTCTCCATCTTCCCAGGTTGCGATCACGCAGCTCACACCACGACTTCTGGTCGCCCGCGTCCTCGGCTCGACCAGCGCGAACGTACGACGTCGCTGCGAGGCGCTCTGGCAGCTGCTGCGCCCGGGCGTCCTCGGCGTGGCGCCAGTGACACCGCGCATCTGGGCCACATGAAAGACGAGACCCTCGAGCGGGTCTGCGCGCTCTTCGTGGATGCGCATCGGCATGCGCGCCGATTCGCCGCGCGTGCGTTGCCTGCGTTGACCGATCTCTCGGATGTCCATCGCATTCATGCCGTCGTCAGGCCATTCGGGCTGGTATCTCCCTACACCGACGACGTGCAGGCCGCCATTGCAGCGAACTTCGGTCGCGAGGGTTACGACTGCGTGGCCGAGCGCCATAGCGGCATTCGTGTCAACTTCGACTTCGCGACGATTGCACCCGGGACCACGGCGGCAATGATCCGCGATGTCGCGCGCTCCACGCCGGATGCGATCGTCGTTCTGTGCACCAACATGGACGGTGCCACCTTGGCGGATGCGCTCGAACAGGAACTCGGCATTCCCGTCTACGATTCGATCGCGGTCGCCCTCTGGGGCGCGCTGCGCGTGGCGGGCGTTGATCCCGCGCGCATCGAAGGCTATGGCCGGCTGTTTCGCGAGTTACGCTAGCTGGAATTTGGCCTTGGCCGCGTGGGCTGACCGAACCAGGGTGCACCGCGGCGCGGGCCGGCACCTTTCTTGCGAGCAACTTCAACCATGGAACTGACCCCGAGAGAAAAGGACAAGCTCCTGCTCTTCACCGCGGCGCTGCTCGCGGAAAGGCGCAAGGCGCGCGGATTGAAGCTCAACTATCCGGAAGCGGTGGCGTTCATCAGCGCCGCCATCATGGAAGGCGCGCGCGACGGCAGGACCGTGGCCGAGTTGATGAGCTATGGCACAGCATTGCTGACGCGCGCCGACGTGATGGACGGAGTCCCCGAGATGATTCCCGACATCCAGGTCGAAGCGACCTTTCCCGACGGCACCAAGCTTGTCACCGTGCACAACCCGATTCCCTGAGGCGCACAGATGATCCCTGGTGAACTCCTCGTCCTGCCCGGCGATATCGAACTGAATGTCGGCCGCAGGACGTTGCGGCTGGCGGTGGCGAACACCGGCGACCGGCCGATCCAGGTGGGCTCGCATTTCCACTTCTTCGAGACCAACGAGGCGCTGAACTTCGATCGCGCCGCAGCGCGCGGCTATCGTCTGAACATCGCCGCCGGCACCGCGGTGCGCTTCGAACCAGGGCAGGAGCGTGAGGTCGAACTGGTCGAACTCAATGGCGATCGCATCGTTTACGGCTTCAACGCGAAAGTGATGGGTCGATTGGACGCCAGAGCCGCGAAAAGAGTGCCTGCGAAGAAAGCAGCAAGAAAAGGGGCGCGCAAATGAAGATATCGCGCCGGGCCTATGCCGAGATGTTCGGGCCCACGGTCGGTGATTGCGTTCGGCTTGCCGACACCGCGCTCGTCGCCCAAGTGGAAAAAGACTTCACCGTTTACGGCGAGGAAGTGAAATTCGGCGGCGGCAAGGTGATCCGCGACGGCATGGGGCAATCGCAGCGTATGTCGAAGGACTGCGCGGACACCGTCATCACCAACGCGCTGATCATCGATTACTGGGGCATCGTCAAAGCCGACATCGGCATCAAGTCTGGCCGCATCAGCGCGATCGGCAAGGCCGGCAATCCCGACATCCAGCCGGGTGTGACGATTGTCATCGGCCCCGCGACCGAAATCATCGCGGGCGAAGGCATGATCGTCACCCCCGGCGGCATCGACACGCACATCCATTTCATCTGCCCGCAGCAAATCGACGAAGCATTGATGAGCGGGGTCACGACGATGATCGGGGGCGGCACCGGGCCTGCCACCGGGACGTTCGCGACTACCGTGACTCCGGGGCCCTGGCATCTGGAGCGCATGCTGCAGGCGGCCGATGCGTTCCCCATGAATCTCGGTTTTCTTGGCAAGGGCAATGCCTCGCTGACGCCACCGCTGGAGGAGCAGATCAAGGCCGGCGCGATCGGGCTCAAGCTGCACGAAGATTGGGGCACCACGCCGGCGGCGATCGACGCGGCGTTGTCGGTCGCGGACAAGACCGACACTCAGGTGGCGATCCACACCGACACGCTGAACGAAGCCGGTTTCGTCGAAACCAGCATCCGCGCGTTCAAGGGGCGCGTGATCCACACCTATCACACCGAAGGCGCCGGCGGCGGCCACGCGCCGGACATCATCAAGGTGTGCGGCGAGCCGAACGTGCTGCCCTCCTCCACCAATCCGACGCGCCCGTACACCATCAACACGCTCGACGAACACCTCGACATGCTGATGGTGTGTCATCACCTCGACAGCGCGATTGCGGAGGACATTGCGTTCGCCGAAAGCCGCATCCGCAAGGAGACGATCGCCGCCGAGGACATCCTGCACGACATCGGCGCGTTCTCGATGATCAGCTCCGACTCGCAGGCGATGGGCCGCGTCGGCGAAGTGATCATGCGCACGTGGCAGACCGCACACAAGATGAAGTCGCAGCGCGGCTCGCTGAGCGAAACCGGATTAAGCGATCCAAAGGAGCACGACAACGCGCGGATCAAGCGCTACATCGCCAAGTACACGATCAATCCGGCGATCACGCACGGCATTGCGCACGAGGTCGGCTCGATCGCGCCCTGCAAATGGGCCGACCTCGTGCTATGGAAGCCGGCGTTCTTTGGCGTCAAACCTTTCCTCGTCCTCAAGGGCGGGATGATCGCCGCGGCAGCAATGGGCGATCCCAACGCATCGATCCCGACGCCGCAGCCGGTGCACTACCGGCCGCAGTTCGGCGCGTTCGGCGGCGCGCTTGCGAAATCGTCGCTCACCTTCGTTTCGCAGGCGGCGCTCACGGGCGGCGTGCCGGACAGATACGGTTTGCGGAAGACGGCCGTCGCCGTGCGCGGCATGCGCAAACTCAGCAAGCACGACATGATCCACAACGGTCTGACGCCGCGCGTGACCGTTGACCCGGAAACCTATCAGGTGCATGCCGACGGCGTACTGCTCGATTGCGAGCCGGCCACCGAGCTCCCGCTCGCGCAGCGCTACTTCCTGTTCTGATGCTTCGCTTCAAACTCATTGAAAAACAGCCGCTCGAGCCCGAGCGGGCCGCACACGCGCTGCGGCTGCGTCTCGCCTATCACGAGCGCGTCAAAAGTCGGCTCGTGGTGCAGCTGCCGGATGGTCCCGTGGTCGCGATACTCCTTCCGCGCGGAAGCCGGATGCGCGATGGCATGGTGCTCACGGGCGACGATGGCGCAGTCGTGATCGTCGAAGCTGCAATGGAGCCGGTGACGCGCGTGATCGCGGATTCCGTCAACACCCTGTTGCGAGCGGTGTACCACCTCGCCAACCGCCACGTGCCGGTGCAACTGGCAAAGGATCATCTGCTCATCGAGCGCGACCCGGTGCTCGAGCGGATGCTGGTAGCGCTCGGGGTCAGCGTCGAACACGTCGAATCACCGTTCGACCCCGAGCCCGGTGCGTATGACGCTCATGATCACACCGGACATCACCACGAAGAAGCAGATCAGGTATCGGCCACGATTGGCGAGGAGCTGTCGATCGAGGCGCATCGGGCGCGGAGACCGAGTGCATGAAACCGGTTGATACCGTACTTCCAGCCGCTGCACGCCTGCGCCCGTTGCTGGCCGCGCTGCATGTGGCGAGCCCAGCACTGCCGGTGGGCGGATTCGCCTACTCGCAGGGTCTTGAGAGAGCCATCCAGGATGGACTGGTCCACGATGCCGCGAGTTCGCAGCGTTGGATCGAGGAACTGCTGCGGCTGTCTCTGGCGCGACTCGAAGCACCGTTGTGGCTGCGCGCGTTCGATGCGAGCTGCAAGGACGACATCGGCGCGTTCCTGCGCTGGAATGGCGAACTGCTGGCCGCGCGCGAGACCGCGGAGCTGCGGGCCGAGACCCGGCAGATGGGCGCATCGATGATGAGATTGCTTGCAGGTCTGAATTTCGCCCTTCCGAACTGCGATCCAATCGCCTATCCCGCGGCGTTCGCGCTCGCCTGCGTCCGGTTTGCCATCGATCGCGAAGCCGGGCTGGCAGCGTATCTGTGGGGGTGGCTGGAAAACCAGGTGCTGGTGGCGGTCAAGAGCGTTCCGCTCGGCCAGCAGGCGGGACAGCAGATTCTGTTCGCGTTGCATGAAGCGGTTGCGGACGCGGTCGCCGATGCCTCTGCACTGACCGATGACGAAATCGGCAGCGCCACCGCGCAGTTCGCGCTGACCTGTGCGCGACACGAGACGCAGTACTCTCGCCTGTATCGTTCCTGAGCATCAGATAATGTCTTTCTCTTCCCCTTTGCGTGTCGGCGTTGGTGGGCCGGTCGGCTCCGGCAAGACGACGCTGGTCGAGGTCCTGTGCAAGCGAATGCGCGATGCGTACAGCCTGGCAGTCGTGACCAACGACATCTACACCAAGGAAGATGAACGACTGCTGGTCGCGGCGCAGGCACTGGCGCCGGAACGCATCATGGGTGTGGAAACCGGCGGCTGCCCGCACACGGCGATCCGGGAAGATGCGTCGATCAACCTCGAAGCGGTCGATCGCATGTGTGCACGCTTTCCGGATCTCGACATCATCTTCATCGAATCCGGTGGCGACAATCTCGCAGCGACGTTCAGCCCGGAGCTCAGCGACCTCACGATCTACGTGATCGATGTTGCCGGTGGCGAAAAGATTCCGCGCAAGGGCGGGCCGGGCATCACGAAGAGCGATCTGCTGGTGATCAACAAGATCGATCTGGCGCCATACGTGGGTGCCAACCTCGACGTGATGCGCCACGATACGAAGCGCATGCGTGACGCTCGCACGTGGGTGATGACGAATCTGAAGACCGGTGAGGGACTCGATCAGATCGAGCGCTTCATCGTCGAACGCGGCATGCCGGCAACCGCGCCCACCTGAAAGCGCAGTCGATCAGACCCCGGTCTTGTACATCGGCGCCGCGAGTGCTTCGCGCAACGTGGTGAGACTTTCCAGCAGATGGGCCTGCGCGACGTCGCTCCTCGTCTTCCTGTCGGCAAGCGCGCGTCGCAGCTGCACGACCAGCTTCTCTGCCTCCTGCCGCTGCACCGAGCGCACATCGGCGGCGATGGTCGATATTGGCCGCACCAGCGCGCCAGCCAGCCGACGCAGGTGTTCGCGTTGCAGGTTCCGCCGCAGGCTGCCTATGTCGCGCCCGCTCTTCAACTCGCCCCACACCGCATCGGTCATCGCCGCTTGCACTTCAGGGAAGCTCATCAGTTCGCGCGGATTGATCGATTTCGCCTCGGTGTTGGCGAGCCGCAGCGCCACGGCCTCGGACATCAGCTGATCAAGCACCGTGCGCTGGATATCGAGCACCGCGCTCGGCAGGCTGAAATCCGGTCCGCCAGACCGGTCGAATCGGTCCGCGCCCAGGCGCCGCATGAAGTCCGGGTCAAACTGAAAACTTTCCTGCGAGAATAGCTCCGTCGTCAACACACGCAGCGCCTCGCGCTGGCGCTGCGCCTCCACCGGGATCAGCAGCGAGCGGCCAGACCCAACGCGGTCACGGTTGGTGTAGACGCCGCCGACGTACTTTGCCAGGTTCGGCGAAATGCCGCGCATCTGACGCAGCCCGAGCTCGAGGTTGCGCCGATAGACCCGATAGTCGTCATCGGCATCGAGCTTGCGGTTCTGCGTGCGCGTCCATAACTCGCGCGTGAGCTTCAACTGGCGCTGGTAGTACGCCAGCGAATCGTCACCGAGGTCGAAGCGATTGGTGCGCGGATCAAGTCCTGGCGGTGCGAATGCAAGATCCGCGTCGCCGCCGGCGTCTTCATCGGTGGCATAGGCCAGCATCGGGTCAGTCGATGAACGTGCGGCCAGCCCCGCGAGTTCCTTCGCTTCGGTGTCCGTCGCAAACTGCCGGTAACCCCACTCGATCGCCCAGCGGTCGTACGCGCCGAGTGTCTCCATCTGCAGGCCGCCGATGCGCGCTTCACTTTCCAGCGGCACATTCACGGGAACGTAGTCCATGATCGATGCCGACAACCCGTTCTTCTCCGTAAAGGCAGCATCGCGCAGCTGCTCCAGCTTGACCGCGCTCGACGCCTTGAAGTTGTGGCGCAGGCCGAGTGCATGGCCGGCCTCGTGCATCACGACCGCCTTGATCGACGCCTGGATGAAACGCCGCACCGCTTCTCCGTCCTGGGCCAGGTCACCCCGTTCGACCAGCAATTCGTAGGAAAACGCGGCTTGCTCCAGCGCATCGTCCGCGTATGTGCACTGGTCGGTGGCCCGCAGAAGTTCAGTGAGCGACGCGGCGCCCTGGGTCTGCGCGCGCGGCGGCAACACTTCGCCGAAGCGCCGACCGGAAATGCGCGCCCAAACGTCAGGAATCAGCACTGCGCCGTACAGGATCTCGC
The DNA here is from genome assembly GCA_036824465.1 of Burkholderiaceae bacterium. Classification (GTDB taxonomy): domain Bacteria; phylum Pseudomonadota; class Gammaproteobacteria; order Burkholderiales; family Burkholderiaceae_F; genus JAKOQB01. The sequence continues at coordinate 50,515 of DAITAC010000007.1, forward strand.
CGGTGCGCGGATCGGTCTGGCGCGGTCCGATGGCCGCCGTGCCACCGAGGCTCGAATCGACGAACCACTTGACCGCAATGTGGCGGCCCTCGAGTGTGTCCCAGTCGGCGTTGTCCGGCTGCTGTCTGACGACGATGGCGTCGCTGAACCCAGCCTGCTCGAACGCCTTGTTCCATTCGAGCACACCGGCTTCGACGGCCGGTCGAAGGTCGGCGGGAATATTGCGGTCGAGCCAAGCGACGAGCGGTTGCTTTGGCGGCGAGAGCGTCACCGTCGGATCCTTCTTCTCCAGCCGCCAGCGATTGACGACACGTACGCGCGCTTCCTTCGAATAATCGCCGGCCAGGTCGCGATATTCGCTGACGAAGTAACCGACGCGCTCATCGGCGATACGCACCGCCATCGGCGGCGTCGGTAGCGCGGCGAATCGATACTGAATACCGACGAAGAAGCTGCGCGCATCGGGCAGTGCGCGAGGCGGCGTCGGCATCGGGGTGCCCGGTGCCGGCGGTGTCGGTGGCGGCGCCGGCAGCTTGGCCACCGCATAGTGGAGACTGACGCCGATCGTCGTCTCATCGGTGTTCCCACGCGCGCGCTCGATCGCGCTGTTGCGTGCATCGAGTGCATAGCCGAGACGAAAGGCGGTATCGATCAGCGTGTTGATGCCGGCGATGTCGGCGAGCAGCAGTGGGTTGGATTCGATCAGGAACGACTTGCGCTCCGCGTGTGGAGCCGACACCACCGCCACAGAACCGAGCAGGCTGTCCGATACGCTCTCGCGTGCGGCACGCGCCAGCGGTGAATCATCGACGGTGCGAAACAACGTGTTGTGGGCGATCAACTGCACCTGATTGCCGATGCGGCGGAAACTCGCCATGTGTTCGTCGCCCAGCAGTCCCGGCACGAAGGGCAGCTGCGCAATTCCACGCGCGAGCACGGTGCTCATCAGGAATCGCTGGTCAAGTTGTTCGGGACGAATCTCGATCCACAGCTTCTCGTCCTTCTGCCACAGCGTGAACAGGCCCTTGATCTCTTTCGCATCCTTGATGACATCCGCGAACGGACGCAGCGGCGGCGGCTCGCCAGGGCGAGCAGCCGGCGGCGCCGCCGCGGCGGCCGCAGGTGTCGATGCCGCGGGCGCCTGAGGTTTGGCAGGAGCCGGCGTCGCAGCGGCTGTCGACTTGGCGGTCGCCTCCGGGATCGTTGGAACCGTTACGCACGCAGTCAGCGTCAACGCCGCAGTGGCAAGCGCGATCGTACGAACCGGGTACGTTTCGAAAAGGCTGAACATGGTCCTGCCAGAGTCAAGTGCAATGAGGAACCAGAGGCTAGAGACGATTCCCCTAAAATTCAAATTGATTCGGACGGATTCCCTGAAAGCGCGACGAAATGACCGCGACCAACAACAACCCACCGCTGGCCAGGAGCTTCGACCCAGCCGCGATTGAGCGCCGCTGGTATCCGGTGTGGGAGTCGCGCGGCTACTTCGCTGCCGGGCTGGACCCGGACAAGCCCGCGTTCAGCATTCAGCTGCCGCCGCCCAATGTGACCGGCATCCTGCACATGGGCCATGCGTTCAACCAGACGATCATGGACGCGCTGACACGCTACCACCGGATGCGCGGCTTCAACACCTTGTGGTTGCCGGGCACCGATCACGCCGGCATCGCAACGCAAATCGTCGTCGAGCGCCAGCTCGAACAGGACGGAACGCACAAGCGCGAACTCGGCCGCGCCAAGTTCATCGAGCGCGTGTGGCAATGGTGCAAGTACTCGGGCGGCACGATCCAGCAACAGATGCGCCGACTCGGGACGTCGGTCGACTGGAAACGCGAGTACTTCACGCTCGACGAGAACCTGAACCGCATCGTCACCGAAGTGTTCGTGCGTCTGTACGAACAGGGGCTGCTGTACCGAGGCACACGGCTCGTCAACTGGGACCCCGTGCTGAAGACTGCGGTGTCCGACCTCGAAGTCGTGCAGGAGGAAGAAGAAGGCAAGCTCTATCACCTGCGGTATCCACTTCTCGATGGCAGCGGTCATCTCGTCGTCGCAACGACGCGACCCGAAACGATGCTGGGCGACACCGCGGTCATGGTGCACCCGGACGACGATCGCTATCGCCACCTGGTCGGCAAGCGCGCCCAGCTGCCGCTGACCGATCGCGAACTGCCGATCATTGCCGACGACTATGTCGACAGGGAATTCGGCACCGGCGTCGTCAAGGTCACCCCCGCGCATGACCTGAACGACAACGCCGTTGGCCAGCGCCACAACCTGCCGGTGATCAACATCTTCACGCTCGACGCGCGACTCAACGACAACGTGCCGGCCAAATATCGCGGCCTGGACCGCTTCAAGGCGCGCGACGTCGTGCTGGCCGATCTGCAGGCAGCGGGGCTGGTCGAGAAGATCGAGAAACACATGATGAAGGTGCCGCGCGGGGATCGCACCGGCGTGGTGATCGAGCCATTGCTGACCGACCAGTGGTTTGTCGCGATGAGCAAGCCAGCACCGGCGGGCACGTTCAATCCGGGCAGATCGATCGCGCAGGTCGCGCTCGAGGTCGTTGAGGACGGCCGCGTGCGCATCCTGCCCGAGCAGTGGCACACCGTGTATCGCCAGTGGCTGGAGAAGATCCAGGACTGGTGCGTGTCGCGCCAGCTGTGGTGGGGGCACCAGATTCCCGCGTGGTACGACGAAGATGGCAAGGTCTATGTCGCGCGCAGCGAAGCGGAAGCGCAGCGACAGGCGCCGGGCAGGAAACTCCGGCGCGACGAGGACGTGCTCGACACGTGGTTCTCGTCGGCACTGGTGCCGTTCTCCACGCTCGGCTGGCCGGAAGTCCAGCACGCGTCCGCAGGCGAAACGAAGCTCGCCTACGACCTGTACCTGCCGTCGACCGTACTGACCACCGCCTACGAGATCCTGTTCTTCTGGGTCGCGCGCATGGTGATGATGACCACCCACTTCACCGGCCGCGTGCCTTTCCGTGATGTGTACGTCCATGGGCTGGTGCGCGATGCCGAGGGCCACAAGATGAGCAAGAGCGAGGGCAACGTGATCGACCCGGTCGATCTGCTCGATGGCATCAATCTCGACGGGCTGATCCAGAAATGCACGACCGGGCTGCGCCGTCCGCAGGACGCGCCCAAGATCGCCGCGCGCGTGCGCAAGGAGTTCCCCGACGGTATGCCCGCGTATGGCGCCGATGCGCTGCGCTTCACGATGGCGAGTTACGCCGCGCTCGGTCGCCGCAGCATCAACTTCGACACCAAGCGTTGCGAGGGTTATCGCAACTTCGGCAACAAGCTGTGGAATGCGACGGCTTATGTGTTGATGAATACGGACGGCAAGGATTGCGGGCTTGACACATCATTGCCGCTCGAATTGTCCTTCGTCGATCGCTGGATCATCGGTGAACTTCAGCGCCTGGAAGTCGAGGTCGAACGTGGCTTCGCCGAATACCGGCTCGACAACGTGGCGAACGCCATTTACGCATTCGCGTGGAACGAATACTGCGACTGGTACATCGAACTCACCAAGGTGCAACTACGGCACGGCACCGACGCCCAGCAGCGTGGCACCCGTCGCACACTGGTGCGCGTGCTGGAAGTGCTGCTGCGCCTGGCGCATCCGATCATTCCGTTCATCACCGAAGAGCTGTGGCAGCGGGTTTCCGTGCACGCCGGCAAGCGGCGCGCGGACGAAGAGACCTCGGTCATGATCCAACCCTATCCGAAAGCCGATCCCGTCAAGATCGATGAAGTCGCCGACGCGCAGACGGCGCAACTGAAGCGAATGACGGACGCCGTGCGCAATCTGCGCGGCGAGATGAACCTGTCGCCCGCGCAGAAGGTCCCACTCGCCACGAGTGGGCCACGTGCACAGATCGAGGCATTTGCTCCCTACCTCGCTGCGCTCGCGCGGCTATCCGAGGTCAAGCATGTCGATGATGTCGGGGCCGCGAGCAAGGGGACCGCGGCACCCGTCGCGGTGGTCGACGATTGCCGGCTGATGCTCGCGATCGAAGTCGACCTCGCCGCGGAGCGTGAGCGCCTCGCCAAGGAAATCGCCCGCCTCGAAGGCGAGATCAGGAAGGCAGAAAGCAAACTCGGCAATGCGAGCTTTGTCGAACGCGCACCGGCCGCGGTGGTCGCGCAGGAGAAGGAGCGGCTCGCCAATTTCGGTGCGACGCTGGCCAAGGTTCGCGAGCAGTTCGGGCACCTGCCGGCGGCCTGACGGTCCGCGCTCTTTTCTACATCTCGATTTCGTCGCGGATCGCGGCAATGCCCGCTTTCGCGCACAGGTCGTCCTGGTCACCCCCCGGAGCGCCTGATACACCGATCGCGCCGACGAGATTGCCGCCGGACTGGATCGGCACGCCGCCGCCCACCGCGACGACATGTGGCAGGTTGCGGATGCCCGAACTGGGTTGACCCGGCTGCGTGATCTTGAGCAGTTCGCTGGTGTCGGTGCGGAAGCTGACCGCGGTCCACGCCTTGCCGCTCGCAGTGCGCGGCGTGTGGGGACCGGCAAAGCGATCGCGCATCAATGCCTGCACCACGCCGGAACGGTCGACCACGGCAACCGCGACCTGATATCCGCGTTGGCGGCAATCGTTCAAGGCTGCGACAACCGCCTTCTGCGCGGTCTCGGGCGTCAGGTGTCTGACGGTGAACGTGCCGCCTGCCTGCGCTACCGCGATCTGTGAACAACCGAGCAGCGCCACCGCTGCCGCGCAACGCAACAAGGTTCTCATTGATTTCTCTCGCATCGAATTCAATGGCTAACGCGGCAAAGCTAGCAGCATCGCCAGGCAAGCGCCAGCGTTTCAGCGCGCAGGCTGCGTCAGGTCAAGGCGCGGAGGCGGCTCGGCGGTTGACCCGAGCTACTTCTGCGGCGCGGGTGCGGGTTGCGGTGCCGCCGGCTGCGAAGGAACGACTACGCCGGGCGCCAGCGGAATCTCCGGCACGATGGTAAGTTTGTTCACCCAGTGGCGCGTTTCGCCGAAGCAGGAGGTCGGCAAACCCACCTTCTGTTCGTAGTGCAACGACACGCGCTGTCCCATCGCCTTGTTGATTGTCGCTGCGACTGCGTCGTCCCACACGGTGAAGTAGAACTTCTCCTGCGCCGCGCCGGGCATCGACACCATTGCAAGTTCGCCTTCCCAGGTCTTGCAGACCCAGCCCTTCCTGCTGAACTTCTGCACCCAACCCGCGCGCTCGCCAGCCGAGTAGTTCCAGCCGAGAGCAAACCACAGCCAGGCCACCGCCAGAACGATGACACCAAGCAAGACCGTCACGAACGCCTTCATCGCCTAGCGCCGTTTCAGGAAGTGGATGAATTCCGCATTCACCGTCTCCTGCCCAAGGAGTTCGTTGCCAGTCTGCTTGGCGAACGCCCGGAAGTCGCGCATCGAACCGGGGTCGGTGGCAACGATCTTCAGCACCTGTCCGCTCGCCATGTCGGTGAGTGCCTTCTTGGCGCGCAGGATCGGCAGCGGGCAGTTCAGGCCGCGCGTGTCGATTTCCTTGTCGAAGCTGATCGTGTCCTGCATTCGATTTCCCTCTGGTCTATCCGCCAAGCGGCAGGAAGTTTACTTCCAGCCCGCGGGCGCGCATCCAGTCGGCAAGCGCATGTCCGGTTCCGCGCGGCCAGGGGCGAACCGCGGCCGGCTCAAGCAGCCGGTACTCGACCAGTTCTTCATTCAGTCGAACCTCGCCCTGCGCGGTGACGTGGTACGCGATGATCAGCTGATTCCTGAGCGCGAAGTCGTACACGCCGATCAGCCTGGCCTCGACCGCGTCGAGATTCGTCTCTTCCTTCACCTCGCGCATGACCGCGTCGCGCGGATTCTCGTCGCGTTCAAGAAAGCCGGTGACGAGCGCGAACATCCTGGGTGGCCAGGCCGCATTGCGCGCGAGGAACACTTTGCCGTTGTATTCGATCACGGCGGCGACGACGGGCGTCGGGTTGTCCCAATGCACCCAGCCGCAGGCGGAACACGCGCTGCGCTCGCGTTCGCCGTACGTGCCGCGCACCAGAGGCGATGCACAGGCGGGACAAAAGCGCCAGGGTTCCGTCAACGGATCGACTCAGGCGCGCGGCAATTGCGGCGGATTCGGATGCAGCCGCGCCATGGCAAAGGCGTCGATCAGAACACCATCACGCAATGCGAAAGCGCGATTCGTTCCTTCCGTCACAAATCCGAACTTTTCGTACAGACGCACCGCGTGCTTGTTGTCCGTGTAGACCGTCAATTCCAGCCGCAGATACCCGACCCACTTGTCCGCATAGTCGAGCAAGCGCCGCATCAGCTCGGTTCCAACTCCTCGACGCTGCCAGCCCTTTGCCACCGAGAGACCAAGGCCGGCAACGTGACGGCGGCGCGGCGTCCACGCGAGCGGAAACAGCCCGCCGCTGCCGATGATCTCGCTCTTTGCGACCGCCACGAGGTTCAGTGACTCTTCGGCGGTGGCGTTCGCCTCGAGTTTCTTGCGCCAGTGTTCGGCGGTCGGATAAGGCAGCTGCAGCAGCCCCGCGAAAACCTCTTCGTCAGCCATCAGACGCGCGAAGGACTCCGCATCGGCCGGCACCGCGCGCCGGAATGTCACGCCCTTCAGAGCCGTTGCTCGGCCCATGCCTGCACGCTGGCCAGTGCTTTCGGCAACGCGGCGGCATCAGAGCCACCGGCCATGGCCATGTCAGCCCGTCCGCCGCCCTTGCCGCCGATCTGTTGCGCGACGTGGTTGACGAGATCGCCCGCCTTGAGCCGTCCGGTGGCATCCGCCGTCACGCCAGCCGCGAGTTGCACCTTGTCGCCATCGACGACCGCCAGCACGATCGCGGCGGACTTCAGCTTGTTCTTCAACTGATCGACTGTATCGCGCAGCACCTTGGCGTCGGCGCCTTCGAGCATCGCCGCCAGGATCTTGATGCCTTTGATGTCGATCGCTTTCGAGGCCAGGTCATCACCCTGATTCGAGGCAAGCTTGCCCTTCAGTCGCGCCAGTTCCTTCTCCAGCGCTTTCACATGGTCCTGGATGTGCGCGATCTTGGCCGTGAGCTCCGCCGCAGGCGCTTTCAGGGCAGTGGCGACTTCATTCAACTGGGCATCCAGCGACTGCACATGCGACAGCGCGCCGGCGCCCGTGACCGCTTCCACGCGCCGCACGCCCGCGGCCACGCCGCCCTCGGCGACGATCTTGAAGAAGCCGATGTCTCCGGTGCGGCTCACGTGCGTGCCGCCACACAGTTCGGTGCTGTGCTCGCCCATGGCCAGCACGCGCACCTCGTCGCCGTACTTGTCCCCGAAGAATGCCAGTGCACCGGACTTGATCGCGTCGTCGAACTTCATGTTGCTCGCCGTCACCTGCGCGTTGGCGCGGATCGAGGCGTTGACGATTTCCTCAACGCGGCGGATCTCGTCCGCCGTCAGCGGCTTGTCGTGCGCGAAATCGAAGCGCGTGCGGTCGGCATCAACCAGCGAGCCTTTCTGCTGCACGTGCGCGCCGAGCACTTTGCGCAGCGCGGCGTGCATCAGGTGTGTGGCCGAGTGGTTGTGCATCGTGCGTGAACGCAGCGTGATGTTCACGCGCGCGGTGACCTTTTCGCCGAACTCGATTGAACCCCGGGCCAGGCGACCGTGATGCCCGAATACATCCGCCTGGATCTTCTGGGTGTCCAGCACCCCGAAGGTGCCGCCGCTGCCGACGATCTCGCCGCGATCGCCGACCTGGCCGCCGCTCTCGGCATAGAACGGCGTCGTGTCGAGGACGACGATCGCGCGCTCCGCCCCGTGCTGGCCGGCGCGCACCTCGTTGACAGCGACCCCGTCGACGTACAGTCCAACCACCTTCGCTTCCGCCGTGAGGTGGTCGTAGCCGACAAACCGGGTCTTGCTGCCGGAGTACTCGACTCCGGACGCCATCTTGAATCTTCCGGCCGCGCGTGCCTGCTCGCGCTGGCGCTCCATGGCCTGCTCGAAGCCGGCGTGATCGACGCTGATCCCCCGCTCGCGGCAGATGTCGGCGGTCAGGTCAACCGGGAAGCCGTAGGTGTCGTACAGCAGGAAGACGGTATCGCCATCGAGCATGCGCGCGTCGCCTGACTTCATCTGGCCGAGCGCGCCGTCGAGAATCTTCATCCCATGCTCGAGCGTTTCGCCAAAGCGTTCTTCCTCCTGCTTCAGCACGCCCTCGATGCGCGCACGCTGCTCCACGAGTTCCGGATATGCGGCGCCCATCTCCTGCACGAGGTCGGCCGCGACGCGATAGAAGAATGGCTGCCTCTGTCCCAGCTTGTAGCCGTGACGCAGCGCGCGGCGGATGATCCGGCGCAGCACGTAGCCGCGCCCTTCGTTGCCGGCGATCACACCATCGGCGACCAGGAATGCGCAGGCGCGGATGTGATCGGCGATCACTTTCAGAGAATTGCTGGAGAGGTCCTTAGTGTGCGTCTCGCGCGCCGCGGCCCTGATCAGGTTCTGGAAGAGGTCGATCTCGTAATTGCTGTGCACGTGCTGCAACACAGCCGCCAGCCGCTCCAGTCCCATGCCGGTATCAACGCACGGCTTGGGCAGCGGAGTGAGAACCCCCTTGTCGTCGCGGTCGAACTGCATGAACACGAGATTCCAGATCTCGATGTAGCGATCGCCATCAGCGTCCGGCGCACCCGGCGGTCCGCCGGCGACTTCGGGTCCGTGGTCATAGAAGATTTCGCTGCATGGCCCGCACGGGCCCGTATCCGCCATCTGCCAGAAATTGTCCGACACGTACTTGGGCTGGCCCGTCTTGTCGCCGATGCGGATGCAGCGTTCCTTCGACACGCCGATCTCACGCGTCCAGATGTCGTACGCCTCGTCGTCATCGATGTAGACCGTGGTCCAGAGTTTTTCCCGCGGCAGCCGGTACACCTCGGTCAGCAGTTGCCACGCGTACTTGATTGCATCGCGCTTGAAGTAGTCGCCAAAACTGAAGTTGCCCAGCATCTCGAAGAACGTGTGATGGCGTGCGGTGTAGCCGACGTTCTCCAGGTCGTTGTGCTTGCCGCCGGCGCGCAACGACTTCTGCGCTGTGGTGGCTCGTGTGTACGAGCGCTTCTCGCGGCCGGTGAACACGTCCTTGAACTGGACCATGCCGCTGTTGACGAACAGCAGTGTCGGGTCGTTGGCCGGCACCAGCGACGAGGCGCGCACGATCGTGTGACCTTTGGACTCGAAGTACTGCAGGAATTTGGTGCGAATCTCGGCGCTTTTCATGGGGTTCACAAACAGCTGGCGCGGCGCGCAAATGCGCGCCGCGCCCTGGTTTTTCTCTCGAAAAGATCATATCAGGCGGGCTCGCTGTTCCACGCTGCCGATCAACCACGCGTCGATCCGGACGACTTGAAATCGCACGCAGGTCCTCTATCTTTCCGTCTGTTCCGCTACGATCGCGCTGCACATGTCTTCCTTGCCTTCCCTGACTGTTCGACCCGGCTCGCTCGACGCGTGGGCGATGGCAATGCGACCACGCACGCTGTGGATCGCCATGGTGCCGGTCCTGGTCGGCACCGCACTTGCCTGGCTCGACAGCGGCAGCGTCGACTGGGCGGTCGCCCTGCTGGCGTTGCTGGGCTCGCTGCTGATGCAGATCATCAGCAACTTGCAGAATGATGTCGGCTACAGCGCACGCGGCGTCGACAGTTCGTCCCGCCTCGGGATGCCACGCGCAACTTCGAGCGGCTTGCTGACGCCGCATCAAGTGCGGGCTGCGATCGCGGTCTCAATCGTCGTCGCAATGATCGTTGGCTGGCCGCTGGTGCAACGCGGCGGCTGGCCTGTGCTGGCGATGGGATTCACCTCGATCATTGCGGCACTGGCGTACATGGGCGGGCCGAGACCGATTGCATACACACCACTGGGTGAGCTGATGGTTTTCGTGTTCTTCGGCGTGGTTGCCGTGGCCGGCAGCGGTTACGTGCAGATTGGAGCGGTGACACCCGCAACCTGGGCCGCAGCGTGCGGCGTCGGCCTGATTGCCGCCGCGGTGCTTGCGGTCAACAATCATCGAGACATCGCACACGATGCGCGTACCGGCCGTCATACCTTCGCAGTGCAGTTCGGCGCGCGGCAATCGACTCGCCTGTACACGGCGCTGATCCTCGGCGCGTTCGCTCTGGTGCTGGTCGCGGCCTGGTTCTCCAGTCATGTCGCGCTGCTGCTGCCCTTGCTGGGGCTGCCGGTCGGTTGGCGCCTCACGCGGGAGCTGAACGTCGCCGCGCCGGGACCGACGATGAGCAATCTACTGTTGCGGACCGTGAAGCTCGAACTTGTCTACGGCGTGTTGTTCACGCTCGGCGCCGTGGTCGCCGGTCTTCGTTGATTTCTCCTCGCGCCCGCCAGGTTCGGGCACAGCCGGCGGCGTGCGCCTAGCGATGACAGATCGCGGCCAGAGCGGCGATCGCTGGATGATTCGCTCCCGCCACTCGTGCCGCGTGGGCGAGCCCGGATAGACCGAACACCAGGATCACCGCGCCTGCCAGCGGTCGCAGCCACGCGCGCGACGCCGACACCGTGCCCGCGCCCGTTGCGCCCAGTCTCACCGCAGCCGCATCGATCAAGGCAAGATTGGGCAACGTCCCGAGCCCGAACGCGAGCATCACGAACGCACCCTGCAAGGTTCCACCCGCGACGAGCGCCAGCGGCAGTGCCGCATACACCATGCCACAGGGAATCCAGCCCCAGGCCAGTCCGGCGATGATCGCCTGTCCTGCCGAGCGTGGCGGATACACGCGCCGCGCAAGCGGTCCAATCATGCGCCACACCCACGCGCCCAACGGCTCGATGCGTTTCAACCAGGCGCTGCGGCCAAACAACGTCGCGCCGATGGCGAGCAGCATCGCACTGCCGATCACCAGCAAGGCAACCTGCAGTGGCAGCACTTCGGCTGCGAATAGCGAGCCGCCAAGGGCGCCGACCAGCGTGCCGGCGATCACATAGCTCGCGATCCGCCCGGCGTGGTACCCGATGGCAAGATGAAGTGCTGAGACATCCCGCGGCCGGCTGACCTGCAGCGCGCCGATGAATCCTCCACACATCCCGGCGCAGTGCAGCCCGCCGAGCAACGACAGCGAAAAGGCAGCAAGCGCCTGGGGAAGCACGAGATCAAACATGGCCGGTAGTCTGCCTCAGAGAACTCGCACGGAACTGAGCGTCGCCTCAGCGTACGCTCGCGAGGTGAGGCTGGGGCGACGCCCGGGTTTCCGCTTCAGACGATCTTCGAATACTTGCGGATCCGCTCATCGTGCCGCAGGTAGCGGTCGAAGCACATCGCCACCGCGCGCACCAGCAGTTTGCCTTTCGGCAGCACGTTGACCCACTCCGGTGTGACCTCGACCAGCCCGGCTTCCTCGAACGGTTTGAGCTCCGCCAGTTCGCGCTTGAAATATTCGTCAAACTTGATGAGGTGCGCGGTCTCGATCGCTTCTTTCGACACCTCGAAATGGCACATCAGCGCCATGATCACCGAGCGCCGGACCAGATCGTCCATATCGAGCAAAACACCGCGTGCGGTGGGCAGCATGCCGTTGCGGATACGGTCGTAGTACTCGTCCAGTTCGCGCACGTTCTGCGAGTAGGTTGGCCCGACCTTGCTGATCGAAGACACGCCCAGCCCGATCAGGTCGCAATCGGGGCGCGTCGTATAGCCCTGGAAGTTGCGATGCAGCCGGCCCTGGCTCTGCGCCCGCGCCAGATCGTCGGCCGCCTTGGCGAAGTGATCCATGCCGATATAGCGATACCCGGCCTCCGTCAGACGCTGGATCGCATCGAGCATGATGCCCATTTTCTCCTGCGGCGAGGGCAGTTCATCGGCTTCGATGCGACGCTGCGGCTTGAATCGCTCCGGCAGGTGGGCGTAGTGGTACAGCGCGATGCGCTCGGGGCTGAGTACCAGCACCTTGTCCAGCGTCTTGGCAAACGTCTCGCGCGACTGCTTGGGCAGGCCATAGATCAAGTCAAGATTGACCGACTTGAAGTTGTGCTTGCGCGCAGCGTCGATGGTCGCCTGCGTGATCTCGAAGCTCTGCAGGCGATTGACTGCCTTTTGCACGGCTGGATCGAAGTCCTGCACGCCGACCGACATCCGGTTGAAGCCAAGTTCTCCAAGCGTGCGCACCTTGTCCGGCGGCGTCGAGCGCGGATCGACCTCGATGCTGAATTCCCCTTTATCTGCCAGGGGAAAACGCGCCGTCAGGATCGTCATCAAGCGGCCCAGTTCATCGTTGCTCAGGAAGGTCGGCGTGCCTCCGCCGAAGTGCAACTGCTCCACCTGCCGCCCGCCAGTCAGACGAGCACTGACCATTTCCGCCTCGCGCTCGATCGCATCGAGGTATTCGGCAGCGCGGCCCTGATCCTTCGTGATGAACTTGTTGCAGGCGCAGTAGTAGCAGACCGTCGCGCAGAACGGGACGTGAACATACAGCGACAGCGCTGCGTTCGGCGTGTCACCGCGCCGCGTGAGCCAACTTTCAAACGCCTGGATATCGAACGCTTCGACGAAGCGATCCGCCGTTGGATAAGACGTGTAGCGCGGTCCCGGTACATCGAACCGACGCAAAAGCGCCGGATCAGGCAACGCGACTTGATTTCGGACTACCATCAGCATTTTCGTGTACCCCTTATAGTTACACGTCCGGCGCAAGGACAGCCTGGGCCCCGGGTCTGGAGGGTATTATTCGGACACGCTTGGGTTGGTCGTTGATACGGATCAACGGGGTCCGAGCGTACTTGGGCGATTCGAAACGCCAACGGCGGGCCCCTGACAAGGCAACCCGTGCCGGCGACTGGATCTAAACCGCGCTGCCAACGTTGAAATTGAGCGATCAACGTGAGATCGAATGAGATGAATGCGCCTGCCTTTTCCGTCACGCACCTGAAGGTTGCCTGCTCGAACTGCAACCTGCGCGAGCTATGCCTGCCGTTGGGCCTGTCGCTGAACGACATCGAACGTCTGGAAGACCTCGTCGCGACGCGCAAGCGCGTCAAGCGCGGCGAAAGCCTGTTCCGCGCCGGCGACAGGTTCGAATCCCTGTACGCGGTGCGCCTTGGTTTTCTGAAGAGTACGGTCATGTCGAGCGATGGCCGCGAGCAGGTGACGGGTTTCCACATGGCTGGCGAGCTGGTCGGCATGGACGGTATCAGCAACGACACGCACTCGTGCGACACGATCGCATTGGAAGACACCGAAGTGTGCGTGATTCCGTACGACCGCATCGAGGACGTGGCGGCATCGGTGCCGGTGCTGCGCAATCACTTTCACAAGGTGATGAGCCGTGAAATCGTGCGCGAGCATGGGGTGATGCTGCTGCTGGGCAGCATGCACGCGGAAGAGCGGCTGGCGGCTTTCCTGCTCAATCTGTCGCAGCGCTTCGAGTCACGCGGCTATTCGCGCTCGGAGTTCGTGCTGCGCATGACACGCGCCGAGATTGGCAGCTTCCTTGGTCTGAAGCTCGAAACGGTCAGCCGCGTGCTGTCGCGGTTCGCCAGCGAGGGGCTGATCGAGGTGAACCAGAAGCACGTGCGCATCCAGTCCACCGAAGGGCTGCGAGCGATCGTCGGCGGGCAGGCCGGCGCGACCGCCGACCGCTAGCTGTTCCGTTCCAAGCCACGCGCTTACGGCGAATCCGCGCCGCACTGTGCACTCGCTGCGCCGTCCGCGCGCTTGGGGCATCCAGGCGGCCGGTCCTGGGCTTCTACCGGACAGCGGTTGACCTCGAAGGGCGAGCGCTGAAGGAAGACCGTGAGCGCACTCGCGGCCGATGTCATCGCCCAGAAGAAGAAGAAGCCGATCGTGTAGGCGGGCATGCGATCCAGATCGATCGGCACCCCGAACAGGTGCAGGTCGCGCGGATCGAACATCGCAAAGACCACCAGTTCCGCCACTGCCGCGACCAGAAATGACGGCCACAGCACCCAGAGCACCCGTTGCGAGAAGCTTTGCGTCATAAAAGCCTCCTGCGCTTGCCGCGCCTGATCGTCATGGCGCATTGTCCAGTCGAAACACCCGCCCTTCCTGTGCGCTGATGCGGCCATCGAGCCGCCAGGTCGACGCTTCGATCGCGACCTGCCAGGCAACCGTTCGCAATGGCGCCACGATTTCGCCGAATTGACCAACGTATTCAGCGCGGTCGACATCGCCCGTCACACGCGTGAGCAGTATGACGCGATCAGCACCGTCACGACCCGGATGGAAGAAGGATAGACGCAGCGTGGGATCGGCAGGAAGCGCTCGATCCGAGGCCAGGCGCACGCGAACGCGGTCTCCGCTGTTGAAGCCGGCCATCTCGACGTCGGCCCGCAAACCAAGCACCGTCGCGTGCTGGGAACGCGTCAATTCGGCGTTGATCGACAGGCCGCGCTTGTAGTAGTCGGCCGCGACCATGCCGTCGGCGCTGTGCAACGCGAGCCAAAGCGTGATCGCGCAGCCGACGATCGCCAGGCCCGGCAACGCGATCAATATCCATGGCCACGGCTCGCGGTACCAAGGTAGTGCGCGGGGATCGGAAGCAGCCGTCGTCACGTTCACCTCGTTCATCGTCGCAGGCCCAGAAACGTCGAGTGCTCGTGCACGCTGATTGCCGTGTTCGCCTGCGCCTGCACATCGATCGACACTTTATGCGATCCGGGCGCCACCTCTGCCGCCGGCGCTCGCAGGCGCAGCACCACCGAACGGGTCGTCGCGGCCGGCACCTCGAAGGATTGCTCCGACGCCACCGACAGGCCCGGCAGCCCGCCCGCGGTGATCGAATAGGTCTGCGGCGCCTCGGTGGTGTTCATCACCTGCAGGCGGTAGACATTCTCGACCCGGCCGTCCTCGACCTCTCGTGCAAGCGCGCCGCGATCGCGAATCACGTCGACCTTGAGCGGCACTCTCAGCACGAGCGATGCCACCAGCGCAGCCACGATCGCCAGTAGCGCGCCCGCATAGATCAACACGCGCGGCCGCATGACCCGACGCCACATCTGCGCGGTCGTCATTCCCTCCTGCAGCGCCTGCGTGGTCGTATAGCGAATGAGCTGGCGTGGCAGTCCGGCCCGCTCCATCACGTAGTTGCACGCATCGATGCAGGCAGCGCAACCGATGCACTCGTATTGCAGTCCGTTGCGAATGTCGATGCCGGTCGGACAGACCTGAACACAAAGCCCGCAGTCAACACAATCGCCCTGGCCTCTTGCCCGGCGCTCGGCACGCTGGTTGCCATCCTTTCTCGACAGATGACCGCGCGGCTCGCCGCGCCCGACGTCGTAAGTCACAATCAACGTATCCTGGTCGAACATTGCACTCTGGAAGCGCGCATACGGACACATGTAAAGGCAGACCTGCTCGCGCATCCAGCCGGCGTTGCCGTAGGTGGCAAAGCCGTAGAACAGCACCCAGAACGCCGACCAGCCGCCGATCTGAAGCGCCAGAATCTCAAGGCCCAATTCGCGGATCGGAGTGAAGTAACCGACGAAGGTGAAACCGGTCCACAGCGAGAGCGCGACCCACAGCAAGTGCTTGACGCTTTTCAACGTGAACTTGCGCGCCGACATCGGCTGCCGGTCGAGCACCATGCGCCTGGCGCGATCACCTTCAATACGCCGCTCGATCCACATGAAGATTTCCGTGTAGACGGTCTGCGGACAGGCGTACCCGCACCACAGTCGCCCGCCAACGGCGGTAAACAGGAACAGAGACAGCGCGGCGATGATCAGCAGCGCCGACAGGAAGATCACGTCCTGCGGCCATAGCACCAGGCCGAAGATGTAGAACTTGCGCGCGGCGAGATCGAACAACATCGCCTGTCGGTCGTTAAGCGTCAGCCATGGCAGGCCATAGAACACGATCTGGGTGGCCCAGATCGTCGCCCAGCGCCATTTCTGGAACCAGCCGAGCGAATCGCCGATCTTCGCGCGCGGGTAGATCTCCTTGCGCTTCTGGTACAGCGACTCGACGATCTCGATGCGCTTGCCCGCGGTCACTGGCGTGCTTGACTGGTCCACATCGACCTTTCGCGGGGGCTTGGCTTCTGCAATGCTATCCATGAATCGACGCGGCTACGACTCGCGCCGGGTGAACGTCACGTGTGACCGATGCGGTCACACGTGACCGGCTGTCGCGTACATCCCGTGTCCGACTTTAGCGCGGGTCAGTCGCACGAAACCGTGCGGTGCGTCACAAGACCTGTTTCGGCACGCTCGGCAGCCGGAATCCGCAGTCCACCCTATTTCTTCGCCGATTCCGGCGTCGGAGCGGGCGCTCCGCCAGTGGCGGGTTGATTGCTGAGCGACCAGACATACGCGGCGACGAGGTGTACCTGCGCCGCGCCCAGCGTGTCCTTCCATGCCGGCATCGCACTCTGTCCGGGCGTCATTGTGTTTGATCCACGGCCTTTCGTGATGGTTTCCGTGATTGATTCCACCCTTCCGCCATAGAGCCAGATCTTGTCGGTCAGGTTGGGAGACCCCAGGGCCTGGTTGCCCTTGCCATCGGCGCCATGACACGCCGCACACGCTGCGAATTTCTCCTTGCCTCGCGCGGCGCGCGCTGAGTCGTGCGCGGAATCCGACAGCGAAAGCACGTAGTGAGCGACATCAGTCACGTCCTCCGCACTGCCGACCGCGGCTGCCATTGGCGGCATGACACCGTTTCGCCCATTGGCGATCGATGTTTCGATGGCTTCGGGTGAGCCGCCGTACAGCCAATCGTTGTCGGCAAGACTGGGGAATCCCTTGTTGCCACGCGCGTCGGCGCCATGACACTGCGCACAGTTGTTGAGGAAGATGCGCTCTCCCATCTGACGCGCTCGCGGATCGGCGGCCACTTTCTCGAGCGGCTGCGGTAGGTACGCGTTGAAGATCGGGTCGAACTTGGCGCTGGCGACCTTCACCTCGTCCGCATGCTGCTTTTCCTGGCTCCAGCCCAGCACACCTTTGAACTGCGTGCCCAGTCCGGGAAACAGGATCAGGTAGATGACGGAAAAGACGATCGTGATGTAGAAGAGCAGGATCCACCAGCGCGGCATCGGATTCTGGTACTCGCGCAGATCGCCGTCCCAAACGTGGCCGGTCGTGTCCGGTTGCTGCCCCTCCACGATCGTCACGCGCCGTTTTCCCTGGCTCCAAAGCAGCAGCGCACACCCGGCCACGCTGACGATGGTCAGGATGGCGACGTAGTAGTCCCAGAAACCGCTGTAGAAATCGCTCATTTGAGTGTCCGAATTCAGTGTTTACCGGGCTGCGTGTCGTCGGCAAACGGGAGTTTCGCGGCCTCGTCAAAGCCCCGTTGGCTCTTGCGGTGATAGGCCCACCAGACGATGCCGACAAAAGAGAGGAATGCCAGCAGCGTGCTGATCGAGCGCAGCGTGTTGATGTCCATTTCTTCCCCCTACCGGACGTTGCGCAACTGCACACCCAACCCCTGCAGATACGCGATCAGCGCATCGAGCTCGGTCCTGTCCTTGAGCGCGGCCGGCGCCTTGGCGATTTCATCCGCGCTGTATGGCACGCCGACTCGGGCGAGCGCTTTCATGCGCGCCTGAACGTCGATGCCCTCGACGCTGGACTTTGCGAGCCATGGATAACCCGGCATGTTCGACTCCGGCACCACATCGCGCGGATTGTTGAAATGAATTCGATGCCACTCGTCCGAGTAGCGGCCGCCAACGCGTGCCAGATCCGGCCCCGTGCGCTTGCTGCCCCACTGGAACGGATGGTCGTACACGAATTCGCCCGCCACCGAATAGTGGCCGTAGCGCAGCGTCTCGGCACGGAAGGGCCGGATCATCTGCGAGTGGCAGTTGTAGCAACCCTCGCGGATGTAGATGTCGCGGCCAACCAGCCGCAGCGGCTCGTACGGCTTGATTCCCGCCACCGGCTCCATGGTCTGCCGCTGAAAGTAAAGCGGCACGATCTCGACCAGGCCGCCGACCGCCACCACCAGCACGATCAGCACAATCATCAGCCAGGAGTTGCGTTCAATAAAGTCGTGGGTGAGTTTCATTGTGTGCTTTCAACGGTAAGCGGTCGGCAGTCAAGTAGTTCCGAGCACTCGAAGTTCACTGCCGACTGCCTACTGCGGACTGGCTCTCACGCATGGGCCAGCGCCGCCGGAATTGGATCGGACACGGCCTTTCCAACCGCGACCGTCTTGAACATGTTCCAGGTCATCAGGCACATGCCGCCGAGATAAAGCAGGCCACCTGCGAGGCGGATCAGATAGAACGGCATGGTCGCCTTCACGCTTTCGACGAAGGTGTAGGTGAGCGTGCCGTCATCGTTGACTGCGCGCCACATCAACCCCTGCATCACGCCCGCGATCCACATCGCAGCGATGTACAGAACGATACCGATCGTGGCGACCCAGAAGTGCACCGTGACCAGCCGCATCGACCACATCTCGGTGCGGCCGTATAGACGTGGCAGCAGGTAGTAGATCGCGCCTATCGAAATCAGCCCGACCCAGCCGAGTGCACCGCTGTGGACGTGGCCGATCGTCCAGTCCGTGTAGTGCGACAGCGCATTCACCGTCTTGATCGACATCATCGGACCCTCGAAGGTCGACATGCCGTAGAACGACAGCGACACGATCAGGAACTTGAGGATCGGATCCTCGCGCAGCTTGTGCCACGCACCGCTCAGGGTCATGATGCCGTTGATCATGCCGCCCCACGACGGTGCGAGCAGGATCAGCGAGAACAGCATGCCGATCGACTGCGCCCAGTCGGGCAGCGCCGTGTAATGCAGATGGTGCGGACCAGCCCACATGTAGGTGAAGATCAGCGCCCAGAAGTGGACCACCGACAGCCGATACGAATACACGGGCCGTCCGGCCGCCTTCGGAATGAAGTAATACATGATCCCGAGGAAACCCGCGGTCAGGAAGAATCCCACCGCATTGTGGCCGTACCACCACTGCACCATTGCATCCTGCGTGCCGGCGTAGGCCGAATAGGACTTCCAGAACGACACCGGGATCTCGGCGCTGTTGACGATATGCAGCAGCGCCACCGTGATGATGAACGCGCCGTAGAACCAGTTGGCGACGTAGATGTGCTTGACTGTGCGCGTCCCGATGGTGCCGAAGAACACAATTGCGTAGCTGACCCAGACGACAGCGATCAGGATGTCGATCGGCCACTCAAGCTCCGCATATTCCTTGCCGGTCGTGATCCCCAGCGGCAGCGTCACGGCCGCCAGCACGATGATCAGCTGCCAGCCCCAGAACGTGAACCACGCCAGGCCCGGCAGAAAGAGGCGGGTCTGCGACGTGCGCTGCACCACGTAGTAGCTGGTGGCGAACAACGCGCAGCCGCCAAATGCGAAGATGACCGCATTGGTGTGCAGTGGGCGCAGTCGACCGAAACTGAGCCATGGCAGATCGAAGTTCAGCGCCGGCCACGCCATTTGCGCCGCAATGATCACACCCACCAGCATGCCGACCACGCCCCAGATCACGGTCATGATCGAAAAGGCGCGGATCGCGCCATAGTCGTAGGTCCTGGCGCCTGTCGCCTGATTCATGTTTCCCTCTCAAGTGCCGAACGGCGAATCTGCAGCGCTACCGCGAATCGCCCGGCTCAACTGTCTGACGCGTTGCTCCGCGGTTGCCATCGCAACCCTGCGATGCCGGTCCCTCTACCGGCGCGGCGCGCCATGAAGAAGACCTGCGCTGCTGACGCCAGCATTCATACATACCGCCGCGCATGGTATTGACGCGATCGCCGCACACGATTGACACAAGTCAACTCGGCAGATCGGTCGATCCACCGCCCGCTTTCCTGCGTGATCTTGATCGCTCTGCCGGCAGCGGCAGATCATCGTCGAGCACGCGCCTTCCTTCGGCGTCGAGATCATCGAATTGTCCGGACATGACGGACCACACCAGCAACCCGCCGATCGCCAGCACCAGCACGATCGACAGCGGGATCAGAAGGTAGAGCGAGTCCATGTCAGCCGGCCCTGGGCGATTGGCCTTCGGCAGATGGCAGGCGCCCGGCGCGCAGCCCGTTGCCAACCACCAGCAGTGAACTCGTCGCCATGCCGATGGCTGCGAGCGCTGGGGTCAGGTAGCCAAATGCGGCCAGCGGGATCGCAATCACGTTGTAGACAAAGGCCCACACCAGGTTCTGGTGCACGATCCGCATGCAGCGGCGCGCCGCCTCGAACACGGCCGCCACCTCACCCAGTCGTGCCGAGGTGACGACGAAATCGGCGCGCGCCTGCGCCAGCGATGCGCCGTCAGCCAGCGCAATCGACACATCGGCCTGCGCCAGCACCGGCGCGTCATTCATGCCATCGCCGATCATCGCGACCACACGGCCGTCACGCTGCAACTCTGCGATCAGCCGCCGTTTGCTCTCCGGTGTCTGGTTCGCAAAACCATTCTCTATGCGCAATTCACGCGCGATGCGCTCGACCGGCTCGCGTCGATCACCTGACAACAGAATGAGATCGGCCCCGCCCGCACGCACGCGATCCGCGAACGCGACAGCATCGCTCTTCAGCGATTCGGCAAACACGAAGACCGCGAGCAGGCCGGCCTTGTCAGACAGGACCGCGATGCCGGCGCCGTCGACGCCATAAGCATCGATCAGAACCGGCCGCCGCATACCTGCAGCACCAGCAGGTGTCTTCACCATTGCCAGCGCGTAATCAGGCCGGCCCAGCCGATAACGCTCGCCGTCGACCGTCGCCTCGACACCGGCGGATCCGTCGACGCGCGGATCGCTGACCGCGGCGGCTTCGATCTTTGCCGCGGCCGCGTGTGCCGCGAGCGCGCGCGCGTAGGGATGCATCGAAAGTGTTTCCATCCCGGCTGCGATGGCAATGATCTGGTGCAGCGGAAGGTCGCGCAGCAGGACGATCCGTACTACTGCGGGCTGCGCCGAGGTCAGCGTGCCGGTCTTGTCGGATGCGACCACGTCCACCTGCGCTGCCGTCTGCAGCGCGGCCGAACGCGCCGTCAAGATGCCGCAGCGCGCGAGCGCCGATTGCGTGGCGGTCAGCGCAGCCGGCGCAGCCAGCGACAGCGCACACGGGCAGGTCGCGACCAGCAGCGCGATCGCATTGGGAAGCGCCTGTGTCGGCTCGATCGCGAGCCACGCCAACACGGTCAGCGCGGTCAGTACGATCAACGTCCAAAGGAAAACGAGGGCAACGCGGTTCGCCAGCTCGACCACGCGCGGCCGCTCGCGGCCGGCGTCTTCAACCAGCCGGCGCAGCGCCGCCAGGGACGTCGCCGGTCCGGCACGCGTGACTTCGACCACCAGTGGCTGGTCGAAATTGACGCTGCCTGCCAGCACCGCTGCACCGACACTCTTCTCGATCGGCGTCGATTCCCCCGTCAACCATGCCTGCGACAGCGTGGATGATCCGCGCGCGACCACGCCGTCAGCGGGCACGGTTTCGCCGGGCGCGACGAGCACGTGATCCCCGGGCTTGAGTTCGTCGGCCGCGACCGAGTCCAGCGCGCCTGACGCTGGGTATGCGCGCAGTCGTTGTGCGGTCAAAACCGCGCGCCGCTCGGCCTCATCGATGTGCTGCGCGGCGCGCCGCAGCGCACGCCATTGCAGCCAGCGCGCACCCAGTACCA
This sequence comes from Burkholderiaceae bacterium, assembly GCA_036824465.1. Lineage (GTDB taxonomy): Bacteria > Pseudomonadota > Gammaproteobacteria > Burkholderiales > Burkholderiaceae_F > JAKOQB01. The sequence goes on from DAITAC010000007.1 coordinate 72,132, forward strand.
GCGCGACGAACATCGCGATCGAATCGAAGTACACGGGACCGCTCGCGGCGAACACCGCCCAGACGCTGGCGCCGAAAGCCACGGTCAGTCCGAGCACGATTGGCAGGTCCATGCCGATCTGTCCTGCACGGACCTGGCTCGCCGCCGCGCGCATCAGCGGCCATCCGGAGAAAAGCACGACGGGCAACGTCAGGATCAACTGCCCGATGCGCAGCAGTTGTTCGATATCCGGCGCGATGTCGCCGGCGCTGGCGAAGTACGAGGGCACCGCGAGCATCATCACCTGCATCATCGCCAGCCAGGCGATCAGCAGCCGGGCAAGCTCAATGCGCGCGGCTTTTGTATCAAGCGCCTCGCTCGATCCGGTCCGGTAGCCGCAGCGTTCGATCGACCGCACGATCTCGGCCGGTGTCGTGTGCTGCGGATTGAAGATCACGTGCGCACGGCGGGCTACAAATTCGACCTGCGCGGCTACGATTCCCGGTTCGCGCCGCAGCCGATGCTCGATCAGCAGCGCACACGCAGCGCACACCATGCCGCGCACTTCGACCTGCAAACGCGCACTGCCAGCGGTCCGTGGCGCGGTTGGCGGGACTGATGCTTCCAGTGCCGCACAGTCGCGGTTCGAAATCCGCGCGAGGAAGAGCTGCTCGGCGATGAAGGCGCATCCCAGGCAGCAGAACGCGCGGCCACGCGGCTCGCCGACAAATGTGCGGCGCACGACCTTCAGGCCTGCGAGCGAGTCTCCGCAGTGATCGCAGTTGCCAAGTTCGCGTGTCGTGACCAGTGCAGCGGCCCGATTCAGCTCCTTGGCTTTGCGAAGAACGGGCGCGGCAGACATCGGTCGTGAATCAGGTCAACCAGGAAAAAGGCGGCAACCGCACAGGCTCCGCACGTGCGGCAGCGCTACTGCGCTGCAGGCAGGCACGGTCTCTCTCGTGCGGCGCCACTGCGTGGAATCGACGACCGCAGGTTACGCAGAGGGTTACACCCGCGCTTGATGGAGGTCAACCACCCACTGCGCGCGGATGCGTGATCCATGGCATCAGGCGAAATCCGGACCGATCAGATCGATCCGGTCGGTGCAGAAGGCGTCCACGCCCCACCCGAGGATTTCTTGCGCGCGTGCCGGGTCATTGACCGTGTAACAGAACAGCCAGTAGCCCGCGGTCTTGATCGCGCTTGCCTGCGCTCGCGTCAGCAACGCATGATCGGCGTGCAGCGAAACACATCCGAGCGCCTCCAGTTGCTCGCGCCAATCGGCCGGCACATCGTCGACGAGATAAGCGCGCGGGAGATCCGGCGCAGCGCGCCGCGCGCCGACCAGCGCGGCCCGGGAAAAAGACGACAGCAACGGGGCCCGCAGCTCGATGTGCTCCGCCTGATCACCGCCTCTTTGCATAACATCGTGGTAAAGCGTCGCCACGACGCGCGCGACGACTTCGCCAACGTGTTGCTCGGTTCCTTCCACCTCTTTGATCTCGATGTTCGGCCACACGTCATGGGCGCGACAGTGCCCGATCACCGCTTCAAGCGTCGGCACCGACGCACCGGCAAATCGCGGTGCGCGCCAGCTGCCGGCGTCCAGGCACGCCAGTTGCGCGGCGGTATGCGAGGCCACCGTGCCTGCTCCGTTCGTGGTTCGCTCAAGCGTTGCGTCATGAATCACCACTGGCACTCCATCCCTGGACAGCCGGGCGTCGAACTCGACCGCGCGGAATCCGAATTCGCGGCCGACGTCAATCGCAGCGATCGTGTTTTCCGGCGCCAAAGTACCGCCACCGCGATGCGCCAGCACGCAGGCGTATGGCCAACGCTGAAAGTGACTCATGTCGCCGGCCTTTTGCGTCGCGCATAGACAATCTTTTCGACGCGCGCGACCACCAGGCCCTCATCGTCGACCACGTCCGCCCGGAAGACGTGCAGATGCTTGTCGCCGGATTCGGTCATCCTGCGGATTGCCGCGATGTCGTCGTCATTCAACCTGAAGGAGACCGATACCCGCGAGCGGCCGGGAGCGACGAATTCGATCGACGCGGCCTTGTCCCACACAACGTAGTCTTCGGGCAGGTTATGCAGCAACATCAACGCGAAGAACGGATCGCACATCGTGTACAGCGAGCCGCCGAAGTGCGTTCCATGATATCCGCGGTTGTACCAGCGCAGCGGCATCTCGACCTCGATCTCGCGAAAGTCCGCGCTGACATGGCGCACGCGGATACCGGCGCCAAGGTACGGTGGCCACCAGTTCACGCGCAGCTTGAGCCCCCAGGGAGAGAATCGATGTGCCATGCCGCGAGTCTACAAAGGGTGCCTTGTTATCCTGCGCGGCCATGAAGCAGACGAAGAAATCCCTTGGCCACATTCGCGTCCTCGACCTGACGCGCGTGCTGGCCGGACCGTGGTGCACGCAGATACTCGCCGATCTCGGCGCCGACGTGATCAAGGTCGAGCGTCCAGGCACGGGCGACGACACGCGCGCGTGGGGTCCGCCGTACCTGAAGGATGCGCAGGGTCGGGAGACGACCGAGGCCGCGTACTACCTGGCCGCCAATCGTGGCAAGCGTTCGGTGACGATCGACATCTCCAAGGGCGAGGGACAGGAGCTTGTCCGCGCCCTCGCGCGTCGCAGCGATGTCGTGGTCGAGAACTACCGCGTCGGGCAGTTGGCGAAGTACGGGCTCGATTACCAGGCCCTTTCCGCGCTGAATCCACGCCTCGTCTATTGCTCGATCACCGGATTCGGCCAGACTGGCCCGTACCGGGACCGCGCCGGCTACGACTTCATCATCCAGGGCATGGGCGGCTTCATGTCGATCACCGGCGAACGCGACGATCGCCCCGGCGGCGGGCCGCAAAAGGCCGGCGTCGCCGTCAGCGATCTGATGACCGGCATGTATTCGGCGGTGGCAATTCTTGCGGCGCTCGCGCATCGCGATCGGACCGGCGCGGGCCAGCACATCGACATGGCGCTGATGGACACGATGGTCGCGATGCTCGCGAACATGAACATGAATTACCTGACCACCGGAGTCGCCCCGGGACGCGCGGGCAACGCGCACCAGAACATCGTGCCGTATCAGGTCTTCGCCGCCGCCGACGGTTACGTCGTGATCGCAGTCGGCAACGATGCGCAGTACGTCCGCTTCTGCGAAATCGCGGGCTGCCCTCATCTTGCCGCCGATGCGCGTTTCACACGCAATGCTGATCGTGTGCGCAATCGCGAGGTTCTGATTCCGCTTCTGGAGGAGGTCGTGCGTGCCAGGCCGACGGCCTTCTGGGCCGAAAAACTCGAAGACGCCGGGGTGCCTTGTGGACCGATCAATGACATTGCACACGCGCTCGCCGATCCGCAGGTCGTCCATCGCGGCATGCGGGTCGAACTGCCACACCCGCTCGCCGGTCACGTGCCGCTGGTGGCCAATCCAATCAAAATGAGCACCACGCCTCCGACATACGATCGTGCGCCGCCTCGACTCGGCGAGCACACTGACGAAGTGTTGGGTTCGCTCGCCGGCGCGAGAGCTGAATCGCTCGCCGATCTGCGCCGTCGCGGCGTGATCTGACCGTTCTTCTGCATTGAAACCGCACCCCAGCGGCTTGTGCCGTAACGCTGGGGCGTATTCCCGGATTGCCGTAATTGTGTTATCTGTCGCCCATATTCTCACCAATGAGATGTTTATTGGGCTATTTTTCCCATATGGATACAACCGCTAATCGAGTTCATGACACCCTTTCGGGTGCGGTGTTACGCATCCTGCGTGCTCTGGCCCGAGTACTGATTCGGCACGGTTTGCCGTTCGACGCATTTGTCAATCTCGCAAAGCGCGCATACGTCGACGTCGCGCTGGCCGATTTCGCGCTGCCGAATCGAAAGCCGTCGATTTCGCGCGTTTCGGTACTGACGGGCTTGACGCGCAAGGAAGTGCAGCGCCTGGCCGACCCCCAGCCCGATGCTGATCGCGAACAACTCGCGCGCCATAACCGAGCCGCACGCGTGGTCGCGGGTTGGGTCCGGGACGCCGATTTCCGCGCTGGCGATACTCCGCGCGCGCTGACCCTCGATGGCGAACACGGCTTTGCTGAGCTGGTGCGACGCTATAGCGGCGATGTGCCCCCGCGTGCGGTTCTGGACGAACTGCTGCGCGTCGGCACGGTTGAACGGTTCGACGACGGCAAACTCAAGCTGCTGTCGCGCGTGTACATCCCGCGCAATTCCGACCTGGGCAAGCTCACCATCTTGGGCAGTGACGTTGCGTGGTTGATAGAAACGATCGACCACAACCTGTCGCACGGCGACAGCACGCCGCGCCTGCAACGCAAGGTGATGTACGACAACCTGCCGGTGGAGGCGCTGCCGGAATTCCGGGCGACTGCGACTCAGCACGCACAGGAAGTCATCGAACTGCTCGACCAGTGGCTTTCGCGCCATGACCGCGATGCCAATCCGCGCGTGCGCGGTAGCGGTCGCATGCGCGCCGGCGTCGGCATCTTCTGTTTCGAAGAAAACCTGTCGAGTACTGCAAGGGAGGTTTGATATGCGCACTACTTCTCGCTCGATATGCGGCGCGGCCGCTGCAACCTGGTTGTTGATCAGCTGTGGCGGCGGCACCGACGGTACCGGCGGTTTCACCCCGCTGCCTCCGACCACGCAGTCCGTGGTAATAGGTGTAATGACCAAAGGCAGCGTGATCGTCAACGGCGTGCGCTTCGACGATTCGACGGCGACGATCCGAATCGACGGCCGTAATGGCAACGCCGCCGAATTGGGCAACGGCATGTTCGTCAAAGTGCTGGGACGTATTAACAGCGATAACGTCTCCGGAATTGCTGACCGCATCGAAGTCGAAAACGAAGTGCGTGGCATCGTGCAATCGGTCGCCGCCACTGCCAATCCGCCGTCGTTCACCGTCGCCGGACTCAAAGTATTTGTCGACAGCACAACCGTGTTCGCCAACCTCAATGGTATCGGCGCGCTCGTCGCGGGGTCCACGCGCGTCGAGGTGCATGGGTTGCGCGACGCCACGGGCAACGTGCGCGCTTCGCGCGTTGAAGCCTCCAGCACCGCGGTCGACGAACTGAAAGGCATTGTTTCGAACCTGACAGCGCAGACGTTTACCCTCGGCACCACGCAGGTGTCTTATATCGGCGCTACGCTTTCGCCCAGCGGCGCCACGCTGGCTAACGGCATACCGGTTGAGGTGCATGGCAGCTTCAATGCCGCCACGGGTGTGTTCACCGCCACGGGCGTCGATCGAGAAGACCTCGAAGACGCCGCGTTTCAGCCGAGCAACGGGGGCAAGCTGGAAGTCGAAGGGTTCGTCAGCGGATTCACCGCGCATCCGGGCACCTTTCAGGTCAGCTCGCGCACCGTTCAGACGACGACCACCACGCGCTTCGAAGGCGGCACCGCCGTCGATCTGGGCAATGGCATCAAAGTCGAAGCGGAGGGATCGGTCGACGCCAGTGGGACGCTCGTGGCGAGCACGATTCAGTTCAAGGACGGATCGGGCGGTTCGAGTTCCAGCGGATCGAGCGGTGTCGTCGAACTGACGGGGACCGCGAGCGCGGTCAACACCGGTACGCGTACCCTGACAATGTTCGGCAAGCCGGTTCAGATCAATGATCTGACCGATCTGCGCACGCCTTTGTCCAGCATCGTGGTCGGCGTCACTCGACTCGAAATGCGCGCCACTCTCGATGCCGGTGGCAACGTGATCGCGCAACGCCTGGAGAGCACGAGCGAGACCCGCGACATCGTGCAGGCGCGTGTCACCGCGAAGAACGACACCGCATTCACGCTCATGCTGCTCGACAGCATCAATGTTGCGTTCGGCAGCACATCGCAGTACCGCGATGCCAACGATGCGTCCATTACGCGCGCCCAGTTCTTTGCTGCGATAACGCCGCGCTCGGCGACCAGCACCGGAACCCTCGTGAAGATAAGAGGAACCTTCGGTGGCAACACATTGAACGCCGAACGGGCGGAACTGGAAAACTGAGCCGGGCTTGACAGCATTGGAGGCCGTCCGCCCGGCGGCCTTTTTTTTGCCGCATTCCGACGAACGCTTCTCCGCCGTGACGGCAGATCGCGTCGGATTGGCGCGGCGCTGACTTGGGCGCGGGGACAATGGCGCGCCGGCATCCGCGATGCGGTCAACAACCCCAGCTCCGTTACGACCGCCGTGATCACCGATGCCAGCGGGAGCACGAACGGCGCCAGTGCACTCTTGCATCCAGACATCAGCCGACTCGTCGCCTCCCACATGGTCGGCGTTCGCCGCAAGCCCCATGCGATCAGGATGTGGCCCGTCACATGTCCGCGCGGCGCGATCGACGACAGTGCCGTCGCCCAAGAGCCGCGCGACCACGATCGAAGCGGCGGGCGGCACGGCATGCGTGGTCAGCGCGCGCACACTAAAGGCGGGGATGGATTGAACTGCCGCTGCGGTGAAATCATGGCCGCCGCACGCGCCGACGGCGAGCGACGTCGCTCGCTGGCGGCAACTCCCCTGGACGGCACGCCTCTGATACCGTTATCCGGAGAAGGAACTTGGCAATCGAACCCGGGAAAGTGGCAACGTCAAGTCTGCACTTGCACATTCACGGCCGCGTACAGGGTGTCGGCTTTCGCTTCTCGCTCGCCGCCGAAGCCGAAAGCCTCGGCCTGCAGGGCTGGGTACGGAATTGTCGCGACGGCAGCGTCGAAGCTGTGGTGCGCGGATCGGACGCCGCGTGTCTTGCGCTCAGCCGTTGGGCACGCCGTGGTCCGCCGTCCGCGCGCGTCGACCGCGTTGACGAGCGCGCGCCCGGCACGGAAGAGCTCGCGCTGAACCCGCTGGGATTCGCGACCTTGCCGACTGCCTAGCTCGACGGCGGGCCCGTCGCGGCAAAGGCCGCAGAATCAAAGCCTGGATTGTTCAACGCGACCAGCGCGTGATCGCGCCAGGCGCCGTCGATGAACAGGTATTCGCGGGCAACGCCGATGTATTCGAAGCCGAGCCGCGCCAGCAGCCGCGCGCTACGCGTGTTTTCGATTCGGTAGGCCGCCTGGATGCGGTGCAGGTTGAATTCGCGGAACAAGAATTCGATGCAAGCGGCAAGCGCCTCCTGCATTAACCCGCGCCCTTCAAATGCATGATCGACCTGGTAGCCGAGCACGCAAGACTGGAATGGACCGCGAAAGATCTGCGAGAAATTCGCACGTGCAATCAGTTGAGCTTCGGCAACACCTCGCTCGAATACGACGAAGCGTGCTTCGCGACCCTCTGCAAATTCCGCCTGCGCCCGTTCCAGCT
>DAITAC010000144.1:0-7927 GCA_036824465.1 Burkholderiaceae bacterium
CCTCGGGCGATGCCTGCGCCGAAGCGACTTCGAGCTGCGCGGTCAGTCCCGCGAGCGGCGTGCGCAGCGAATGCGCGGCGTGGGCGGAAAACGCCTGCTCGGCCGCGAGTTTCTCCGCCAGTCGTTGCCGAAGTCCTTCAAGCGCCGCGTAAACGGGTTCCAGCTCGCGGCGTGGTGAGCGCGGCGTCGACGTGCCGCGCACATCGGGTCCCATCGCTTCGACATCGCGCACCAGCTGCAAGACGGGGCGCAGTTCGCGCCGTACGCGCAACGCGACGAGCAGTGAAGCCGCCACGCCACAGGCCAGTACGACCCCTGCCGTCTGCAGCGCTGCCTTTCTCTGTGCCGCGTAAAGCTGCACCAGCGGCTGGGCGACCTGCACCCACATGTGCCCGCCCTTCAATGTGTACAGCGCCAGTCCGGCAATCCGCGTGTGGCCTTCGACCAGCGGCGCTGGCCACGGGGCATCCGCCGCCTGGTGTGAGCGCGCGAGCAGTTGCCCGTCGGCAGATCGCACTTGCCACAGGAGATGCTCTTCATGCGGTGCGGCCGGCATCACCCGACCATGCGCGATTTCCAGCAGTTCGTGCTCGTCTTCGGCGAGGACCACCAGCACCTGCGCGGTCTCTTCCAGCGATGAAGCCATCAGATCGCGGACCTGCATGCGGACTGCGAACGCCGCCGCTGCCGCGGCGAGCAGTGCGCCGACGATCACGGCGACGAGTGCGGCACGCGTCAGTCGCAGATTGATCGATGGCGCACGCCCGGCGCTGTCGCTTCGATTCATGTCGCGATCCGGTAGCCCATGCCGCGCACGGTCTCGATCGCGTCGCGTCCGAGCTTGCGCCGCAGGTTCGAGATATGCACCTCGACTGCGTTGCTGTCGACGGCGGCGTCGAATCCGTACAGCAGGCTTTCGAGATCGCTGCGCGAGACGATGCGCCCGCTGCGGCGAATCAGTGCTTCGAGCAGGGCGAATTCCTTCGCCGTCACGTCGACTGACCTGCCGTCGGCCAGCACGCGCCTTGCAACCGGATCGACTTCGATCCTGCCGGCGCACAACCGGGTCTCGGTCGGCCCGCTGGCGCGGCGCGCGAGCGCGCGCAATCGTGCCGAAAGTTCCGCGAGTTCGAACGGCTTGACCAGGTAGTCATCGGCGCCGGCATCGAGCCCTTGCACACGATCGGCCACCAGATCGCGTGCGGTAAGCATCAGTACCGGCCGCGTGCGATTGGGACCGCGCTGCGCCCGCAGATCGCGCAGCCATTGGACACCGGATCCGTCCGGCAACTGCCAGTCGAGCAGGATTGCGTCGAATTCGTCGCCTGCCGCAGCGCGCGCCTGCGCCGCGGTGATCACCCAATCGACGATATGACCCTCTGACTCCAGGTGCGCGCGCACGGCGTCGCCCAGGGTACGGTCGTCTTCCACCAGCAAGAGCCGCACAGACACTCCTTCAGATTCGCTTCAGCTTGGGCGCCTAAGGTTGCAGCCGGATCGCCACCGCGGCAATTTCAACTGAAAGGACCACCTATGAAACCACGACTTCTCGTTTCTACGCTGATCGGGCTCATCTTTGCATCGGGCGCGGGGCTCGCGATTGGCGCCGAAGACTGTCCAACCGCGCCACGCGAGCAATGGAAGCCTGAAGCTGATGTGCGCGCCGCAACCGAAGCGCTCGGCTACAAGGTGACACGCGTTGACGCCGAAGAGAGCTGCTACGCAGTAAAGGCCACTGACAAGAGAGGCAAGGGCTTTGACCTGAGATTCAACCCGACCGACATGCGGCTCGTCAGCCGATACATGTCGAAGGGTGAGAGCAGGCTGGCCGCGCGATGAAGGCGGGCGAAATCCGCGTGTGGGACCCGTTCGTGCGGGTCCTGCATTGGAGCCTGGTGCTGCTGTGCGCAGCGGCCTGGATCACCGCCGAGAAGGCGGAAGCCGCGCATGAAGCGCTCGGCCTTGCGGTGGTCGGCATCGTCACGATGCGCCTGCTATGGGGATGGATCGGCACGCGCCATGCGCGCTTTGCCAGCTTTGTCCGACCGCCTGCGGCCGCAATCCATTACCTGGCTGGCCTCGTGCGCGGGCGGTCGCAACGCTACGTGGGGCACAACCCCGCCGGCGCACTCTCGATTCTCGCGCTGCTGGCGTCGCTGACGCTCGTGGCCGCGACCGGGTGGGGCAGCGCGCACGGGCCCATGGCGGGTGCGCACTGGCTCGAAGAGGTACATGAAGGAACGGCCTCGCTCTTCGGCGCGCTGGTTGCGTTGCATCTGGCCGGAGTCGTCGTGTCGAGCCTCGCGAGCGGCGAGAACCTGGTGCGCGCGATGATCACCGGCAAGAAGCGCGGGAGCTGACCTGGCGCAGGCGAGGGCCGCGACAGGCAGCTGCGGGTTGGGGTCTAATGGCGCCATCGTGCGACGATGGCTGCGATGAAGACCTCCGTCGAATTCTTCGATCGACAGTTCGAACAGCAGGCGCGCGCCCGCGTATTCGAGCTCAACCCATTCGAGACGCTTGCGCTCGAGTTCGCGCGCGGCGACGTGCTCGACTTCGGCTGCGGCCTCGGCAACTTCGCGGTAACCGCAGCGCGCCGCGGGTGCCGCGTGGCGGCGCTCGATGCGAGTCCGCACGCGATCGAAAGCCTGCGCGAACGCGCGACCGTCGAGCAGTTGTCGATCGACGCGCAGCTTGCCGATGCGACGGCCTGGCAGCCGCATCAGGAATTCGACACCATCGTCTGCATTGGCCTGCTGATGTTCATCGACTGCGACACGGCCGAAGCCCTGCTGCGGCGGTTGCAGGGCGCGCTGCGGCCCGGCGGCACCATGATCGTCAATGTGCTGGTGCGCGGCACGACGTTCATGGACATGTTCGATCCCGACGCCTACTGCCTGTTCGAGCCGGAGCGGCTCACCGCGCTGTTCGCGGGCTGGGACATCGTTCGCTGCGACGACGAGCGTTTTCCGGCACCGCACGAGACGGTCAAGGTCTTCCGCACCCTTGTGGCACGCCGGCCGGCAGCCACCTCCTAGCTGGACTTCGCCTTCGACGTCAGCACGCCGAACGTCGCCGGGATGTCGGCATAGAACAGATCCACGCTTTCCTGCGCGAGCAGGTCGAGCAGCTTCTGTTTCTCCGCGGCGTTCACGATGAACTCGACCTCGACGATCAGGCTGCCGCCGAGTTCGAAGAAGCGATCCTCGTGCATCACGTGATGGCGCCCGAAACCCGCCATCGCGTGAAACGCCGAGCCGCCGCGAATGCCCATCTTGTTGGCGGTGTACAGCAGCCACTCCCACAGCGGTTTGCCGTGCAGCCGATGGCTTTGTGTCACGTAGAAGCGCAGGAACGAGCCTTCCATCGCGTCCTCCCTTAGAGCTTGTCCGTAAATAATTCGTGCGTGCGACGGGGATATCCGGCTTGCAGTGCTAGGCGCGAGGAGCGCGGTTTGGTTGATCCAAATAAGGCCGGAGCACTGCTCCGGCAAGCAACAACGCAATGCGAGCCGGATATCCCCGTCCCGAAGGGTTGCCGCCAGAAAGCCCGGCTGCGGTGTTGCGCGGCTTGGCCGTAGGCCCGGCTACTTTCCTGCGCCGCGCGCCTAGCATCCGGGCTTTCTGGCGGCAACGCATCGTACGAATTATTCACGGACAAGCTCTTAATAGCGTTGCCGATGCGGAATCACCGCGCGCACGCCGCCGCGCGGGTCCGCCACGTCGCCCGCATAGCGCGGGATCAGGTGCACGTGCACGTGCGCGATCGTCTGGCCCGCGATCGCGCCGACGTTCACGCCGATGTTGTACCCCTGTGGTGCGTGCCGCGCATGGACGATGCGCCGGGCCTCGTGCAGCAGCGCAAGCAGCGCCTGCTGTTCGTCAGGTGTGGTTTCCAAGAAGTCGGCCACGTGGCGGCGCACGACAATCAGCGTGTGACCCGGTGCGACCGGATAGCGGTCGGCCACCGCGAACGCCAGCGGATGGTCGAGCAGGGTGTCGACCGGGGAGCAGAACGGGCAGTCGCTCATCTTCGGGCGGCAACGATCACGGCTTTGGTTGCATCCGACGGCGCGCGGTGAATGCGCGGGATCTTGGGGCCGATCCTGAGCGTCGCGAGCGGAGAAGCTATCGTGATTCAGTCGTCATGCGACTTCAACGAGAGGTTCACCGTGCTCGATCGCGCTCAATAGCTGTGGCCAAATCGATTCAAAGTGTGCCATCAATGTAACTCGCCGGGTGTTGCCCAATCGGACCCATACGACCTGCGGCCCCGTTGTCGCCACGATTCTTCTCCGCGCAAAGTCTTCGTCCTTGCTGACAATTACTGCGCCCGCGGCCACGGCTTCAGCCCAGATGCTCCCATCGGACCTGGTCTGGCCGCCGGTTTCTGAAATGTGGATTCCGTCATGTCCGTGCTCGCTTATCCAGCGCGCCAATGCGGGCGGCAGATTGGCGTCGACAAGGAACCGCACTGTGAGTCAGTTCAGGCTGCGCGCAGAACCGGGTGATCGACCTGGGCAGCGGCGTACTGAAGAGCAGCGGTAATGTCCTCGCGTTCGAGGTAGGGGTAGTCGGCGACGATCTCGTCGACCGTTGCGCCGCTTGCGAGCAGGTCCAGAACATCCTTGACGCGCACACGCAGCCCGCGAATACATGGGCGACCGCCGCACACAGTCGGATCAGTCGTGATTCGGAGTAGTTCGCTTGTCGCAGTCATCGGATCACTTCTCAGATTTTGACAGTGTGCCTACGTGAGACGACGGAAGCAAGCGAAGCGCGCGCGGGGCCGACCCACGCGGTTCTTCCCGCATGACAGCCGTCGCTCGCGCTGCGCTCGCCATCTGTGCAAGTTTCCGCGAGAATGCGCCGGCCTTAGCACTCAGAACCGAGATGCCACTTTCCTGGAACGAGATCCGCGACCGCTCCGTCGCCTTTGTGCGCGACTGGAAGCACGCCGAAAGCGAAGACGCGGATGCCAAGAGTTTCTGGGATGCGTTCTTCGATGTCTTTGGCGTTCCGCGCCGGCGCGTGGCGAGTTTCGAAAAGTGGGTCAAGAAGCTCGACGGCAAGGACGGCTACATCGACCTGCTGTGGAAGGGCATGCTGCTCGTCGAGCATAAGTCGCGCGGCAAGGACCTCGAACGCGCGCACCAGCAGGCGCTTGACTACTTCCCCGGGCTGAAGGACCGGGATCTGCCGCGTTATGTGCTGGTGAGCGACTTCGCGCGCTTTCGCCTGTACGACCTTGAGGCCGACGCGAGTGCACAACCACACCTCGAATTCATGCTCGCTGAGCTGCCCAAGCGCATCAAACATTTCGCATTCATCGCCGGCTATACGCCGCAGACGATTCGCGAGCAGGACCCGGTCAACATCAAGGCGGCCGAAAAGATGGGCCGGCTGCACGACCAGCTCAAGGCGGCGGGCTTCGGCGGTCACGCGCTCGAAGTGCTGCTGGTGCGGCTGCTGTTTTGCCTCTTCGCGGACGACACCGGCATCTTCGAGTTGCAGAGTTTTCGCGGGTGGCTGGAGCAGCGCACCGCCGAGGACGGCTCCGATCTCGGCCCGCGGCTGGCGGAACTGTTTCAGGTCCTGAACACGCCGCGTGACCGGCGCCAGCGCAATCTGGACGAACAGCTCGGCGCGTTCGAATACATCAACGGCAAGCTGTTTCAGGAAACGCTGCCGATCGCCGCGTTCGACGGGGCAATGCGGCAGTCGCTGCTCGACTGCTGCGCCCTGAACTGGGGCGCGATCAGCCCCGCGATCTTCGGCGCGCTGTTCCAGTCGATCATGGACCCGAAGGCGCGGCGCAACCTGGGCGCTCACTACAACAGCGAACGGAACATCCTCAAACTGATCAAACCGCTTTTCCTTGACAATTTGCGGACCGAGTTCGAGCGCATCAGGGGCAACCGCGCACGGCTGCTCGAATTCCACAAGCGGCTGCGGCGGTTGAACTTTCTCGATCCGGCCTGCGGCTGCGGCAACTTCCTCGTCATCACCTACCGTGAACTGCGGCTGCTGGAACTCGAAATCCTGCGCGCTTCGCGCTCGCTTGCCGACACGCGCACCCAGCACCTGTTCGATACAAACCTCCATCGGCAGGTCAGCTTCGATGTCGACCAGTTCTACGGCATCGAGATCGAGGAGTTCCCGGCGCAGATCGCGCAGGTCGCGTTGTGGCTGATAGATCACCAGATGAACCAGAAGGTGGCGGAGGAGTTCGGGCTGTACTTCGCGCGGATACCGCTCAAGACGTCGCCGCATATTCACAACGCCAATGCACTGCGAATCGAATGGAACGACGTGTTGCCAGCCGAGCGGTGCAGCTACCTGCTTGGGAATCCGCCATTCGTCGGCGCGATGGTGATGAGTGATGCGCAGCGCGAAGACATGGCGTGGGTGTTTGCGGACCTGAAGGGTTACGGCGTACTCGACTACGTGAGCTGCTGGTATTGGAAGGCCGCAAAGTACGTGCAAAGATTGCCGATCGCTGGTGCGTTCTTCTCTACCAATTCAATCACCCAGGGCGAGCAGGTGGGCCTTCTCTGGGCGCCTCTGATGCAGAAATTCGGCCTGCACATCATGTTCGCCCACCGTACTTTCCAGTGGTCGAATGAGGCGCGTGGCGTCGCAGCCGTCCACTGCGTGATTGTCGGCTTCAAGCACGATGCGCCACCGAAGCGACGCCTTTTCGAGTACGACGTTATCAATGGTGAGCCGCACGAGGTTGCAGCGACCAATATCAACGCCTATCTGGTCGATGCGCCTGAAGTATTTCTCATCAACAGGCCTTCACCGATCTGCCCGGTGCCATCGATGCGTTTCGGCAGCATGCCGCGCGACGGCGGTCATTTGATCCTTGATCCCACAGAGCGCCAGCAATTGCTGCGGGCAGAGCCGGCGGCAGCGGGTTGGATCCGTCCCTACACCGGCGCGCAGGAGTTCCTGAATGGGGAGTCACGATATTGCCTTTGGCTCGTTGGCGCCTCGCCGACCGATCTGCGTTCGATGCCGCACCTCATGAAGCGCATCGAGGCCGTTCGCGAGTTCCGTCAGGCCAGCAAGGCGGAGTCGACACGCGGATTTGCGGCGACTCCAACGCTCTTTTGCCAGATTGCGCAGCCCGATACTGACTACCATTGGTACCGCGAGTCTCGTCGGAGCGCCGGCAGTTCGTGCCGATGGGGTTTGTCAGCAAAGAAGTCATCGGCAACGATCAGGTGCTGATGGTTCCCAACGTCACGCGGTTTCACTTCGGCGTGCTTTTATCGACGATGCACAACGCCTGGGTCCGCTACACCTGCGGCCGGCTCAAAAGCGACTTCCGCTACTCGAAGGACATCGTCTACAACAACTTTCCCTGGCCCGTGTCGCTGACTGACGCGCAACGCGCAAAGATCGAAGCCGCCGCGCAGAGCGTGCTCGACGCGCGGGCGGCGTTTCCAAACTCCTCGCTCGCCGACCTGTACGACCCGCTGACGATGCCGCCGGCATTGCTGAAAGCGCATCAAGTGCTCGACGCCGCGGTCGACACCGCCTACGGCAAGAAAGGGTTCAAGAGCGACGCCGAACGTGTTGCGTTTCTGTTCGAGCTTTATCAGAAGTACACGTCTCTTCTGCCAACGGACCGACCAAAGAAGCGCTCGCGCAGCCCGCGAGTGCGGGACTAAACTCCGCCGCGATGAAGCGAGACGCCAAATTCGATCTGCGTGAAGCCCCCGCCTACCGGCTGAGCGAAGCCGCGCACTACCTCGCGCTGTCGCCCTCGACGGTGCGCGCATGGACGGTGGCGCAGCGCGGATTCAAGCCGGTGATTGCGATCGCCGACCCGCGGACAAAGACGCTTTCGTTCGTGAACCTCGTAGAGGCGCACGTGCTGGCGGCGATCCGCCGCAAACATGGGGTTACGCTGCAGAGCG
>DAITAC010000239.1:0-2362 GCA_036824465.1 Burkholderiaceae bacterium
AATCCGTACACGGTCGGCAAGACAAGCAACGTCTCAAGCTTCGCCGAAACGGTGACCGCAGCGGCCAACGGAACCAGTGCCGCACGCATCATCTGGAAGACGAAAGGCGGCATGCAGCACCTGGTGAGCGACTGGCGACCGTGACCGTTCAGATTCGTGGCACGGATGCTGCCGGTCGCCGATCAGGCGCGGCCCATCCTTTCGCGATGACCGCGCCGACGACCGGTATGTGCCTGTGATCGCAGCGCGACGGGCCGACTTGATCTTGCGCAAGCCCAGCAGACCTTTGATGTCGCCCAGTCGCCTACCTTGCTTTTAAGCAAGCGCCCGTAGCGGAGCGCGCATCGAATGGCGACAGTTGAAGCCGAAAACGTCAGGAGGAAGATCATGTTCAACACTCGTTATCCCCTTATCGCACTCGCAGTCGCTGGCGCCCTGCTCGCCGGCTGCGCCACCAAGGAAGAAACGGCCACACCCAACGTGATGGTCGCCGCCAAGGTCGCGACACCGCCCACGCTCGACGGCAATGCGAACGACGCCGCCTGGGCGGCGGCAAAGCCGCTCACCGTCGCACTGAGTGACGGCAAGAACTTCGCCGGCGGCAAGGGCGAAACCACCGCGACGCTGAAAGCGGTCTACAGCGGCGACATGGTCTACTTCCTGGTTCAGTACGCCGACCCGACCAACTCGATCCGCCGCGGCCCGTTCCAGAAGCAGGCCGATGGCTCTTGGAAGAAGCTCGTCGACCCCGCGGACAAGGGCGGCGACGACAACGTCTACTACGAAGACAAGTGGGCGATGATCTGGAACATCAACAATTCGATCGCCGGCTTCAACGAGCGCGGCTGCTCGGTGACATGCCACGCGGGAGAACCGGGCAAACCGTTCGGCAACAAGTACACCGCGAAGGAAGGTGAACTCGGCGACATCTGGCACATGAAAGGCAGCCGCACGGCGCCGCTCGGCAACGTCGATGACCAGTACGTCGATCACACCCGCTTCGACGCGCAGAACCCGAACGCCGGCCGCAAGAGCGACCCGGGCGGCCCGGAGTACAAGGGTTTCGGTCTGGTCAACGGCAAACCGGAGTTCATGAACAAAGACGGCAAGGCCGCCAACGCCGGCGGCACGTACTACATCGTCGACAGTGACAAGGTGCCATTTGACGACAGCAAGTTCAAACCGGGCGACGAAGTGTCCTCGTTCCTGATCTATCCGCTGAAGGGCGACCGCGCGGACATCAAGGTCGCCACGCGCTGGGCCAACGGTGTTCTGACGTCCGAAGTGAGCCGCAAGCTGACAACCGGCAGCAAGTTCGATGTGCAGTACAGCGACTTGAACGCGCAATACGCATTCGGCTTCGCCGCATTCGACAACGCGCAGGTGCGGCACGCGGTGCATTACGACGCGCTGTTCCTGCGCTTCGCGAAATAACAAGAACCTCCTGTGATGTGTTTGGGGCGACTTCGGCCGCCCCATTTTTTTGTGCAATGGACTGACTGCGCCTCGGTGACCGATCGTCGTCGAATTGCCCTATGGCAATGACGCCCGGCCGGCGCGGCGTACAAAGGCCGTAGCAGAGATGCTTCTGGAGGCTTTTATGACAAAGGTCCAGGTGCTCGGCAGCGGCTGCTCGAAGTGCCAGATCACCGCGCGCCAGGTGCAGGAAGTCGCGCAACAACTCGGCCGGCAGATCGAACTGGAAAAGGTCGAACAGCCGGCCGCGATCGTCGCCATGGGCGTGCTTGCCACGCCCGCGGTCGCGATCGATGGCAAGGTGGTGCACTCCGGCAGCGTGCCGTCGCGCGAGAAGATCGAGTCTTGGCTGCGCGCAGCCGCGTAGCCGGGTTTCGATCATGAGCACGTCCGCGCTGCCTGTGCCAGCGCCGGCAAGCCGGCGCGCGATCGCGATCACGCTGGCGGCGATTGTGCTGTGGGCCGTTGCGTACGCGAACCTCACGCCTTTCGCCGATTTTGTGTTCGGGCTGACGCCGCTGGAGCGCGCTACGCATTTGGGCGATGCGGTGCACTTCTTCATCTACGACACGCCCAAGGTGCTGCTGCTGTTGAGCGGCGTCGTGTTCGCGATGGGCGTGGTGCGCAGCTTCTTCTCGCCCGAGCGCACGCGTGCGCTGCTGGCAGGGCGGCGCGAAGGTGTGGGCAACGTGCTGGCCGCCTCCCTCGGCATCGTCACGCCGTTCTGCTCCTGCTCCGCGGTGCCGCTGTTCATCGGCTTCGTGTCGGCCGGCGTGCCGCTCGGCGTCACGCTGTCGTTCCTGATCGCGGCACCCATGGTCAACGAGATCGCGCTCGCGCTGCTGTTCTCGCTGTTCGGCTGGAAGATCGCCGCGATGTATCTCTC
>DAITAC010000240.1:0-2359 GCA_036824465.1 Burkholderiaceae bacterium
GTTCATCGTCGAATTCGAAGGTCAATTCACGGCCTTTTTCGGCCAATGCGCGATTGGCGGCGCGGCGCGCGGCTTCTAGCTCGGCGGCGTCCGCCTGCGCGGCGGCCTTCACTGCTGCTTGCGCTGCTACCGGATCGACAGGCTGGGCCGGCGCGCGCGTGCGCGCAATGCCGACCGCCGCCTCGGGCGCGGAAGAGATCCGGGTCGGATCGGCAGTCCTGGCAATGTCGGCGCTCATTCGGACAGGTTCGAGGTTCTCGCTCAACTGGTACATCGGCTGCGGCGCTCGGATCTTGAATCACGTCGCCGTGGTAGGCCCGCCGTTACCGCCGTGGCGCACATAGGCCGGAAAATCCGTGTCTTTTCGGCCGATCAGCGGGTTTCTTGAGACCTACGATCGGCTGGACTCCTGCATACGGGGACACACCCACGCTATGAGCTCTGTCCGCAGCGCACAACTGCTATCGCTCGTCGAAATGGCGCATGCCCGCGGTGCCGACATTCTGTCGCTCGATTGCTTCGATACCCTCGTATGGCGCACCACGGCACACCCGACGGACGTGTTCAACGCACCGCCAATGCGGATGAACCGCTACGAGCGGATGCATGCCGAAGGCGAGGCACGCAAGCTGCGCTTCCTGCGCGACGGTCAACACGAAGTCACGATTCACGACATCTATCGCGCCGCCTCACCCAGCGCGGCCGACGCCGCGCTCGACGCCGCGATGCGGTGCGAACTGGTGGCCGAGGCAGAACACTGCTTCGGCTTCGAGCCGACAATGGCACTGGTGCGGGCCGCAAAGTTGGCCGGCATGCAGGTGATCATCGTCAGCGACACTTACTTGTTCGAGCCGCAACTACGCGCACTTATACAGCGCGCAGTCGGCCCGGAGGTCGCCGCATTGATCGACCGCGTGTTCTGCTCCTGCGAATACGGCGTGAGCAAGGTGGGCGGATTGTTCAAGGACGTGCTGGCCGCGTTGAAGGTCGAACCGCAGAAGATCCTGCACGTGGGCGACAACCGGGGCGCCGACTTCGAGGGGCCGACCCGGCTCGGGATTCACGCCGTTCATCTCGAGCAGTTCACGGATGACATCGAGCAGCAACTGCGGCTCGAAGCCACGGCGGCTGCGATCTTCGACCCCGCGATCCGCGCCAGCCGCCCCTTCTATCAACCGCAACGACCGCTGCTCAGCCGTTTGTCGACCGACGATCCCGGCACGCAGATGGGTTTCGCGACGCTCGGCCCCGTGCTGTTCGGCTTTGCGACATGGTTGCGCGAGCAGTCCAGGTTGGCCGCCGGCGACGGGGCGCCAGTCAAGCTGCTGTTCATGATGCGCGACGGATTCCTGCCTAAGGCCGTGTACGACCGCATCGCGCAGCCCGGCGATGCTCCGTCGTACGCGGTGGAGATCAGCCGCTTCACGGCGTTCGCGGCATCGTTGCGCAGCGAAGCGGACATCGATAGCTACGTCGCACAGTTCCTCAATACCGAGAAGTTCCAGGCAATGTCGACCCAGTTGCTGTTCACGCCACAGGAGGTGCGCGCGCTCGAGAAATCCGCTCGCAGCGCCCGCGAACCGCAGCGCGCCTTTGTCCAGTCGATCAAAAGCAAACGCAATCTGAGGTTGATCCTGGAGCGCGCGGAAAAGCTGCGCCAACGCTTTGCAACCTACCTGCGCAAACAGATCCATATTGCAGCGGGCGACCGCGTGATGCTGGTCGATCTCGGTTACGCAGGCACGGTGCAGGACCGCATCGCACCGATCATGCATACGCTGTTCAAGATCGACGTGTGTGGACGCTATCTTCTGCTGCGCGACCTGCCCGGCTGGCAGGACGCCAAGCGCGGCTTCATCGGCCCCGATAAGTTCGACGGCCGCGCCATCGACACGTTGTGCGATTTCATTGCGCTGTTCGAACAGTTGTGCACGATCGAGCAGGGGTCGGTCATCGACTACTCCGAGGCCGGCGAGCCCGTGCGCAAGGCCAGTGGCCTGGCCAGTCGCCAGAGTGATGTTCGCGCCCGCGTGCAGCGCGGCTGCCTGGAGTACGTTGACTGCGCTGCCGCCATGTCTCCAACCGGCCAGGCCTCGATTGGCGTGCACGGACTGCGGCCATCATGCATGGCGGCACTGGCGCGGCTGCTGTTCTTCCCCGCGGCACATGAGCTGGAACTCTTCAAGGGCTTCGAACACGACGTCAACATGGGGCTGGATGACCGCGTGCTGCTGTTCGACAGCGGCGCGTGTCGCGAAGGCCTGCGCAGCCGCGGGCTTTTCTACGTCAATGACAACCCGCGCCAGTTTCTGCCGGCCGAGTTGCGCACCCACGGCCTGCCCTTGACGCTGACGCTGCT
>DAITAC010000008.1:0-78915 GCA_036824465.1 Burkholderiaceae bacterium
ACGGAACCGGCGTGCTGCGGGCGACTCGCTCGGCGTCGCTGCCGAGCACCATGTGACTCAATCCGCGCCGGCCGTGCGTGCCCATCACGATCAGGTCCGCGGGCCAGGTGGACGCCTGCTCGACGATGACCTCGCCGACGCGGCCACCGATGCTTTCGACCTTGACCGTGTCCGCATCGACACCGCTCGCCTTCGCCAGCGCCAGCGCGTCGCGCAGAACTTCGTCGCCGGCCTGTTGCAGCGCTTCGAGCAGCTGCGCGGTCAGCATGCCGGCTTCCGGGGTCAGTGCCAGCAGATTCTCCTCGATAACGTGCAGCAGCCTCAGCCTGGAGCCACCTTCCTTCGCCAGCCGCAGCGCTTCGTCGAGCGCGCGCTTGGCAGGCACGCTGCCGTCGACCGGCACAAGGATTCTCTTGTAGGGCATCGAGTTCTCCCTGCGTTTGCTCATCGGACCTGCAATCGGCCGGCATGGCCCGCTCGACCTCGGTCGAACCGTTCTCGGGCACGTCTGCCGCCGCCTGAACCTCCAGTACAAGGATGCAGCAGAAACGCCGCGGGCGCGTTGCGAATTGGCATTGCCGCGGTGGCGGTACCCGGTTGTCGAGGGCTCGCCCCAGCTGCGATCGTCCGGCACGAGCCGTGCCGCGTCTTGGCAATCGTCAATGTGGTCGGCCGCAGCGTCGCCACTATGAGCGACAGAAAGCACGCAATGACGCCGGGGAGGTGACAGCCATGCGTATCGGCGAAATCTGCACACGCGAGGTCGTTTACTGCGAGCGCACAACCCCCGTCGTCGACATGGCGGATCTGATGCGCCGCCACCATGTTGGCGACCTGATTGTGACCGAGCACCGCGACGGCAGACTGGTGCCGGTCGGCATCGTCACCGACCGCGACCTCGTGGTCGAAGTGCTTGCGCAGGGAATCGACCCGGGCTCCCTGACTGCAAGCGACTTGATGAGCAAGGAACTGGCGACCGCGAACCAGTCGGAAGTGATCTACGACGCTATCGAGCGCATGCGAACCAAAGGTGTACGGCGGCTGCCAGTGACCGACGACCAAGGTTGCCTGATCGGCGTGCTCACGGCCGACGACGTGACCGAGTTTCTGGCGGAAGAGCTGACCGGCGTCGCGCGCATCGGACCGCGTCAGGTCGCGCTCGAGAAGGCCGTGCTTGACGCCAGACAGGCCTAGAGCAACGGCGCGATCGCTGGACTGTCTTCACGCGCGCCGGGGCCCTGGTCGCGGCACGCGCTGCTTGATGATGTTGAACCGACCCTCTGGCTGACGCGCGGATTGACCGCCGCGTCTCGGTCCACTTTGAACCGCGACTGCCGAAGTTGATTCCGTCTCAATGATCTTCGAGACGCGGCCGACCTTCTTCGGCCGGCTCCTTCGTTTCGGGGTCGATCCAGTCGGCGATGCCGATCTCGGCCTCGGCCTCCTCCAGCGTCTCGCCGGGTTCGGTTTCCAGCTCTTCGGCGCTCATCATGTCGGCCAGCGCGGCTTCGATGGTCTCGAAGGGGCCCGTCTCGTGTCGCCCTTCATCGCCAAGCCAGTAAAAGCCGTCGGGGTGCTGCACGACGCGACTCGAATCGATGTCGACGGGAGGTTCAACGACCGGCGCAACGGCCGGAATGCGTAGGCGTGTCTTGCGGTTCGTCGTCATGATCGGTGTCCCTCAACACGATAATGAACTGTCTGTCGTTGACTTCAACCTACCCGTCGCGCATCGATTGCGCTTGACCCGAATCAAGCGACGCGCGGTTGATGGTCCGACAACGCATGCGTACGACGATCGACCTCGCCGGCCAGTGCATTCAATGCCGGCGCGATCGTGACCTGGTATGGCGTCATGGCGGCCGATGCCTCGAACGCGTGCAAATGCTGCGGCAACGATCTGAGTTGCGACTGTGCATGTGCACGCACCTGTTGCAACGAAGGCAGCGCACAGACCAGCCGGCCGGCGTGCATCACCGGCGCCAGCAATGGCGCGCCCATTTGTTGATCGCCATCGATGCTCAATACATCATGTTCGAAGCGACCCTGCGCATCAATCACGCGAAAGACCTGCTTGCGCCCGGGCCACGTCGCCTTGCCTTCCGACCGCTTGCGCCGGCCCATGCCAGCGTACTCGGAAAGCTTGTACGCACAATCGAGAAACGGTGCATCGGCCGAAGTGTTCATCCGCGTGCCGACACCATAGGCATCGATCGGTGCGCTCTGCGCAGTGAGCTCGTGCAGCCGGTATTCGTCGAGATTGCCGCTGGCAAAGATCTGCGCGCGCTGCAGCCCGCCATCGTCAAGGATGCGGCGCACGCGGCGCGCGTGCTCGGCCAGATCGCCGCTGTCGATCCGCACGCCGCGGATCGTGATGCCTTCGCGGGCAAGCTCCTGCGCGAGAAGCACGACCTTGCGTGCGGCTTCCTCGGTGTCGTAGGTATCGATCAGCAGCGTGGCGTTGGAAGGCTGCGCGCGCGCGAAATGCATGAAAGCTTCGGCCTCATCGTCGTGCGCCTGCACGAAGGAGTGTGCCATCGTGCCGAACACCGGAATGCCGAAACGCTGACCGGCGAGCGCGGTCGCAGTACCGGCAAAACCGGCGATGAAACTTGCGCGCGCCGACAGCAGGCCCGCCTCGGCGCCGTGCGCGCGCCGCAGCCCGAAGTCGATCAGCGGCTTGCCCGCCGCGGCGATTATGCAGCGCGCCGCCTTGCTGGCGACGGCGGTTTCGTAGTGCAGCAGGTTCATCAGCCGGCTTTCGACGAGTTGCGCTTCAGCCATCGGCGCCGTGATCCGCAGCAGCGGCTCGTTGTCGAACACGATCGTGCCTTCGGGCACTGCATGCACATCGCCGGAAAAACGCATGCCTTCGAGCACCGCAAGAAAGTCCTCGCGAAACAGGCCGGTCGTCTTCATCCAGGCGATCTCGTTATGCGAGAAGTGAAGTCCCTGCAGGTATTCGACTGCCTGCGCGAGCCCTGCGGCCATCAGGAAGTTCCTCTGCGGCGGGAGCTTGCGAACAAAGAATTCGAACACCGCGATGTCGTTCATTCCGGCCGACGCATACGCCTGCAGCATGGTCAGTTCGTACAGGTCCGTCAGCAGCGCACTGGTGCAGTCGTTCGGCGTGGTCATCGCCATCTCTTGATGATGGATGCATCGAAAACGTAGCGGGGCAGGGATGCCGCGCGTTGACCGCCCTCAATTGGCGTGCCGGATGGCGCGCTACCGTGAAGAGCCAAAGCTGAAGGGCGCGCCGATGAAGCTCTTTGCGTTGCATGCCACGCGCGAACTGGGCAGCCGGGTTGCCGCCGCGCTGGGCTGCGCGCTCGATGCGCATGAAGAGCGCGAGTTCGAAGACGGCGAGCACAAGGCGCGGCCGCTCGCCGACGTTCGCGGAGAAGAGGCGTACATCATCCAGAGCATGTATGGCGATGGAAACGCGAGCGCGAACGACAAGCTGATCCGACTCCTGTTCTTCGCCGGCTGCCTGCGTGAACACGGCGCGGCGCGGGTGACGGCCGTGGTTCCATACCTGGCCTACGCACGCAAGGACCGGCAGACCAAGCCGCGCGATCCGGTGACGACGCGCTATGTCGCGCAGCTCTTCGAGGCGGTCGGCATCGATGCGGTCGTGGTGCTTGAAGTGCACAACGTCACGGCGTTCCAGAATGCCTTTCGCCTGCCAACCGTCCATTTGGATATGGCGCCATTGTTTGTCGAGCGCGCAGCGACGCTGGCGCGCGAGGGCGCGCTGGTGGTCGCCTCGCCCGACCCCGGCGGTGTGAAGCGTGCGCAACTGTTCCGTGAAGCGTTGGAAATACAGATCGGCCAGCCCATCGGCTCGGCGTATCTGGAAAAGCGCCGCAGCGCTGGAGTTGTGTCCGGCTCATTGCTCGCCGGTGACGTGCGCGACGCGACCGTGCTGCTGGTCGACGACCTGATCAGCACCGGGGGCACGATGTTGCGCGCGGCCGAAACCTGCCTCGCGGCCGGTGCGCGACGCGTGTTTGCGCTGGCTGCGCACGGCCTGTTCAACGAGGGTGCGAACGTCGCGATCACGCATCCGGCGCTCGCCGGCACCATCATCAGCGACAGTGTGCCGCCCTTTCGCCTCGATGCCGCCGCGCGCGCACGAGTGGAGATCGTCGGCTGCGCACCGCTGCTCGCGCAGACGATCCGTTCGCTGCACGAAAGCGCTACCCGCTGAACCCTGCGCAGGCCGCGTGCGCAATGCGCAGGTACGCGCGTGCCCGCGGCAACCAGCGCGCGCCGTCGCGCGGATCGGGCTCGAGCAGATGCGCGACCGCCAGCCGTGCGCGCAGGCACGCACGCAAGGCGGTGTAGAAATCGGTGAGCGCCGGCGGTACCGAATCGCGCAGCCGCGCCTCGATCGGTTCCCGCAACGCACTGCCGACCCAGGGCGCACCGAGCAGCGTGCACTCGAGACCGAGGAACGCGATCTCATCGGCCCAGTCGACCAGGCGCAGCGCGCGATTGAATTCGAGGCAATCGATCACCTGTGGCGGATCGGTCAGACACACGTGTTCGGGCCGCAGATCGCCGTGGCCGTCGACGATGCACCCCGCGACCACCCGGGCCTGCAAGCGCTCGTGCTCCGCGGCGAGAAAATGCCTGATCGCCGCATCGATGGCGTCGAGTTCGCGCTGGTCCAGATCGAAGCGCGGTTGACGCAGCAGTTCGATGTTGAGCCGGTGCTCCTGCTCCAGTCCGGCGATATGGTCACGCGGCGTGACCTCGACGCGCGGCTGCGCCGCATAGAAGGCGGCCAGGCGGCCGGCAAGCGGAACAAGATCGTGCGCCTGCAGGCGTCGCTCGACGATCAGTCGATCAAGCATCCGCTCGCGCGGCAGGCGACGCATGTGCACCAGCCAGTCGACCACCTCGCCGCGACCGCCGAGCCGCAGCCGCCCGTCGCTTTCGCACGTCAGTGCAAGCACGCCGCGATATACGCCGGTCGCCAGCCGCTCGTTAAGCTGCACCTCGGCGCGGCAGCTCGACTCGCGCGCCGCGAGCGTGCTGAAGTCGAGAAACGGGTAGCGCACCGGCTTCTTCAGCTTGTACGCGTCCGCACTGGCGAGGAAGACATACGACATGTGCGTCTCGCACACCTCGATCTTCGACGGTTGCGACGGATAACTCTGCGGCGAACGCAGAAACGCCACCTTCTCTTCGAGGCCGATGGCCGGCAGGCAAAGCGAGGGCGCAGTCATTGCGGTGGGCTACCCGCTCTGGTTGCGCCGACTGAACAATGTATCGAGCAATGAACTGGGCACCGGGAACACGATCGTCGAGCTCTTGTCGCCGGCGACGTTGGTGAGCGTCTGCAGGTAACGCAGCTGCATCGCTTCGGGCTGCTGCGCCAGCATCTGTGCCGCCTCCAGCAGGGCGGCCGAGGCCTGCTTCTCGCCTTCGGCATGAATCACCTTGGCGCGCCGCTCGCGCTCCGCCTCGGCCTGGCGGGCGATTGCGCGCACCATCGATTCGTTCAGATCGACCTGTTTGATCTCGACGTTGGTCACCTTGATACCCCAGGCGTCGGTCTGCGCGTCGAGGATGCGCTGCACGTCGAGGTTCAGCCGCTCGCGCTCGGCCAGCAGCTCGTCCAACTGGTGCTTGCCAAGCACCGCGCGCAGCGTGGTCTGCGCGAGCTGGCTGGTGGCCACGAGGAATTTCTCGACCTGGATGATTGCCTTCTGCGGATCGACCACGCGGAAATAGACGACCGCATTGACCTTGACCGACACGTTGTCGCGCGTGATCACGTCCTGCGGCGGCACGTCCATCGTGATGATGCGCAGGTCGACGCGCTGCATTTTCTGGATGCCGGGCACGACCATGATCAGGCCCGGCCCCTTGACCTTCCAGAAGCGGCCGAGCAGGAAGATCACCCCGCGTTCGTACTCGAACAGGATGCGGAACGACGCCACCGCCAGCATGATGACCAGGATCGCGACCGTGGCCAGTCCAAAGGGCAAATTGGCGAGCATGGTGACCTCCAGCTAAGTGACTTCCGGTCGTACGATCAGCGTGAGCCCGTCGACGGCCTGCACGCGCACGCGGGCGCCGGGCGCGAGCGGACCGTCGGCACGGACGCGCCATATTTCACCGTGCACCCGCGCCCACGTTTCGTCGGCGGTCGCTTCGACCACCTCTCCGGCCGCGCCCACCAGTTCCTCGCGCCCGGCGACCACCGGGCGTCGGCGTGATCGTGCGACCAGCGCGGCGACGCCGAAGACCACCAGCGCGCTGCCGGCGGCGATGCCGAAGGTGAACCACAACGGAACACCGTAGCCGGGCAGATCGACGTCGAGGAGCATCACTCCTCCCATCACGATCGCGATGATGCCACCCACACCGAGCACGCCAAAGCCGCCGACGAACGCCTCGGCGATCAGCAGGCCAATGCCAAACAGAAGCAGGCCGACGCCGGCCCAGTTCACCGGCATGAGGTGAAACGCGTACAAGGCGAGCAGCAGACAGATCCCGCCGGCCACGCCGGGAAGGATGAAACCGGGGCTGGTGAACTCATACAGCAGGCCGTAGATGCCGATCATCATCAGCAGCACGGCCACCGTCGGGTTCGACAGCAGCGCCAGCAACTTGTAGCGCCAGTCCGGCGCCACCGTTTCAACCTGCGCGCCGGCCGTCTTCAGCGTGACCTTGCCGCTGCCAATCGTCACGCTGCGGCCGTCGATTATCCTGAGCAGCGCCGGCACGTCGGGCGCGACAATGTCGATCACGCCCGCTTTCAGAGCTTCCTCGGCAGACAGGCTGCTCGCCCGCCGCACCGCCCGCTCGGCGAAATCGGCATTGCGGCCGCGCAGTTGCGCCAGGCTGCGGATGTAGGCCGCGGCGTCGTTGACCTGCTTCGCGGTCATCGCATCGGCAGGCATCGATTCGTCGCGTTTGGCGGGTTCGCCCTTGCGAGATCTGCCGGGCTTGGCCTGGTCGCTCTTTTCGCCCGCGGGCTTGCTTTCCTCCGACTGCTTATCGCGGCCGGGTCGTTCGCCGCCGATGCCGATCGCCACCGGTGTCGCGGCGCCGAGGTTCGTCGCCGGCGCCATCGCGGCGACATGGCTTGCGTACAGGATGTAGGTGCCGGCACTCGCTGCGCGCGCGCCGCCCGGTGCGACAAAGGTGACGACCGGAATCGGCGCCGCGAGGATGCTCTTGATGATCTCGCGCATCGAGGTGTCGAGTCCGCCCGGTGTGTCCATGCGCAGGATCACTGCCTGTACTCCGCCGGTCGCGGCGCGGTCGATCGAACGCTTGACGAGATCGGCCGTCTGCGGGCCGATGATGCCCTCGATCTCCACTTGCATCAGCCGCGGCGCATCCGGCTGCGCTGCGACCGCGAGGCCGCACCCGACCATCGCCACGGCAAACAGCCGTTGCGCCGTACGCTTGAAGCCGGCGCTGGTCATGGTTCGAGTTGGGCGCTGCTGATCGCCCTCACGTTGACACGTTACGGGTCACGGGGTTCCACCCATTGACCGCCATCAGTGTGACGCCCACTGTTTCGTGCAGCAATGCGACTGCAGCGGGCATCGCCCGCTGCAGTTTGCTGCCAACCCCATGCTGCTGCAATCGAATCCCGTCACGTCGATGCGGGCGACGCCTTCGTTGCCGGACGCGGACCATGCTTCGCAGCGCCTCATTACGCTGATTGCCGCGCTGCTTGAAGAGACGCGTGGCAGGCCGGTCAGCGTCGATGCCGGTGCGCAACTCGACACGGATCTGGGCATCGACAGCCTGGCGCGGGTCGAACTGGGGCTGCGGATCGAGCGCGAATTTGGCGTGCGATTGCGCGACGAAGCGCTGATGCAGGCCGCAACACCAGCGGACCTTCAGTCGGCGCTGGCCGATGCGTTGACGGTCGGGCCGGCGCATGGCCGTGCAGCGGCGCTGCCCCGAGCACGCCCCGCAAAGGAAGTGATCTCGCCGATCACCGGCACGCCAGATGATGCAATCAATCTGGTCGACGTGCTGGCGTGGCACGCCGCGCGGCATCCTGGGCGGCGTCACATCACGTTCCTCGCGTCCGACGAGCAAAGCGAGACGCTGAGCTACGGTGAACTCGATGCACGTGCGCGCCGCGTGGCTGCGGGGCTGGCAGCGCGCGGGCTGCAGCGGGGTCAGACCTGCGGCCTGATGCTGGCGACCGGGCTCGACTTCTTTGCGGTTTTCATCGGCATCCTGATGGTCGGCGCGATTCCGGTGCCGATCTATCCCCCGTTCCGGATGTCGCAGCTCGAAGACCACATGCGGCGTCAGGCGCGCACGCTGGCGAGTTGTGACGCTGCGCTGCTGGTATCGCTGCCGGAAGCGCGTTTGCTGGCGCGCCTGCTGAAAGGAACGGTGCCATCGCTACGGCACGTCCTCACACCAGAGGATCTGCTTGCGCGGGAACCGCTGGCGGCGATCGCTGCTGCTACGGCGGACGACATCGCCTTCCTGCAATACACCTCGGGCAGCACCGGCAATCCGAAGGGCGTGATCCTCACGCACGCGAATCTGCTCGCCAACCTGCGCGCGATGGGCACCGCGGCGGGGGCATCGTCGAGCGATGTCTTCGTGTCGTGGCTGCCGCTGTATCACGACATGGGATTGATCGGCGCCTGGATGTGCAGCCTGTACTTCGGCGTCCATCTCGTCCTGATGGCGCCGCAGTCATTTCTTGCACGGCCCGCGCGCTGGCTGTGGGCGATCGACCGGCATCGCGCAACGATTTCGGCCGCGCCCAATTTCGCTTACGAACTTGTCGCCAGCCGTGTTGACGAAACCGAATTCGGCGGACTTGATTTGTCGTCACTGCGCTGGGCGTTCAATGGTGCCGAGGCCGTGAGCGCCGGCACGCTCGCGCGCTTCGCGCAGCGCTTTGCGCGCTACGGTTTGGATCCGCGCAGCATTGCGCCGGTCTACGGACTGGCCGAATGCGGCCTCGACCTGGTGTTTCCGCCGCCACGACGCGGCGTGCTGGTCGATCACATCGACCGCGATGCGTTGGCGCTCACGGGTCGCGCCATGGCGATCGCTGCCAGCGATCCGCGCGCGCAACCGATCGTTGCCAACGGTCGTGTGTTGCCGGGCTACGCGATCCGCATCATCGACGAACGGGGTCGCGATTTGCCTGAGCGGCGCCAGGGCCGCGTGGAGTTCCGCGGCCCGTCGGCCACCCGCGGCTACTTCAACAATCCACGGGCGACTGGGCAACTCATTCATGGCGAGTGGCTCGACAGCGGCGACCTCGGCTACCTCGCCGATCAGGAGCTCTACATCACGGGACGCGCCAAAGACCTGATCATCCGCGGCGGCCACAATATCCATCCGTACGAACTGGAGGAAGCCGTCGGCGAGGTGGCTGGCATCCGGCGCGGCTGCGTGGCGGTGTTCGGCGTGCCGGATGAGCGCAATGCGACCGAACGTGTGATCGTGCTGGCCGAGACGCGCGAGCAGGATGCCGCGCGGCGCGCGCAACTGTGCGCCACCATCAACCGGCTTGCGAACGATCTGCTGGCCGCACCGGCCGACGATGTGGTCCTAGCGCCGCCGGGCAGCGTGCTGAAAACCTCGAGCGGCAAGATCCGCCGGGCCGCCACGCGCGACAACTTCCTTCAGGGACGGGTGGGATCGACGCGCACCGCCGTGTGGTGGCAGGTGGTGAGACTGGCGGCCAGCGGGGTGGAGGCGCGTATTCGGCTTGCCGCAGCGCGCATGCTGTCGATCGCGATCGGTTCGTGGTGTTGGTTTGTGTTCGGCCTGATCGGCGCGGCCGGATTCATTTGCGCACTCGCGCCGCTGTCGATATCGACACGGCGGCGCGTTGCGCGCACTTTGGCGCGCACGGGCGTGCGGCTCGCCGGCGTTCGGCTCGAAGTAGGCGGCATCGAAGGGTTGTCGCCGGCCGGCGCGTTCGTGATTGCGGCCAATCATTCGAGCTACATCGACTCGTTCGTCCTTGCCGCCGCACTGCCGCCGCGGTTCGCGTTCGTTTCCAAGGGCGAGTATCGGCATCATTGGCTGATGCGGCGCCTGCTCGCCAGTCTCGGCACGCGTTTCGTCGAGCGCTTCGATCCCGCCCGCGGCGTGGAAGACACGCGCGAACTGGTCGCAGCAATGCGTCGCGGTGAATCGCTGATCATGTTTCCGGAAGGCACGTTTCGGCGCGAGCCAAGCCTGCTTCCATTACGGATGGGAACGTTCATCGTCGCCGCCGAGTGCGGAGCCGCGGTGGTGCCGGTGGCGGTCTATGGCACGCGCGCGATTCTTCCCGCTGACACGTGGCTGCCACGGCCGGGCGAGGTGAAGGTGATCATCGGCGCACCCATCGTTCCGCGCGGAAGCGGCTGGGACGCCGCGCTGGCGCTGCGCGCTGCAACGTCGCAAGCTCTTGCCCCTGCGGCGAGTGGTGCAAGTGGCGCGCCGCTGGGTCAGCCTGCGTGAGACGGTAGTCGGAAGCTCCTAGCCCTTCACGCACACCTTCGGCCGCAGGAACGCGACGCGCTTCGCGAGCCCCGCGCCCTCGGTCGCCGCGGCCACCGCGTCCACATCCTTGTACGCGCCGGGTGCTTCCTCGGCCGCGCCGCGCATCGAGCGGGTGCGGATCAGGATACCGTTGGCGCGCAGTTCATCGATCAGTGTGCGGCCATGCCAGAGCTTGAGTGCCGCGTGCCGGCTCATCTGCCGACCGGCACCGTGGCTGGCGGAACTGAACGCCCGTGTTTCGCTTTCCTTGGTGCCGGCCAGGATGTAGGAGCCGGTGCCCATGCTGCCGCCGATGATCACCGGCTGGCCGACGT
This sequence comes from Burkholderiaceae bacterium, assembly GCA_036824465.1. GTDB lineage: Bacteria > Pseudomonadota > Gammaproteobacteria > Burkholderiales > Burkholderiaceae_F > JAKOQB01. The sequence goes on from DAITAC010000008.1 coordinate 10,827, forward strand.
CGCGATATCTGAGCGGAATCGCCGGATTGCCCGGGCCGAACGCACGCGTGGCGCCCTTGCGATGCACGTAGAGCCACCGCCGCTTGCGCTCGAACTCGTGGCTCTCCAGCTTGCAGGTGTTGTGCGACACATCGAACAGCGTGTCGAGCTGCACCTGCGGAAAGAAGTGGCGGAATGTGCGCCGCGCCAGGTGCGTGAGGATCTGCCGGTTGGCGAGTGCGACGTTGATCGCCGCATTCATCGCGCCGAGATACTGTTGCCCTTCCGACGAGTTGATCGGCGCGCAGGCCAGCTCGCGATCCGGCAGCGTAATGCCGAGCCGGTTCGCCGCCTTGGCGAGGCTCACCAGGTATTCGGTGCCGATCTGGTGCCCGAGCCCGCGCGAACCGCAGTGGATGGACACCACGACCTGGCCCTCGCGCACGCCGAATGCGTCGGCCGCCGTGCGATCGAACACCTTTTCGACCACCTGCACTTCAAGGTAGTGGTTGCCGGAGCCCAGCGTGCCCATTTCGCCGCGCTGGCGCTTTTTCGCCGTCTTCGACACATCGTCCGGTACCGCGCCCTTGATGCGGCCATGTTCTTCAACGAACTCGAGTTCCGCGCCGTCGCCAAAGCCGTGCCGCACCGCCCATTCGGCCCCTTCGGTCATGATGTCGTCCAGTTCGTCATCGCCGAGTTGCAGATCGCCTTCGACGCCCACGCCCGCGGGAATGTCGCGAAACAGGCTGTCGGCAAGCTTTTCGCTCTTCGGGAGCAGGTCGTCGAGCGTCAGCGTGGTGCGCAGGCAGCGGATGCCGCACGAAATGTCGAAACCGACGCCGCCGGCGGAAATGATTCCACCCTGGTCGGGATCGAAGGCTGCCACGCCGCCGATCGGAAAGCCATAGCCCCAGTGTGCGTCCGGCATCGCCATCGCGGGACCGACGAGCCCCGGCAACTGCGCGACGTTGCCGATCTGCTCCAGCACCTTGTCATCCATCGCGGCCACCAGTGCGCGATCGCCGTACAGCAGCGCCTCGCCGCGCGCCTTATCCGGCGGCTTCACGCGCCAGCAGAACTCGTCGATCGGCTCGAGTCGGGTCATATCCATCGTGTTTTCCCTTTACACGTCGACGACGCAGCGCGCTTCCCAGCCGTCCGCGGCGGGCCTTACCGCAAGCTCGGTCAATGTCGCGCCCTTGACCTCGGTGCCGCGTTCCTCATCTCGCCGCCAGTGCGCGCCTCGCGCGGTCCCGCGCCAGTGATCCTTGTCTCTTTCGAGATGGAAGTCGGCAAACACCGCACGCTTCTCCCGGGCCGCCGCCAGCAACGCATTGAGCCACTGCACCAGCGCGAATTCCAGGTCGCTTTCGTCGAATTGAACCTCCGCCCGGACCTCGAGGGTGACGCTCGCCGGCTCTGCCATGATCGCGAACATGGCGCGGGCTGCGCCTTCGAATGCCCGCTCAACGTTCAGACCCCGGCCGATGACGCCGATATCGGCCCCGTGTTCGAAGTAGTCGGTGCTACTCGCGCTCGCAGATCCGGCCATCGGTTTGTGTCCCTTGCGTCAAGGTATCCGGTCAAGTGCGAGCCACATTGACCCCTGGCAATGCACGAATAATTCTGTGTCGCACGCTTGCGGCATGGGCAGGTGATGCGCAATGTGGCCACAATGCGCCTATGTCGAACGTTTCGAACCCCGCCTCCCCGACGTTACCCTTCGCATCGACAGCGCTGCGCCGATCCGTGCGACCGGATTCGCTGAACGGATTCCACAACCCCGGACGCTGGTTTTCGCTCGCGTGGGATGTCTGGCTCGGCGGCTGGCTGTCACCGCAGGAAATCCAGCGCCGCAGCGCGCGGCGCCTGCGCGAAATGATTGCGTTCGCGCGCGCGCAGGTTCCACTGTATCGGCAACTGTATCGCGACCAGCCGCGCACCGGCGTTCCACTGTCGAGTCTGCCGATTGTCAGCAAGAGCGACCTGATGCGCGATATCGAGGCAAGCTTGAGTGATCGCGAAGTCTCGCGCGCGGCGTTGCTGCAGTTTCTGGAGCATGGCGACGCTGTTGGCCAGCCGTTCATGAATCGCTACTCCGTGTGGACCACGTCGGGCACGACCGGCAAACCCGGCATCTTCCTGCACGACGCAGACGCGCTGGCGGTGTACGAGGCGTTGCAGATGTTCAGGTTCCGGCGCATTTCGTCTCCCGCCGAACTGGCGCTGCGTTTTGCGGCGGGCGAACGCTTTGCGATGGTGGCGGCAACCGGCGGTCACTTCGCCGGCGTGTCGAGTATCGAGCACCTGCGTCGCACTTACCCGTGGCTCGCTCCAACGATGCGCTCGTTTTCGCTGCTGCAGCCCTGGCCCGATCTGATCGCGCAACTGAACGCGTATCGACCGACGCTGCTGGCGACTTATCCGACTGCGGCTGAGGTGCTCGCAGAAGAACAGGACGCGGATCGGTTGAAGATTGAACTGCGCGAACTGTGGACCGGCGGCGAATGCCTGTGTCCGACCACGCGCCAGCGGCTGGAGCGCAGCTTTGGCTGCAAGGTGCGCAATGAGTACGGTGCATCGGAGTTCATGTCGATCGCGTGGGACTGCGGACATGGCAGCCTGCACGTCAACAGCGACTGGGTGCTGCTGGAGCCGGTCGATGCGCAGTTGCGGCCGGTCGAGCCCGGTGTGCCGTCGCACACGGTGCTGCTGACCAATCTGGCAAATCGGATCCAGCCGCTGATTCGATACAACCTCGGCGACTCGGTCACATTGCGCGCCGATCCATGTTCGTGCGGCAATCGCCTGCCGGCGATCCAGGTCGAGGGTCGGCACGATGACACACTGGCGTTCGACGATGCGTCGGGTCGGTCGGTCAAGCTGCTGCCGCTGGTGCTGTCGACCGTCCTCGAAGAAGACGCGCACGTCAACGATTTTCAGCTGGTGCAGACTGCAGCACGTCGGCTGCTGGTTCGGCTGGGCACTTCCGAGCGCGGACGCGGCGAAGCTGCACGCACTGCGTTGCGCGCCTATCTTCAATCGGTCGGCCTGTCCTCAGTCGCGGTGCAGATCGACACGCAGCCGCCACAGCGCAGTCAGGCGAGCGGCAAGTTGCGTCGCGTGATGTGCTGCCTCGAATCCGGGGAGCGACGCAGCGTGGAACGCCCGTCGGGGGCGATCGCCGGCCGCGCTCATGCGGCCGCACGTTCAGCGCGCCAGGTGACACGAGCGGCACAATAGCCGTCGTGACTCGACGGCTGGCCAATCTTCAACTCCTTCGCAACCGCCCCCTGTGCTGGGGCGCGGCGGCAATTCTGGTGGTCGCACTCGCGGCGGGATGCTCTTCAGCCGGCTACTACGCGCAGGCCGCGCGTGGCCACATCGCGGTGCTCGCGGCCGCCCGGCCAGTCGAAGAACTGCTGGCCGACCCGGCGACGGCGGAGCCGCTGAGGCAGCGATTGCAGCGGGCGCGCGAGATCCGCAGCTTTGCCGCGCGTGAGCTTGGACTGCCTGACAACGCAAGCTACACCGCCTATGCCGATCTCGGTCGACCCGCAGTGGTGTGGAACGTGTTCGCGACTCCCGCGTTGTCTCTTGAGCTGAAGACCTGGTGCTATCCGCTGTTCGGCTGCGCCGGGTACCGCGGCTATTTCGACAAGACGGCGGCCGATCGCTTTGCTGACGAGCTCAGAGCGCAGGGTTACGACGTCAACGTGGCGCCGGTGCCCGCGTACTCGACGCTGGGCTGGTTCAACGACCCGCTGCTGAACACCTTCATCAATTGGCAGGATGGCGAGCTGGCGCGCATGGTGTTCCATGAGCTCGCGCACCAGGTCGTCTACGTGAAGGACGACACGGTCTTCAATGAAAGCTTCGCGACTGCGGTGGAACGTGCCGGCGTGACCCGCTGGCTGGCCGCGCGGCGCGACGCGTCGTTGTCGCGTGGTTACGCCGAGATCGAGCGTCGGCGCGCCGATTTCCTGGCGCTGCTGCTCATGTATCGCGGGGAGTTGCGGCAAATCTACGCCGACACCGCGCCCGAGGCGGTACGGCTCGAACGCAAGCGCGCCGCACTCGAGGCGCTGCAGGCAGACTTTCGGCGGATGCGCGACCAGCGCTGGAATGGCTTCCACGGCTACGACCGCTTTTTTGCACAGGACCTGAACAATGCCCATCTTGCAGCCGTCGGGGCGTACAACGACCTCGTGCCGGCGTTCGAGGCGCTGCTGGCGCGGGGCGGGGGTGCGCTGCCCGGCTTCTACGCCGAGGTCCGGCGGCTGGCCGCGCTGGCAAAGCCGCGGCGGAACAACGAACTTTCCGCACTGGTATCCGGGGAAGCGTCAAAGTAACGGCGTCGCCCGGTCGGTATCATTTTGTGGAGCGCACCTAACCGCTTGCGTGATCCGAACCACCATATAACGACACAGGAGATACAGATGGGCGCAGTCGACCGTTTCTGGCTGAAGAACTATCCAAAGGGTGTGCCGGCCGATATCGATTACCACCAGTACGAATCGCTGGTGTCACTGCTCGACGAAGCGTTCAAGAAACACGGCGCGCAACCTGCGTATTCATGCATGGGCGCGACACTCACGTTCCGCCAGCTCGACGAGAACTCGGCGGCGATCGCGGCGTGGCTGCAATCGAAGGGCTACGGCAAGGGCGCGCGCATCGCCATCATGATGCCCAACATCCTGCAGAACCCGGTGGTGATTGCCGGCGTTCTGCGCGCCGGCTGCACGGTGGTCAATGTCAATCCACTCTACACGCCGCGCGAACTGGAGCATCAACTGAAGGACTCCGGCGCACAGGCGATCTTCATTCTCGAGAACTTCGCCACCACCTTGCAGCAGGTGATCGACAAGGTGCCGACCAAGCAGGTCGTCGTCTGCGCGATGGGTGACATGCTGGGGTTCGTCAAGGGGTTGCTGGTCAATTTCGTCGTGCGCAACGTGAAGAAGATGGTGCCCGAGTTTGCGTTGCCGGGCGCGCTCCATTTCCTCGACGTGCTGGCCGACGGATTGAAGATGAACATGAAACCGGTGCAGGTCGGGCACAACGACGTCGCCTTCCTGCAGTACACGGGAGGAACGACCGGTGTGTCCAAGGGCGCCACGCTGACGCACCAGAACATCATCGCCAACGTGCTGCAGTCCGAAGCGTGGTATCAGCCGGCGCTGAAGAAACTTAAACCGGGCGAACAACTGACGGTCATCACCGCGCTGCCGCTGTACCACATCTTTGCCCTCACCGCTTGCGCGATGCTGTCCGCGCGCATCGGCGGCCACTGCGTGCTGATTCCGAATCCGCGTGACATTCCGGGTTTCGTCAAGGAACTGCAGAAGCACACTTTCCATGTATTCCCGGCGGTCAACACGTTGTTCAACGGCCTGTTGAACAACGAGGAGTTCCGCAAGCTCGACTTCTCGCGCCTGCTGGTGTCGCTCGGCGGCGGCATGGCCGTGCAGCAGGCCGTGGCGGAGAAGTGGCTCAAGCTCACCGGCTGTCCGATCTGCGAGGCCTATGGCTTGTCGGAAACCTCGCCCGCCGCCACCTGTAATCCGACTGATACCGACAAGTACACCGGCTCGATCGGGCTGCCGATGCCTTCGACCGAAATCGCGATCCTGGATGATGACGGCAACCATCTCGTTCCGGGCAGCACTGGCGAAATCGCGATTCGTGGCCCGCAGGTGATGGCGGGCTACTGGCAACGCCCCGACGAGACCGCGAAGGTCATGACGGCCGACGGCTTCTTCAAGACCGGCGACATCGGCGTGATGGACGAGAACGGCTATACCAAGATCGTCGATCGCAAGAAGGACATGATCCTGGTGTCGGGCTTCAACGTGTATCCGAACGAGATCGAGGGCGTGGTCGCGGGCCATCCCGGCGTGCTCGAGTCGGCCGCCGTCGGCGTTCCGGACGAGAACTCGGGTGAGGCGGTCAAACTTTTCGTGGTCAAGAAGGACCCGGCGCTGACCGAGCGCGAACTGATGGACTACTGCAAGGAGCATTTGACCGGCTACAAGAAGCCGAAGTACATCGAGTTCCGCACCGATCTGCCGAAGACCAACGTCGGCAAGATCCTTAGGCGCGAATTGCGCGATCTGAAGAAGAGTTGATGCGCGCAGGCGCAACTCGAACGCCGCCGTCAGGCGGCGTTGCGCTTTCTGGGCGCGGCGATGGCAACACGGGTAACGTAGAGGCCGGCGGCGCGTGCCGCGATGGAGAATTCAATGGCGCAGGATCGCAAACCCAGGCCGCGTAGCGGCGGCGCAGCGGCGGGCTTCGGCAAGCCACGCAGCCCGCGCCCACCGCGTTTTGGTGGCGAGGAACGTGCAGGAAAACCGCCCCGATTCCGCAGCGAAGCTGGCGCGGCACGACCGCCTTCGCGATTCCGAAGTGAGGATCGCCCGCCGCGCCCGGCCCGTTTCCGTGGCGAAGAGGGCGGAGCGGGAGGCGGCGATGCGGGCGATCCGTACAAGCGGGCGCAGCGTCCCTCACGCGGCCGCGAGGAAGGCGGGCGTGGTTTCACGGTGACGCTTGACCCGGATGTCGCGCGCGTGTTCCGCGGCGACGCATCGGTGAACAAGGCGCTGCGACTGGTGATGCAGTTGATGCAAGTCGTTCAGGGACCTCCGCGCGCCTCCTACGGCGATCGCCCGCAGCGCCCCCCGCGCGAGGGCTATCAGGGCAGCACAGAAGCGCGCGGGTTTGCACGCAAGCCGCGCTTCGAAGCCGGCGATGAAGGAGACATTGAGGAGTAAATCAATGGATGCATCCGTGCTCGGACGCATCGGTCAAGTGGCGTTGCATGTTTCAGATATCGATCGCGCGGAGCGCTTCTACCGCGACACGCTTGGAATCAAACCGCTGTTCCGTTTCGGTAACCTTGCGTTTTTCGACTGCGATGGCGTGCGGTTGATGCTTGAAGGTGGCCACGAACCAACCGGCAAGCGCGAGCAGTTCTGCCTCTACTTCCGGGTCAGCGGCATCGAAGGGGTGGTGGCCCAGCTCAAGTCACGGCAGGTCTACTTCGAGCATGAACCACACAGGGTGGCAAAGATGCCGGACCACGAACTGTGGCTGGCGTTTCTGCACGATCCCGATGGTAATCTGCTCGCGTTGATGGAAGAGAAGCGCTGATGCCCGGTTCGCTCGGGATTCATGACCTGGGCCTGTTCATCGTCGCCGGCTGGTTGCTGAATATCTCGCCTGGGCCGGACATGCTGTTTATCGCCGGTCGTGCGGTTGCGCATGGCTTTCGCGCGGGTGCCGCGGCGGCCTTCGGCATTGCAGCCGGATGCCTGGTGCATACCGCCGCGGTCGCGCTCGGCGTGGCGGCGTTGTTGGCGACGTCCGCGCTCGCCTTCGATGTGGTCAAGGTGCTAGGCGCCCTATATCTCGTCTACCTGGGACTAAAGCTGCTGTTCACGCGACCCCCAAAAGTGGCTGCGGCGCAGGGTGCCGCTGCCCCGGCGCGCGCGGGCGATCTTTTCAGGCAAGGGTTCGTCACCAACGTGCTCAATCCCAAGGTGGCGCTGTTCTTCCTCGCATTTCTGCCACAGTTCATCGATCCCGCGGCGCAATCCAGAGTCCTCGCGTTGTCAGTGCTCGGCCTGATTTTCATCGTCAACAGCCTGCCGATCATCGTCGGCACCGCTTGGCTGGCGGCGCACGCTGGCGCGCGTTTTGCGCGGGACGGCCATGCGCAGCAGTGGTTCGATCGCGGCCTCGGCGTGCTGTTCATCGGGCTGGCCGCGCGGCTGGCGTTGTCATATCGCGATTGATCTGGTCGCCGCCAGGTATTGACCGCGCGCTGCCGGGTTTGTAAGGTCGCGCGATGCGCTCGCTGCGGATTGCAACCCTGAACTGCCTGAACCTCGCGCTGCCGGGGCGACGCTTCTATCCCGGCAACGAACCCTACGGTCCCGACGAATACATTGCCAAGACGCAGTGGCTGGCGACGATGCTCGACCGGCTGGCCGCCGATGTCGTGCTGGTGCAGGAGATCTTTCACGAACCGGCGTTGTCGGACGTGGTGCGCCAGTGCGCAAGCGGCGCGAAAGCCTGGTCTTTGTCGGTGCCGTTCGCGGATCAGACCGGCGACAAGCCTCGGCTCGGGCTGATCTGGCGCAGCGCGCTGCATCCGCAACTGGACTCGATCGTTGATTTGCCGCGCGGCCAGGCGGTCATGGTGCCGGACAAGGGTGAGCATGCGCAGTTCTCGCGTCCGCTGTTGCGCGCGAGGCTCGATCTGCCTGACGTCGCCGGCGGCACCACACTGACGTTGCTCAACGTGCATCTGAAGTCGCGGCGACCGGAATACCTGGACGGCGAGGACCGCTCCGATCCGCGGCTCGAGGCACGCGCGCAGTTGCGTTCGCTGGTGATGCGCGGCGCGGAGGCCGCCGCACTGCGCACGATCGTGGTCGACGCGACGCGTGGCGCGCATACGCCGCTGATCGTGGGCGGCGATTTCAACGACGACGTCAGGTCGGTGACGACACAGATGGTGGCCGATACGTCCTGGAAGCCGGATGACCGACCGCAACGTGAACACGTGCTGTTCGATGCAATTGAAGTCGAACGCCGCCTTTCGCCGGGCCGTGGCCGCGACATCGCCTACACGATCCTGCACGGCGGCGAGCCCGAGCGGATCGATCAGGTGCTGGTGTCGGAGGAGTTCGTTTCGCAGTCCCGGCATGCGATCGGCTACATCGCCGACGTCAGCATCCTGAACGACCATCTGATCGAGCGGCGGCGGGCTCCCAATGGCGGGGCTGGCGGCGCTGCGCCCGGCCTGGGCCGCATCTACTCGGATCATGCGGCACTTGCGGTGACGCTCGTTTTCAACTGAACCGGAGGCCTTCGATCAAGACCTGCGGTCTTGCAACGGTTCGCATTGCGGCTGCGACCGGCCTGCTTCTGGCGACCACGGCGGCGTTGGCCGGACGGCCATTCGCCACCGAGGATGCCGGCGTGCTCGAAACGCGCGAGTGCGAGCTGGAGTCCTACTGGGTCCGCGAAACCGCGCGCAACGAGCCTTCGGCGCGAGGTTGGTGGATCCAGTCTGGTTGTGGCATCGGCTTTCACACGCAACTCGGCGTCGGCGGTGGCCGAAACGAGGCCGCGAGCGATTCGATTTCTTCGCTTGCGCTGACCGGCAAGACGGCACTGCGCAAACTTACTGAGACCCAGGCCGGTTTCACGCTCGCGTACAGCGCGGTTGGGGCCAGGTTGCCCGGTCAAGGATTCAAGCACGAGTCAACCGCGTTTTCGCTCGTTGTTTCAACCCCGGTCGAAAAGGAACTGCTGCTGCACGGGAACCTGGGTTGGAGTCGTTCACAATCGGAACGCGTGAACATGACCACGTGGGCGCTCGCGCTGGAGCGAACCGATGTCGTCGAGGGCCTTGATGTCGGGGCCGAAATACACGGAGACGATCGAGCGGCTGGTGCCTTCCTCGGCTGCGGCGCGCGCTATGCGGTCATGCCGGAGAAGCTCTTCGTTGATCTTTCCTATGCCCGGCAAAGTGCTGGTCCGCGCGGCACGGTTGCCACCGTGGGCATCAAGATCGCATTCTGATCGGCAATGAGGCGGTCGGTCGGCGCGAAGCGCACGACGACGCGTCAGCGCGCTTCGAGCGGAGCCGTCGCGGAAGATTCGAACAGCGCGTGGCGCAGGCAGCGGTAGATGGCAGTGGCTTCGAAATGCATGCCGTTGCCGGCCTTCAGGCGGATGCGCATGTCGTTTGAGCCGGCGCGTACCGATACCTGAGCGCTCAATCCCGTCGTCTGCCGATCGCCGGAGGCAACGCGCTGACATTCGTTCAATGCTTGCAGCACGCGCTGCTGCCTTCCGGCAACGCCGGTCAACTCGACATGAACTTCGTCACCGTGTTCGCTGACTCGCATCAGCATGGTCCGCCTCCGTGGGTCGTGTCACAACGTTCGACGTCTGCGGTACGTTGACGATACGTTGATGACAGCGACGGGTATCTGGACAAAACCGTACGCGATCGCCCTGCAATTCACCATAGGGTGAATGCCGCTGCGCGCTCAGAGGCTGACGGTGGCCGATACGCGGGTCGCGCGTCGCTGCGATCGCGCAAACCGACAGTCTCCCGCTTTCACTGCAGTGCGGCCTGAGTCAGGATTGACGGCTTTGACTCGATCTCCATGACCAGTTGCGTCATTTGGCGGTCGAGTTGCGGCGGGTTGCGGTGATCTCGTCAATCGAGGCCACGTATGCCAGTTGCGTAAGCACTCGCTGCAGTTCGCTCGGCAGGTCATGATGCAGGTAACGTCAGCCAAAGTCGAAACGCTCCGGCCGATAGCGCGTGCCGGCCAGTTCGATCAACGGGCGCAGCAGTCCATTGACGTAGAAGCCGAACGCGTCGAGCGCGTGGCCACGCGCGATCTCCTTGTCCAGGACCAGCCGGTAAATGGGCCACGACGCACGGATCTGTGTGAAGCGCCGGGCGAGTTTCGCTGCGTGGGCGCCGCGATCGAATGGCACTGATCTGAACTGACGGTTCCGATCGAAGTGGACGACCGGCTCGCCATGCCGCTCGCGCTCGAGGAACTGCGCGACCGTGTCCGGCGCCAGCACGCAGCATTCGATCGCAAAGTGCGGCGGCGCGGGGTCGAGCAGATAGTGGCGCTGGCTCAGCCCGGCAAAGGGCGACGGCTCGACTCGCCAGGTGTGCACGATGCGTGCCAGCGATCCCAGCGTCTCTTCAAAGCGTTCAAAGACCCGCGCGGTGTCCTCGACCGCCGCGACGAAGTACAGATCGATGTCTTAGAGCTTGTCCGTGAATAATTCGTGCGTGCGACGGGCCGATTTGGCTTGCAGTGCCAGGCGCGAGGAGCGCGGTTTGGTCGATCCAAATAAGGCCGGAGCACTGCTCCGGCAAGCAACAACGCAATGCGAGCCAAATCGGCCCGTCCCTTCGGGTTGCCGCCAGAAAGCCCGGCTGCGGCGTTGCACGGCTGGGCCGTAGGCCGAGCTACTGATCCTGCACCGTGCGCCTTGCATCCGGGCTTTCTGGCGGCAACGCATCGTATGAATTATTCACGGACAAGCTCTTAGAACTGGTCGAGCCTTCCGGTCGAGGCTGACCCGCCTTCAAAGCAGGTCTCGATGAAGTCCGCCGCGCTCAGAGGCGGCATGAGCTTGCCCAGCAATCGGGCACGGAACTCGAACGGACTCACGCCAGCCCGGCTTTTCTCAGACCGGCGAGCGCGGCGGCGGTGAGCTTGTCCAGGTGCGCAAGCAGTGCGGCATCCGGCGTCGTGAAGTTGAAGCAGCTCTTGCCCTGCATGCGTTTCTTAAGCGCCGGCGTGACGTGCCGGGCGAGTTCGGGCAGGCAGTACAGCGGCATCAGGTGATAGGACACGTACGCCTTGCCGTTGCGTACCGACCCGAAATGCACGGGGCGCTTGCGATCGTCGAGCTTGCCGGTCACCAGCGCGAAATGATCGGGTTGGTCCGCCGCGACCTGCAGTGCCTTGCCATGCCTGCGCAGGATCGATCTGAGCGCCGCGAAGGTCGCTGCGCGGCCGTCAGCCGCGCTCGCTTGCTTCCGTGGCTTGGCAGCGCCTGGCTTCGGAGTCGCCGAACGGACCATGGCGTGCGCCGCTCAACCGTCCTTCGCGTCGCGCTGGCGCAGCTTGTAGCGCTGCAGCTTTCCGGTCTCGGTGCGCGGCAGCGCATCGATGAATGCGACCGCACGCGGATACTTGTATGGCGCGATCTGCGACTTGACGAACTCCTGCAGCACGCGGGCCAGGTCCGCGTCGCCCTCGACGCCGGGTTTTGGCACCACGTACGCCTTGACGATCTGGCCGCGCTCGGGGTCGTCAGCTCCGACGACCCCGCATTCGTGAACGGCCGGATGCAGCAGCAGCGCGCTTTCAACTTCGGGCCCGGCGATGTTGTAGCCGGCCGAGATGATCATGTCATCGGAACGGGCGTGATAGGTGAAGTAACCGTCGGCATCCATCGAGAACGTGTCGCCGGGCAGATTCCAGCCTTGCCGCACATAATCGGTCTGGCGCGGATCGGCAAGGTAGCGGCAGCCGGTCGGACCCTTGACCGCGAGCTTGCCAAGCGTCCCGGCCGGCACCGGATTCATGTTGTCATCGACCACGCGCGCGACGTAGCCGGGCACGACCTTGCCGATGGCGCCGCGCTTCACGTCGGCGCCATCGGCCGCGATGAAGATGTGGATCATCTCGGTGGCGCCGATGCCGTCGATCATCTCGATCCCGGTTGTTTCCTTCCACAACTGGCGGGTCGCGTCGGGCAGCGCCTCGCCCGCCGACACGCACTTCTTCAGCGACGGAACGGAAAAACCGTTCGCCGGCTCCTTCAGCAGCAGCGCGCACTGCCGGTACATGGTCGGCGCGGTGAAGACAACGGTCGCCTTGGTCTGCGCAATCGTCGTGAGCAGCGTGTCCGGCATCAGCTTCTCCATCAGCACCACGCTGGCGCCGGCGCGCAGCGGCATCGTCAGCAGGCCACCGAGGCCGAAGGTGAACGCCAGCGGCGGCGTGCCGCAGAAGATGTCGTCCGCAACGGGCTTGAGCACATGCCGCGGAAATGCGTCCGACATGATCAGCACGTCACGATGGAAATGCATCGTGCCCTTGGGTATGCCCGTGGTGCCGGAGGTGAACGCGATCAGTGCCACGTCGTCGCGGTGCGTGTCGCAGCCGACGAAGTCGACCGGCTTGGCCGCTGCGCGTGTATCGAGCGAGCCGGGTCGGCGATCGTTGAAGAACAGCACCTGCCTCAGGGTCGGGGCGAAGAACTCCGATGCGGGATCGAGGTTGTGCGACAGTTCATCCTTCAGGCGCACGTCGCACAGCGCAGCGGAAATCCGCGCCTTGTCGATCACCGGCTTGAGTTCGCGCGCGCGCAGCAGCGGCATCGTTCCGACCGCGACCAGCCCGGCCTTGACGACCGCGAGCCAGCACGCGGCCAGCAGCGGATGATTCGGTCCGCGCAACAGCACGCGGTTGCCCGGCACCAGCTTCAGGTCCTCGACCAGCACGCGCGCGATGCGATTGACCTGCACCGTGAGTTGCTCGTAGGTGCAGGTGATCTGTCGGCCATTGACCAGTGTGCGCAGCGCGATGCGCTTGCCCCAGCCGCGCTGCACAGCGCGATCAAGCAGTTCGACCGCCGCGTTCAGCCGTTCCGGGTGGCGATACTCGGGGCGATCGAACACGAACTCCGGCCACTCGCCGCGCGGCGGCAGGTGATCGCGGGCAAAGGGGTCGACGTGCGCGCTCACTGGATTGTCTGCGACTTCAGCAGGTGACCGCGATCGCGCACTGCGCTGAGTCGGTGGCTGTCATCGACGCCGTCGCGGCAGTCAATCCACCTTGGCGCCGGAGAACTTGACCACGCGCGTCCACTTGTCGATTTCGCTGCGGATATAGGCGGTGAACTGTTCCGGCGTGTTGCCGACCGGGATCGCACCCTGCGCGGCAAATTTCTCTCTCATCTCGGGCAATGTCAGCGCTTTTGCAACGTCCTGCTGGATCTTGTTCACGATGTCGCGCGGCGTTCCTGCCGGTGCAACCAGCCCGAACCACGCGGTCGCGTCAAAGCCTTTCAGCCCGGCCGCTTCTTCCATGGTCGGCACATTGGGTAGCGCCGCCGAGCGTTCGCGCGACGTGACCGCGAGCGCCTTCAGTCGCCCACTGCGAATGTGGGGCAGGGCGGATGGCAGATTGTCGAACATCACCTGTGTGTTGCCGGCGATCAGATCCTGCAGCGCCGGCGACGAACCGCGGTACGGAAGATGAACCATGTACACGCCGGTCATGCTCTTGAACAGTTCGCCGGACAGGTGGATCGACGTGCCGTTGCCGCTGGAGGCCATGTTGACGTGGCCGGGTTTCGCTTTGGCATAGACGATGAACTCCTTTACTGAATTTGCAGGCACCCCGGGATTGACCACCATCACGTTCGGCACCGCGGCGACGTTGGTGACCGCAACAAAATCGTTGAGTGGATGGAAGGGCATCTTCTGCTTGTTCTGTTCGAACAGCGGCAGGTTGATCGAGTGCGTGCCCACCGTGGCCATCAGCAGCGTGTAACCGTCAGGCGGTGATTTCGCCACGGCATCTGCGCCGATGTTGCCGCCGGCACCTGCGCGGTTTTCAATCACGACCGGCTGGCCCCAGGTCTTCTGCAACTCGACGCCGACCAGCCGCGCGACGATGTCCGTCGTACCGCCCGCAGGAAACGGCACGACAATGCGGACCGGCTTGGTGGGAAAGGCGGTCTGGGCTTTTGCGCCCAAAGCCGTCAATGCCGTCAGTGCTGCAACGGTGGCTAGCAAAATCCTGCGCATGCTGTCTCCTTCCGGGGGTTGCGGCGAGTCTGCCGCCTTCCACGTGGGCCGTCTACAGTCATTCCAACACGCGCGTCGAGCTCCCCGCGTGCGACGTCCTGGGGGATGTGGTGCAACCGGAACGGCAATGCCGATGGGGCGCGTTTGGTGACGCTCATCAGAGGCAACTCCGTGGGGAAACTTGGAGCCGATTGTCGAATAAGGAAAGAAAAAGCGAACAGTCAGTCGCGCTTGGCTCCCCTTTCGCAATCGCGGACTGCTCAAGCAACGCTTTCTCTGCCTGATCACCTCTTGAATTGTTCCGCCGCCTCCCGCGCCGTTACGATCGGGATGCCTTGGTAGCTGGCGAGCGAAAGCAGGGCTCGATCGCCGGAGACGATGAAATCCGCGGTCCCGGCGATGGCGATCGCGACGACCTGATCGTCGTCCGGATCATCGGGCACAACGCGCGGCACGGTCGGTGCCGACACGACGGTAGCCAGCCTGCGCAGGTCGTCCACCAAGCCCTGTGGTGTCAATCCCGCCGCCTGCAACCTCGCTTCGAACTTCCTGCGCCCAAGCACATCAAGCAGTTCTGTCAACAATGTCTCGCTCGTAATGAGATCAAATGCGCCGGCCTTGGCCGCATCCACCAGCTGCCGCGGTGGACTGCCGGCGCTGATCACGCCCGAGATGATCGTGTTCGTATCCAGGACGATGCGCACTGGGTGTTTGAACCGTCGACCTGCGCTTCAGGCGCCTTGCTTTGAACGCCGCTGGCGGCGCGCCGCCTGCACTTCTGCCGCGACGTCTGCCTCGGAGATCGGCGGCAGATTCAGCGTGTCGAGCTTTGCAAGCGCCTCGGTCAACCGCTGTGCGGCCGCTGCACGCTCCTCGCGTGCCGCCAGAAAATCCACGAAGTCGACGACTTCCGCGACGCGGCTCGGAGGCAGGCGCTTGAGTTTCTCGAGCAGATTCGTTTCGATCGCCGTCATTGAACCACTCCTTCAGGAACTTCTGTTCCGGCATGATCGGCTCGCCGGCGCGCTTCATGCCATTTTGCAAAACAAGCTAGCACGCACGCTGATTCTGCCATGAGCACTCACGCGGGCAACTGCGATCGATTGCCCGCGTCCTGGTCGAGCGAGGATAGTTGCCGATATGAAAATTCAGATTGCCGCAATTTGCTATTTTGCCCGCATTGATTGAATCGACATCGATCGCAAGATTGAATCGGGGGAGAAAGATGGCGCGCTACGTGCTGGCGCTCGATCAGGGGACGACAAGCTCACGCGCGATCCTGTTCGACCGCGACGGCTGCGCGGTGGCGACCGCACAGCAGGAGTTTGGGCAGATCTTTCCGCAACCGGGTTGGGTTGAGCACGACGCCACCGAGATCTGGCGGACGCAGCTTGATTGCGCACGCCGCGCCCTGCAGCAGGCGGGCGCCGTGGCGGCCGATGTCGCCGCGATCGGCATCACCAATCAGCGCGAAACGACGGTGATCTGGGAGCGTGCGAGCGGGCGCCCGATCGCGAACGCGATCGTCTGGCAGGACCGGCGCACGGCCGACATCTGTTCCGCCTTGCGGGCGCGGGGGCTCGAGGATCTGTTCACGCGCAAGACGGGGCTGCTGCTTGACCCTTACTTTTCCGGAACCAAGGCGACCTGGTTGCTTGATCACGTGCCAGGCGCGCGCGTGCGTGCCGAGCGCGGGGAACTCGCTTTCGGCACGATCGACAGCTGGCTGATCTGGAATCTCACCGGCGGTCGCGTGCATGTGACCGACGTCAGCAACGCATCGCGCACGCTGCTGTTCAATCTGCATACGCTCGACTGGGACGACGAATTGCTCCAGATGCTCAATATCCCGCCTGCGCTGCTGCCGCGCGTGGTGTCTTCGAGCCAGTATCTTGGCGACACCGACGCCGGGTTGTTCGGGGGAGCGATCCCGATTGCGGGCGTTGCGGGTGACCAGCAGGCCGCCATGTTCGGGCAGGCGTGCTTTGCGCCGGGAATGGCGAAGAACACTTACGGCACGGGCTGCTTCATGCTGCTGAATGTCGGTGCCTTGCCGCAGGCATCGAGCAATCGGCTGCTCGGGACAGCAGGGTGGCGCATTGGCGCGCAGCCGGCAAGCTACATGCTCGAAGGCAGCGTGTTCATCGGCGGCGCGGTCGTGCAGTGGTTGCGCGATGGCCTCGGGCTGATTGAACGTTCGGAAGATGTTGAGGCTTTGGCGCGTGAGGTGCCTGACAGCGGCGGCGTGTTCCTCGTGCCGGCCTTCACGGGCCTGGGTAGCCCGCACTGGGATCCGCACGCGCGTGGCTCGATGATCGGGATCACCCGCGGCACTACGCGTGCGCACATCGCGCGCGCTGCGCTGGAGGCGATCGCGTTCCAGTCGGCCGAGCTTCTGCGCGCGATGCAGCGTGATGCGTCGAGCGCCTTGACCGAATTGCGTGTCGATGGCGGCGCCGCGCGCAACGATCTCTTGCTGCAGTTCCAGGCCGATCTGATCGGGGTGCCGGTGGTGCGGCCTGAAGTCACGGAGACGACCGCACTCGGCGCTGCCTATCTGGCTGGGCTGGCGGTCAGTTTCTGGTCCGGGCTCGACGAGATCGCAGCGCAGTGGCGTGTGCAGCATCGATTTGAGCCGGCCATGACGCAGACGACGCGCGATGCGCTCCTCGGAGACTGGGAGCGGGCGGTCGAACGGTCGCGCGGTTGGGCACAATGACGGCGCCCACTATGGTTGTTCCGGCGCCTGCGCCGCTGCCCATTGATCGCGAAGCGTTGCTCGCGCGGTTGCGGGACGCGGCGCCGTGGGATGCCGTGGTGATCGGCGGTGGCGCAACGGGGCTGGGCATCGCGCTGGATGCCACGGTGCGCGGTCTGCGTGTCGCACTGATCGATGCGCAGGACTTCGGCGCCGGCACGTCGAGCCGCAGCACGAAGCTGGTCCATGGCGGCGTGCGCTATCTGGCGCAGGGCAACCTCAAGCTGGTGCACGAGGCGCTCGAAGAACGCGCGATCCTGCTCGCGATCGCGCCCCACATCGTGCATCGGCTCGAATTCATTGTGCCCTGCTACCGGATGTTCGAGCGCGAGTACATGCGCGTCGGACTCGGCGCCTATGACCTCGCCGCGGGTCGATTCAGCATCGGTCCGACGCGGGCCTTGTCGGCCGCCGAAACGCTTGAGCGATTGCCGGGGGTGAAGACCGACGACCTGCGCGGCGGCGTCAGTTACTGGGACGGGCAGTTCGACGATGCGCTGATGTGCATCGCGTTGATGCAGACCGCGTTCGCGCACGGTGCGACACCGATCAACTACGTCCGCTGCACGGCGCTTCGGCAGGACGGATCATTGGCGGTGGTCACCGCACAGGACGTTGAGACCGGCGAGCAGTTCGAACTGCGCACGCGCTGCGTGTTCAACGCCGCGGGGGTGTGGGTCGACTCGATCCGGAAGATGGCAAACCCGGCCGCGCGCTCGGTGACAACCGTCAGCCAGGGTTCGCACATCGTGGTCGATCGCGACTTCCTTCCCGGAACGGCGGCGCTGATGATCCCGCGCACGCGCGACGGCCGCGTGCTGTTTGCGATTCCATGGCAGAAGAAGCTCTTGATCGGCACGACGGACCAGGCGCGCGCGGATGCACCATTCGATCCACAGCCGTCGGACGCGGAAATCGAGTTCATGATCGAAACCGCGGCCGGCTATCTGGCACGACCGATTGCGCGCAGTGATATACGCGCCGCGTTCTGCGGCTTGCGTCCGCTGTTTTCGCCATCCGCGGCGGCGGGAAGCACGGCAAGGATTTCGCGCGAGCATGCGGTGCTCACCGAATTCGGCAACCTGATCTCGGTCGTCGGCGGCAAATGGACCACGTATCGACGCATGGCGGTCGATGCGCTCGATGCCGCAGCGCGCGCGCGCTTGTTGCCGGGTGCTAAGTCGCAGACGGCGGATCTCGTTTTGACGAAAGACGATGTGCTGGTCGCGGCCGCAGACGGGGTGCTCAAGGAAGGCCCAGGGTTGCAGCGTTTCAACCAGCACTGCCGTCAATTCACTCAGGCGCGCACTTCCACTGATGTACTCGCACGTCGAGTCCGACTCGCGTTCCTCGACGCATTGGCCGCGCAAAAAGCCGCAGCAAGCCTGCCGAGTACCGCTCGATAGCAGTTCGAGTTCGAGAATTCCAGGCGAAAAAAAGGCCGCCCGAAGGCGGCCTTGTCTTGCATTGACTTTGGCGGTTTTCTAGAAGAAATGCGTCGCGCCAAGGCTGTACACCTTCTGGTTGGCGAAGTCGGTTGCTGAGGTGCCAACCTTCAGCGTGTTCGATCCTGACGTATCCGCATAGAACGCGTGCAGGTAGGTGCGGCGCGAGAGCATGTACTCGTAGCCGATACCCCACGTCTTGCGGTCGGCGTTGAAGTTGGTCGTGCCGATCGTCTGGTTCTTGCCGTCGCGATTCTGGTACGACGCCATGAACTTGCTGGACAGTGGGCCGAACGGGACCGACAGGCCGAGCATCCAAGCCTTCGCATCCGTGCCTTCGGCTGTTGCGCCGACTGCCGAGATCAGGGTACTGCGTACATTCTTCTCGTCCGCGTAGGCGCCGTGCAGCTTGACCACTTTCAGGTCATAGGTGGCGCCGACCTGCAGCAGCTTCTCATCTGAAGGCCTCGTTCCGGTTGTCACATTCGGAAACTTGCCGATCAGGTAGGTGATTGCGCCGTAGAACGGCCCCGCGCCAAACGATGCGCCCACGCTGTCCACGCGAAGGTTATTGCCATTGCCCGCGGCCTCTGCACCGTTGAAATTGAACGAATGGACCCAAGCCGCCTGGAAGCCACCGATATTCGGCGTGCGATACAAGAACCCGTTGTCGACGCGCAGCGAACCGGCCTCCGACAGACTGCTCTGCATGCCAGCCGGGCCGTAGCCCGTATAGAACGGGTCGATATCGCTGATCATGTCGAACGCGCCGGTGCCTGAACCGATCGTTGCAAAGCGCCCCAGCGCCACGGTACCGAATCCGCCCGCGAGACCGACGTAGGCCTGACGACCAAACATGCGGCCGCCCTGGTTGATGGTGCCTGTGTCGACTTGATAGCCGTTTTCCAGTTGGAAGATGCCGCGCAGTCCGCCGCCTAGATCCTCCGATCCACGCAAGCCCCAGCGGCTGCCATTGCGAATGCCGCTTTGAACGCCGGTGACGCTCGAGACACCGCCACGTTCATAGTCGACTGACTGAAAGCCGACGTCAGCGATGCCATACAACGTTACCGACGATTGCGCGAAGGCCGCGCCGGTGAAGGCGCCTGCGATCGCCAGGGCCACTAGTGTTTTTTTCATCTGTATCTCCAGTTTGACAACGAAACAAAACCTAGTCTTCCATCGTGGGCGCGCCGCGGTGAGTGGGATCTGCGTGCGCCTTGATCTCTTGCACTTCCGATGG
This sequence comes from Burkholderiaceae bacterium, assembly GCA_036824465.1. Taxonomy (GTDB): domain Bacteria; phylum Pseudomonadota; class Gammaproteobacteria; order Burkholderiales; family Burkholderiaceae_F; genus JAKOQB01. The sequence goes on from DAITAC010000008.1 coordinate 30,632, forward strand.
AAGCTCGAACACCATTTTTTCAGACTTCCACCACACGGGCAAAAACGTATCTCACTAAACACCCAATTTAGGTGCTGTTCTGTCGGTTTCCTGCAACAGGAAAGGTCCGGAACGTTCCATATTGCGGTGGCAACGAATCGGAGAAAAAAAGGGGCGCTGAAGCGCCCCCTCCCAGCCTGGTCCGTCAGGTCAGAACGAGTGACGCATTCCCACCTGGATCGCGCGACTGTCTTCGCCGCGAGCGGTCGTCCACCCGCCGACACAGCAGGCGGAACCCAGCGCGATCCGCGCCTGGTCCTTGTTGTTGGCGATCGCACCGCCCGCATACAACATCGAGCGCTTGGACAGATCGTAGGTGTAGACGAGGCCGATGCTGTCGACGGATGCATCCGCCGTTGCCCATGGACTGCGCGCGCTGTCTTTCGCGTTGTTGTAGGCGGCGAGGATCGTGCCGACCCCGAGCTTCCATTGCAGGCCAAGGTGGTAAACCTTCAGGTCAACCGGGCCAGCAACGCCGCGCAGAGTGTCGACATCAAAGCGGTTGATGTACAGCGAACCGAGAATGTTGTTGATCGCAGTCAGATTGCCACCAGTGCTGATGACGATCCCCTGGATATCGGCGGGCCTGAGAACCGGATTGTCGTTCTTCGCCTTCAGGTACTGGGCAAAGAGCTTGGCGGGACCAACGGTCGCGGTGCCGCCGATACTGTAGGTCTCAAGTCCTTTGCGGTTCTCGTTCGGCGCCGCGAACGTCACCGTGTTGTTTCGGTTGTAGCCCGCACCGACTGCGAACGCAGCCGTGTTGTACTGGACGTTGAACCCGTAGAAATCGTCACCCCGCGTCGGCGCCGTCGTCCGCTCGGGGCGATTGCCCTCGGAACCGCCGAACCCATACATGGCCGACAGCGTAATGCCGCTCATTTCCGCACGGTACTGGACCGCGTTATTCGCACGGATATTGATCGACGCAATCTGCCCTGGATTGCCTGCGTACGAATCCGCGAACGAGTTGAACTTCACCAGTACTTCGTAATTGGGGGTGTACTGGCGCCCAAGCAGCACCGCGCCGAAGGGCGTCACAAGGCCGGCAAATGCCTGGCGATCGAACAGCGCGCCCACGCTGTTGACTGTACTGACTGCCGACAGCAATGCCGCATTGACCGCACTGTTGCCGCCGAGGATCGCCGCCTGATTGGCGGGTGGCAGCGCCGTCGCGGGCGCCATCAGCACGACACCCGGACACACTGCCGTGGTACTGCAGAAGAACAGCGGGCCGCGATTGCTTAGCTGACCGGTGTCGACTTCGAACCGGTTCTCCAGCGTGAATAGCGCCCGGTAGCCTTTGCCGAGGTCCTCATTGCCGCGAATTCCCCAGCGCGAGCCAGTCGACATGCCGCTGCTGACACGGGTGGCCGATGCCCCCGACCCATGGTCGACGCTCTCAACGCCGACATCGATGATGCCGTAGAGCTCGACGCCGCTCTGGGTCGGCCCGCCTTGGGCGAATCCTGCCGGCGCCGCGAGCGCCAATGCCAGTGCCAATACGGTCTTGCGCATTGTGTGTCTCCTGATCAAAACGGATCTGATTTTGCCGAGATACTAACGCCGCACGCGCGCGGCGATGCCGTGGCCCTGCGTCTCGTCAACAAGGGACGGTTGCGCGTAACATTTCCGCAACAAGATCAGGGCTTTCCAATACGAGGTCGAGTTGATGGGCTTGGTCGACGATGTCCTGGGTGTGGCCGATCGCGCTCTGCGAACGCTGGCAGGCGTCGTCTCCGCGGCCCGGCCTTATCCGGGCGAAAACGCTCCCACGACGGATCTGCCTGAAGACCAGCGCGCGGAGGCCGCCGCGCTGATGCGGGTGAACCACGTTGGCGAGATCTGCGCGCAGGCGCTTTACGAGGCGCAGGCGATCGGAACCTCCAACCCCCAGATTCGCGCTGCGTTCAAACAGGCGGCACAGGAAGAGGCAGATCACCTGGCGTGGACGCGACGGCGCATCGAGGAACTCGGCGGCCGCACCAGCTTGCTCAATCCGCTCTGGTACGCGGGTTCATTTGGCATCGGGCTGGCCGCCGCGCGGCTCGGCGACAGGGTGAGCCTTGGATTCATGGCGGAAACAGAGCGCCAGGTGGAACAGCATCTTCAGGGGCACCTGGCACGCTTGCCGATCGATGACGCTGCATCGCGCGAAGTCGTTGCGCAGATGGAAGAAGACGAGGCGCGCCATGGGCAGGCGGCGATGCAGATGGGGGGCATCGAACTGCCCTGGCCGGCGCGGATCGCGATGAAGATTGCCGCGAAAGTCATGACGACCACGGCGCATCGGATCTGAGAAGCCGGCGCGTGCAGGCGGTTACGACTCCTCAATCACCTCGATCGAGTACTCGATCGCGGCCGTCCTGGCCAGCATTGCCGTCGCCGAGCAGTACTTGTCGTGTGACAGCTTGACCGCGCGCTCGACGATGTCGCGCTTGAGATTCCGTCCACGCACGGCGAAGTGAAATCTGATGCGGGTGAAAACCTTTGGATCGTCCGGGGCGCGCTCGGCTTCCAGCTTCACCTCGCAGCCGGTCACGGCGTGCCTGCCGCGTTTCAGGATCAGCACCACGTCATACGCGGTGCAGCCGCCGGTGCCGACCAGGACCATCTCCATCGGGCGCGGAGCGAGGTTACGACCGCCGCCATCGGGTGCGCCATCCATCGTGACGAGATGGCCGCTGCCGGTCTCGGCCGCGAAGCTCATTCCCTCGATCCAGCGAACAGTGCATTCCATAAGTGATTTCTCGCGTTGGGCCCCGGCGCCGGCCGGCTCAGCGTTTGCGAAAAGCACGGCAGGGCGGATACAATAACCGGCTTTTCGCGGCCAATCGCCCGTCGGGCCGGTCCGCGTGCGTTGCCCCGGCAGCCATACGCCGCGCCGCGACGTGTTCATGCAGTTCAACGCCTAGCGAAATCATGAAGACTTTTTCTGCAAAACCGCACGAGGTGCGGCGCGACTGGCTCCTGGTCGATGCCAGCGACAAGGTGCTTGGCCGCCTCGCGGTCGAGATCGCGCGCCGCCTGCGCGGCAAGCACAAGCCCGAATACACGCCGCACGTCGACACGGGCGACTTCATCGTCGTCGTCAATGCGGCCAAGATCAGGGTGACCGGCAACAAGGCCGCCGACAAGACCTACTACCGCCATTCGGGACATCCCGGTGGTGTCTACGAGACGAGTTTCGAGAAGATGCAGGGCCGCTTTCCCGGCCGGGCGCTGCTGATCGCCGTCAAGGGCATGCTGCCCAAGGGCCCACTCGGTTACGCAATGATCAAGAAGCTCAAAATCTACGGCGACGGTGCGCATCCGCACACGGCGCAGCAACCCAAGGCGCTGGAGGTCTGAGGTCAACATGATTGGCAACTACAACTACGGCACGGGCCGCCGCAAGAGTTCGGTGGCGCGGGTGTTCATCAAGCGCGGCACCGGCAAGATCATCGTTAACGGCCGCTCGATCGACGAGTATTTCCACCGCGAGACGGGCCGCATGATTGCGCGCCAGCCGCTTGAGATGACCAACAACGCCACGGCGTTCGATATCCAGATCAACGTCGACGGCGGCGGCGAATCGGGACAGGCGGGTGCGGTGCGGCACGGCATCACACGCGCGCTGATCGACTACGACGCGACGCTCAAGCCGGTGCTGTCGAAGGCGGGACTGGTCACGCGCGATGCGCGCGAGGTCGAGCGCAAGAAGGTCGGTTTTCGCAAGGCGCGCCGGCGCAAGCAGTTCTCCAAGCGCTAGTCGTCTGCCTCACGCGCCGCTTTGCGCTAGGCGCCGCGGCTTACCAAACAAGCGGCACCATTTCGGTGCCGCTTGTTTTTTCGGTGCCTATACTGCGTATTCAGGCGATGGCCGCTGTTGCTGACAGCGGCCGTTTCATCTCGAGGCCGGTCCGCCCGTGAAGTGGAAGCTGTTCCTGCGCACGCTGTCGGTCAGTGCTCCGCGCATGACCGTGCGATCTCAGTTGCCGCTGGCTGTCCGCGCCCTGCTGGGGTTTCTTGTGCTCGCGCTCGCTGCGGCCGTTGGAGTCGGGATTTATGAGTATGGACACGACCTTGCAGGGCCAGATCGCAAGGACCTGCTTGCCGAACTTGAACGGGCGCAGTTGCAGCTGCGGGAGATGCGCGCCGAGCGCGATCGACACGCAGCGACTGCCGCCGCATTCGAAAACCAGATCAAGATCGATCGTTCCGCGCAGGAACAACTTGCGCGTCAGGTCAGCCAGCTTGAAGCCGACCGGAATCGGATGCGCGAGGATCTCTCGTTTTTCGAGAGCCTGCTGCCGACCAGACCGGGTGCCCAAGGCGTGGTCATTCGCAGCTTTCGGATGCTTTCGGATGGTGAGCCGAGTCAGATGCGATATCGGCTGCTGGTGCAGCAAAGCGGAAGGCCGGAGCGTGATTTCGTGGGATCGGTCCAGATGCAGGTCAACGTGGTGCAGGGCGGACGCGCGATGACGCTGCAGTTGCCGGACCCCGCCGTCCCTGAAATGGCGAAGTCGCTTGAACTTTCGTTTCGCCACTATCAGCGGGTCGAGGGTGAGTTCTCGTTGCCAGCGGGCGCGGTCGCGCGATCGGTGCAGGTGCGCATCCTTGCTGCGGGCCGGACGCAGACGCAGCAGAGTTTTTCGCTGTAACTTCACATGGGAGGTCCTATGTTCGGAAAACGCCCGGTCTCAGCAAAGGAAATCGGCAGTCTCATCGGCTCGGGTTCGACGATCTCGGGCGACGTGACCTTCACAGGGGGCCTGCGCGTGGACGGCATTGTTCGCGGGTCGGTCCGTTGCGGGGATGGAGAAAAAAGCGGGATGCTGGTCATCAGCGAACACGGGAGCGTCGAGGGCGAGGTGCGCGCGGCCCACGTGGTCGTTGCCGGCCGGATCACCGGGCCGGTCTATGCCACTGAGCTCGTGGAACTCCAGCCAAAGGCGCGCATCGTGGGCGATGTCCACTACCGTGCGCTGGAAATGCACCACGGCGCGATCGTCGAGGGGACGCTCGTGCACCAGTCGGTGCAGGAATCACCCCGAACGATCGGCTTGAAGCTCGCTGTCGCAGCCCCCAAATTGGAGGTGAAGCCGCCCGAACCCAAAGTCGAGTCCGGAAGAGGGTGATCAGGGATGACCCGGATCGACCTGGGCGGAAATCCAACCCTATAATGCCGCGTCAGCTTTCAGGAGTGCGCCATGAATGCAGCCGTTGAGATGCCCGCCCCGCTGTTGTTTTCCGACTCGGCCGCGGCGAAGGTCAAGGAATTGATCGAAGAGGAGGGGAACCCGGAACTGAAACTCCGCGTATTCGTCCAGGGCGGCGGCTGCTCGGGCTTTCAATACGGCTTCACCTTCGACGAGGTCGTCAATGAAGACGACGCGACAATGGAAAAAAATGGGGTGATGCTGCTGATCGACTCGATGAGCTATCAGTACCTCGTCGGCGCCGAGATCGATTACAAAGAAGATCTCGAAGGGGCGCAGTTCGTGATCAAGAACCCGAACGCGCAGACGACCTGCGGCTGCGGATCGTCGTTCTCGGTATAACGGCGCAGACGATCAGCACTGAAGGACGGGGCGCGTAGCGCCCCGTTTTCGTTCCTAGCTGCCCGGATAAAGCGCACCGAGCACCCGGGCACCGCGGGCGCCCGTGACGTCCGGCACGTTGCCGGGACGTCGCGCGATGTGCTCGCGCGCAAGCCACGCAAACGCAAGCGCCTCCACATGCTGCGGATCGATTCCTAAGGCGGCGCTCGACGTGACCGGCCGTGGCGCGCATTCCTCGGCAAGCATTTTCATCAGCGTCAAGTTCAGGGCGCCACCGCCACACACGATCAGGTCGCCGACGCCAGAAAGAAAACGAGTTATCGACTGCCCGATCGTGCGCGCGGTCAGGCGTGTCAGGGTCGCCTGGACGTCCTTCGGATCGATCTGGCGGCCGTCCAGATGCACGCCGAGCCATTCAGGATTGAACAATTCGCGCCCCGTGCTTTTCGGCGGGGACAGGGCGAAGTAGGGCTCCGCGAGCATGGACTCAAGCAGCGCCGCGTGGGTGTGTCCTGAGGCCGCCCAATGCCCGTCGCGGTCGATCGGCTCACCCAGGTGTCTGCCCGCCCAGGCGTCTATCAGCACGATTCCCGGTCCGCAGTCGAAGCCGATCACGCTGCCATCGCCGCCTCTGGCCGGAATTCCGGTCACGTTACTGATGCCGCCGATGTTGACCACCGCGCGTGCCGCGTCGGTCGCGAAGATCGCGGCGTGAAACGCCGCCACCAGCGGCGCGCCTTGTCCACCGGCGGCGACGTCGCGACTGCGAAAGTCCGCGACCACGTCGATGCCGGTCAACTCCGCCAGCGCGGCCGGACTGTTCAGTTGCAGTGTGTAGCCCTCATCGGGCCGGTGCCGCACCGTTTGACCGTGCACCCCAATCGCTCGCACCTGCTCTGGTTCGACGTTCGCATGCAGCAGTACGTCCTGCACCACCGATGCGTACGCGCGCGCCAGGTGCTGTGCCGCCACCGCGGCGCGCCGCAGTTCGTCGTCACCGGGCTGCGTCAGCCGTTCAATCGTCTCGCGCAGATCGGGCGCGAATCCATGGTGTGCGTGGGCCAGCAGTCGAGGGCGGGGCGGGCCGAAGTCCGCCAGCAGGCCATCGACGCCATCGAGGCTGGTGCCCGACATCAGGCCGACAAAGAGTTCCGATTGACCCATGGTTCCGCGCGCAGGGGTTTGCCAAGCATCAATTAGACTCCGCCTCCTTCGACCGCGCCATTCAGAACCATTACGCGGCGCAGGCGGATCAAGCCATGTCAGGCCAGTCCTATTCCATCACGCCGGAAGTTGATCGGGCACTCGCGCTGATCAAACGCGGTTGCGACGAGCTCCTGATCGAATCCGAGTTCGCGCAGAAGCTCGCGCGCTCGGCGGCGACCGGCAAGCCACTGCGCTGCAAGCTGGGCCTCGACCCGACCGCGCCCGACATCCACCTGGGCCACACCGTGGTGTTGAACAAGCTGCGGCAACTGCAGGACCTCGGCCACACGGTCATCTTCCTGATCGGCGATTTCACCTCGATGATTGGCGACCCCAGCGGCCGCAATACGCTGCGGCCACCACTGTCGCGGGAAGAGATCGAGACCAACGCCCGGACCTACTTCGATCAGGCCGCACTGGTGCTGGATCGGCAGAAGACGGAGATTCGCTACAACTCCGAGTGGTCGGAGCCGTTAGGCAGTGCCGGAATGATCAAGCTTGCGGCCAAGTACACGCTGGCGCGCCTGCTGGAGCGCGACGACTTTGCCAAGCGCTACGCCGATGGCCAGCCGATCGCCATGCACGAACTGCTGTATCCGCTGATGCAGGGCTACGACTCCGTTGCGCTGCAGTCGGATCTCGAACTCGGAGGCACTGACCAGAAATTCAACCTGCTGGTCGGCCGCGAACTGCAGCGCCATTTCGGCCAGGAGCCGCAATGCATCCTGACGATGCCGCTGCTCGAAGGGCTCGACGGCGTCGAGAAGATGTCGAAGAGCAAGAACAACTACATCGGTATCACCGAGGCGCCGTTCGAGATGTTCGGTAAGGCGATGTCGATTTCCGATGAGCAGATGTGGCGCTGGTACGACCTCGTGTCGATGCGCAGCAATGACGAAATCGCCGCATTGAAGCATCAGGTCCGCGCGGGCCGCAATCCGCGTGACGTGAAAGTGCTGCTGGCGAAGGAGATCATCACCCGCTTTCATTCGGCGCAGGCTGCCGATCTTGCGGAGTTTGAGTTCATGGCTCGCTTCAGGGCCGGCGCAATTCCGAATGAGATGCCGCAGTTCACCCTCGCCTCTGCTGGCAAGGGTGTCGCGATCGCACAATTGCTGAAGCAGGCGGACCTCGCGCCGTCGACCAGCGAGGCGATCCGCAACATCGAGCAAGGCGGCGTGAAGATTGACGGTGCGAAGGTCACCGATCGAGCGCTGCTCATCGCACCTGGCGTCTATGTCGTGCAGGTCGGCAAGCGCAAGTGGGCGCGCGTGACGGTGACCTGATGCGTTGGACCCTGACAGTCCAGGTTTGATTGAAATCGATCACGCTGAGTCGGTCGCACGACTGCTCCGGCCCGCCGCCCACGTGCCATGATCGCGCTGATTCAACGAGTCTCGCAGGCACGGGTCCGGGTCGATGGTGGGGTGATCGGCGAAATCGGCCGTGGGTTGCTCGCGTTCGTATGCGCGGAGCGCGCCGACACGGAACGAGAGGCGGACAGCCTGCTGGCGAAGATGCTTGCGTGTCGCATCTTCGCTGACGAGGCCGGCAAGATGAACCGCAGCGTGCGCGACGTTGAAGGTGGCCTGCTGATCGTGTCGCAGTTCACGCTCGCGGCAGATACCAATTCCGGCACGCGGCCGAGTTTCACCCCGGCGGCCGACCCGCAGACCGGCCGGCGGCTGTATGAGCGCTTCGTTGCGCAGGCCAGGGTTGCGCATCCTCATGTCGCGACGGGCGCGTTCGGTGCGATGATGCAGGTCGAACTCGTCAATGACGGACCAGTCACCCTCTGGCTGCAAGTCAGGCCCAAGGCATAGGCAGGAGCGCGCGATGAAGCTCACGAGCACTTCGTTCGGCGACGGCGGACGGATCCCTGGCGAGTTCGCATTTGCGCTGATCGACGCATCGCATCACGTCAAGTTGTCCGCAAATCGCAATCCGCAGCTTGCCTGGACCGATGCGCCGGCGGGGACGAAGTCGTTCGTCGTCATCTGCCATGACTGCGACGTGCCGAGCAGACCGGACGACGTGAATCAGGAGGGCCGCGAGATTCCGGCGACGTTGCCGCGCGTCGACTTCTTTCACTGGACGCTGGTCGATCTCCCGCGATCGGTGACCTCGATCGAGGCCGGCAGTTACTCCCACGCCGTCACGCCGCGCGGCAAGAGCGGCCCGGCGGCGGCGCACGGCACGCGGCAGGGAATCAACGATTACACCGCCTGGTTCGCCGGCGACCACGACATGGAAGGCGACTACTACGGCTACGACGGGCCGTGCCCGCCGTGGAACGATTCGATCGTCCACCACTACGTGTTCACCGTATTCGCAATCGATATCGAACGCTTGCCGCTGGAGGGAAAGTTTGGCGGCGCCGACGTCCGGCGCGCGATCGAGGGACACATCCTTGCCAGCGCCAGGATCACCGGCACCTACACGCTGAATCCGCGCCTTGTCTGAGACGACCGTCCTGCTGATTCGGCATGGCGAGACGGCCTGGAACGCCGAGCATCGCATCCAGGGCCTGCTTGACGTGCCGTTGTCGACGACCGGAATCTGGCAGGCGGCGCGGCTGGCGCAGCGCCTTGCGGGGGAGTCAATCGACGCCATCATCGCCAGCGACCTGGCGCGCGCGTGGCTGACCGCGCAGCCGCTGGCGCAGCGGCTCGGCCTTGAACTCATTGCCGAGCCGCGCGTGCGTGAGCGCAATTTCGGCTCCTTTCAGGGCCATACGGTAGGCGAGATCGAGCAGCGCTGGCCCGATGAGTTCCACGCCTGGCGCGCGCGTGACCCGTCCTGGGCGATGCCGGGCGGCGAATCAGGACATGAGTTCGTCACACGCGTACTGGCGGCGTTGCGCGACGCGGCCGCTGCCCACGCGGATCGCACGATCGCAGTCGTCACGCATGGCGGCGTGCTCGACGTCGTCTATCGCCATGCGCGCGCGCTCACCTGGGACGCGCCGCGCGAGCATCAGATGCTCAATGCGGCGATCAATCGGCTGGCGGTGATGGCCTCACCCCTGCGGGTGACCGTGCTCGACTGGGCTGATATCGCGCATCTGGAGGGTGCGCGCGACGAAAGCGCTGCCGCGTAGTCAGTCCCGCGGTCGACCGGGCGTTGCCGTGGCGCAAGTCGGCGGCGACACGGGACCCTAGACTGATTGCATGGACGACGCGGCCAGTCTTGCGCTGACCTTTGTAACCAGCGCGGCGATCGGCCTGCTGGTGGGTCTGGAGCGCGAACGCAACCCCCGTGCGAAGGCGGGGCTGCGCACCTTTGCGTTGATCGCGGTGCTGGGATCGGCGTCGGCGTTGCTGGCGCAGGCAACTGAAAGCGGGTGGGTCCTTGGCGCCGCCTTGCTGGCGATCGGTGTCGCGATTGCCGGTGCGCATCTGGTCGATCAGGACACGCGCGCCGACGACTTCGGTACCACGACCGTGGTCGCGGCCCTGCTCGTTTTTGCGCTTGGCGCGATCAACGTGTTTGGCTATCGCCTGCTCGCGGTGGCTGTTGGCATTGGCATGACGGCCATGCTGCATTTCAAGGTCGAGCTCGAAGGCGCCGCGCAGCGACTGACGCCGACCGACATCCGTTCAATCCTGCAGTTCGGTGCAGTGAGCGCGGTGATCCTGCCGCTGCTGCCGAACCAGCCATACGGCCCGTATGGCGTGCTCAATCCGTTTCACATCTGGCTGATGGTGGTGCTGATTTCCGGCGTGAGCCTGGCCGGCTACATGGCGTGGCGCCTGACGCGGACGAGCAAGGGGCTGTTGCTGACCGGATTGCTCGGCGGACTGGTGTCGAGCACGGCGACCACACTGGTTTACGCGCGCCAGGTGCGCGCCGCCACGCAGTCGGCTGCCAACGCGCAAGTGGTGATCCTGCTCGCCAATGGCGCAATGCTGATGCGGGTGTTGGTGATCATCGCGATCGCCGCGCCAGGCGCACTGTGGGCCGGCGCCTGCACGCTGCTGCCGGCTGCGCTGCTGGCTGTACCGATCGGCTTATGGCGCCTCAGGCAGGGCGCTGTGGAAACGCGCGGTATCGATGAATACCGCAACCCAACCAATCTGCTGACGGCGTTCATCTTTGCCGCTTTTTATGCATCAATACTGCTCGTCTCTGCGTGGCTGTCGGACGAGGTGGGTGAGCGTGGCGTCTATGCACTGGCAGCGATCTCCGGGCTGACCGACGTCGATGCGATCACGCTGTCGTCGCTGCGATTACTGGCCACCGACGCGCTCAATCTGAGTGCCGCAATGACAACGATCGGCGTTGCGGTCGGCGCTAATCTGGTGCTCAAGTCGATGATCGTGTTCATCGTCGGCGGACGCGCGATCGGGCGGGACATTGCAATCGCGTTTCTGCCTTCGTTCGCCGCACTGGCGGGCGGACTGGCGATCCTGCATGCACTGGCATAATTTCGCTGCCATCCAATCTCGCGTGACTGGCGCAGGGTGATAACACCCGGGAAGCGCGGGGAATCCGAATCGCCGCTCGCCTGGGCACGATGGCAAGTACAGAGTCTGTCCGAGGGCAAACTCTGAACCACTTGTCGAAAGCCGAGGAAATCATGTACCGCCGCACGACCACGCTCGAACAGACCGATCCCGCGGTGTGGGCCGCGATCACGGCTGAGAACCGCCGGCAGGAAGATCACATTGAACTGATCGCGTCGGAGAACTACGCCAGCGTCGCGGTGATGGCCGCGCAGGGCTGCTCGATGACCAACAAGTACGCCGAGGGCTATCCCGGCAAGCGCTACTACGGCGGTTGCGAGAACGTCGATGTGGTCGAAAACCTGGCGATCGAACGCCTGAAGAATCTGTTCAGTTATCCCACTATTGACATTGCCGCCAACGTGCAGCCGCACTCCGGCGCGCAGGCGAACGAGGCGGTGTTCCTGGCACTGCTCAATCCCGGCGACACAATCATGGGCATGAGCCTTGCAGAAGGTGGACACCTCACGCATGGCATGCCGCTGAACATGAGCGGCAAGTGGTTCAAGGTCGTCAGCTATGGCCTCGACGCACGGGAAGCGATCGACTACGAGGCGATGGAAGGGCTGGCGCACCAGCATCATCCCAAGCTGATCATCGCCGGCGCATCGGCGTACTCGCTGCACATCGACTTCAAGCGCTTCGCGCAGATCGCACGTGACATCGATGCCTACTTCATGGTCGACATGGCGCATTACGCGGGGCTGATTGCCGCCGGTGCCTATCCAAGCCCGATCCCTCACGCCGACGTGATCACCTCGACCACGCACAAGACGCTGCGCGGCCCGCGCGGCGGCCTGATCCTGTGCAAGCCACAGCTTGAAAAGCAGATCAACAGCGCCGTATTTCCCGGACTGCAGGGCGGCCCACTGATGCACGTGATCGCAGCCAAGGCCGTCGCCTTCCAGGAGGCGCTGCAACCGGAGTTCAAGGCGTATCAGCAGCAGGTGCTCGTGAACGCACGCGTGATGGCCGAGACGCTCGCCAAGCGCGGTCTGCGCATCGTCTCCGGTGGCACGCAAAGCCACCTGATGCTGGTCGATCTGCGCGCCAAGCAGATCACCGGCAAGGACGCCGAGGCCGTTCTCGGCCAGGCGCACCTGACGGTCAACAAGAACGCGATTCCAAAAGATCCGGAAAAGCCGATGGTTACGAGCGGAATTCGCATCGGCAGCCCGGCGATGACTACGCGCGGATTCAAGGAGGCGGAGGCCGAGAAGACCGCGCACCTGATCGCCGACATTCTTGATAACCCGCGTGACCCAGCGACTGTTGTGCGCGTGCGCGACCAAGTCGCTGTGCTGACGAGGGGGTTCCCGGTCTATGGGTGAGTCGGGTGTCGGGCGTCGGGAGTCGGGAGCGCGGGACGCAGAGCCTGCGCGAATGCAGCGGCGTGCTCGACTGATGATTCGCGGCTCGCAGCCCGGTAATGCGCCTTGGGAACGCCCAGTTCCCGACTCCCGACGCCCGACGCCCGACGCGCTTTCATGAAGTGCCCCTTCTGCCACCACGCCGACACCCAGGTGATCGATTCGCGCGCGTCCGACGAAGGCGCGACGATCCGACGCCGGCGCAAGTGTTTGAAGTGCGAGAAACGCTTTACCACCTACGAGCGCGTCGAACTGGCGATGCCGACCATCATCAAGCGTGGGGGAGGTCGCACCGATTACGACCGGGAAAAGCTGCGCGCGTCGATGCTGCTGGCACTGCGCAAGCGGCCGGTGCCGCGCGAGGCGGTCGACGAGGCGATCGGCCGCATCGAGGACAAGCTGCTTTCTACGGCCACGCGCGAAGTGAAAAGCGAAAAACTGGGCGAACTGGTGATGCGCGAGCTGAAACGGCTGGACAAGGTTGCTTACATCCGCTTTGCGTCTGTGTACCGCAGCTTCGAGGACGTTGACGAATTCGCCGAGGTGGTCAGGGAAGTCCGTCCGCCGCGCAAGCGACGCGCCTGATTGGGTGCGCTTTGCGTCCGTTGTTGGGGTTGACCTCGATCAAGTCGCGCCACGCGCGCGGCCGGCGCGCTTGAAAACACGCCGGCGCGACCTAGATTGAGAGCAGCAAGGGGCCGGTCGGATGCCGGCTCGGTCGAGCCAGCGCCGGTCCTTTGGTAAGCCGGAGGCGCTATGAACACTCCATTGACATCATCACTGCGCCGCGATCCGTTTGGATCGATGTTCGACGACTTCTTCAGCGATGCCTGGGCCCGTCCGACGTGGATGACATTGCCCTTGGTCGCGGAGACGCCGTCGCTCATGCGCGCTCGCATGGACGTCGTCGACAAAGGGCCGACCTATGTGATCACGGTCGATATGCCCGGCGTGAAGAAGGAAGACATCAACGTCTCGATCGAGGGGTCGCGCGTTGCGATTACCGCAGAAACCGTCTACGAAACCCCGGTCAAGGAAGGCGAGAAACTGCTGCATACCGAGCGCTTTGCTGCCGGCTATGCGCGCAACTTCGAGCTGCCGACCGAGGTGACTGAAAGCGGTGCCGAAGCGGTCTTCGAAAACGGCGTGCTGACGCTGACGCTACCGAAACGCACGCCAGTCGCCAGCAAGCGGTTGCTGATCCACTGAGTCTGCGAGTGCGTCGCCGCGGGTTTGGAACGGCGTGGCGTCGCAGCGCGACAAGGCCGCTGCCAAGCAGCGGCCTTTTTTCATGGGATACCCGCCGAAGGCAGGGGCTTGAAACGATCGGTGCACGCCACATCTGAAGGCTGTGGTCGCCGCGCGCGGCCTCCAAATTGAATTCTGCTGAGGAGAGCATCATGGCCAATCTGCTTGTACGTCGCGAACCCCTTGGGTCGCTGTTCGACGAATTCTTCAATGACTTCTTCGCCCGCGCCGGCGCGCCGGCCGCGCGCACCGCGGAGCTGCCGAGCGCCGTGCGCGCGCGCATGGACGTGGTCGACAAGAACGATCGCTATGAAGTGACGGTCGATCTGCCCGGTGTGAAGAAGGAGGACATTCAGGTCACGATTGAGGGCAACCGGGTGGCAATCGCCGCGGAAACCAGAAGCGAAAAGGAACTGAAGGAAGGCGAACGGCTGATCCACAGCGAGCGCTATGCAGCGAGCTATGCGCGCAGCTTCGAACTGCCGGCCGAGGTGACCGAAGAAGGCGCCGAAGCCGCGTTCGAAAATGGCGTGCTGCGCCTGGCGCTGCCCAAGCGTGCGACTGTGACGAGCAAGCGTCTGACGATTCGCTGATCGGTTGATGCCTGAAGTGCGCGGCGTTGGCCGCGCACCTGCCGGGAACGGCCGCCGGCATCGGCGGCCGTCTGCTTACAATCGGCCGCGATGTACTCGCCGACCGATCATGAATTCATGCGCCGCGCGCTCGCGCTGGCGCAACGCGCGCTGAATCACGCCACGCCCAACCCGCGCGTTGGCTGCGTGCTGGTGCGCGAGGGCCGTATTCTGGGCGAGGGCTTCACCCAGCCGCCGGGGTCCAATCACGCTGAAATCGAGGCGCTGCTCGATGCGCGGCGCAACGGCCACGATACCCACGGTGCGACCGCGTACGTTTCGCTCGAGCCCTGCGCACACTTCGGCCGCACCCCGCCCTGCGGCACGGCGCTGATCGAAGCGCGCGTGGCACGCGTGATTGCCGCGGTCGAGGATCCGAATCCGCAGGTCGCGGGGCAGGGGCTGGAAATGCTGCGCAATGCCGACATCGACGTGCGCTGCGGACTGCTGCAGAGCGAAGCGACCGAGATGAACATCGGCTTCTTCACGCGCATGAATCGCGGTCGGCCCTGGGTGCGCATGAAGATCGCCGCCAGCCTCGACGGCAAGACCGCGCTTGAAAACGGCGTGTCGCAATGGATCACCTCCGAGGCGGCGCGCACCGACGGCCACGCGTGGCGCGCGCGGTCCTGTGCCGTCCTGACCGGCATCGGTACCGTGCAACTCGACAACCCGCAGTTGAACGTGCGGCTGGTCCAGACGCATCGGCAGCCGCTGAAGGTGCTGGTCGACAGCCGCCTCGACGTCGATCCCGATGCGCGGCTGTTCGACGGCCACCCGACGCTGGTGGCCTGCGCCCGCCGCGACGAGGCCAAGGAGCTTCGCCTGCGCGAAAAGAGCGCAGAAGTGATCGAGTTGCCGAACCCCGAGGGCAAGGTCGATCTGCCGGCGCTGATGCGTGAACTCGCGCGGCGCGGTATCAACGAGTTGCACGTTGAGGCGGGATTCAAGCTCAACGGCTCGCTGGTACGCGCCGGGCTGGTCGATGAACTGCTCGTCTATCTGGCGCCGCTGCTCATCGGTGAGGCGCAGGGCATGGTGCACCTGCCGGCGCTGTCGGATCTCGCGCATGCACAGCGGCTGCGCTTTCACGAGGTCACACAGGTTGGCGAAGACGTGCGTGTCCTCGCCCGTTGGGGAGGCGGCTGATGTTCGCCGGAATCATTCAGGCAACCGGTCAGATCGTGCGCGTCGACGAGCTCGGATTCGGGCGGCGCCTGATCATCGAAGCGCCCGCGCTCGGGCTCGACGATGTCAAGGTCGGTGATTCGATCGCCATCAATGGCGCCTGCATGACGGTGACGGAGAAAACGACACGCACGTTCTCCATCGACGTGTCGGCCGAGTCATTGTCGAAGACGGCCGGGCTCGATGTGCGCGGCGAAGTGAACCTGGAGAAGTCACTGCGGCTGGGCGACCGTATCGATGGTCATCTCGTCAGCGGGCACGTCGATGGCACCGGTCGCGTCCACGCGATCGAGCCGCTTGGTGAGAGTGTGCTGTTCGTGGTCGAAGCGCCGGCCGAACTGGCGCGATTCTTCGCTTACAAGGGATCGATCGCGGTCAACGGCGTGTCGCTGACGGTCAATCGCGTCGAGGATATCGTGCGTGATGGCCGCGCTGCGGGCTGCCTGGTCTGGATCAATCTGATTCCGCACACGATTGCGGTGACGACGCTAAGGAATCTCAAACCGGGTGACCACGTCAATCTCGAGGTCGACATGATTGCGCGTTACGTTGAGCGGATGCTTCAGGGGCGCACGATGTCGACATGAGACCCTCGACATTCCAGGCAATCAAAGGTCGTCTTTCAGAAGATTTGGCCGGAAGCCGTTCGGTATTCCGCTTCCGCGCACGGGGTGGGAAGACGCGGCGCTGCTCGGCCATTTCGCCGCGATGCATCGAGTGGCCGCGCTGGTCATCACCTTGCTGATCGCCGTTGACATCGCCGCGGCACGTCGGCCGTCTCGCTGAAGGTATCCTGCGCCGGATTCACAGCGCAGCGGGCGGAATCGATGTCGGGCTCGACACAGCTTCGGGTTGTGCGGCATGCGGCGCGCGGGCTCCGTGCGGCTGGCCTGATCGAATCCCGATGATGCTGGCACTCGGCGTTGCGGCGATTGCGTTGCTGCCCGCACTGATCGATCCGGCTCGGCGCGCCTACGCGGTCGCCTTGTTCGCTGCACTTGCGCTCTTTCTCGGCTTACGCGCGTTGCCCGAATCGATCCCCGGGTTGCGCCTGATCGGAGCCGACGAGAACTGGACCGGTCTGTTGCTGGCGACACTCGGCCTTCTGTCTTTGGCCGCTGCCCTGGTTCGCCGTGCGGCTTTCACGTGGCGCGAGTTCGGATTGACGTCGACGCAGCGGCCAGGTACCCGGCGCGCGGCGCTCATCGTCGCGATCGCCGCGCTGGTCGCGAACTATGCGTTGATGTCGTTGGGCAGCTTCAGGTTGGACCACGTTTCGGCCGAAACCTGGCTGTATCAGGCGTCGGCGCCCGGCCTGGCCGAAGAGATCGCGTTTCGCGGCGTGCTGCTTGCGCTGGCTGACCGCGCCTTCGTAGCGCAGCGCAATGTGTTTGGTGCACCGATCGGCTGGGGCGGGGTGGTCGTGACGCTGCTATTCGTGCTGCTGCACGTCTCTGAACACACGTCCGCGTTGGGGCTGCTACTCGGCGTCCTGCCTGCCGCATTTCTGTACCTTTGGCTGCGCGCCAGGAGTGGCAGCCTGCTGCTGCCGATCCTCGTTCACAATCTGTGGAACCTCTCCGTCTACGCAGCCCACTTCTGAGCCTCGCATGTCACTTCCTTCGTCTCGTCTCTTCGAACCTCTGTCGTTGCGCGCGCTCACGCTGCCCAATCGCATCATGGTGTCGCCGATGTGCCAGTACTCCGCGGTCGACGGCAATGCGAGCGCGTGGCACTACGCGCATCTCGGGTCGCTCGCACTGTCGGGCGCCGGGTTGGTATGCCTCGAAGCGACCGCCGTCACGCGCGACGGGCGCATCACGCCCGGGTGCCTCGGCCTGTGGTCCGACGCCAACGAGGCCGCGCTGGCGCCGGTCGTCGCGATGATGCGCGCCGCGGCCCCGGGTGTGAAACTCGCGGTCCAGCTCGCGCATGCGGGCCGCAAAGGCTCGAGCCATGCGCCTTGGCACGGCGGCGGGTTGCTTGCACCGGCTGACGGCGGATGGGTCCCGGTCGCGCCTTCCTCGCTGCCGCATGCCGACGGTGAAGCGCCGCCGCGCGCGCTGTCGATCGACGAGATCGAAGCGCTTCCGCGCTCATTTGCAGACGCTGCCGAACGCGCGGCGCGACTTGGCTTCGATGCAATCGAAATCCACATGGCGCACGGATATCTGCTGCACCAGTTCCTCTCGCCGCTGTCGAACCGGCGTAGCGATGGTTACGGTGGATCTTTTGACCGCCGGGTACGCTTGCCACTGGAGGTGTTGGTCGCAGTGCGGGCGGCGTTTCCGTCCGGGCGCCCAGTTGGTGTACGCGTCTCGGCGACCGACTGGCTCGATGGTGAAGATGCGTGGACGCTGGACCAAACGCTCGAATTCGCCCAGCGACTGAAGGCGCTGGGTTGTGACTGGATCGATGTTTCGAGCGGCGGCATCTCGCCGCGCCAGAAGATTGCGCTCGGCCCCGGCTATCAGGTGCCCTTTGCGGATGCAGTCAGGCGCGCCACCAATGTCGCGACCATCGCGGTCGGACTCATCACCGAACCGAAACAGGCCGAAGCGATCATCGCGGAAGGACATGCCGACATGGTTGCACTGGCGCGCGCAATGCTTTTCGATCCGCGTTGGCCCTGGCGTGCTGCGGTTGCGTTGGGCGGCAGGGTCTCCGTGCCGCACCAGTACTGGCGGTCGCTGCCAAAGGATGCGAGTCACGTGTTCGGCCCCATCGCGTTCGGGCAACGCTGAGGGGGAAACCGATGGCCGCGGCGTAGAATCGCGCTCCTGGTCTGTGCGGCCGCGCTGCGAGGATTTGCCATGCTTTCCGCCGTTCCCTCACCGTCGAAGCCGTCAACGCAGTCAATTTCCTCGACTGCCGAGGTCATCGACGAGATTCGCAAAGGCAACATCGTCGTGCTGGTCGACGATGAAGATCGCGAAAATGAGGGCGATCTGGTCTTTGCCGCCGACTTTGTCAGTGCCGAGAAGATCAACTTCCTCGCCCGGTTCGGGCGCGGCCTGATCTGTATGCCGATTACCGCCGAGCACGCCGCCCAGCTGAGGCTGACCCCGATGGCGGCGGAAAACCGCACCGTGCATGGTACGAACTTCACGGTTGCCATCGAGGCAGCGCAAGGGATATCGACGGGTATCTCAGCGGCCGACCGTGCACATACGGTCCATGTCGCGTCGCGACCGAATGCCAAGCCCTCGGATGTCGTGCAGCCGGGCCATGTGTTCCCGCTGGTCGCGCAGCCGGGCGGGGTGCTGATGCGTGCCGGTCACACCGAAGCGTGCTGCGATCTGGCGCGGCTTGCCGGACTGACACCGGCGGCGGTGCTGTGCGAGATCATGAATGACGATGGCACGATGGCGCGGCTGCCGGACCTGATTCCCTTCGCGCAGCGTCACGGCCTGAAACTCGGCACCATCGCCGACCTGATCCATTACCGCGCGGCGACCGAATCGATGGTGACGAGGGTCGGGCAACGCCGCGTGAAAACCACGGCCGGCGACTTCGAGTTGATTGCCTACCGCGACTCGCCGAGCGCGGGCGCACATCTCGCATTAGTGCTTGGCACACCCGCGCCCGAACGCGAAACGCTGGTGCGCGTGCACGAACCCGTGTCGGCGCTCGATTTGATCGATACCGATATCGGCACGCACTCCTGGCCGGTGGCCAAAGCGCTCAGTGCGATCGCGCAGGAGGGCTGTGGCGTGCTGGTGCTGTTGAATTGCGGCGAGTCAGGCGACCAGTTGCTGCGTCACTTTGCGGAGCAGTCTGATCCGAGTGCGGCGCTGCCAGCGCAGCGCGCAGCGAAGATGGACTTGCGCACTTATGGCGTTGGCGCGCAGATCCTGCGCGACCTGAACGTCGGCCGAATGAGGCTGTTGGCGCGTCCGCGCAAGATGCCCTCGATGACCGGTTTCGGCCTGCAGGTGGCCGGCTATCTCGAACGCTAGGAGTTGCGCTTGGCAATTGACGTAATCGCGCCCGATCTCGACGGCGCGGGACTGCGAATTGGGCTCGTGCAGGCACGCTTCAACGAGTGGGCCGGCCAGGCGCTCGCGCAGGCGTGCATCGGCGAGTTGGTTGCGCTCGGCGTGGACGAAGACGACATCACCCATGTCACGGTGCCGGGCGCGCTGGAGGTGCCGATCGCGCTGGCCAAGCTCGCTGAGGCGGGAGACTTCGACGCGCTGATTGCGATTGGCTGCGTGATCCGGGGCGAGACCTATCACTTTGAAGTCGTCGCCAATGAATCGGCTAAAGGGGTTGCGCGGGTGTCGCTCGAGCGCGGCATGCCGATCGCCAACGCGATTCTCACCACCGAAAACGAGGAGCAGGCGCGTGAGCGCGCCGCGGAGAAGGGGCGCGACGCTGCGCGCGTGGCAATCGAGATGGCAAACCTGTTCTGGGCGCTCGAAGAGGCCGGCGGCGATGACAGCGCGAACGACGCATAACGCATCGGCAAGCGCGACGCGGGCCGGCAAACCAGGCGGCGGCGGACGGAGTGCTCGACGCCGCGCGCGCGAACTGGTCCTGCAGGGTTTGTACCAATGGCTGATCGGCGGGCAGCAGCTCGCTGCGATCGAGGAACACCTGACGGAGACCGAGGGCTTCGACCGCGCCGACGCGCCGCACCTACGCGAGCTCCTGCGTGGCACGATCGAAGGTGCCGATGACCTGCGCGCCGAGTTCGGGCGCTATATAGATCGCGGCGTCAACGAACTCTCTCCAGTCGAACACGCGATCCTGTTGATCGGCAGTTATGAACTGAAGCACCGCGCCGAGATTCCGTACCGGGTCGTCATCAACGAAGCGGTCGAGCTGGCCAAGAGCTTCGGCGGCACGGAGGGTTTCAAATACGTCAACGGCGTGCTGGACAAGGTTGCGCTTCACCTGCGTCCGCACGAGGCGGCAAAGCAGTAGGAAGTCGGGAGTCGGGAGTCGGGCGGCCTGACCTGGGTCGAGTTACTCCCGACTCCCGACTCCCGACTCCTGGCCCGAATGACCGAATTCGAACTCATTGCCCGCTTCTTCACGCGGCCCTCGCGCGAGCGGCAGGGCGTAGGCGACGATTGCGCGCTGATCGATGTCGGCGGCCGCACGCTCGCCATGACTTGCGACATGCTCATCGAGCGGCGGCACTTCTTTGCCGACGTCGATCCCGAGTCGCTGGGCCACAAGGCGCTGGCGGTCAACCTGTCCGATCTGGCCGCGGCGGGCGCAACACCGCGCTGCTTTCTGCTGGCGCTGGCTTTGCCGCGTGCGGACGAACGCTGGCTGGAGGCGTTTGCCGCCGGAATGTTCGGACTTGCCGAGCAGTTCGGCTGCGAACTGATCGGAGGCGACACCACACGCAGCCCCGAGTGGAACCAGACGAGCGGCCCGCTGACGATATGCATCACCGCGCTGGGTGACGTCGTGCCAGGGCCGGCGCTTTCGCGCGCGGGTGCCCGCCCGGGAGACGATCTGTGGGTGTCCGGAACGCTGGGCGACGCTGCGCTCGCATTGGCATTTGCCGCAGGAGCGGCGGCGGAGACAGATGATCGGGATGCGTGCATGGCCCGGCTCGAGCGGCCGACGCCGCGGGTGCGCCTGGGCGAACAACTGCGGGGGCTGGCAACCGCCGCGATCGACGTGTCGGATGGCTTGCTGGGCGATTTGACGCACATCGGCGAACGGTCGCAGGTGGGTGCCCGGCTGCGGTGGGCCGACGTGCCCCTTTCGCCCGCGTTGCGAAGGCAGTCGGCCGCGTTGCAACAGCGCTGCGCTCTCGCGGGCGGCGACGACTACGAATTGCTGTTCTCCGCCCCCCCTGAGAAACGTCCGCAGGTCCTGGCGGCCGGGCAATTGGCCGGGATCAACGTTACCCGCATTGGTGAAATCGTGGCCGGCCGGAGCATCGTAGTGCTCGACGCCGGAGGCGGGAACATGGAAACTCCGTTCTCGGGATTTGACCACTTCAAAGCCTAGCCATGCCTCTTGCCATCATGGAATCCGCGCCGATCATCAACCATCGCCGGGCGCCGCAGGTGCTGGCCGCGGCCGATGGGGGGGAGGGCTTGTCGAATGCGGCGCGTCCGCGGCCAACCTGGCGCTGGATGTGGTCGCGCGCGTGGTACGTGCTGGCATTGGCCGGCGGCGCCGGACTGCCGCGTTTTGCGCCGGGCACCTGGGGCACGCTGGCAGCATGGGGGAGTTTTGTCCTGCTCGATCCCGTACTCACCGATGCCACCTGGGGCGGCTTCATCCTGATGGGCCTGTATTTCGGTGCCTGGGCCGCTCAACGTGCGGGCGAGGCGCTTGGGCAGTCCGATTCTGGGCACATCGTGATCGACGAGGTGATCGCGTTCTGGATTGTGCTGTGGCTGCTGCCGACGCCACACTCCGGCTGGCTGCAGGCACTGGCGTTCGTGTTGTTCCGCGCCTTTGACATCGCCAAGCCGCCACCGATCCGTTTCTTCGACACGCACTTCAGGAGCGGCTTCGGGGTCATGCTGGACGATGTGGTCGCGGCCTTCTTCACCTTGCTGGTGATCGCCATCGGCGTCCGGGCGCTCGGATGAAAGACATTGCTGACCATATCGTCGACCTGTCGCGGGATCTCGGCGCGCGTCTGCTGACGCAGCATCTGATGATCGCGACCGCGGAATCATGCACCGCTGGCGGCATCGCGTACGCGATCACGCAAACGGCGGGGTCGAGCCAGTGGTTCGATCGCAGCTTCATCACGTATTCCAATGCCTCGAAGCAGCAACTGCTGGGCGTATCGACCGCCTACCTGCGCGACTTTGGCGCGGTCAGCGAGCCAGTGGCCCGCGCGATGGCGCTGGGCGCGCTGACGCAGAGCCAGGCGCAAATCACGGTCGCGGTCACCGGCGTGGCCGGACCCGGCGGTGGAACGCCGGACAAGCCGGTTGGCATGGTTTGCTTTGCCTGGGCGATCAAGCGCGATCCGTCGAACGCACCATGGGTCCGCACCGCGACCCGCCAGTTCAGCGGCGATCGCGCGGCCGTGCGAACGCAAGCGATCATCGAAGCGCTCCAAGGATCGATCGGGCTCCTGAAACAACGGCAGGACGTCTGATCAATGAGCCCACTGTTCCCGGGCTTCTCGATCGAGAAGCGCGTTGCCAACGGTGTTCGGATCAATGTCTGCCACAACGCGGGTCAGGCTGATCGCCCGCCGTTGTTGCTGTTGCATGGTTTCCCGCAGTCGCATGCCATCTGGCACAAGGTGGCGCCGCGACTGGCTGCGCATTACACGCTTGTGATGCCGGACCTGCGCGGCTACGGTGATTCGGACAAACCGGTCGGGCCCGCGGATCACTCCACGTACAGCAAGCGCACGATGGCGGCTGACCAGGTCGAGCTGATGCGCGGTCTCGGTTTTCACACCTACTTCGTCTGCGGCCATGACCGCGGCGCGCGCGTTGCGCATCGGCTCGCTCTCGACCATCCGCATGCGGTGCGCAAACTGATGCTGCTCGACATCTCGCCCACGTTGACGATGTATGAGCGCACGACGATGGAGTTCGCCACGCTCTACTACCACTGGTTCTTCCTGATTCAGCCGGCGCCGCTGCCGGAAAAGCTGATCGGTGCCGATCCGGTGTTCTACCTGCAGCGGAAGATCGGGGCCTGGGGGACGGGTGCGACCGACTTCTTCGATCCACGCGCAGTCGCGGAATACGAGCGCTGTTTCAAAGATCCGGCCACGATTCATGCGATGTGCGAGGACTACCGCGCGGCGGCGACGATCGATCTGGAGCACGATCGTGCCGACCCGCAGCGACGCATCGAATGTCCGCTGCGCGTACTCTGGGGCGCGCAAGGCGTCGTGAATAGACTGTTCACGCCGATTGAGGACTGGCAGGCCAAGGCACGGATGCCAGTGACCGGACTTGCCACACCCAGCGGGCATTACATTCCCGAGCAGGTGCCCGAGCTGTTGTCCGATGAAATGCTGGAATTCTTCAAGTGAACGACGCTTTGTTTCACCGCGCGCTGCGCCTGGGGCTGCTGGGATTTCCGGACAGCGAGTCCGAAGAGGTGGCGCAGATGGTGCGTGGCCTGTGGACGCCGCAGGCGCCGTGGGTCGTTTCGAACGAGGCACCGGTCGATGCGCTGCTGCTGTGGCGCGGGACGCGTGTTGACGATCCGGACGACTCGGTCGTTCTTCGCGTGAACCTGCATCGGTCCGGTCCTTCGCGGCGCGATTCTGAACGGCGACTCGAGCCGCTTTTCGTGCGCCGGCCCTTGCGCCAATCGGCGCTGCGCGTCGCGCTTGACGCGGCGTTTGCCCGCATCCAGCGCCTGCAGAAGTAGCGCTTCGATTCAGCGGTGGGCGCGTTGCGCCAGCACCGGGCGCAGTTCCGCGTGAGCACGGAGCAGCAGTTCTCGCGTCGTCTCCCAGTCGATGCAGGCGTCCGTCACCGATACACCGTACCTGAGCTGAGTCAGGTCGGCCGGGATCGGCTGATTGCCGGCACTCAGATGGCTTTCCAGCATCAGGCCGACAATCGAGCGATTGCCTTCCTTGATCTGGTGCACGCAATCCATGAACACCAGCGGTTGCAGTGAGGGGTCCTTCATCGAATTTGCGTGGGAGCAGTCGACGACGATATTGGCGGCGAGCTTCGCGTTGGCAAGCGCCGTTTCGGCCAGGCGAATGCTGACCGTGTCGTAGTTCGGTCGGCCGCCGCCACCGCGTAGTACGAGGTGGCCATAGCGATTGCCGCGCGTACGGACGATCGCGGTGCGACCGGCGCCGTTGATTCCCAGAAAGCTGTGCGAGGTCTGCGCCGATCGGATCGCGTTGATGGCCACGTCCAGGCCGCCGTCGGTACCGTTCTTGAAGCCCACCGGTGTCGATAGTCCGCTTGCCATCTCGCGATGCGTTTGCGATTCGGTGGTGCGGGCGCCAATCGCGTACCAGCTGATCAGGTCGGCCAGATACTGCGGCGACAGTGGATCGAGCGCTTCGCTCCCCGTCGGCAATCCCAACTCGGCAAACTTGATCAGCAGCTCGCGCGCCTGCCGCATGCCCTTGCCGATGTGAAACGAATCGTCCATGTCCGGATCGTTGATGAACCCTTTCCATCCGGTCGACGTGCGCGGCTTCTCGAAGTACACCCTCATTACCAGAAGCAGCGTGTCCTTGACCTCCTCGGCAAGCTGCTGCAGACGCTCTGCATAGTCGACCGCGGCGACTGGATCGTGGATGGAGCACGGACCGACGACGATGAACAGGCGCGAATCTTCGTGGCTCAGGACGCCCTCCAGCGCCGCGCGGCCTTTGGTCACCGTCGTCGCGGCGACCTTGGTCAGCGCAACCGCGGACTTCAACTCATCCGGCGACGGCATGTCGTCGAGGCCGACGACATTCAGATTCTCGGTCCGGGCGGTGTTGCGGGCGGCGTTCATCGTGGCGCCGGCACGCTTCGATGCCGGTTGATCTCATCGCGCGTGAGTACGGCCACCGCGCGTGCGGCGTCGGCGAAATCCTCCCCGTGGCCGGCGTACAAGATGGCTCGCGATGAATTGATCACCATGCCGGCACCACTGGCCGTTTCGCCTGCCCGCACGGCGGCATGCACATCGCCACCCTGCGCGCCGATGCCCGGCACCAGCAGCGGCATCTCGCCGACGATCGCACGCACGCGCGCCAGCTCCGCGGGATAGGTCGCGCCGACCACGAGCCCAAGTTGGCCGCCGCTGTTCCAGTCGCTGCTCGCGATTCGCGCCACGCGTTCGTACAGCTTCTCCCCGCCGACATCAAGCATCTGCAACGCATCGCCGCCCGGGTTGCTGGTTCGGCACAGGACGAACGCGCCGCGGCCCGGATAGGCTAGATAAGGCGCAATCGCGTCGCGTCCCTGATACGGCTGCAGCGTGACTGCGTCGGCATCGTAGCGCTCGAACGCTTCGCGCGCGTACTGCTCACTGGTGGCGCCGATATCGCCGCGCTTCGCGTCCAGGATCACGGGCACATCGGGATGACGTGCATGCAGATACGCGACCAGGCTTTCGAGCTGATCTTCGGCGCGTGCGGCGGCGAAGTAGGCGATCTGCGGCTTGAACGCGCAGACGAGATCCGCGGTGTGGTCGGCGATGTGCCGGCAGAACTCGAAGATCGCATCATCGCGCTCGCGCAGACACGCTGGCAGCCGCGTCGTATCCGGATCGAGTCCAACACACAGCAGGGAATCGGCGTGCATCCAGCGCGCGACGAGCTTGTCGATGAACGTCAAGAAGGGTCTCCGTGAATTCGGCACCATTTTAGAGGCGAGTAACCTCGGCTCCATCGCTGTCCGCCGTTGTCCGTCAAGCGCGGCTCCTTCAACGGGCGGCATTCCTTCTCGGCCAATGAATCAATTGTCACGTCGCGACCTCGTGCTGCTGGCGTTGCTCACGCTTGCCTGGGGGCTGAACTGGCCGGTGATGAAGCACGGCGTCACCTCTTATCCGCCGATGCTGTTTCGTGCACTGACGCTCGGCGGTGGTGTGGCGGTACTTTGGCTGTGGACGCGGGCGCAGCGGATTTCGCTCGAAGTGCCGGCAGGCAAATGGCAAACCGTGGTGTGGCTTGCTTTGCCCAATGTCATCGTCTGGCAGGTCTTGTCAGTGCTGGCACTGAAGATGCTGCCCTCGGGGCGCGCTTCCATCATCGGCTACACGATGCCGGTCTGGGCGGTCATCGTCAGTGTGGCGTTCTTCGCCGAGCGACCACTGCCGCGTCATTGGTTCGGCATCGCCGCCGCACTCGCAGGAACGATTTTGCTGCTCGCATCCGAGTTCACCCGGCTCGCCGGCGCCCCATTTGCAACAATGCTGATGCTCATCGCCGCATTTGCGTGGGGCTGGGGCACAGTGCTGCTGCGGCGGCACATGACGGAGGTTCCGACGGTTACGCTCGGATTCTGGATGCTCGCGTCCGCGCTTCCGGTGGTGATCCTGGCCACCGTCGCGTTTGAGACTGCGCTGTGGAGGCCGGCGACCCCGACGGAGTGGGGATCGATCCTGTACAACGTATTCATCGCGATCGCGTTCTGCCACATCGTGTGGTTTCGCCTTGCGCGATTGTTGCCGCCCGCCGCCAGCGGCCTGTCAGTGATGATGATTCCGGTGGTGGGCGTGTTCTCCAGCATGGTGATTCTGGGGGAGCAGCCCCACTGGCAGGACTACGTGGCGCTGGCGCTGATTCTGATGGCCCTGGCGACGGTGCTCTTGCCCTACCGATCGCGATAACGGTCGAAATCAAGTTGGGCAAGCGTGCTGCTCTCGGTGCCAATGAGAAGGGCCAGCATCTTGCTGGCCCCTTGGGTCCCCGCGCCGAACGCGGGGGTTAATCGGCGTTAGATACGCCGAAATCGATGACCGCAAGGTACGCGCCATCGTCCTCGCCCGCAATGGCTGGAAGGTGGGACACCTTGTGCGCGTGACATTGACTCAGATCAAGCAGGTACGTGCTGAGCGCGCTCGGCAAGATAGCGACGGAGCAGCGCGATCAGTTCATCTTCCTGATAAGGCTTTCCAAGATACTCGTTCACACCGATGTCGAACGCGAGCCGGCGATGCTTTTCCGCGGTGCGCGACGTGATCATGATGATCGGAATGTCGCGCGTCGCGGGGTTGCCGCGCACGTTGCGCGTCAGGTCGAACCCGTCCATGCGCGGCATTTCGATGTCGACCAGCATCAGATCGGGCAGCTGATCCTGCAGTTGGCGCAACGCGTCCACGCCGTCCTTGGCCTGCAGCACTTCGTACCCGTGGCGCTCGAGCAAACGCTGTGTCACACGGCGGACCGTCAGCGAGTCATCGACCACCATGACCTGCGCGGGGCCTGAGACGGCGGACTCGGCCGCACCTTCAGCGCCGCCTTCATCCACAGTCGGGGCGAAGTGCGCGTCGGCGAGCGTCGGTGGCTCGGGCGCACGCATGATCAACTGGACCGGATTGATGATCAGCACGATCTCGCCATTGCCGAGAATCGTCGCGCCCAGCATGCCGGCCAGGCGGGACAGGCTCGGACCGACGTTCTTGACGACGATCTCCTGGTTGTTCGAGACATCGTCGACCGCAATCGCAAGCCGGTCGGCGCCGGACTTGAGCACAATCACCGGGATCTGCTTGACGTGCGCGAGCGTGATCTCGGCGCCCAGCAACTGCGCCAGCGGCCGCAGCACGATCGGACCGACCTCGGTGATCTCGAGCATGCCTTCGCCGATCGAACGACGCAGCTCCGACGGGCGGAACCGCAGCACCTGCTCGACCATCCCGGATGGAACCGCATAGCGACGCGGCCCGATCTTTGCCAGCACCGCCTGCGTGACTGCCAGCGTTAGCGGCAGATAGAGCGTGAAGCGCGAGCCCCGCCCCGCCTCGGTGCTGACCGCGATCCGACCCCCGAGCGATCCCAGTTCCGAGCGCACCACATCCATGCCGACGCCGCGACCGGCGAGTTCGGTGACCTCGGTCGCAGTGGAGAATCCCGGCGCGAATATCAATTCCATCAATTCGCGCTCGCTGACCGGCTGATCCGGCGCGATCAGTTCCTTTTCGATGGCGTGCGTGCGGATGCGCTCCAGATCCAGGCCGGCGCCGTCATCGGCGATCACAACGATGATCTCGTTGGCTTCCTGCCGCACGTCGATCTTCAGTTCGCCGGTTTCCGGTTTGCCCGCGGCTCGTCGCTGTGACGGAGTTTCGAGCCCGTGCACGATTGCGTTGCGCACCAGATGCTCGAACGGCCCGCTCATCTTCTCCAGCACACCGCGGTCGATTTCGGTGTTGGCGCCACGGATATCCAGATTGACGCGCTTGTCCGTTTCTTTCGCCGCCTGGCGCGCGACGCGATACAGGCGCTCCGACACGTTGGCAAACGTCACCAGCCGCACACGCATCAGCTGCTGTTGCAATTCGCGCGTCAGTCGCCCCTGCGAGGTGAGATCAGCGTCCGCCATCTGCAGGCCCTTGAGCATGTTGCTCTGGACCATGGCCACGTCCTCGACCGACTCGCGCAGCATGCGCGTGAGCTCCTGCAGGCGCGTGTAGCGATCGTATTCGAGCGGATCGAACGCGGCCGATTCGCGCGACAGCTGGTCCGAGCGCGCCTGGATCTGTGCATCGGCCTGGATCTCGACTTCGCGCAGCTGGGAGCGCAGCCGTTGAATGTTCTCGGTCAGGTCCACGATTCCGCCGCGCAGCGTCGTGACCTCGTTCTCAAGCTTGGCGCGCGCAATCGAAACCTCGCCCGCGTGATCGACCAGCTTGTCAAGCACGTCGGCGCGGACGCGAATGTAGGTTGCGGTTTGCGCGGCCGGCAATGCGGCCATCGTGGTAGCGATTTCTTCCGTCGCAAGCGGCTCCCGGTGCAGTTCCGCCGTCTCGATCAACGGCTTTGTTTCGGGCGCAGCTGGCGTCGCGGCGAGTGCGGCCTCTTTGCCGGACTGCAAACCTTCAAACAGGCTCATCGCGCGGTCGTAGGCGACGTGCAGGTCTTCGATCAGTTGCGGCGGAACATCGGCCAGGTGCATCGATGCCTCGATGCGCGTTTCCATGTCATGCACCACTTCGCCCAGTCGCATCGCGCCGGCCATGCGCGCGCTGCCTTTGACGGTGTGCATCTGCCGCATCAGACCGCGCGCCACGTCGCGATCATTCGGCCGTGCCGCCAGCGCGCGCAGTTGCGCGCCGATTGCTGGCAGAAGGTCGCCGCCTTCGGCAAGGAATACCGGGAGCAAGTCGACGTCGAGTTCATCACGCACTGCCGGCGCAACTGGTTTTGCCTCTTCACGCGGCGCGGCTGATGCAATCTGTCCAAGCAGGGCCGCGGTTTCCGCCGCAGCCGATTCGGCAATCGGTTCGGATGTTTCTGAGGACGGGGCGACGTCCCCGCTCGTTGGTGCAACGGGTTCGACGACGCGCGGTTCAGAGGCGGTGATCTCGACCGGTCGTTGCGTTTCTACCACCGGCTCGGTCACGGCACTCGACGGCTCGACGGCTCGCAGTGGCTCGTCAGGCGCGAGTGATTCCTCGGCAAGCAACGCTTCTTCAGAGTCGATCGCGGGCATGTGCAACGCGGTCTGCGCCCGCACGACGCTGAGTAGTTCCTGGACCGCGGCCGCTTCAAGTGGTGCGGCGTCAGGGTAGAGGCCGGCGGCAAACTGGTGCAGCATGCCGCGCATGCGCTCGATCACTCGTTCGAGCGTGTCGAACTGCGACGGCGCGAGCGTCACGTGCACCGGGGCGTCGCCACTGAGTTCGTGCATCAGATCATCGAACGGATCGACAATCTCGAGTACGGGCTCGATGCCAACAGTGGCCGTGATTCCGGCCAGCGAATGCGCGCGGCGCGTTGCCTGCTCAGATGCCGGCCGCTGCGGTTCATAGCGCCACTCGGAGACGTCCTGCGCCAGCGTGCGGATGCACTCGTCCGATTCGTTGAGGAACACCGAATACAGGCCATGACTGATCGCGATCGGGCCGATGCGCTTGATTTCGTCGCCGGCAATCGGCTCGGGCGCAACAGCGACCGGTTCTTCGGCCGGCGCGGGCGCGACCGGGATTTCGAACTCGAACTCAGGCACGTCAACGACGTAGTGCTCGGTTTCCTCGTCGGTGACCACTGGTTCCGCGGCTGACTCGACCACCGCTGTCTGGGCCGGTTGCAGGTCAATGCCGGCTGCCGAGAACGCGCCGCCTTCGCGCACGCGATTGGCCGCCTGCACCAGGGCGTCGCTGTCGATTGCAGCGTTCGCATTGGCCCCAATTTCATTGATCCAACGCCGCATCAGTGCACGCGCGGTCGATGCGAGCTGAATCAGATCGTCGGTGGCGGCGCGCTCCTGCGACAACCATAGATTGAAACACTGCTCAATCGACCACGCGCCTTCGCCAAAGCTCTTCAGTCCGACCATTCGGCTCGAACCCTTCAGCGTGTGGAACGCGCGGCGCGTGGTCGTCATCGTTGCCTGATCGGCGGGTGTCGCCGCGAGCTTTTCGAGCTGCGCGTCAATCGTATCGAGGACCTCATTGGCTTCTTCGACGAAGATTCCGAGCAGTTCGGCGTCAGCCGCAGCTTCGGACACCGGCAAAGGTGCCGGGGTTGGCGCCGGCGCGGCGGCAGGCGGGGGCGCGAAGATCTGCTGCAGTTCCGCCACCGAGTTCGCGTTGCGCACTTCATGCAGCAGCTTGACCAGGACGGTGGCCCGTGCAATACGCTGCTTCAGTGCATCGTCGTCGAGCAGGTCAGCATCGTTCGACAGTTGCGGCAGCACCTGGTCGAATTCGCGCAATGCGGCTTTGTCGCCCGCGGCCAGGCGCTCGGCGAGCGCATGCGCCAGCTCGATGTGACGCCGCGTGGCGGTTTCGACGTTTTCACTTGCGGAGCCTCCCATCCGGGTGATCGGCCCCATCTCATCTTCGCGTACGGCGGCGCCTTCGTCGATCTGCGCGAGGGCGAGATCGGCCGAGAACACGCCCGCGTCAGCATCCCAGCGGAACATGCCGCGCGGCCGGTCCACCTCCTGGCCCAGCGTTTCGACGAAGAATCCGACCGCACCCAGGTTGCTGGCGAGGCGGACGAATTCGTGCTGGCTCGGGACGGTGCTTGGCTGCGCAAAGTGCTCGATGGTGCGCTGCGCATCGCGCAGCGCCGCCACCGGATCGTCGTGACCCAGCAGGGCCAACACGCCGGCGATCTGGTCGAGCATCGGCGGCGTGGCAGCCAGTTCGGCGCGCTCGGTCGGCTGCCGGAAAAAACGATCGAGCCGCTGTTCGACTTCACGCAGCGTGGCCTGCGTCTCGGCCACGACCGTGCTCATCGTGAGCTTGTCCTGTGCCTTGCGCGCCAGCTCGGTGAGCCACGGCCCGAGGTCCGGCAGCGGCCGCGAATTGCGCGCTGCCATCAACCGATCGGCGACGGCGCGCGCGCGCGGCTCAAACTGCGGCTCGGTATGCGGAAATTCATCGATCCCAAGATCGACGAACAACAGCGCCGAGGCAATCTCGATGCCGAGTGTTTCCCGCACGGACGCGGACAGCGAGCCCAGATCGCCGGCCAGCGAACCGATCGTTTCAAGCACGATGTCAATGGCGTGTGCGCCAATGCGACTGGCCGCTTTGCGTGCAATCTGAATCTCCTGCACGAACGTGGACGCATCGTTCGCCAGTCCGCCCGCCAGTGGGCTCCAGTGCGCTTTCGCCTGGTTCAGTGCTTCCTTCAGTGCGCGCAACTGATCCGGATCGATTGACGTCAGCGTCGCACGCTCGAAGTCGGGCGGGATCAGCGCGTCAAGTCCATACAGCCGCTTGGTCTCGGCCACGCGCGGCTCGCCGGGCTGGGCGCGACCGACGTAGTAAAGCGTGTCGATCATCAGGCGCTCGGCGACGGCGCTGCCGCCTTCGATCACGCGCCGCAACTGCAGATTCAGGCGCGCCAGCACGCGCTTCAGGTCAACATCGATCGGCAGATGATCGGCGGCGAGCGCGTCCATCATGCCGCGCACGACCCACCAGAAGCTGCGCGCCAGTCCGCGCTGCGGCAGGTTCTCCAGGTCAAGAAGCGCGTCGCGCATCATGCCGCGCGCATCCGCATCGTTCGGGTTGCGCAGGAAGCCGAGCAGGCCGCCTTCAAAATGGACGCGGCGCACGCGCAACTGGTCCGGAGTCATTGGCCGGATGCTGACGCCGTGAAACGCTGGCCGTCGCGATAGATCGGGAAATATCAGGTCCGCGGCATGCACGCGCGGCGCCTGCGACAGCACGAGGATCTCGCGGTAGTAGGGAAAAAGGCGAATTGGCTGATTGGGGCGTCCTGCCAGCATGGCCTCAAGATAGGCGACCACCGCTGACAGCGTCGATTCGACCGACCGCACCGCAGCCGGAAGGCACTCGCGCGGTTCGGTTTCCCACCGACGCAGCAGTTGTTCGACCGCGTCCAGCACCTGCACGACGCCACGCAGGTTGAGCACCTGCAGTGCGCCGTTGGCCTGGTGAACTTGCGCACGCGCGCCGCGCAGCGCTTCAACGTCGTGCTTGGTTCCCAGGAAAGTCTGCACGCCGACCGTGGCCTGGCCGAGCGCGGTGCGGATTTCCCCGAGCACCCACGCGAGTGGCGCGACATCGGGAGCTGCTTCGGCGATCTGATTTGGATCCAGGGTCTCGGTCATGGCGACTCCCTGCCTACGAAACGCGGAAGCGCGCGACTGAGGCTTTCAGTTCACGCGCCAGTGTGGCGAGCTGTCCAATCGACTGCGCCGCCTGGCGCGTACCTTGCGAAGTCTGCTCGGTGACCGCGAGGATCTTTTCAATCGAAACGGCAACGCCGCTGGCCGATTGCGCCTGTTCGCCGGTCGTGCCGGCCACACGGTCGATCAGTTCCGCCACCTGCCGCGACACGCGTCCGATTTCTGCGAGCGAGGTGCCGGCTGCGTCGGACAGCTTGGTGCCTTCGACCACGCCCTGCGTGCTCTTCTCCATCGCGGTCACCGCGTCCTGTGTGTCGGTCTGGATCGTGCGGATCAATGCGCCGATCTGCTTCGCCGCCTCGGCGGACCGATCCGCAAGGCGTTGCACTTCCTCGGCCACCACGGAAAAACCGCGTCCGGCTTCGCCCGCGGATGCGGCCTGGATCGCGGCATTCAGAGCCAGAACGTTGGTCTGCTCGGTGATGTCGGAAATCAGCTCGACGATTTCGCCGATTTCCTGCGACGACTCGCCCAGCCGCTTGATCCGTTTCGCCGTCTCCTGAATCTGCTCGCGGATCTCGTTCATGCCGGCGATCTGGTTGTACACGGCACGCTGGCCACGCTCGGCCGCATCGAGAGACGCGCGTGCCACGCGCGCCGATTCACCGGCACTGCGCGAGGCTTCATTGATCTGTGAGGCCATGATCAGGACCTTCTGGCCGGTGTCCTTGATCTCACGGCTCTGCTGCTCCGAGGCAGTCAGCAGCGAGGTGGTGATCTCGCGCGCCTGTGTCGATGCGCTGCTGACCTGCTCCGCGGTGTCGTTGATCCGGCTGACAAGTCCGCGCAGTTCTTCGACCGTGTAGTTGACCGAGTCCGCGATCGCGCCGGTGATGTCCTCGCTCACCGTGGCTTCCACCGTGAGGTTGCCGTCGGCGACCTCCTGCAGTTCGTTCATCAAACGCAGGATCGCCGCCTGGTTCTGTTCGTTCATGCGTTTCGCGGCCTCTTCGAATCTCTGCGCCTCGTTACGGCGCGACTCGGCCTCCAGCGTGCGGCTGCGGCTGTCTCCCAGCAGAATCTTGACCAGGCCAACCGCCGCCAGCAGGACGCCCAGACCGAATGCGGCCATGATGAGAAAGTTGACCGCGCGCACTCCGCCTTCCTTCTGGACCTCGCTCTGCGCTGCGCCGAGTTGTGCCCGCAGTGTTTCGGCATCGCGCAGCACGACTGTCTGCGCGCGGCCAGCCTCGGCCACCGCGGAAAACGCGCCGCTTGCGGCAGCGATCAGCGGCTGCAGATCACCGAAAAGCTTGCCGACCTGCTGCAGCCGTGGTCGA
Organism: Burkholderiaceae bacterium; assembly: GCA_036824465.1. GTDB lineage: Bacteria > Pseudomonadota > Gammaproteobacteria > Burkholderiales > Burkholderiaceae_F > JAKOQB01. Next base: position 64,901 of record DAITAC010000008.1, read on the forward strand.
GCCTCGCCATCGATGCTCGTGGTCAGGCTCTGCAGGAGGTCGCGAAACTGATTCAGATCGCGCGCCAGGACCTGAGGGGCCTCGGCGCCGATCGCCTGCCCCGAGCCCATCGCGTTTGCCGAGCGCATGATGCGTTGCGCGAGGGTGGCGAGTTGGCCAGCGGCTAGAGCGTCGCGCGCACCTGCCTGCTGTCGCTGCGTGGCGATTTCGTCGGTCAGCTGAGTCAGTCTTGGCGCCGCCTCGTTCAGGCGGGTGAGGAAGTCGCCAAACGCGCGCAGCGAGCGGTCCTGCGCAACGATCTGCGAAGCCGCCGCCTCGGAAGCCTTCCAGGTGGACGCGGCGCGCTCGAGTGACGGCGTCGCCGCCGTCGCAATCGATGCGGCGAGCGCTTCGAAATTCAAGGCGACGCGGTCACGGCTTTCGCGCAACTCCGTGAGCGCAGTGACATTGCCTTCAACGGCTTTGGGTGCAGCTTTGGCGAGGCGCTGCGCGTGGGTAAGCGTATCGCCGAACAACTGCGCCTGGGCGGCATTGCTCGCCGCCAGCCGCACGTCGATCGCCAGCACCGCAGCGAAAACAAAGGCGAACACACCCATCAGCGTCAGCATCACCTGCACCTGCGTGTTCAGCGGGCGGGTGCCGATGATCGGCAGCTTCCACGCCAGCAGGCGCTCGACCATGCGCGAACCCCAGGTGCTCGACAGCGCGGCTTCCAGCGTGCGGCGATCGATCTTCTGCGTCGGCGGGCTGGGCGGGATCGGCGCATGCGCACGGCCGGCCACCTCCGCGGGCGCAAACTCCGTGTAGCGGAACGGTTGCACGGTGATCTGGCCCTCGCCGTCCTTCGAATGCCGCGTCATCTCTGCGTCCATCGCCATGCCCATCTCCGATACTCCGCTCGCGCTTTCGATGACTGCTTTCAGGTTCCGACCGCGCTGAATCGCTCGAGTGAAACAAGGCGTCCAAGGTCAAGCTCGGTCAGGATCGTGCCATCACTGTCGCGATAGCGCGCGAGTTCCCAAGGCCGCGAACCGTCCGTAACGGTCTCGAGGCGTTCCAGTTCCTTCAGATTTCGCAGCCCGAACGCGCGCGTGATGATCAGCGCCGCGCTCGCTTTGAGCGCTTCACCGATCACCAGCAACTGCTGTCCTTGCTCGGCGGTCAGCGGCGAACCGCCGCCGAACTGCATCAGATCGATCACGCCGACCAGACGGCCGCGAACGTTGGTGAGCCCGCGATACCACGGCTTGGTCCAGGGCACGGGGGCAACTTCGCCCATCGGAACGATTTCCCCCGCCGACGCCATTTCAACCAGGAAAGCCTTGGTGCCGATGCGCACGGCAAGTCGCAACGACGCGCCCGCCGCGGCCGGGGCGATCTTAAGTCGCTCGGCGAGTTGCGAGGAAAAATCGCGCAGCTTCTCCAGTTGCTTTTCGGCATGCATCGAATTGTTCCAGCGCCAGTTTGGGGTTTCCGAATTGAGCTGTCAGCTCAATGGTTCAATGCGGCGATTTTTCCCAGCAACTCGTCCGCCTTTATCGGCTTGGTCACGTAGTCGCGTGCGCCTTGCCGCAGCCCCCATATGCGATCGGTCTGCAAGCTCTTGCTGGTGCACATGATCACCGGGATGTTCTGCGTCGATGGGTCCTTGCTCAGCTGCCGCGTCAACTGGAAGCCGTTCTGGCCCGGCATGACGACGTCCATCAGAATCAAATCGGGCGTTTGCGATTTGAGCTTCATCAGCGCCTCCTCGGCGTTCTCCGCGACCGACACGTTGAATCCGTTCCTGGTCAGCATTTCGGTCAGGAAGTAGCGTTCAGTGGGGGAATCATCGACGATCAGAACCTTCTTGATCGGCATTTGTGGCCTCGCGCCTGGTGGTCAGGTGGATGGGTCAGTCGGCGGCGTGGTGGCGGACCGCCGTCAGCAGACTGTCCTTGGTGAACGGCTTGGTCAGGTACTCGCTCGAGCCGACCATGCGGCCGCGAGCCCGGTCGAACAACCCGTCCTTGGACGACAGCATGACCACCGGGGTCTTGGAGTAGCGCGGACTGCGTTTGATCAGCGCGCAGGTCTGGTAGCCGTCCAGGCGTGGCATCAGGATGTCGCAGAAGATGATGCTGGGCTGGTGGTCGGTGATCTTGGCCAGCGCCTCGAAACCGTCCTGCGCCAGGATCACCTGGCAGCCGGCCTGCGTGAGAAAGATCTCGGCGCTGCGGCGGATCGTGTTCGAATCATCGATCACCATCACCTTGCGGCCGCGAATGTCGGAGAAGTCCTGCGTCGCCATGGTGTGTCTCCCACTTCAGCGCTCGTGGCAGGCCAGGCCCACCACCGCAGCAACACGTTGGGATGAGCCCTCCAGCATCAGATCTCCACCATTTCGAAGTCTTCCTTGCGTGCGCCGCACTCGGGACAGGTCCAGTTCGGCGGCAGGGCTTCCCAGCGCGTACCCGGCGCGACGCCTTCTTCCGGCAGCCCAGCCGCCTCGTCGTATATCCAACCGCAGATCAGGCACATCCATGTACGCATCCCATCGCCCGTTGTGCTTATTGTCATAACGGCAAAGTGTCGAGTGAGAGTCCGCTAACATCTGCTGAATCGATCATAACTTGGCCTGCGCAGTTACGGCTTACTTTCGGCTTCATACATACGGCTGAGGGGCTTGACGACGCGCGCTCGTACCTCCCGTATCGCCGAAAATGGCTGTCCACGCACCGCCCGTTGTGCTGACTTTTGGGGCTTCGGATCCGACCGGCGCCACCGGCTTGACCGCCGACGCGACCACCTGTGCGGCGATGGGTTGCCACGCCGCCGTCGTCGTCACCGTGGTTTCGGTTCAGGACAGTGTCCGGGTCCAGGAGGTGCAGCCGATTGACGACGAACTGGTCGATGATCAGGCGCGCGCCGTGCTCGAAGACATGCCGGTGGCGGCGTTCAAGATCGGCGCCATCGGCAGCAGCGACAACGCGCAGACCATCGCCGAAATCCTGGCCGACTACGACGATGTGCCGGTGGTGCTCGATCCGTGGTTCATCGCGCCGGCCAACGACGAAGAAGGGAATCGCTCCGCGATCGAACTGATGGCTGCGTTGTGCGAGTTGCTGTTGCCGCAGACGACCGTGCTCACCGTCGATGTGGAACTGGCGCGGCGACTGAGCGCCGTGGCCGCGCCGACAGCCACGGAGACCGAGGACGATGCCGCTGAGGGCATCAGCGCGGCAGAATGCGCGCGCTGCTTGCGGGAGCGCGGCGCCGAGTACGTGCTGCTGACCGGCGTGCAGACTGCGGGGGGCCTGAACGTCAACACGCTGTTTGGACCGGATGGCGAGCAGCAGAACGAAAGCATTGACCGCGTCGACCTGCGCTTTCGCGGCGCCGGCGACACGCTTTCGGCCGCCATTGCAGCGCTGCTGGCGCAGGGAATCGATATCGGCGATGCGGTGCGCGAGGCGCATGAATTCCTGGGCCAGTCGTTGGCCGCAGGGTTCCGCCTTGGCATGGGTGCCGCGATGCCGGACCGCTTGTTCTGGGCCGGCGACAATGGGGAGCCGAATGACGCCGAAACCTGAGAAGCCCGCTGGCGTCTACCTGCTCACGCCCGACTGGAGTGACACCGCACGCCTGCTCCAAGTCACCGCCGCAGCACTCAGCAACGGGGTGCGCTGGTTGCAATATCGCCACAAGCATGCCGGTGCGGAGTTGCGGCGTAACCAGGCGCGGGCATTGCGCGAGTTGACCCTGATCCATGGCGCCCGTCTCTTGATCAACGATGACGTGGATCTGGCAATCACCTCGCTGGCAGACGGAGTCCATATCGGCCGTGACGATCCAGATCCGCGTCCGCAGCTTGCGCGCGAGGGAATACGAATGCTGATCGGCGTGTCCTGCTACGACGACTACGAACGCGCGCAGCACGCTTGCGACGCGGAAGCCGATTACGTCGCGTTCGGGTCGGTCTTTGCGTCCCTGACCAAACCGGCCGCAGTGCGAGCGCCGCTGGCGTTGCTGTCACGGGCGCGCATCCACAGAATGCATGTGGTTGCGATTGGCGGCATCGACGAAACCAATATCGGTGCGGTGGCTGCCAGCGGTGCGCACGCGGCGGCGCTGATCACGGCCATCTACGAGGCACGCGATCCGGCGGCGGCCACCCATGAATTGGTCAGGAAATTCGAACAGGGAAAGCTTCAATATGAGTCGCAACGAGCAGTTGTTTGAGCGTGCGCAGGCCAGCATTCCCGGAGGCGTCAATTCGCCCGTGCGCGCGTTTCGTTCCGTCGGCGGCACGCCGCGTTTCATCACGCGCGCGCAGGGGCCGTACTTCTGGGACGCCGATGGCAGGCGCTACATCGACTACATCGGTTCATGGGGCCCGATGATCGTGGGGCATACGCACCCCGATGTCGTGGCGGCCATGCACGCCGCAATCACGCGCGGTCTGAGCTATGGGGCGCCAACGGAGGCTGAGGTCGAGATGGCCGAAGAACTGCTGCGGCTGGTTCCATCGATGCAGCAGGTGCGCCTCGTATCTTCCGGAACCGAGGCGGCGATGAGTGCGATTCGCCTTGCGCGCGGCGCCGCAGGTGACGGCAGAGGTCGCCGCAAGATCATCAAGTTCGAAGGCTGCTATCACGGTCACGCAGACAGCCTGCTGGTCAAGGCCGGGTCGGGCGCATTGACGTTCGGCAACCCCAGTTCGGCCGGCGTGCCGGCCGAAATCACGCAGCACACCATCGTGCTCGACTACAACGACGTGCAGCAACTTGAGGATGCGTTCGTGCGGCACGGCGATGACCTCGCGTGCGTGATCGTCGAGCCGGTCGCAGGCAACATGAACCTGGTGCGCGCCACACCGGATTTCCTGAAGACGATGCGCGCTTTGTGCACAAAACACGGTGCACTGCTGATCTTCGACGAAGTGATGAGCGGATTCCGCGTTGGGCTCGGCGGTGCACAGGCGCTGTATCGCATCGATCCGGATCTGACGGTGCTTGGCAAAGTGATCGGCGGCGGGATGCCGGTGGCCGCGTTCGGTGGCAAGCGCGAGGTGATGAAGCATCTGGCGCCGCTGGGCGCCGTGTATCAGGCGGGCACGTTGTCCGGGAACCCGGTCGCGGTCGCCTGTGGGATGGCGACGCTGAAGCTGATCCAGCAGCCCGGTTTCTACGAGCAGTTGACCAGGCGGACGGCGAAACTGGTGCAAGGGCTTGCCGGAGCGGCGCGCGCAGCGGGCGTGCCGTTTTGCGGTGACTCGGTCGGGGGAATGTTTGGAATCTACTTTGCCGCAGCGGTGCCGACCAGCTATGCGCAGATCATGGCCACCGACAAGGCGCGCTTCAACGCCTTCTTCCATGCCATGCTCGAGCGCGGCGTGTATCTGGCGCCCTCTGCGTATGAGGCAGGATTTGTATCGGCGGCGCATGATGATGCGGTGATCGATGCGACGGTGGCCGCCGCGCGGTCGGCTTTCGGCGCGGGCTGACGGGAACTTGCGGGGCGCCGCGCGGACGAACCCTCAATGAACCCCCGCAACTTCCTGTTGGCACTGGCGCTCGCGTTGCCGGCCGCGACCATGGCGCAGCCCGTGCGCGCCGACAATGCCGAAGCGGAACTGGTTGCGGCCACGGACGCGGTTGTGCCGGGCCGCCCGCTGGCGGTCGCGCTGCGGATCAAGCACGACCCGGAATGGCACACCTATTGGCAGGTCCCCGGCGACTCCGGCCTGCCGACCAGGATCAACTGGAAGCTGCCGCCGGGCTGGAGTGCCGGGCCGATCGATTGGCCGGTGCCAAAGCGTCTGCCGGTTGGGCCGCTGATGAACTTTGGCTACGACGGCGAGGTGCTGCTGCTGTCGCAACTGACGCCGCCGGTGGATCTGAAGCCGGGCGGTCAGATCGAGTTCGCCGCGCGCGCCGATTTCCTGATCTGTCGTGATGTCTGCATTCCGAGTGGTGCCGATCTGAAGTTGAACCTCACGGTGCGCGACGTGGCGAATCCATCGCGGCGTGCGGCGCAATTCATCGCGACGCGCGCGATGGTGCCGCAGCGGGCGACGCTGCCGGATGCGGACGCGACGATTGAAGACGAACGTATCCGCGTGTCGTTCCGCCCGGCAAACGAATTGACGAGGCTTGAGTTCTTTCCTTTGCAGGAGGGACGCATTGAGCCCGCTGCGCCGCAACTCGTGCGCGTCGAAGACGGACGGACCGCCGTGTATCTCACTGCGGCGAAGCCGGTTGCTGCCGAGTTCTCGCGGCTCAAGGGTGTTCTGGTCGCCGATGGCGGCCCGGCCCGGGCCGATCAGGGTGGATGGGCCAGCGAGATCGCGCTGGCACTTGCGCCGGGCAAAGTCGCTCGCATCGACGCTGCGACAACTGCCGGCGGCACGGTGCGAAGTACATCGATCACGCTCTGGGTGGCGCTCACCGGCGCACTGGTCGGCGGGTTGATCCTGAATCTGATGCCGTGCGTGTTCCCCGTGTTGTCGTTGAAGCTTCTATCGTTGATGCAGCATCAGCGTGCCGAGGATGCGAGCGGCGTACGCCACGCGTCAATGCGCACCCATGGAATCAGCTTTGCCTTCGGCGTGGTGCTGAGTTTCATCATGCTGGCTGCAGTGATGCTCGCGCTGCGTGCGGGCGGAACGCAACTGGGTTGGGGATTCCAGTTGCAGACGCCGTGGGTCATCGCGGGTTTGACCGTGTTGTTCTTTGTGATTGGACTGAACCTTCTGGGTACGTTCGAGATCAGTATCGGCTCGGGGTTGACCAATGCAGGCGCGGCGCAGCGCCTTCGATCCGATCGTCTGTCGGGCAGTTTCGGCACAGGCGTGCTGGCAGTCGTGGTGGCGGCCCCGTGTACCGCGCCGTTCATGGGTGCCGCGCTCGGATATGCAATTACGCAATCGGCCGCGGTCGCGTTGCTCGTCTTCGCCGCGCTCGGCCTGGGCATGGCGTTGCCTTATCTCCTCTTGACGTTCTTCCCCAGCCTGCTGAAGTGGCTGCCGCGGCCGGGGGAATGGATGCTGCGCTTCAAGCAGGTCATGGCGTTCCCGATGTTCGCGACCTGCGTGTGGCTGCTTTGGGTGCTGGCGCAGCAGGTGAACGTCAATGCGTTGGCCTTGATTCTGGCAGCGCTGGTGCTGATCGCGCTCGCGGTATGGGCACTTGGACTGGCGCAGCGTGGAACACGCGTGTGGCGCTGGGTCGCAATTGGAGCCGCCGGCCTTGCGCTATACGCGGTGATCGCGGCCACTGGCACGGACGCGATGCGCGCGGGCACATCGACCATCGTCGACGCGAAAAGCGGTTGGCAGCCCTGGAGTCCGGCCGAGCAGCAGAAACAACTCGCCGCTGGCAAGCCAGTGTTCGTCGACTTCACCGCGGCGTGGTGCGTCACCTGCCAGGCCAACAAGCAACTGGTGCTGAATTCGCGCGTTGTGGCAGATGCGTTTGCGCGCAAGGCCGTCGTGATGCTGCGCGCCGACTGGACCAATCGCGACGACGCCATCACACGTGAGCTTGCGCGGTTCGAGCGCAACGGGGTGCCGTTGTACGTGGTCTATGACCAGCGGGGTCAGGCCCAGGTCCTGCCCGAATTGCTGACCGAGCGAACGGTGCTGGATGCCTTGCGCCGACTTTGAACGGCGACCTTCAGGGAGAAGACGATGCTGAGAGTCTTTCTGTGCGGAGTGGGGATGCTGTGTTTCGCCCTCGTGGCCCATGGCGCGGCGCTTCCTGGCCAGCCCGCCCCAGAGTTCGCACTCGCAGATGTCGGCGGCAAGCGGGTAAGCCTTGCCGACTTCAGAGGCAAGTTCGTCGTCCTCGAATGGAACAACCCTTCGTGCCCGTTCGTTCAGAAGCACTACGGCAGCGGCAACATGCAGGCGCTGCAGAAGCGGTTTACCAGTGAAGGCGTTGTCTGGCTGACGATCAATTCGACCGCTGCCGCACACGCCGAGTACCTCAAACCCGAGCAGCAAGCGACGTGGCTCAAGCAACAGGGAGCGGCGCCGACCACGGCGCTGCTCGATCCGGACGGCGCGCTTGGTCGCGCCTATGGGGCCAAGACGACGCCACACATGTTCATTGTCGATCCGGCCGGCAAACTGCAGTATGCAGGTGCGATCGATGACAAGCGCAGCGCGAACCCGGCCGACGTGAAGACGGCGAGAAACTACGTGGCGCAGGCATTCGAAGAACTTCGCAGCGGCAAGTCCGTGTCGCTCGCCGCCACAGCCCCATACGGGTGTTCGGTCAAGTATCCGTAGGCGAGCGCCGGTCAACCGTTCTGATACACCCACTGCAGCAGCGCATCGTGCGCGGGCTGCGCATCGCGCGCGTTGGCGTGATTGATGATGGCGACGACGACATAGCGGCGGCCGCTGGCGGCAAGCACGTAGCCTGCGATTGCGCGCACATCGGCCAGCAAGCCGGTCTTGATGTGGGCACTGCCAGACGCACCGTTGCGCTTCTTCATCGTGCCGTCCACGCCGACCAAGGGCAGCGAAGACATGAATTCCGGCATCAGCGGACCGGAATAGGCGTGCGCCAGCATGCGCGCGAGGTTAGCGGCCGAGATCCTCTCGACGCGCGACAGCCCGGCGCCGTTCTCCAGGACGAGTTCTGACATTTCCAGGCCATGACTTGAAAGCCAGGCGCGCACCGCGCGCGCGGCGCGGTCGGTGCTACCCGGCTGACGGCTCGTTTCGGCGCCGATCGTCAGAAAGAGCTGCCGCGCCATCACGTTGTTGCTGAACTTATTGATGTCGCGGATGACTTCGGCCAGCGCAATGGACTCGTGCACTGCGATGCGGCGCGCGTCCGCGGGAACAACGCCTTCGCGCACGTTGCCGGTCCACTCGCCACCCATCCCGTTCCACAGGGCACGAAACGCCGCGCCGAAGTACTGCGTGTGCCCGAGCACGCTGATAGGCCACGTCTTCTCACCGCACGACAGCGGATAGCCGCCGCGGAATACCGGCGCCATCGGGTCGGCGAAATCGGCCTGCAGCCGGCCGCGCCAGTCGCCGCAACTGCCTTCGATGCCGCGCACCGCAATGGGTGGCTTCAACCCGGCAAGCATGGGGGTGGCAAGGACACGGACGGTTCGAGCTTCGGGATCGGGTACGAAACCGAACATGAGTGCCTTGAAGTTCAACAGCAGCGCATCGGGCCCGGCGTTGTAAGGGCGGGTCACCTCACCATCGAACAGTCCCGGGTCGTGTTCGAGCGGCTCAAACGCTGACTTGTCGAGCACCACGTCGCCGCGTATCTCGCGAACGCCATAGGTGCGGATTCGATTGACAAGAAGCCAGAAGTTCTCGATCACCAGTTTGGGGTCGCCACCGCCGCGAATGACAAGATCTCCTTCAAGCACGTCCTTGCGCAACGCGCCCGTCACAAAAGCTTCGGTGCGCCAGGTGTATGACGGGCCAAGCAGGTTAAGCGCTGCATACGTGGTCACGAGTTTCATCGTCGACGCCGGATTCATCGGCACCGATTCGTTGGCGGCGATCGAGACGCCGCTGCCTGAAACCGGTTGCACGACGATTGCCGACGCGGACGGCGGTATCGCGGCATTACGAAGTGCGGCAGCGATGATCTCCGGAATCGGCTGATTCGCCGCCTTAGGCGTTTGCGCGTTCGCTGCGGCGGGCGCGAGTGAGGTCAGGATGAGCGCGAGAGCGAGGGCGCAGCTCCTGAACCGGATCCACTTCAAATCCATCGCGCCGACATCTCTACGACTTGCACAGCACGTAGCTTAGCCGCGACATGCGGCATGTGGCGCGACTCAGCGATTGAGCGCGGAGGACAGGCGGCGGCGGAAGGCGGCGACCAGTTGCGGCTGGTCGGCTGCGAGATCGAAAACGGACAGCATGGTCCTGCGGGCCGCGTCATTGTCGAAGCCGCGATCGCGTTCGACGATGGCGAGCAGTTGTTCAAGAGCGGACTCGAATTCCCGCTTCGCAATGTGCAGGTTTGCGAGGTCGAGCCGCGCCTGCAGGTCGCCCGGGCTTGCGTCAATTCGCGCCCGCAGCGTCTCGGCAGGCGGAAGACTGGCCGCCCGACGGAGGCTCTCAAGTTTGGTGTTCAACGCCAACCACGGCGATTCGCTGCGCGCTGACTTCGATGCGGCCGCCAGCAACTTGCCCGCTTCATCGATCGCGGACGGTCCGCCGAGCATGCTCAGGTTGTCCATCAGCAATGCGGCCAGATCAAGGCGGGCCGCATCGTTGTCTGACGAAAGTGCAACCGCCGCGCGAAGCGCGGCTGCGGCACCTTGAATGTCGCCAGCCGCGAGGAGCCGCGCCGCCTTGCGCCGCTCGAGTTCGCTGGGGTTCGGCAGCAATCGCTCGATGAACGCGCGCAACTGGCTCTCGGGCAATACGCCGACAAAGGAGTCGATGGGTCGCCCGTCGACGAACGCGACGACATGCGGAATGCTGCGAACCGCAAACTGCGCCGCAAGGTCCGGGCTGTCGTCACTGTTGATCTTGACCAGACGCAGCCGGCCAACGTACTCCGTCTCGAGTTTCTCCAGCATCGGGCCCAGCACGCGGCACGGCCCGCACCACGGCGCCCAGAAATCCACGAGCACGGGCGTGCGCTGGGATGCTTCGATGACATCGCGGGAAAACGTCTTTTGCGTCGTGTCAATCATGTTGGAACCCATATCTAACTGGGGCCATCGCGATGAAGATCAAGGCCTGAGCCCGATTCAGGGCGGTCAAGCGGAAGAAACCTGAATCATGCCGAGGCCTGCGCGCCGATGGTGGCCAAAGCCACGCAGAATTCGGGTGCGGAAAGGATCGGGGTTCAACACCTCAAGCGCGCCTTCGATCACCGCGTAGTCAATGCGGATGCGGCTGCCGAGGTGCTCGAACCGGAGCGCCGTCATCGACACGTCTGCCATCAGCAAACGCAAACCAAACCGCTCGGCCGTTCCCTTGAACCAGATTTCCACTTCGTCCTTGGTCCGGAAGGGCTCCACTTCTTTTTCCGTACCTTCCAGCCGGGCCCGACCAGCGCATACGGGCAACGTGAATCGGTACATCAATCCCGGCGCCATCTGGATCAACGTCCGCTTTGGTTCCAAGGCGCTGATCGCGTGCTCAGGCCAGCGGGTCCATGGCTTGGTGGATTGCACCCAGTAGCGGCCATCGATGGTGCTGTCAGCTCGGAACAGGAAGTGCCCCTCGCCGGCACGATGACCGAACACGGCGGCGAGCTCGCCGTGGGCGATCAGCGGGTTCGTCCCCGGCGGCAGTTTGACTGCGGTCTCGTAGATCTCGACGGTCGGAAGGTCGAGCTTGGTGAAGCCCAGGACGGAATGAACGTAGTCGTCGGATTTGCGCGCCTGGCCCGGTTTGGCACCACTGCGAAGGAAAGGCAGGCTGAAACTCATGCGTCGATTCGTGTCCGACCGGCAATGCGAATACGGGTCCATCGGAACCTCCGACGACCCTTCGCGCGCGAGCCATTAGTAGCGCATTGCGGCGTTCTCCGGAATCCCACGAGGCCATTAACCCGTTCCGCTTACTGGAAGAGACGGGCCGCATGGCTTTCGCTCGAACGATGCGTCCGTGGTCAGCCGCCCGGACATACGGGACCGGTCCGGGAGCCCCGGGACTTGAACTTGGTCGCGGTTACCCCTATTATTAGCACTCGAAAGCGGTGAGTGCTAATGAGGGCTTGCCGCCTTTTCACATCTAGAGTTTCTTACCACCCCCTTTTCTCTCTCGATTGCCGAGAAGATTGTTTCTAAAGGAGAACTTATGAAAATCCGTCCATTGCACGATCGGGTGATCGTCAAGCGTCTGGATCAGGAACGCAAGACCGCGTCGGGGATCGTGATTCCCGACACCGCGGCTGAAAAGCCGGATCAGGGCGAAATCATTGCCGTCGGTCCCGGCAAGCGTGACGACAACGGCAAGCTGATTCCGATCGACGTGAAGGTCGGCGACAAGGTGCTGTTCGGCAAGTACTCCGGCCAGACCGTCAAGGTCGAAGGCGAAGAACTCCTCGTTATGCGCGAGGAAGACTTGATGGGAGTGGTCGCTTAAGGGCGATACCGGCAAAGGGTCGGGCGCCAGCCGCGACCGGCGACTTCAACTTTTTTGATCGGAGACCATTATGGCTTCTAAGCAAGTTTTCTTCGGCGATGACGCGCGTCATCGCATGGTGCGTGGCGTGAACATCCTCGCCAACGCGGTGAAAGTGACTCTCGGCCCGAAAGGCCGAAACGTTGTTTTGGAGCGCTCGTTCGGCGCCCCGACCGTCACCAAGGACGGTGTGTCGGTTGCCAAGGAAATCGAACTGAAAGACAAGTTCGAGAACATGGGCGCGCAGATGGTCAAAGAGGTGGCCTCCAAGACCTCTGACGCTGCGGGAGACGGCACCACGACGGCCACCGTTCTGGCGCAGTCGATTGTTGCCGAGGGCATGAAGTACGTCGCCGCCGGCATGAACCCGATGGACCTGAAGCGCGGCATCGACAAGGCTGTGCTCGCCGCCGTCGAAGAACTGAAAAAGATCAGCAAACCCTGCACGACCAGCAAGGAGATCGCGCAGGTCGGCGCGATTTCCGCCAACGCCGACGAGAACATCGGCGACATCATCGCCAAGGCGATGGACAAGGTCGGCAAGGAAGGCGTGATCACCGTCGAGGACGGCAAGGCGCTCGAGAACGAACTCGATATTGTCGAGGGAATGCAGTTCGACCGCGGCTATCTGTCGCCGTACTTCATCAACAACCCCGAGAAGCAGATCGCGATTCTGGAGAATCCCTACGTGCTGCTGCACGACAAGAAGGTCTCCAATATCCGTGACCTGCTGCCGATCCTCGAGCAGGTGGCCAAGGCCGGCCGCCCGCTGCTGATCGTCGCCGAGGAAGTTGAAGGCGAAGCACTCGCCACCCTGGTCGTGAACAACATCCGCGGCATTCTGAAGACCTGCGCGGTCAAGGCGCCGGGCTTCGGCGACCGCCGCAAGGCGATGCTGGAAGACATCGCGATCCTGACCGGCGGCACCGTGATCGCGGAAGAGACCGGCATGACGCTCGAGAAGACCACGCTGCATGACCTGGGCCAGGCCAAGAAGATCGAGATCGCGAAAGAGAACACGACGATCATCGACGGCAGCGGGGACACCAAGAACATCGAAGCGCGAGTCAAGGCGGTTCGCGCCCAGATCGAGGAAGCCACCAGCGACTACGACAAGGAAAAACTGCAGGAGCGCGTGGCCAAGCTTGCCGGCGGTGTGGCGCTGATCAAGGTCGGCGCGGCGACCGAAGTCGAGATGAAGGAGAAGAAAGCCCGCGTCGAAGACGCGCTGCACGCCACGCGTGCGGCCGTCGAAGAGGGCATCGTTGCCGGTGGCGGCGTGGCACTGATCCGTGCCAAGCAGGCGATTTCTAAACTGAAAGGCGACAACGCCGACCAGGACGCGGGCATCAAGATCGTGCTGCGCGCGTTGGAAGAGCCTCTGCGCCAGATCGTCGAGAACTCGGGCGACGAGCCGAGCGTGGTCGTTAATAAGGTCGCGGAAGGCAAGGGCAACTTCGGCTACAACGCGCAGACGCACGGCTATGGCGACATGGTCGAAATGGGCGTGCTCGATCCGACCAAGGTCACGCGCACCGCGCTGCAGAACGCCTCGTCGGTTGCCGGCCTGATGCTGACCACCGATGCCATGGTGGCCGAACTGGTGGAAGACAAGCCTGCCGGCGGCGGTGGAATGCCGGGCGGCATGGGTGGGATGGGCGGCATGGGCGGCATGGACATGTAGCGCCGACGTCTGCTCGCGGCGCATAGCGGCGTCGCGCGCGCTTGCCGTACCTCTGTGTACTGTCTGCGCGCGCGCTCCTAGCTCTGCCTCCGCGAATCAGCCGCCGGGTTGTGAGTCCAACAGACTTCGATCCAGGAAATTCGGACGGCCCGCTTCGGCGGGCCGTTTTGTTGGTGCGCCCGGCAGGGCGCACTCACTTGGAGGTGCAAGTCCTCTACACACCCG